>CAWBKK010000007.1:0-59056 GCA_963789355.1 uncultured Gaiellaceae bacterium
GCTCGAGCTCGGGGACGAAGACGACGCGGGCATCCTCGAAGCCCCACTGCTCGCTCTCGACTCCTTCCTCCGGCGCGAGCAGCGGCTCGGGATCGACCGTCCAGCCGTCGACGCCGTTGGCCGAACGCGCGACGGAGAGGTGCGAGATCCCGGTCAGGCCTTCGACGCGGGCGAGGAGCACGGTCGTGTCGCCGAGCTGCGCCGCAGCGGGATTGAAGGCGGAGTTGACCGGATACGGCCAGTCGTCCGCCGTCAGGATCGGATTGGCGGCGTGGCGCTGAAAGAGCTCGCGCGGCTTCAAGCGGAGACGGTCTCCCGCGTGCGGTCGCGGAGGACGGCCGGCAGCCCGGCCGCGTCGAGCAGGAGCGCTGCTCGGTGGACGGCGAGAGTCGACTCGGCGCCTTGATTGTCGTTCGTCGTCTCCGCGCCGAGCCCGTCGCTGCAGCCTCCCGTCGCAAAGTCGTACAGCGGCTGGTGCAGGCGGTTGCGGCCGAGGAACCAGTCGAACGCCCGCTGCGCGCGCAGCGCGTGCTCGGGCTCGCCGGTGACGGAGAACGCGCACAGCTCGGCTGCCACGAACGCGTCGGCATCGAGCGGCTGCTCGTCGCCTCCGCCAGGAGCCGGCTCGGTGCGGTGGCGACCGTGGTGGCCGGTCAGGCGGAGCGTTCCCTCCGCGAGCCCCGATTCGTTCCCGAGCCACCGGAGCGTGGCCAGGCCGGTCTCGGTCACGTCCTCGCGGCCGAGTGCGACGCCGCCGACGATCAGAGCGTGCGGCAGCCGGGCGTTGTCGTAGGTGAGCGCGTCCTCGAACCACTGCCAGTCCGCGGTGGCGTATTCGTCGTGCGCGGCGGCGAGCTGGTCGACGAGCTTCTCGAGCAGCGCCCGGGCTGCAGGCTGAAGGCGGTCGCGGTCGAGTCGCGCGAGGCCGAGCACGGTATACGCGCCGGTCCGGATCGAGACCTCCTCGCCGAGCGTGCCGACGATGTCGTCCAGCAGCCTCCCGGTGGCGTTGACGACCGCGGGCGCCCACGCGGTGGAGAGGATGTCGCCCAGCGCCCAGACCGAGCGGCCGACGTGGTCGCCGACGTGCGGCTCGTCGAGCCAGCGCCGGTCGTAGCTCATGAAGTTCCGCATCCCGCGCTCCGGATCGGTGGCGTCCTGCAGGAATGCGAGTGAGCGGTAGACGATCGACGTCCACATCTGCTCGTCGCCGCGGCGGGCGAGCTCGAGGGCCACGACCGCCAGCCGCGCCACGTCGTCGACGCAATAGCCGCTTTCCCGGTTCGGGATCACGCCGTTCGCGTGCTGGATGATCCCCACGTCGTCCACGAGCGTTCGCAGGTGGCCGGTGCGCATGCTCACGAGCTGTGGGTCGAGCCGGGAGATCGGCCGCCGGCGGCGCGGCGCGAGCTTGACCGCGTCGGCCAGGACGAGAGCCGTCGCCTCCGCGACCGACGGCCACGCGAGCTGCGCGCCGATGCGGCGCGCCTCGGCTCGGGCGGCGGCCAGACGCTCGGGCTCTTCGATGTAGCGGCAGACGGCCGCGGCGATCGCCGGGGCGTCGTCGAACGGGACGATCTCCCCGGCGCCCGATCCGAGCAGATCCTGCGCGTACCAGTACGGCGTCGAGACGACGCCGCAGCCGGCTGCGATTCCGAACGTGAGGGCGCCCGAAGCGATCTGCTCGCGGCCCTTGTAGGGCGTGACGAACACATCCGTCGCAGCAAGCAGGTCGGCGACCTCCTCGATCGCCAGAAAGCGGTCGTCGAACTCGACGTGATCCTCGAGGCCGAGATCGAGCACTGCCTCTTCCAGCCGGAGCCGGTAGCGCTCACCCTCGCGGTGGGCAACGTCGGGGTGCGTCCGCCCCGCGATCACGTAGATCACTTCGGGATGGCGCTCGACGATCGCCGGCAGTGCCGCGATCACCGTCTCGATTCCCTTCCCGGCCGAGATCAGCCCGAAGGTCGAGAGGACGAAGCGCTTCCTGGTGCTGCCATTCTTCGCTTCAACCGCAGCGTAGGCGGCGGCCCGGCGGGCGAGCACGGTCGGCGCGCCGTGCGGCACGATCCGAACCTTTTCGGCCGGGCATGTCTCGTTCGCGACGAGCAGCCGCTTCGCGGTCTCGGTCATCACGATCACGAGCTCGGCCTGGAGGCAGAGCGCGGTCAACACCTCGGCCTGATGAGCCGTCGGCTCCGACAGGACGGTGTGGAGGGTGACGACGAGAGGCTGTGAGAGCTCCTCCGCCAGCGAGAGGATGTACTTGCCGTTCTTGCCGCCGAAGATCCCGTACTCGTGCTGGAGCAGGACGACGTCGACGTCGAGTCGGCCGAGGATCCGCGCCGCGCGGACGTAGTCACCGCGAACCGCCTGCCCGATCGTGGCCACGAGCCCTGGTCGCTGTGGCCGCGTCGGGTCGTTGACGACGACGACCTTCTCGACGCGGTCGATCCCGCTGACGCCGAGCAGCGCCGCGCGCACGTCGGCCGCGAACGTGCCGATCCCGCAGGCGCGTGGTGGGTAGGTGGAGACGATCGCGGTACGCAAAGTGAGAGACCTACGCGGCGTCTTCGAGCAGGAAGCAGATTTGGCCGGGGGCGGTCTCCCAGACCTTCACCGCCGCGTATTTCTCGGGCTGCTCCAGCTTGACCTTCTCTGCGAGCAAGAGGATCTCGCCGACCAGCTTTTCGAGCCGGACGTCGAGCACGACGGGCTCCCCGGCGAGAGCGCGGTGGAACATCAGCCGCACCTCGTTGTCGTCGTTGACGCGCATCCGCCTCAGGAGGGACCGCGCATGACGCGGTGCGAGCGGAGCCGCGCGCGCCGCGGGATGTCGTCCTCGCTCAGCGCCACCTCGACGGCGTGACCCGGCTCGGCGGCGCGAAAGGTGACCTCGACGCCGGCGCACCGGCCCACGGGCGGCGCGGTGACGAAGTCGGCGGCGAGTACCTGATAGGGCTCGCCGTCCTCGCACTCGATCATGCCGTCGCCGCGCGTCTCGTTGAACCAGCGCATCTTGCCGAGCACGGCTCAGCGCTCCCGGTAGACGATGCGGCCACGGGTGGGGTCGTAGGGCGACAGCTCGACCTTGACCTTGTCGCCCGGGGCCATCCGGATCCGGTAGCGACGCATCTTGCCCGAGGTGTAGCCGATCGCCTCGTGGCCGTTGGCGAAGGCAATCTTGAACATGCCACCGCCGAACGCCTCCAGGATCTCCCCGTCCAGCTCGACCTTCTCTTCCTTGACTCCCATCCTGCCTCCTTCCGCATCGACAGACGCGGCATCCGTTGTAGGAGGCGGGGGGTCTCCCTGGCGCCCGCCTTCGCGCCCAGCCGCGCCATTCTACTCGATGGGCCGCGAAATGGCTGCATGCGGGAGAAAGCGCCCAATTCGTACCGGCGGAGGGATCCGCACACGGCGACGGACTGGTTGAGATGAGTGAGGCGGGCGGCGATGAGTTTGGCCGCCCCACCCCGTCCAACGTACGATGACGTGCATGCAGGAGTTGACGTCCGCGGCCGCTTCCGGGCCGCTCGAGCAGCGGCTCGAGCCGCACCGGAAGGAGCTGACCGCCTACTGCTATCGGATGCTCGCCTCGTCGTTCGAGGCGGAGGACGCGGTGCAGGAGACGTTCATCCGCGCCTGGCGCGGCTACGAACGCTTCGAGGGCCGGGCGGCGCTGCGCTCGTGGCTGTACCGGATCGCGACGAACGTCTGCCTCGACATGCTCAGCGGGCGCGAGCGCCGGGCGCGGCCGATGGATCTCGGGCCTGCGCAGGAGCCGCTCGCGTCCAACCTGAACGTCCTGCCCGAGGTGACGTGGATCCAGCCGATCCCCGATCCCGCGGTCGAGGTCGAGTCGCGTGAGACGATTCGGCTCGCGTTCGTGGCGGCGCTGCAGCACCTGCCGCCGAAGCAGCGCGCCGTCCTGATCCTCTGCGAGGTGCTGCGCTGGCAGGCGAGCGAGGTCGCCGAGCTGCTGGAGACGAGCGTCGCGTCAGTGAACAGCGCGCTTCAGCGCGCGCGGGCGACGCTCGAGACAACCGAGCCGCCGTCCACGTCGCCGACGGACGTCGATGCCGAGCTCCTCGCTCGCTACGTCGACGCGTTCGAGCGCTACGACATGGACGCGCTGACATCGCTGATCCACGAGGACGCGACCCAGTCGATGCCGCCGTTCGACATGTGGCTCGCCGGTCGTGACGACGTCTTCAGCTGGTGGTTCGGCCCCGGGATCGGCTGCAAGGGCTCCCGTGTGATCCCGACCGTGTCCGCGAACGGCTCGCCCGCGTTCGGGCAGTACAAGCCGAGCGAGTCGGGGTCGGGCTACGACCCGTGGGCGCTCCAGGTGCTCGAGGTCGAGGACGGCCGCATCGTCGAGTTCACCTTCTTCCTCGAGACCGAGACGATCTTCCCGCAGTTCGGCCTGCCGCCTCGGCTCGACGCGTAGCGCTCAATCCACGAGCACGTCGCGCAGGCCCATGAAGTCGACGAGCTCGAGCAGCTCGCTCGACGCGTTCTGCAGCCTCACTGTGCAACCGGTGCGGCGCGCAGCGAGCTGGAGCCGCGCGAGCGCATCCACCGTCACACAGTCGGCGTCGACGCCTCGGACGTCGCAGCGGGCGATCTCGTCGCCGCTGTCGCGCAGGAGCGCGCAGACGCGTTCGCAGAGCCCGGGCAGGTCGTCCCGGGCGATCGGGCCCCAAATCGCGAAGTTCACGAGAACTTGGACAGAGCCGGCCGCCAAAACTCATCGCTGCAACGAGACCGATGAGTTTCGCGGTGGCCGCGGGTCGAACAGGTAGAACGCAATCGTGAGGAGGAACCGATGACCATCGCCGACGTCCGCAAGAAATGGCTAGCGCTCTACGTCCTCTGCCTGGGCGACCTGCTGATCGTGCTCGACATCTCGATCGTCAACGTCGCGCTGCCGTCGATCCGGGACGACCTGGGTTTCTCCGAGGCGTCGCTTGCGTGGGTGATCAACGCCTACACGCTCACGTTCGGCGGCTTCATGCTGCTCGCCGGCCGTCTCGGCGACCTGCTCGGGCACCGGCGCATGTTCCTGGCAGGCGTCGGGCTCTTCACGGTCGCCTCCCTCGCGTGCGGGCTAGCGACCTCGCAGGAGCTGCTCGTCGGTGCGCGCGCGATCCAGGGAATCGGCGGCGCGGTCGTCGCCGCCGTGGCACTCTCGCTGATCATGACGCTCTTCACCGAGCCGGCCGAGCGGGCGAAGGCGATGGGCGTGATCGGCTTCGTCGCCGCCGGCGGCGGCTCGATCGGCGTCCTCGCGGGCGGCGTCCTCACCGACCTCCTCAACTGGCACTGGATCTTCCTCGTCAACCTGCCCGTCGGCGCGGCGGTGATCGCCTTCTGCCTGCTGCTGCTCCCCGCGGACAGCGGCGAGCGCGCCCGGACGAGCCTCGACGTCGCCGGCGCGATCACCGTGACGGCGTCGCTGATGCTCGCGGTCTACGCGATCGTGAACGGGAACGAGCAGGGCTGGACGTCGGCGCGGACGCTCGGCCTACTCGGCGTCGCGGCTGCCGGGCTGGCGCTCTTCCTCCTGCTCGAGGGGCGGGTGAAGGCGCCGCTGATGCCGCTCGGGCTCTTCCGCCTCCGCAGCGTCGCAGCCTCGAACGTCGTCGGCGTCCTCTGGTCGGCCGCGATGTTCGCGATGTTCTTCCTCTCGGCGCTCTACCTCCAGCTCGTGCTCGGCTACAGCCCGCTCGAGGTCGGGCTCGCGTTCCTGCCGGCGAACCTGCTGATGGGGGCGATGTCGCTCGGACTCTCGGCGAAGCTCGTCATGCGCTTCGGGATCAAGCCGCCGCTCGTCGGCGGGATGGCGCTGGTCGCGCTCGGGCTCGCGCTCTTCGCCCGGGCGCCGGTCGACGGCAACTTCCTCGTCGACGTGCTCCCGAGCATGCTGATCCTCGGCGTCGGGATCGGGATGGCGATGAACCCGCTGCTGCTGGCGGCGATGAGCGACGTGAAGCCGGAGGAGGCCGGTCTCGCCTCGGGCGTCGTCAACACGGCGTTCATGCTGGGCGGCGCGCTCGGGCTGGCGGTGCTCGCGAGCGTCGCGGCGGCCCGGACGGGGGACGACACCTCCGCGGCCGCGCTCGTCGACGGCTATCAGGCGGCGTTCCTGATCGGCACCGTCTTCGCGATCGCGGCGGGCGCGGTTGCCGCGGTGTTCCTGCGAGGCGGGCCGGCGCCGGCGATGGATCCGCACGCACTGGGCGAGACCGCAACGGAGGTGGGCTGATGCTGAAGGAGAGCAAGGCGTTCTCGACCTTCTCGGCCGACGACATCGCGAAGGCGAAGCAGTTCTACGCCGACACGCTCGGGCTCGACGTGACCGACGAGATGGGCGGGCTCGGGCTCCACCTCGCCGGCGGCGGCACCGTATTCATCTATCCGAAGGACGATCACGAGCCGGCGTCGTTCACGGTCCTGAACTTCCCGGTCGACGACGTCGACGCGGCCGTCGACGCGCTGACCGAGGCGGGCGTCCGCTTCGAGCGCTACCACGGCTTCGGCCAGGACGACAAGGGGATCGCCCGCAGCGACGGCGAGGGCCCGACGATCGCCTGGTTCAAGGATCCCGCAGGGAACGTCCTCTCGGTGCTCTCGCAGGAGTGACCGAGCTCGCGATCAAGCTGCGCGGCGTCGTCAAGCGCTACGGCGAGATCACCGCCGTCGACGGGCTCGATCTCGACGTGCCGGAGGGCACGTGCGTCGGCCTGCTTGGCCCGAACGGGGCCGGCAAGTCGACGACGATGCGCCTCTTGACCGCGCAGGCGATCGCCGACGAGGGCGAGCTCGAGCTGCTCGGCTTCAAGCTGCCGGACGAGTCGAAGCAAGCACGCGCGCAGCTCGGCGTGACGCCGCAGCTCGACAACCTCGACGTCACGCTCACGGTCGAGCAGAACCTGCTCGTCTTCGCGCACCTCTACCGGATCGGCCGTGCCGAGCGGAAGGGCGCGATCCAGCGGGCGCTCGAGCTGGCGAAGCTCGTCGACCGGCGCGGCTCACGGGTGGATGAGCTCTCGGGTGGGATGCGACGGCGACTGCTGATCGCGCGGGCCCTCGTCCATCGTCCCAGGCTCGTGCTGCTCGACGAGCCGACCGTCGGTCTCGATCCGCAGGTACGCCAGGAGCTCTGGGCGCTGATCGACGCGCTCCGAACCGAGGGGACGACGATCCTGATGTCGACGCACTACATCGAGGAGGCGCAGCGGCTCGCCGACACGGTTCTGATCATGTCCCACGGCAAGGCGGTCGCCGGCGGTGCGCCGGCCGCGCTCGTGACCGAGCACGCCGGCTCCGAGGTGCTCGAGGTCTACGGCCCGCCGGCGCGGCTGGCCGAGGTCGAAGCCGTGGCCGGCGCCAAGGGTCTGCGCACGCGCCGCACCGGCACGAGCGTCTCGATCCTCGGCGTCGAGAACGGCAACGCGATCGGGATCGAGGGCGAGCGGCGGCCGGCCAACCTCGAAGACGTGTTCGTGCTTCTGACCGGCGAGGAGATCGCGTGAGCAACGCAGACCGCACGCGGCGCCTCGGCCGGCTCGAGCGCCCGGCGATCACGGGCGTGCTCGTCCGCGAGGTCGTCAACTTTTCCTCCTTCTGGCGCGCTGCGACCTTCTCCTCGACCGTCGACCCGACGATCTACCTGCTCGCGTTCGGCTTCGGCTTCGGCTCGCTCGTCAGCCGGGTCGGGGGCTACGACTACATCGAGTTCATCGGCACGGGAATCGTTGCGACCGCGGTGCTCTTCTCGAGCGCCTTCCCGGCCATGTTCGGCACCTTTGTCAAGTACCAGTTCCAGCGCACGTACGACGCGATTCTCGCTGCGCCCGTCGACACCGAGGAGCTCGTGACGGCGGAGGCGCTCTGGATCGCGACCCGCGCCGGCGTCTACGGCAACGTCCCCTTGCTCGTGGCGATCGCCTTCGGGCTCGACCCGGCGTGGGGAATGCTGGCGGTGCCGCTGATCGCCTGGCTCGCGGGCTTCGGCTGGGCGTGCTTCGGGATCATGGTCGCCGGCTTCGCCAAGTCGATCGACAACTTCAGCTACATCGTCAGCGCGGTGCTGACGCCGCTGTTCCTCGTGGCGGGGACGTTCTTCCCGATCGACGAGCTGCCCGAGTGGGCGCGGGTGCTCGCGAACGTCAACCCGCTCCACCACTGCGTCGAGCTCGTGCGCCACGCGGCGTTCGGCTGGGAGTGGGCCGACTTCGCCCGCGTCGGTGCCCTCGCCCTCTTCGGCGTCCTGATGTGGCGGATCGCGATCCGGGCGATGACGCGAAAGCTGATCGTGTAGGAGGTGGAGCTTGGCGTCTACACGTTCGCCGAGCTGACGTCCGGAATCGAGCCGGAACAGCGGCTGCGGAACCTGATCGAGGAGATCGAGCTCGCCGACGAGGTGGGGCTCGACGTTTTCGGCGTCGGCGAGCACCACCGGCCGGACTTCGCCGTCTCGGCACCGGCGATCGTGCTCGCCGCGGCGGCGGTCCGGACGCAACGGATCCGGCTGACGAGCGCGGTCACCGTGCTCAGCTCGGACGATCCGATCCGCGTCTTCCAGCAGTTCGCGACCGTCGATCTGCTCTCCGGCGGCCGCGCCGAGATCATGGCCGGCCGCGGCTCCTTCATCGAGTCCTTTCCGCTCTTCGGCTACGACCTCGCCGACTACGACCGGCTCTTCGAGGAGAAGCTCGCGCGCCTGCTGCGGCTCCGGGAGAACGTGCTCGGCGTCTACCCGCGGCCGGTCCAGGATCCGCTGCCGCTGTGGATCGCCGTCGGCGGCTCGCCGGAGTCCGCCTACCGGGCGGGAGCGCTCGGACTGCCGATGGCGCTTGCGATCATCGGCGGGCTGCCCGAGCGGTTCGTTCCCTTCGCGGAGGTCCACCGCCGGGCGGCGGCGGAGCAAGGGCACGAGCAGCCGCGCCTGAGCATCAACTCCCACGGTTTCATCGCGGAGACATCGGAGCAGGCGGCCGAGGACTACTTCATCCCGCTGAAGACGATGATGGACCGGATCGGCGCCGAGCGCGGCTGGCGACCGCTCGAGCGGCAGGACTACGACGCGGGGCGGACGCTCCGGGGCGCGACGGTCGTCGGCAGCCCCGACGAAGTGGCGGCGAAGATCCTCTACCAGCACGACCTCTTCGGCCACGACCGCTTTCTGATCCAGTTCACGGTCGGCTCCCTCCCGCACGACAAGACGCTGAGAGCGATCGAGCTGTTCGGGAAGCAGGTTGCGCCGCTCGTCCGCGAGGAGATCAGCCGCCGCGCTGCTGCTTCTGGCGCCAGCGGTGCAGCTCCTTCGACTTGAGCCGCGACTTCGAGGGCGGCGGCGGAGGCGGCGGATCTTTCTCGTCCAGCCAGCGCGTGGCCTCGTCTTCGGGGTCGAGACCGAGCTGCCGCTCGCGCTCGGCGCGGCGCTTGGCACCCTCGTGGGAGAGTCTCGGCCTCATCGGTTGTGATTCACCACCTCGACGTTGTTGCCGTCCGGGTCGAGCACGAACGCTGCGTAGTACCCCTCGTGATAGATCGCCCGCTCGCCCGGGGCTCCGTTGTCCCGGTAGCCGGCCGCGGTCGCGTCGGCGTGGAAACGCTCCACGGTCTCGTCGTCGGCTGCGGCGAACGCGAGATGCACGTTTTCCGAGGGCTCCGCGCCCGCGACGACCGAGAAGGAGCCGCTGACGCAGGCGAACAGCGTCCGGTCGCCGTGCTCGCTGCCGACGCGGAAGCCGGCGGCCGGCCCGACGGTCTCGTAGAAGCGTGTGGCAGCGGCCACGTCGGAGACCCGGATCCAGAGGTGATCGACATTGCCGCCGCGAAGCGAGCCATGGTGAACCGCCTCGATGCTGTTCCCGTCCGGGTCGCGCAGGAAGGAGCCGTAGTAGTCGTCGCTGTACTGCGGGCGCAGCCCTGGCTCGCCGTCGCTCTCGTAGCCCGCCGCGGTGCCGACGCGCCAGAACTCGTCCACGTGCTCACGCGTCGGGGCGGCGAAGCCGACGTGCAGCCGCCGCGTCACCGGGCTCTCGGCGTCGGCCTCCGCGAGCGAGAAGTCGTCCCACTCGGCGTAGGTCTGCCCGCTGTGCGAAGGCTCGATCCCGAGCGTCCGCAGCACGGTCCCGTAGAACCGCTCCGATGCCTCGCGGCTCGAGACGCGGATGGTGACGTGGTCGAACACACCGACATCATTGCGAAGCGCGGGCCCGGTGCGCCCGGACACGGGCCCGGTCGCCGCACTGCGGCGTGCACCAGCGCTGCGTGCGGCTCCGGGTCGCGTCGAGGAAGAACCGCCGGCACTCCTCGCAGCGCTTCAGCCGGTCGGGCGCACGCCGCAGGACCGACGCGAACGATCCGGCAAGCTCGCGATCGGGGTCGTGGACGACGGCGCGCAGGTCGAGCGCGTACCGGCCCTCGCCGCCGTCGACGAGCCGAGCCGTCACCGGAGTGCGGGCGAGCAGCTCGTTCAGCTCGGCGAGCTCCGCCTGGTCGAGCATCCGGCCGGTGGCGACCGTGGCCGCAAGCCGCCGCAGCAGCGCCGGCCCCTCACCGTCCCCGTTCAGGAACGCGAGCAGAGCCGCGTCGAAGTCGTCCATGCCTTGACCGGGGTTCATCGCCTCGTCTATGGTAACGGTCTAGGATGAAAACGACCATTACAGCGCTCGCATGTCTGCTCGTTCTCGGCGGTGCCGCTCCCGTGGCCGCCGAGCCGCCGGCGCGGCTCCTGTCCTTCTATCCGCAGGCCGGGATCATCGGGCAGGACCTCTACGTGACCAACTTCGTCGACCTCGACGACGGCCCGGGCGTGCGCGACTTCGCCTGCGGCGCGCACAGCTACAACGGCCATACCGGGATCGACTCGATGATCCGGAGCTTCCGCGAGGTCAAGATCGGCGTGCCCGTCTTTGCCGCACTCGACGGGCGCGTGCTCAGCGTCCAGCAGGGCGTCGGCGGTGATCTCAACTGGGGCCCGACCGTCTCGAACTTCGACAACCACGTCATCCTCGACCATGGCGGCGACCAGCAGTCGGTCTACGGCCACCTCGCCGGCGCGAGCATCAAGGTCAAAAGGGGACAGTGGGTGCCGGCGGGGACGCAGATCGGGCTGACCGCCTCGAGCGGCAACTCGAGCTGGCCGCACCTTCACTTCACCGTCCGGCAGAGCTTTGCGCCGTACGAGCCCTTCGGAGGCCCCTGCGGCACGACGAGCGGCTGGGCGCAGCAGCCTGCAATGCAGGAGGAGGCGTGGGTCGCCGACGTCGCCCTGAGCACGAAGGCGTTCACCGGGAAGGCCGACCTTCCCTACGACGAGGCAGTCCGCACGGGCGCGTTCGTGCGGGGCGTGCGCTTCGTCAACGTTCGCGTCGAGGTGCGGAACGTCGCCGCAGGGGGCGTGGGGAGGCTCTCGATCCGGCGGCCGGACGGCAGCGTTGCCTACGCCGGAGCGCTCTCCGCGACCGGGGCGCGCGCCGGCTGGGCGAAGCGCCGGTTGAGGTTGAGCCTCTCCCAGCTCGGCCCGTGGACGCTTGCTTACGAACTGGGCGGCGAGGTCGCCGCGGAGGCGCGGTTCCAGGTCGTTGCGACGCAGAAGGCTGTCGTGAACCGGCCGCCCAACGCGGTGACGGCGTCGCTCGAGCCCGCGGCGCCGCGGGCCGGCGACGTGGTCCTCTGCAGGGTCGAGACCTCGCTCGTGACCGAGGATCCCGACTTCGAGCTCGTGCGCTACCACTACCGCTGGATTTCAGGAGGCCGGGTGCTCCGCCAGGTGACGAGCGCAGCGCTCTCCGACGCGATCCCGAACAACGCTGCGCGGGCGGGGGAGACACTGGCTTGCGAGGTGACGCCGTCGGACGGCCGCCTGCGTGGGCCGGTCGCGTCCGCCACCGCCACGCTGCCGGGCTGAGCAGAACGGAGCCCGGCCGGAGCCGGGCCCCGCCGGTCAGAGGTCGTTCGACGCTCCCTGGTCCCTGTTCGGGCAGTCGTGATCGCCGGATTTGCCGGCGAACCCGCGCTGCACTTTCGAGACCTGGGTCTTGGCCGCAGGAGCCTTGGCCGCCGGCTTCGCAGCCGGAGACGAGCCTCCCGCAACCGCCATCGTGGCCCAGATCGCCGCGAGCAGGATCACTCCCGCGAGCGCGACGACGACCGGGTAACGACGTGTCTTCCGTGCCTCTTCCATGGGCCTCCTTCCATTCGGTTGCCCACGGGCAGTGAATCACGCCGCGGTCAAGGACGGATCAAGGCGTCAATTCAAAGACGGATCGGGCGGCATCAGCGAGAGCAGGGCGTACGGGCCGCCCTGGCGGCGGAGCACGGCGCTCCAGAGCCCGTCGGGGTCGTCGCTGAAGAGATCGTCCGGCTCGGCGGGGAGGACGAGCCACGACTCCTCCTCGAGCTCGCTCTCGAGCTGGCCGGCGCTCCAGCCCGCGTAGCCGACGAAGACTCGGCCGCGCAGCACGGCGACGTCCGCTTCCTGGACGAACCCGACCGCGCCGAAAAGCAGGTCGGAGGCATCGTCCGGATCGTCGAGCTCCGCGACCGCCAGCACCGAGCTCGTCGACACCGGTCCGCCGACGTAGAGCGGCTCGCCTTCGCCCGCGATCGTCGACAGCTCCGGAACCGCGTCGCCGACGGATGTCTCGGTCGGCCGGTTGAGGACGAGGCCCATCGCGCCGTCCTCACCGTGCTCGGCGACGAGCACGACCGTGCGGCTGAAGTTCGGGTCGCTGAGGATCGGTGCCGCGACCAGCAGTTGCCCGCGCAGCGTCTCGGTCATGACGGAACCGTAGCGCGGAGCGGGGGCGGGGGCCAGCGAGCCAGCCCCCGCTCCGGTGCTGATCAGTTCGCCGAGCTAATGCTAGTGAAACGAATGTTTAGTTACAGTAAACTAGACAGGAGATCAGCTCGCGCATCCGCTCGCTCAGCATCGTGAACGTGAACGGCTTCTCCAGGAACGCCGTCGCGGGTGGCAGCGAGCTCGCCGAGAAGTCGCCGCCCTCGGCGAAGCCCGACATGAACATCACCTTCAGCTCCGGTGCGCCGGCGCGGAGGCGGTCGGCGAGCTCGTGGCCGCCGATTCCCGGCATCGTCAGGTCGGTGAGGAGGACGTCGATGCGGTTCCTGCCGGCCAGCTCGATCGCCTCGTCGCCGTCGGCCGCCAGGAGCACCTCGTACCCCTCGCCACGCAGGACCTGGTCGACGAGGCCTCGGATCACGTCCTCGTCCTCGACCACGAGCACCCTCGTCGTTCCCGCCGCCGGCGCGACGAGGACCGGGACGGGGACAGGGACGGGTTCCGCGACCGGCTGCTGGACGACGCCGTCTGCCCGACGCAGGTAGATCGTGAAGGCGGAGCCGACGCCGAGCTCGCTCTCGACCGCGACGTACCCGCCGCTCTGCTTGACGATCCCGTAGACGGTGGCGAGTCCGAGGCCCGTGCCCTTGCCGGCGTCCTTGGTGGTGAAGAACGGCTCGAAGATCTGCCGGAGCGTCACCTCGTCGATCCCGTCACCCGTGTCGCGGACGGTCAGCGTCACGTAGCGCCCGGGCTCGATCGCGTCGTCGTTCTCGCCCACGTCGGAGTTCGCCGTCACGATCGAGACGCGGCCGCCGTTCGGCATCGCGTCGCGTGCGTTGACGACGAGGTTCATCACGACCTGATGGAGCTGGCCGGGGTCGGCCTCGATCGGGCCCAGTGCGGGATCGAGCTGCGTCGTCAGGACGATGTCCTCGCCGATCAGGGGCCGCAGCATCGTCTCGAGCTCGAGCACGACACCGTTCAGGTTCAGCAGCTCCGGCAGTAGCACCTGCTTGCGGCTGAAAGCGAGCAGCTGACGCGTGAGCAGGGCGGCGCGGTCGGTGGCCTTGCGAATCTCCTCGAGGTCGCCGTGCAGGGCGGTGCCGCCGGCAGCGTGCTCGAGCGCCAGGGCGGTGTAGCCGCCGATCGCGGTCAGCATGTTGTTGAAGTCGTGGGCGACGCCGCCGGCGAGCCGTCCGATCGCTTCGAGCTTCTGGCTCTGGCGCAGCTGCTCCTCGAGCTGGCGCTGCTCGGTCACGTCCTCGGCCATGCCGATCAGATATCCGGGCTTCCCGTCCGCGTCCCGGACGAGCGCCGTCGCCAGGTGGGCGACGACCGTGCTGCCGTCCTTGGTGACGAAGACCGCCTCGCGACGATAGGAATCGCGTTCGCCGCGCAGGAGCTCAGCGAAGGCGGTGTCGCCGGCGGCGACGTCGTCGGGGTGCCTGAACGTCCTCGCGAGCCTGCCCAGCATCTCCTGTTCGGTGTAGCCGAACATGGATTCGGCCGAGCGGTTCGCCGAGATGATTCGTCCGCTCCGGTCGAAGAGCATGATCGCGGTGGGAGCCGCCGCGAACATCGTCCGGAAGCGCTCCTCGCTCTCCCGCAGCAGCGCCACGGTCGACAGGGAGCGGTGCGCGAGCCAGAGCGGAGCGATCAAGACCGGCAGCAGCCAGGGGTTGAGGACGGCGAACGTGCCGACGGCGATCCCGAGGCCGGCGAGGACGAGCTCGATCCCGAGACCGCTTGCCGAGAAGAGACCGCTCTGCCGGAAGCTGTGCCCGCGCCCGAGCCGCAGCATCACCGCGAGCAGGATGTGGTTGACGGCGACGAAGGTGACGACCGCGGCGAGGCCCGCAAGCGCGAAACCCGAGTCGGTGTCGTCCCGGATCAGCTCGGCGGCAGACCACGCCGCGAGCGCGCTGAGCATGTAGTTGGCGACGTTGAACAGGCCGATGTACCACGCGTAGCGGTCGCGGATCCACTGCGGCGCGAAGATCGCCAGCACCAGAGGGACGAGGAGCGCCGGCGGCAGCACGAGCGCGCCGGCGACCACGAACGCGGGGGCGGCATGCAGGCTGTGGTTGCGGCCGACTGCGACGCGGAAGATCGGTGCCACGGCTCCGAGGGGGAGCAGGATCGCGAAGATCCACCACTCATGCTGCGAGGGCAGGCCGCGACTCAGAGCAGCGGCGGCAGCCACGACCGCGAGCGCCTCGATCGCGGCGGCATACGCGGATGCAGACGCCGGCAGTCGGCGAACCCGCCTGGACTGCCAACCCACCTGCTCCGCAACTCCATGAATGCTCATCTGCTGCCGCACCTCGTCAAGGTAACGGGGCTATCCGCGCCGCGCGGGCCCCTACTGACAATCGGCAGCGGAGGGCAGCGGCGGTACCCCATTCGAGGTACCGCCGTCTACTTCGATTCGGGGAGCCAAGCTCCCCCATTCGAGTTCGTGCTAGCGGAGTGCGCTCGCCTTGTAGCGCGAGCTCCAGTCGGCCTTCGGCGCGCGCTTACCGGAGGACCAGTCGGCCTTCGGCTTCTTGACGCCGGACGACCAGTCGGCCTTCGGCGTCTTCACACCCGACGACCAGTCGGCGTTCGGCGACTTGACGCCCGACGACCAGTCGGCGGCGAAGCCTGCGCCCGGCGCGATCGCAGCGACCGCGAACACGGCCGAGCAGAGCACGATTCGGACACGCTTGGACGGAGCCTGCGGCTCAATCTTTCCCATCTTGTCCCCCTTGCGGCGAGGTGAACACGTGCATTCCTGCACGTGCGACGACTCAGTCAGCATGACCAAAGTCGACGACAGCTGAATGCCCGAAACGGCGTGGTGCCGATCCCTCGGACTGCGTTGTGGGGATCCCCGATTCGGGGTAGCCCAGCGACCTACGCGATGTCGTCGAGTGCGTCCCGGAGCGTCCGCACGTAGTCGCGCAGCGCGCCCGGGCCGTCGTCGGCCGCCTCGAGCGCGCGGGAGCCGACGACGACGCCGTCGGTGAGCTCTGCGGCGGCCCGGGCGTCGGCGGGCGTCGAGATCCCGAAGCCCGCGTAGAGGTCGACCCCGGGCGCAGCCGCACGCGCGCGTTCCGCGAGCCCGGCGAGCGACGACGAGAGCCCCGAGCGTGCGCCGGTCGTCCCCGTCACCGTCACGAGGTAGAGCCAGCCGTCGGTCTCCGCGCCGGCGAGCCGGAGGCGCTCGTCGGTCGAGGTCGGTGCGACGAGCTGGATCCGGCGGAGACCCGGCCGGTCGCCGGCAGGGAGGTCGGCGACGATCAAGCCCGACGCGCCGGCCGCTCTGGCGTCTTCGGCGAACCGATCCCAGCCGTAGGCCTCCAGGAGCGAGGAGTACGTCATCGGCACGAGCGGCACCTCGACACGGTCGCGGACGGCGGCGAGGCATTCGAGGCACGCCTTCGTCCGCATCCCCTGCGCGAGCGCCTTCTCGGCGGCCCGTCGGATCACGGGGCCGTCCGCGAGCGGGTCGGAGAAGGGGAAGCCGAGCTCGACGACGTCCGCGCCGCCCTCGACCGCCGCCTCGGCGAGATCGGGCGTGTCCGGCCCCGACATCAGGTAGATCGCGAGTGCCTTGCTCATCCGTTGCGCGCGAGCACTTCGGCGAGATCCTTGTCCCCGCGCCCGGAGAGGCAGACGAGGACGAGCTCGGCGTCGAGATCCTCCACCCGCGCGAGCGCGTGCGCGGGCTCGAGCGCCGGGATGATCCCCTCCGTCCGCGTCAGGCGGCGGAATGCCTCGAGCGCCTCCTCGTCGGTCGTGCCGACGTAGCGGGCGCGGCCGGTGTCGCGCAGGTGCGCGTGCTCGGGGCCGACGCCGGGATAGTCCAGCCCCGCCGAGATTGAGTGCGCGTCCGCGATCTGGCCGTCCTCGTCGGCGAGCACGGAGGAGCGCGACCCGTGGAGCACGCCCGCGCGCCCGGTGCCGAGGCTCGCCGCGCCGGCCGCCTCGACGCCGACGATCTCGACGTCGGCATCGTCGAGGAAGCCGGCGAACATCCCGATCGCGTTCGAGCCGCCCCCGACGCAGGCGATCACGGCGTCCGGCAGCCGGCCCTCCACCTCGAGGATCTGTGCGCGCGACTCGCGGCCGATCACCGCCTGCAGCTCGCGGACGATCGCCGGGTACGGCGCCGGCCCGACGCAGGAGCCGATCAGGTAGTGCGTCGTCTCGACGTTCGTGATCCAGTCGCGGATCGCCTCGCTCGTCGCCTCCTTCAGCGTCTTCGTCCCGAACTCGACCGGACGCACCTCGGCGCCGAGCAGGCCCATCCGCTCGACGTTGGGCTTCTGCCGCCGCATGTCCTCGGAGCCCATGTAGACGATGCACTCGAGCCCGAAGCGGGCGCAGACGGTCGCGGTCGCGACGCCGTGCTGGCCGGCGCCGGTCTCGGCGACGATCCGCCGCTTGCCGAGCCGCCGGGCGAGGACGGCCTGACCCAGGGCGTTGTTCAGCTTGTGCGCGCCCGTGTGCAGCAGGTCCTCGCGCTTCAGGTAGAGGCGTTTCGCGGGCGCGAAGCGCTCGGCGCGGGTGAGCGGCGTCGGCCGGCCGGCGTAGGTCGTCGCCAAGCCGTCCAGCTCGGCGCGGAAGCGCCCGTCCGCGAGGGCGTCCTCCCACGCGGCCGTGAGCTCGTCGAGGGCCGGGATCAGCGTCTCGGGGACATAGCGGCCGCCGTACGCACCGTAGGTCTCCGTCACGACTGGGCCGCCTCGACGTACGCGCGCACCTTTGCGGGATCCTTGATCCCGGGCGAAGACTCGAGCCGCGAGGCTGCGTCGACGGCCCACGGGCGGACGCGCTGGATCGCCTCGGAGACGTTGTCCGCCGCCAGCTTCCCCGCCAGAACGATCCGTCCTTGCTCGGCGGCGGCTCGATTCCAGTGCTCGGAGTCCTCCTGCTCCCAGGGCAGGTCGAGGAGCCGTGCGACCTGCTCTCCCTCGCGTAGGAGGACGCCGTTCCGGCCCCGCACTCGGCCCTCCTCCCGCTCGTGCACCTGATCGAGGGGCGCCGCGCTCGTACCCGCTTCTCCGACCCAGACGGCGACCGCAAGCAGCTCGTCGGGGACGGAGAGCACGTCCGTCGCCGCCCGGGGGCTCTCCGGCGCGAGGATGAACCCGGCGAGATCGGCGCCCGCCTCTGCAGCGACGACGACGTCCTCCTCGCGCGTCAGTCCGCAGACCTTGACGAGGGGGCGCCGGAGCAGCTCGCGCAGCTTCGCGGCGGGATCGGGCGCCTGCATCAGCGTCGAGCCGACGAGGATCGCGTCGGCGCCGGCGAGCTCCGCCGCGGCGCCCTGGGCGCGAGTACGGATGCCGCTCTCGGCGATCGCGATCCTGTCGGCGGGGATCCGCGCGACGAGAGCCAGCTGAGCGGCGCGGTCGATCTCGAAGGTCGCGAGGTCGCGCGCGTTGACGCCGATCACCGGCGCTCCGAGGACAACTGCACGCTCGAGCTCGGCAGCGTCGTGCGCTTCGACGAGCGTGTCCAGACCGAGGTCGCCGGCGAGCTCGATCAGGTTGCGGACCTGTGCGTCGTCGAGGTCGCGCAGCAGCAGCAGCACGGCGTCGGCGCCGGCCTCCTTCGCGGTCCTTAGGTGCTCCTCGGTCGAGAAGAAGCCCTTGGCGAGCAGCGGAACGGCCGAGCTCGCGCGCGCTGCGCGGAGGTCTTCCCAGGTGCCCCCGAAGCGCTCGTCGACGAGGACGGAAACGGCGGCGGCGCCGGCGAGGGCGTACTCGCGGGCGATCCGGGCCGGGTCGGCGTCCGGGCGGATGTCGCCGAGCGAAGGGGAACGCCGCTTGATCTCGGCGATCGCCCCGAGACCGGGACCGGCGAGGGCGTCGCTAAACCGCATTCGTGAACCTCGTCAGCTCGTCGAGCCGGGCGGCTGCGGCACCGGAGTCGACGGCGGTCCGCGCGAGCTCGAGCCCGTCGCGGAGGTCGGCCGCGTGACCTGCTGCGGCGATCGCGCCGGCGGCGTTGAGCAGGATCGCGTCGCGGCGCCCGCCGGTCGCGCCCGCGAAGACGTCGCGAATCGCCCGGGCGTTCTCCGCCGCGGAGCCGCCGCGCAGCTCGTCCGGGTCGCAGCGTTCGACGCCGAGGTCGAGGGGATCGATCACGCGGGCTCGGACGTCGCCGTCGACCACCTCGCAGACGTCGTTCAGCCCGGCGGGGGAGAGCTCGTCGATCCCGTGGGCGCCGTGGACGACGAATGCGCGGCGGGCGCCCAGCTGCGCCAGCACGTCCGCAATCGTGCGCACGAGCGGCTTCGAATAGACGCCGATCACCTGGGCGCGCGCCCCGGCGGGGTTCGTGAGCGGGCCGAGCACGTTGAACACGGTACGCGCCGCGAGCTCACGCCGGACGGGCGCGGCGTGTCGCATCGCGGGATGGTGCGAGGGCGCGAACATGAAGCCGAAGCCCAGCTCGTCGATCGACTGCGCGATCCGCTCGGGCGGCTGCTCGAGTCGGAAGCCGAGCGCCTCGAGCACGTCTGCCGAGCCGGACGCCGACGAGACGGCGCGGTTGCCGTGCTTCGCGACGCCTGCTCCGGCCGCCGCGGCGACGATCGCGGCCGCAGTCGAGATGTTGATCGTGCCGGCGCCGTCGCCGCCGGTGCCGGCGGTGTCGACGAGGTCGTCGCGGCGCGGATGCACCGGGAGGACGTGCTCGCGCATCGCCTCGGCGCAGCCCGCGATCTCGTCGGCGGTCTCGCCTTTCAGCCGCAGCGCCACGAGGAAGCCGCCGATCTGAGCCGGGGTCGCGTCGCCGCGCATGATCTCGCCCATCACCTCGCGACAGCGAGGCCGGCCGAGCTCCTTGCCGTCGAGCAGGTCGGCCAGCGCCTCCTGGATCACGTCCGCTCCAGGAAGTTGCGGCCGAGCTGCGGGCCGAGCGGCGTCAGCACCGACTCGGGATGGAACTGAACGCCTTCGATCGGCAGCTCGCGGTGGCGAACGCCCATCACCTCGCCGTCGGCCGTGCGCGAGGTCACCTCGAGCTCCTCGGGGACCGTGGTCGCGGCGAGCGAGTGATAGCGGCCGACGTCGAACGTGTCGGGGAGCCCGGCGAAGACGCCCTTGCCGTCGTGCTCGACCGGCGACGCTTTCCCGTGCAGGAGCGCCCTCGCCTGGCCGACCTCGCCGCCGAACGCCTCGACGATCGCCTGGTGGCCGAGGCAGACACCGAGCGTCGGCACTCGCGGACCGAGCCGCCGGATCAGCTCGACCGAGATGCCGGCGTTCTCCGGCCGGCCGGGGCCGGGGGAGATGACGAGGTGCGTCGGCGCGAGCGCCTCGGCCTCGTCCGCCGTGATCGCGTCGTTCCGGAAGACCCGTACCTCGGCGCCGAGCTCCTCGAAGAGGTGGACGAGGTTGTAGGTGAAGCTGTCGTAGTTGTCGAGCATGAGGAGCATCTAGGCGCCCTTCTCGGCGAGGTCGATCGCGGCTTCGAGCGCGGCGAGCTTGGACAGGCACTCGCGGTGCTCGGCTGCCGGATCCGAGTCTGCCACGATGCCTGCTCCCGCCTGCAGGCGCGCGAGGCCGTCCTGGAGGACGATCGTGCGGATCGCGATGCAGGTATCCATCGTTCCGCCCGGGAGGACGTAGCCGACGGCACCGGCGTAGGGGCCGCGACGGTAGTCCTCGAGCTCGGTGACGATCTGCATCGCGCGCACCTTCGGCGCGCCGGAGACGGTGCCCGCGGGGAAGCAGGCGCGGAGGAGGTCGAACGCGGTCACACCCTCGCGCAGCTCACCGGTCACCTCCGAGACGAGATGCGTGACGTGGGAGAACCGCTCCGGCTCGAGGAACCGCTCGACGTGGACGGTGGCGGGCTTGCAGACCCTCGAGAGATCGTTGCGGCCGAGGTCGACGAGCATCACGTGCTCCGCCCGATCCTTCTCCGACGTGAGCAGTCGCTCGGCGTCGCCGTCGCCCGGATGCGTGGTGCCGGCAATCGGGTTGAGGCTGGCTCGACCCTCCTCGCACTTGACGAGCGTCTCGGGGCTCGAGCCGACGAGCGCAAGCTCTCCGAGCTCGAGCAGGAAGAGGTACGGGGAGGGATTGACGCGGCGGAGCGCCCGGTAGAGCTCGAGGGCCGAGGCGGACGTCCGTCGCTCCGCGCGCTGCGAGAGCACGACCTGAAAGGCATCCCCGTCTTGGATGTACTGCCTGATCCGCTCCACGCCCTCTTCGTACGTGGCCTGATCGGGCGTCCGCCGCATGGTTGAGCGCTCCGAGGGGGGATTGTGTTTCTGAAACACAAGCTCCCCTTCGAGGCGCGCTGCGATCGCCCCGGCGGCTCCCGCCAGCACCTCGGCCGTGCCGCTGCCGTGGTCGAAACGGACGAGCGTCTCGGCGACGACGAAACGGCTCTCCGGCAGGTCGGGCCCGTCGGCAGGGAGCGTCACCGTCGGCTCGAGCTTGGCCACGTGGTCGTAGCCGAGATAGCCGACGACGGGCGCGTCGAGCTGCTCCGCCTCCTCGAACGAGACGAGCCGCGTCCCCGAGCCGATGAAGGAATGACGTCCGAGCCGGCCCTGCTCGACCGACTCGAGCAGGAAGCTCGCTGTCGCGCCCTCGCGCAGCCGCAGGTACGCGCCGAGCGGGGTCAGAAGGTCGGTGGTGATGCTCACGGTCGGGCGACGGTAGCCGCAGTTCTAGACTGCGCGCAATGTCGATCCCCGCCACTCTCGACGCCCTGCTGCGTGCGCACGGGCCGTCGGGGCACGAGCAGCTCGCCTTCGATGCCGTCCGCGAGGCTGTCGGCGACGTCGCCGAGATCGAGAGCGACTCGGTCGGCAACCTGATCGCCCGCCGTCGGGGTGACGGGCCGCTGCTGGCGCTCTTCGCGCACCTCGACGTCATCGGCGCCGCGGTTGCCCACGTCGCCGACGACGCGCTCATCGCGGTCCACCGGCTCGGCAGCTGGCGTGCGAACGTCGCGTACGGCCAGCGGATCGAGATCAGAACGAAGGACGGCGCCGTTCCCGGCGTGATCGCCCGCAAGGTGAAGGACAACGAGAAGGTCGAGTGGGAGCAGCTCTATGTCGACATCGGCGCGAAGGACGGCAAGGAGGCGCGCGGCGCTCGTCGCGCCCGGCGACCCGATGGTGCTCGTCTCGCCGCCGCTCGAGCTCGCGAACGGGCGCGTGTCTTCGCGGACGCTGGACAACCGCGCCGGCGTCTACGTCGCGCTCGAGACGCTTCGCCGCACAGAGGGCGCGAATGTCGCCGTCGTCGCTGCCGCGCAGGAGGAGCTCGGCGCCCACGGCGCGATGGCGGCGGCGCACGCGGCTCCGTCCCGACGTTGCGGTCGCGATCGACGTCACCTACGCGACCGACGTTCCCGGCGACGACCCCGGTACCGGCGGTCATCACGCGCTCGGCGGCGGCGCCGCGATCTTCCGCGGCCCTGCGGTCAATCCGCGCGTCTTCGAGCTGCTGGTGGAGGCGGCGCGCGCGGAGGGAATCGACCACACGATCGAGGCCGGTGCGAAGACGTACACGGACGCGGACGTCGCGTTCTCGTCTCGTGAGGGGATCCCGACGGGGCTGATCTCGATCCCGCTCCGCCACATGCACTCGCCGATCGAGATCGTCGAGCTCGCAGATCTCGAGGCCTGCGTCCGGCTGCTCGTCGCGTTCACCGGCCGGTTGGAGCCCGGGGCTTCGTACGCCCGGTAGATTCAGAGCATGTCCCGCTCCGTGATCGTCTCCGCCGTCCGGACGCCGTTCGGCAAGCTCGGCGGCGGCCTTGCAGCCCACCAGGCGACGGAGCTCGGCTCGATCGCGATCAAGGCCGGGCTGGAGCGGATCGGGCTCGAGGCAAACGAGCCGGAGTACGTGATCATGGGCCAGGTGCTCCAGGGCGGCGCCGGCCAGGCTCCGGCACGTCAGGCGGCAATCGGGGCCGGGCTCCCGAAGGAGACGCCTGCGGACACGATCAACAAGGTCTGCGCCTCCTCGATTCGCGCCGTTCAGATCGCCGACGCGATGATCCGGGCGGGGGACGCCGAGGTGATCGTCACCGGCGGGATGGAGTCGATGTCGAACGCGCCGTTCCTCTTGAAGAAGGCGCGTTTCGGCTACCGGCTCGGCCACGGCGAGCTGATCGACTCGATGATCTTCGACGGCCTCACCGACGCCTACGACCAGCTGCACATGGTCCAGCACAACTCGCTGGTCTCGCGCGAGCTCGGGATCAGCCGCGACGAGCAGGACGCGTGGGCGCTCCGCTCGCAGCAGCGGGCGGCGGCGGCGCAGGACGAGGGACGGTTCGAGGACGAGCTCGTGCCGGTGGGCGACGTCGTCGCCGACGAGGCCGTCCGGCGCGACACATCCGCGGAATCGCTCGCGAAGCTGAAGCCGGTCTTCGATCCCGAGGGCACGACCACGGCCGGCAACGCACCGGGCGTGAACGACGGCGCCTCGTGCGTGATCGTGACCTCGGAGGAGTTCGCGAAGCGCAGGGGGCTCGAGGTCCTGGCGACGATCGTCTCGCAGGGCTGGGTGGCCGACGAGTTCGCCTACCTCGTCCGGACGCCTGCGAACGCGGCGGCGAAGGCGTTCGAGAAGGCGGGGAAGTCGATCGCGGACGTCAAGCGGGTCGAGATCAACGAGGCCTTCGCTTCGGTGGCGCTCAACTCGACGCGGCTGCTCGGGGCCGACGAGGAGATCGTGAACGTGAACGGCGGTGCGGTTGCGCTCGGTCATCCGATCGGCGCCTCCGGCGGACGGATCGTCGGGACGATGGTGCACGAGCTGCGTCGGAACGGCGGCGGGCTCGGCCTCGCCGCGATCTGCTCCGGCGGTGGCCAGGGCGACGCGCTCCTGATCGAGGTCTAGGCTCGCGGGCGATGCGGCGGCTCGTCGTCCTGACTCTGCTCTCGCTCGTCCTCGCCGCCGAGGCGTACGCGTGCTCGTGCTTGCCGGTCGACCTCGAGCGCGACCTGCCGACGGCCGACGGCGCCATGATCGGAACGGTGCTCGAGCGAACCGCGTCGGGCGATACGGCCACGTACCTCTTCCGGGTCGAGCAGGTCTACAAGGGAGACGTCGACAGCCGCGCCGAGGTCGTCACCTCGGCGGACGGGGCGTCGTGCGGGCTCGAGCTCGGAGTCGGCGAGCGGATCGGCCTCCTGCTGATGCGCGAAGGCGGCGAGTGGCGCTCCGGGCTCTGTTCCCAGGTCGACCCGGCCGACTTCCTCGCGCTGACGAACGTCGAGGACAACTCGCTGCCGCCGTTCAACTGGGGCGGGATCGTGATCGGCACGCTCGTCCTTGCTGCGGGCCTGTTCTTCCTCGTCCGGAAGACGCGGAGCTACAGAGGGCGAGCCTAGGGCGTGAGCACGACGGTCGGCTTCGCCGTTCGGACGCGGCCGACGACCCGGCCGGCCTGGAGGTCGACGACCGCGAAGCGGGTGCTGTTGCCGCTGCCGACGTAGGCGTAGCGACCGGCGACCTGGACGTAGCCGGTGTCCTCGCCGGCAAGCAACTCGAACCGGAGCGTGCCGTCGAGCCCGAAGCCACGCAGCGGGCCGCTGCCGTGAACGAGGAGTGTCTGGCCCGCGCGTGTGACCGAGGTCGCCTTCGCGTCGAGCACGCGCGTCGCACCCGTCTCGATGTCGGCGATCCGGACGCCGAGTGACGCTTGCTTCTGCCCGTCGGCCGACCAGCCCGCGTACGCGATCGTGTTTCCCTGAAGCCAGACGGGCCTGCGACCCCAGCCTTCGATGAGCTTCGACGACCGCGCGGCGGTCCGTGTTTCCAGCCGCTGCTCGCGCACGGCGAGCGTTTCCAGGTCGACCTCGACGAGACGCTCCCGCCCGAGTACGACGGCGCGCGTCCCCTCCGAGACGAGTCCTGGAGAGGCGTACCGGGACACGTCGTCCGCAGCCGCTGCAGGCGTCACGCCGGCGTCGATCCCCGGGATCGCGGTCGTCCGGACGGAGCCGTCGGCGCCGACGAGCGCGAGCCGGGCCGGCCCGATCCGGTCGTCGGGCGCGAGCAGCGTCAGCAAGCGACCAGCCGCCGGAATCGAGCCCATCGCCGTACCTGTGAGCCGCTCGCGGCGGAGGACCTTGTGTGCGGTCGGGTCGAGCACCACGACCTCGGGACGGGCGCCGCCGACGAGAAGCACGAGCCGCCGCGGCGCCGCCCACACGGCCCCGAGAACGGAGCCGCCGCCCAGCCACATGACACGACCCTGCTGGCGCAGTCCGTCGAGTCGGACGAAGCGGAGGCGACCGTTGGCGCCGCCGCCAATCGCCGCGACTTTGCCGTCCGGTGAGACCGCGGCGAGGTCGGCCGGCGCGCCGCCGACGTTCAACACTGCGGAGCCGACGGGGCGCAGCGTCGTCGGCGAGACCCAGCGCAGCTTGCCGCCGCCGGCCTCCCACTCGACGGCCAGCACGCGCGCCGGCTGCGCCGCTGCCGCCGTGCCCGCGAGCAAGGCGGCGAAGAGCAGTCCGGTGAGCAGTCGCTTCATGCGCGATGGTCCCTGGCTAGGCTCACTCCAGTATGGACTTCGAGCATGTTCTTGTCACCGGCGCGGGCCAGATGGGCGCGGGGATCGCCCAGGTCGTCGCCTCGTCCGGCCGGCGCGTCTCGCTCTACGACGCCGCCCCGGGTGCGACCGAGCGCGGGCTGGCGGGGATGCGCAAGAGCCTCGAGAAGCTCGCGGAGAAGGGTGGAGCCGACCCCGACGAGGTGCTCGCGCGCGTCGTCGCCGTCGACGACCTCGTCGCGGCCGAGCTCCTGATCGAGGCCGTGATCGAGGACGCCGGCGTGAAGGAGGATCTGTTCCGGCGCGCGGACGAACTGCTGCCGGCGGGGGCCGTGCTCGCGTCGAACACCTCCTCGATCCCGATCACCAGGCTCGCCGCGGTCACGAGCCGGCCCGAGCGAGTGATCGGGATGCACTTCTTCAACCCCGTGCCGGTGCTGAAGCTGGTCGAGGTGATCCGCGCCGTTCAGACCTCCGACGAGACCGCGGCCGCGATCACGAAGCTCGCCGAGGACCTCGGCAAGGTGCCGGCGCAGGCGAACGACTTCCCAGGCTTCGTCTCGAACCGGATCCTGATGCCGTTCATCAACGAGGCCGCATACGCGCTGCTGGAAGGAGTCGCCGAGCCGGAGGCGATCGACACGATCGCGAAGCTCGGGTTCGCGCACCCGCTGGGGCCGCTCGCCCTCGCCGACCTGATCGGTCTCGACACGTGCGTCGCGATCATGGACGTGCTCCACGATGGGCTCGGCAATCCCAAGTACGCGCCCTGCCCGCTCCTGCGCCAGTACGTCCAGGCGGGACGGCTCGGGCGCAAGTCGGGCCAGGGCTTCTACTCGTATTCGTGAGCGGGGAGCTGCGCGCCTGGCTGGACGCGGAGGCGGGCTCGGACGAGGAGTTCGTGGACGCCGTCTTCGCGCTCGTCCTGCGGCGCGACGCCGAGCCCGACGCGCGCGAGCGGGCCCTCGCCAAGCTACGCGAGGGAACGCTGTCGCGCGCGACGCTCGTGCACGAGCTCGCGGGGGCGCCTGAGTTCGAGCGGATTCGCCTGCTCGACGACGGGATCGCGTTCGCCCGCGGCGCCCGCGAGCGCGGCGAGCGGCCGCGTTGGCTGCAGGGACCGCCGGGGACGGACGAGCGGATCGTCGAGATCCCGTGGGTGCTCGCCCGGCTCTCCGGAAGGCGCGCGCTCGAGGTCGGCTACGCGTTCGCCGAGCCGCCGTACCTCGCCGCGCTGCTGCAGGCGGGCTTCGACGAGCTGACCGGCGTCGACCTGGCCGTGGCGGACGTTCCCGGGTTGACGAGCGTTCAGGCCGACGTCCGCAAGCTCCCGTTCGACGATGGCGCCTTCGACCTCGCCCTCTGCGTCTCCACGCTCGAGCACGTCGGCTCCGACAACACCGGCTACGGCCTCGACGCCGAGGACGACGGAGCCTCGCGCCTGACCGCGCTGCGCGAGCTCCGCCGCGTCCTCGCGCCCGGCGGCCGGCTTCTGCTCACGGTGCCGTGCGGCGAGCCGGGCGACTACGGCTGGTTCCGCCAGGACGACGTGCGCGGCTGGACGAGGCTCTGCACGCGCGCCGGCTTCTTCGTCGAGGAGCAGGAGACCTACGAGCTGACCGAGGCGGGCTGGCGCGCGGCGCCCGAGCTCGAGACGACCGGCCTTCGCTACGGCGAGCGCGGGCCGGCCGCCTCGGCGGTGCTCTGCTTCGAGCTCTCGCCGCGGCGCCTGCGCAGGCTGCTCAGCCCGGACGGAATCGAGCGCACAGCTCGCCGGCGCGCGCCGCGTCCGCTCCGGCGGCTTCGCCGCTTCCCCCGAACGGGGTAGGTCTCGCTCAAGCTCTGGTCCCAGCTGCCGATACGTCTGTCACAAGCTTTCGATCCGGGGGGAAACGAAATGCGCCTGTTGCTGGTCGACGACGATGCTGGTTTCCGCGAGCTGCTGCGGACAACCTTCGAGCACGTCCAGGTCGAGGTCGACGAGGCCGGAAGCGCGGCCGAGGCCGAAGCGCGCATCGCCGCGATGCACCCGGACGTGATCGTGCTCGACGTCGGCATGCCCGGCGTCGACGGTCTCGCCTTCTGCCGCGAGCTGAAGGCGAGCGAGGACACGCGCGGGATCAGAATCGTGTTGCTCACGGGGATGGAGGACGTCGAGGAGGTCGCGGGCGCCGCCGGCGCCGACGCGCTCCTGCTGAAGCCGTTCCGGCCGCTGGAGCTGCTCGGAGTCGTGGAGCGGCTGGCCGGGACGCCCGTCGGCGCCCCGATCCGCCGGACGCCAATGCGCTCGGACGAGGAGCAGCTCGTGTTGTATGCGCGCGACCTCCGCCAGCTCGTCGAGATCGAGCGTGCACAGCGGGGCCTCTTGGCAAGCGCGTACATGGAGACCGTCTCCGCGCTCGCGAGTGCACTCGGGACGAAGGACACCGGCACGCGCCAGCACTCGCAGAGGGTGCAGCGCTACGCGCTCGAGCTCGCCCGCGCGATCGATCCGGAGCTCGCCGGCGACCCGTCGCTCGAGTACGGCTTCCTCCTCCACGACATCGGCAAGATCGGCGTCCCCGACCAGATCCTGCTCAAGCCGGGCCCGCTCAACGACGCCGAATGGCGGGTAATGAGGGCGCACACGCTGCTCGGCTCGCAGATGATCGGCGGCGTCGCGTTCCTTCACGAGGCCGGCGTTCAGGTCGTCCGCTCCCACCACGAGCGCTGGGACGGCGCCGGCTATCCGGACGGCCTCGCCGGCGAGGAGATTCCGCTCGGCGCCAGGATCTTCGCCGTCGCCGACGCGGTCGACGCGATCACAAACCACCGGCCGTATCGCTCGGCCCGGAGTTGGCGCGACTGCCGCCGCGAGATCGTCGCCCAGAAGGGGATGCAGTTCGACCCGACCGTGGTCGAGGCGTTCTGCGATCGCGAGCACGTGCTGCACGAGATCCGCAGGGAGTTTCTGGCCGCTGCCTAGCTTGTGTTGAATCAACACGAGCCTTCCTAACCCGCGCAACGGTGCGGACGCACGGCCGCTTGTGTTGAATCAACACAAAGTTCGCTCTCGGGGCGGCGGTAGACTCGCGCCCTGATGGACTTCTCCCTGACCGCGGACCAGCGGGAGATCCAGGCGCTTGCGCGGGAGGTCGCGCAGGCCGAGATCGAGCCGCACGCGGCCGCCTGGGACCGCGAGCACCGCTTTCCGACCGAGCTCTACGCGAAGCTCGCAGAACTGGGGCTGATGGGGGTGTGCGTGCCGGCCGAGCTCGGCGGGGCGGGCGCCGACTTCCTCTCCTACATCCTCGTGCTCGAGGAGCTCTCGCGGGCCGACGCGGGCGTGGGAGTGACCGTCGCCGTTCATACCAGCGCCTGCACGCTGCCGATTCTGGCGTTCGGCACCGAGGAGCAGCGGGAGCGCTTCGTGCCGCCGCTCGCGAGCGGCGAGACGATCGGCGCGTTCGCGCTCACCGAGCCCGAAGCCGGTTCCGATGCGGGCTCGATCCGGACGCGGGCGGACGCCGACGGCGACGGCTGGACGATCACCGGCGCGAAGCAGTGGATCACGAACGGCAGCTACGCGGGCACCTTCCTCACCTTCGCCCGCAGCGAGCCGGAGATCGAGGGAGCGCGCGGCGTCTCCGCCTTCCTGCTCGACGCCGAGCACGTGCGGGTGACGCGCGAGGAGGAGAAGCTCGGCCTCAACTCCTCCTCGACCGCCGATCTCGTGATCGAAGGCGTTGAGGTCGGGCGTGACCGGCTGCTGCACGAGGAAGGTCGTGGTTTCGCGATCGCGATGTCGACCCTCGACGGCGGCCGGATCGGAATCGCGGCGCAGGCGCTCGGAATCGCGCAAGCGGCGTACGACGTCGCGCGCGAATACGCGAAGGAGCGGCGGACGTTCGGGAAGCGGATCGCCCAGCACCAGGCGATCCAGTTCAAGCTCGCCGACATGTCGACCGAGATCGACGCGGCGCGCCTGCTCGTCTACCGGGCGGCCTGGCTGAAGGAGCAGGGCGAGCCACACACGGAGGCGGGCGCGAAGGCGAAGCTCTTCGCCTCGGAGATGGCGCGGCGCCAGACCGCGGAGGCGATTCAGATCCTCGGCGGCTACGGCTACACGAAGGAGTTCCCCGTCGAGCGCTACTACCGTGACGCCAAGATCACGGAGATCTACGAGGGGACGAGCGAGATCCAGCGGCTCGTAATCGCCCGCAACATCCTGGAGCTCCAACGTGAGCCCGCCGTGAACCGATGAGAGCGCGCGACGAGCCAGTCCGGCTGACGCGGATCTACACGCGCGGCGGCGACCAGGGCGAGACCTCGCTCGGCGACGGCTCGCGCGTCTCCAAGCTGGACTGCCGGATCGGCGCGTTCGGCACCGTCGACGAGCTCAACTCGGCGCTCGGGCTCGCACTCGCGGGCGACGTGCCGGAGCCGATGCGCGAGCCGCTCGTCCGGATCCAGAACGAGCTCTTCGACGTCGGCGCCGACCTCTCGGTGCCCTGGGGCGTGACCGATCGCCTCCGCGTCGAGCAGGAGCTGATCGACCGGCTCGAGCAGCTCTGCGACGAGTTCAACGCCGGCCTGCCGGAGCTCCGCAGCTTCGTCCTGCCCGGCGGCACCGAGGCATCGGCGCGGCTGCACGTCGCCCGCACGATCTGCCGCCGCGCCGAGCGCGAGGTTCTGCTCGGGTCGCAGGAGGTGGAGCTGAACCCGCTCGTCCTCGGCTACCTGAACCGGCTCTCCGACCTCCTCTTCATCCTCGCCCGCGCGGCGAACGCTGGCGGCGAGGAACCGCTGTGGAAGCCTGGGAGCTCGCGCTCGCCCTAGCGGGGTCGTTCGTCGCCGGGTACGTCGGCTCGATGCTCGGGCTCGTGCTGGGGACGCTGCGGCTGCCGCTGATCGTCGTCCTCACCGGCAGCCCGCTCGCCGCCGCGGGGACGAACATCGCGATCTCGGCTGCCTCGGCCGCCGCAGGTGCCCTCCGCCATCTGCGTGACCGCCGCGTCGACTGGCGCGTCGTCGCGTGGATGGCGCCGCCGTCGGTGGCCGGCGCGATCCTCGGCGCGCTGCTCTCGGACGACCTCTCCGAGCGGCTGCTCTATGCCGCCATCGGGAGCGTGCTCGTGTGGAGCGGCGTCGACCTCGCGCTCCGGCCCATTCGGCCTCGGGTGCGGGAGCGGCTCCGGCTCTGGCCCGCCGTCGCCTCCGGCTTCGGAATCGGCGCGCTCGGCGGCGCCGTCGGCGTCATCCTCGGGACGCTGCGAATGCCGGCCCTCGTCCGCGGCGTCGGGATGGACATCCGCCGCGCGGCCGGGACGAACCTCATCGTCGGCTTCCTCCTCGGGCTCGCGGGGTTCGCAGCACAGGCCGGCGCCACGGGCGTCGACTGGCCGATCCTGCTTGCCGGTCTCGCCGGCGCTCTCCCGGGCGGCTGGCTGGGCGCGAAGGCGACGGGCCGGATCGACGAGGACGTGCTGCGCCTCGCACTCGGCGCGACCCTCGTGGTCGTCGGCGTCGCGTTCGCCGTGCAGGCCGCGGACTAGCTGCCCGCGACGAGGGCGATCGCCTTCGCCAGCTGCCGGGCGGATGTGTTCCGCGGCAGCGCCAGTGCGGCGCCGGCACGGACTGCCAGCAGGCGGCGGGCGGGCTCGCGCGAGATCGCGATCACGCGCACCTTCGGGAAGACGGTCCGCAGGTCGGCGACGAAGCGCGTGCCGTGAACGTCCGCGTCGACGACGACGACGCTGACCTCGTGTGCGGCGGAGGCGACGAGCTCGAACGTCTGATCGGCCCCGGCGGCGGACGTGACCCGGCGGGGCATTCCCTCCTGGCCGGGATGGAGTGCTTCGCCCGGCGGCGTCGCACCGGCCAGCACGATCTCGATCCTGTCGCGCGTCGGCTTCACCTGCGCGAGCGCCGGGCCGACGAGCGTCAGCTTGATCGTGCGGCTGACGGTCTCCGCACCGGAGCGCGCGACCCAGGTCAGCGAGTACGTGCCCGCGCGCCGGACCTTCGCGGGGAGTCGTAGCTTGACCACGTTGGCGCCCGCCTTGGCCGGAACGGTCCAGGTGTGGAGCGGCCGCTGCTTCGTGTCGCGCAGGACGATCGTCACCTGCGCCGGCTTCGAGACCTTGATCCGGACGGCGATCGTCGTCTTCTGCTTCAGCTCGATCCGTTTCGACGCGGCGACGGAGAAGGCGAGCCGCGTCTGGGGTGCGGTGGCGTCGCGGGCGACGACGAGATCGATCCGGCTCGACGCGAGCGCGAACTGAGTGGTGGCCGGCTCGACGACGGTGCCGGGCGGCACCAGGGCGGCAGTGGTCCTCCGAACGTCGCCGACGGTGAAGCCCGCGGCGCCGAGTGCAGCGGCCGCCTCCTCGAGCGTCTTGCCGGCGAGCGGCGGCACGGCGCGCAGGGGAGCGGTCTGGCGGCTGACGTTGCCCGCCGCGTCCTTCTGGGCGAGCGTGAAGCTGCGCGAGTCACCCGCGACGAACGCTCCGAGCTTGGCCTCGAACTCCGTCGGCCCGAACTCGCGGTACGGCTCGCCGTTGACGTACAGGACGACGTTGCCGAGCTGCCCGCTCGAGTCCGTGCCGGGGATCCACCGCAGCGTCAGGCCGTCGTCGGCGACGACGCCGGCGAGATCGCGCGGCTCCGTCGGCGCTGAGTCGTCGAGCATGAGGCCGAAGTACGTGAGGTGCCGCGTCCAGACGTGGACGTCGGAGCCCGAGCGAGTGAAGCCGTCCCGCTGCGAGGCGCCGAGCGGCCCGGAGATGGGCGGGATCGTCCGCCAGGTCGAGGCGTCGGGCGAGTGGCCCGGAACCGTCGGCGTCCCGGACGGATTCGAGAAGATGATCTCGATCGGCGCCTTGAACTCGGTCACGGCCGTCCCGGCCAGCGCCCAGCGCGCGGTCACGTCGACGATCTGCGTGCCCGGCGAGAAGCTGCCCCCGCCCGGGCGGGCGTCGACGCGCAGCACGAGGATGTAGTCCTGCGGCGTCGGCGGGGTCGGCCAGGCGCTCTGCGGCATCCGCACCGTGACGAGCCCGCCGGGGACGGTCAGCGTCCAGTCACCTGAGGCGGTGACGCTGCGCTCGACCGGCGGCGGGTCGGCCGACGGCGAGCTCTCGATCGTGACCGCGACGCGGAAGCGGACGCGAGCGCCGCTCGCATCCTGGAGCTCGCCCTCGAGCACGTGGAGCCCGTCGGCGAGCGCGCCGGTCGGGAAGGCGAGCTGATTGCCGGCGATCGTCGGGGCCGGAGCGGGAGCGCCGTCGAGCAGCGCACCCGGAGCGCTGACCGGCTCGGAGGCGACGAGCACGATCTCGTTCGCCGACACTGAGACGGAGCCGTCGGCCGGAGTGGAGGAGACGAGTGCGGGCGCAGTGTTGTCGAGCCGCACGTCCTCGCGCAGCGACGGCGTCGACGCGTTGCCGAGCGAGTCATAGCCGATCGCGCGCAGGTCGTAGAGGCCGTCGGCGAGTGCGGCCGTGTCGAACGAGGCACCGTACGGAGCCGTCGTGTCCTCCTCGATCTGCGTCCAGGTGCCGGCGTCAGCCGGGCTGACCGCGAGCTGGACGCGGGCGGCGCCACCACCGGTGGTCACCTCGAGCGAGATGGTCCCGGAGAGGACGGCGCCGGGATCGGTCAGGTTGACGCTCGGCCCGGTCGAGTCGACCGTCACCGGGATCACCGAGGTCGTGCGGGTATTGCCGGCGCCGTCGGTGACCACTGCGCGGATCTCGGTGGCGCCGTCGGGCGCGCCGGTCGAGTTCCAGGTGCTGCTGTAGGGAGCGGTGGCGTCGCTGGCAACGACGTTGAAGCTGCCGGAGCCGAACTCTTTGACCAGCCACTCGACCAGCGTCACGCCCGAGCCGCCGGGGTCCGCGGCGTTGGCGGCCAGCACGACGGCCGGGCCGCCGATGGTGGCGGCGGTGGCGGGAGCGGTGACGCTGCCGGTCGGCTGCGTCCGGTCGACGCGCACGACGCGCGGCGCGCTCGTGGTGACGTTGCCGCCGCCGTCGGTCGCGACCGCGATCAGCTCCCACTGCTGCTCGGCTGCGGGCGGGGTCGACCAGGTGACGCCGAAGGGCGCGGTCGCGTCCGAGCCGATCGCAGTGCCGGCGCCGAGGGTCCCGACGGGGCGGTAGCGGAAGGTGACGTCGCTGGTGTCGGCCGACGAGGTCGCCGTCAGGTTGATGCTCGAGCCGACGGCCGTACCCGGATCGTCGAGCGTGACGAGCGGTGCGTCGTTGTCGATGTTGATCGCGCGCGGTGCCGACGTGGTCTCATTGCCGGCGACGTCCGTGACGACCACGCGGAGCTCGGCGGAGCCGTCCGCGAGCGCCGTCGTCGTCAGGGTCTGCCGGTAGGTCGAGCCGAGGACCGGAGCAGTCTGGGTGCCGAAGACGCTGTAAGCGCCGGCGCCGGCGGGCTTGACCTCGAACCGAACCGCGGAGACGCCGGACGCCGGCGGAACCGCCCCGTCGGTTGCGAGCGCGTCGATTGCGATCGCGCCCGAGACGTAGGCGCCGGCGGCCGGAGCCGTGACCGAGCCGGTGGGGGCCGCGTTGTCGACCGTCTTCGGCAGGCCGGGGAGCAGGGTGTTGGCCACGTTGCCGGTCGTGTCGGTGACGACCGCGCGCAGGTCGTACGGCCCGTCGGCGACGAGAGTCGTGTTCCAGGACGCTTCGTAAGGCGGTGCGATGTCGGCGGCGCCGACGTTCGACCAGGCTCCGGCTCCGGCGGGCGAGAACTGGAACTGGACCGAGCTGACGTCGCCGGCGCCGGTCGAGTAGGTGAGGGTCGCGATCCCGCGCAGGTAGTCGCCCGGGTCGCCGCCGGAACCGCTCGGCGCCGTCGTGTCGATCACGACCGTGATGTTCTTCGGCGCCTCGATGTTGCCGACCTCGTCGGTCGCGAAGAACTCGACGAGGTGCGAACCGTCGTTCGAGTGGTCGCCCGGAGCGGGGACGACGACCGCGGCGCCGAGCTGCAGGCTGCCTCCGTCGACGCGATGGGAGATGACGCTGACGCCGGAGCCGGCGCCGTCGTTCGCGGAGAAGCTGACCGTGACCGGCGCATTGCTCGGCGTCCCGGGCGCGAGCGACGCGGTGGTCGTCGGCGCCGTGTGGTCGACGAGAACGGTGATCAGGGCCGACGTGAAGACGTTGCCGGCGTTGTCGGTCGTCTTCACGCGCAGGTCGTAGCTTCCGTCGGCGACCGCGTCCGGGCCGCTCGCCGTGTTCCAGCTCGAGCCCGTCGCCGTCCAGGTGCCGGCGCCGGCGGGACTGCGCTCGAAGACGACCGATCCGACGCCCGAGCCGCCCGCGTCCGCGGAGTTGCTCGTCAACGTCACGGGCGGAACTCCGATCTCGGCGCCGTTCGCGGGTGCGGTGATCGAGCCGGTCGGGAGCGTGTTGTCGACGCGGATCGTGATCGGGGAGGAGGTGAAGGAGTTGCCGGCGAGGTCCGTCGTGGTCACGCGGAGGTCGTACTGGCCGTCGGAGACGGAGGTCGTGTCGAAGCTCGCGGCCTGGTTCGTCCAGCTGCCGGCCCCGGCGGGGGAGCGCTGGAACTGGACGGTCGCGACCCCGGAGGCTGAACTGTTCACAAGCGGGTCGGCGGAGTCGCTCGTGAGCCCGACCGTGCCGCGCACGTTCGCGCCCGCGGCCGGACCGGTCACTGCGCCGGTCGGGAGCGTGTTGTCGACGCGGATCGTGACCGGGGTGGAGGTGAAGGAGTTGCCGGCGAGGTCCGTCGTGGTCACGCGGAGGTCGTACTGGCCGTCGGTGACCGCGGTCGTGTCGAAGCTCGCGGCCTGGTTCGTCCAGCTGCCGGCCCCGGCGGGGGAGCGTTGGAACACGACGGTCGCGACCCCGGAGGCTGAACTGTTTACAAGCGGGTCGGCGGAGTCGCTCGTGAGCCCGACCGTGCCGCGCACGTCCGCGCCCGCCGCCGGGGCCGTGACGGCTCCGGTCGGAAGCGTGTTGTCGACGCGCACCTGAAGCGTCGCGGGAGCTGCCTCCGCGTTGCCCGCAGCGTCGGTCGTGAAGACGCGGAGGTCGTAGAGCCCGTCGGCGACCGCTGTCGTGTCGAAGCCGGCCGTGTACGGCGCGGCCGAGTCGGTCGCGACGTCCGTCCAGGTTCCGGCACCGGCGGGGGAGCGCTGGAACGTGACCGTGTTGACCGTGCCGGGCGCGGTGTCGGAGGCGGTGGCCGCGAGGGCGACGGCGGCGCCGCGCAGGTTCGCACCCGCCGCGGGAGCCGTGACGGAGCCGCTTGGCCGGATCCGGTCGACCGTGACCAGGACGAGCTCCGTCTTCTGCCGACCGGCGTTGTCCGTCGCCCGGACGCGCAGGAGCCGCTCCCCGTCGGAGGGGATCGGCCAGGACGCCGAGTACGGCGCGCCGGTGTCGACCCCGAGCAGCACCCACGAGTCCGTGAGACAGGCCGGCGAGTCCTCGATGCACTGGTCGAAGCGGACGTTCGCGACGCCGGTGCCGTCATCCGTCGCCGTCGCCGAGACAGTGGCTGGATCGGGCGTGGCGAGATTGACGGGGTTCGGCGCGAGCACGGACAGGGACGGCTCGGTGTTGTCGACGGTGACGGTGATCGCGCCGGACGTGAAGGCGTTGCCCGCGTTGTCGGTCGTCACGACGCGAAGGTCGTAGTCGCCGTCGGCCTGGGCCGTCGTGTCCCAGCTCGCCGCCTGGCTCGTCCAGGTACCGACGCCGGCCGGGGAGCGCTGGAAGACGACGGTCGCAACGCCGGAGCCACCGGTGTCGGCGGAGTCGCTCGTGAGCGCGATCGTCGTGCCGACATCGGCGCCGTTCGCGGGCGAGGTGACGGAGCCGGTCGGAGCCGTCGCGTCGACGAGCCACGTGATCGTGACCTCGGACGCATCCGTGTTCCCGGCGGCGTCGGTCGCGCGGGCCTTCAAGGTGTGCGAGCCGTCGCCGAGCGACGGCGTGGTGACGGGCGTCGAGCAGGACGACCAGCCGCCGCCGTCGAGCTTGCACTCGAAGGTGGACGGTGTCTCGGTCGAGCCGAGGCCGAAGGTCGGCGTCGTGTTGGCGCTCGGGTCCGTGGGCGTCGAGGAGAATGAGGTGTCGGGCGCGGTCTGGTCGACCGTCCAGGCGTGCGTGTCCGGGGTCGCGTCCACGTTGCCGGCGGCGTCCTCGGCGCGCACCTCGAACGTGTGCGGCGCTTCCGAGAGCCCGGTGTACGACTGCGGGCTCGAGCAGTCCGTGAACGCGGCTCCGTCGAGCCGGCATTCGAAGCCCGGGCCCGCGTCGGAGGCCGTGAACGAGAAGCTCGCGCTCGTCGAGCTCGACGGTGCGGGCGGCGAAGAGGTGATCGTCGTGTTCGCGGCCGTCGTGTCGACGGTGAACGTGAACGAGGCCGGGGAGGCGTCGACGTTGCCGGCGACGTCGGTGGCGCGCACCTCGAACGTGTACGTGTTCTCGGCGAGCGGGCCAAGGGTCAGCGGGCTCGTCTCCGACGTCCACGAGCCGCCGTTGACGCGCGCCTGCAAGGTCGCGCCGATCTCCGAGCTGAACGCGAACGTCGGTGTCGTGTCCTGCGTCGCGGCCGCCGGCGTCGAGTCGATCGTCGTGTCCGGCGCGATCGTGTCGATCCGGACGGCCTGCGCCTGGACGCCGGTGTCGTTGCCGATCCGGTCGAAGGCGCGGTACTTGACGGTCGTGACGCCTTCGGCAGCGACGTCGAACGCGCCGCTGTAGACCGCTCCGGTGAAGATCGTCGGGTCGGTGCCGTCGGTCGTGTACCTGATCTGGTCGAGGCCGGCTCCCGCGTCGGGCGCGGCCAGCGTGACCGAGACGGGTGAGCTCAGATACCACCCGGCCGAGCAAGCGGCGGCGTTGCAGAGGATGCTCGCGGCCGGCGCCGTCGAGTCCTCGGTCACGTTCAGCGTCGTCTGGCTCGTGTTCGCCGGCGTCCAGGCGTCGGCTGCCGTGACGACGTGGGTGAAGTTGCCGCTCGAGCCGGCGTTGAACGAGAACGTGCTGGAGACGTAGGGGCCGCCGGCCGGGGTGGAGACGGTCTCGCCGTTGTGCGTCCAGCCCGGCTGCGTCACGGCGGGATAGGTGGCGGAGGCCGGGCCGGAGCCACCGTCGGCGACGGCGCTCGAGAGCGTGAACGAGCCACCGGCCGCACCGTTGTAGTAGAGGGATGTGCCGGTCAGCCAGGCGCGCGTGACGCTGCCGAGCGTGATCGTGTTCGTCGGCGCCGTCCCATCAAAGAACGTGAAGTCGACGCTCGCGTCGTCGGTGAGCGTGATCGAATCGGTCGTGTCGGTTGCCCCGTAGGTGACGCTCTCGACGGAGAGGTTCGTGGCGGAGAACGTGACGACGCCGGACGCGTTCGTGCTGCCGCCGCCCGAGACCGTCGAGTTGCCGGCTCCCTGGTCGAGCGTGACGGTCTTGCCGGCGATCGGGTTGCCGCCCGCGTCGCGGAGGGTCACCGTGATCGTCGCCGAGTCGGAGCCGCTGGCGTAGACGACCGTGGGGGCAGCGATGACGGTCGAGTCGGACGCGGCCGGACTGACCGGGCCGAGCGTGATCGTGTAGCTCGTCGTCCCGGTCGTGAGACCGCCGGCCTGCGCATCGAGGTCGATCTGACCGGCGAGGCGGTTGGAGACGTTCGTGGTCGCGACGCCGCTCGAGGCGGTCGCGGTGCCGAGCCCGGTCACCGTTCCGGCGCCGCCCGACTTCGCGAACGTGACGACGGTCGAGCTGTCGCTCGTGACCGTGTTCCCGTGCGCGTCCCTGATCGTGGCGGTGAGGGTGTGGGCGTTGCCGGCGACATTCGAGCCGCTCTCCGTCAGCGCGATCTGGGTGCCAGGCCCGTGCGTGTACGTGACCGCGGCCGTGTCGGCCATTGCGGCTGCGTTGAGCGTGCCGGTGACGGTGGTGCTGCCGACGGTGGTGGGGGAGGTGAGCGTGGCCGAGTAGGTGCCGTCGGCGTTGTCCGTCACGGCCGAGAGCGAGCCGGCACCGGTCAGGCCGAGGGCGACCGTGCCGCCCGACCCCGCGAGGTCGTTACCGGCCGCATCCTTCAGCTGTACCGTGATCGCGCTGGTGCTCGACCCGTTGGCGACGATCGAGCCGGGGGAGGCCGAGATCGTGCTCGTCAGCGTCGAGGCGTTGCCGACGCCGATCGTGTAGCTGGCCGTGCCGGTCGTCAGGCCGGCCGCCTGTGCGTCGAGGTCGATCTGGCCCGACGCCGCGTTGACGACGACCTTCGTTGCGATCCCGCTCGAAGCGGTGGCGTTGCCGAGGCCGGTGACGGTGCCGGGGCCGCCCGTCTTCGCGAACGTGACGACCGTCGAGTTGTCGCCGGTGACGGTGTTGCCTGCCGCGTCCCGAATCGTGGCGGTGAGCGTGTGGTTGTCGCTCGACATCGTCGAGCCGGACTCGGCCAGCTGAATCTCGATGGCGGTGCCGGGTACGACGGTGAAGGCGCCGAGGGTGCCGTCGGTGAGCCCGGGTGCGGTCGCTTCCATCGTTACGGGACCGGTGAGGACGGCGGTGATCGTCTTGGTCGCGACGCCGCCGGCGGCGGTCGCATTGCCCGCTCCCGTCACCGTGCCTGCGCCCGACGCCTGCGTGAAGGCGACGACGGTGGCGTTGTCGGAGGTGACGGTGTTCCCGGCGGCGTCCTTGATCGTTGCGGTCAAGACGCGGGTGTCGCCCGAGGCCAGGTCGGTCGTGGCGCCGCTCAGGACGATCTGGGTGGCGGTGTCGTGGACGACGGTGAAGGCGCCGAGCGTGCCGGTCGTGAGCCCGGTCGCCGTCGCCTCCATCGTGACGGGGCCGGCGACGACGGCGGTGATCGTCTTCGACGCGATCCCGCTCGACGCGGTCGCGTTGCCCGTACCGCCCACGGTCCCGGCGCCCGCTGCCTGCGCGAAGGTGACGACAGTCGAGTTGTCGGAGGTGACGGTGTTGCCGGCGGCATCCTTGATCGTCGCCGTCAGTGCCCGGGTGGCGCTGGAGGTGAGATCGGCGGTGGAGCCGGACAGCGCGATCTGCGCGGGGGCACCGTGGACGACGGTGAAGGCGCCGAGCGCGCCCGTCGTCAGCCCGGACGAGGTTGCCTCCATCGTCACCGCCCCGACCACTGCGCCGGTGATCGTCTTGGTCGCAACGCCGTTCGACGCTGTTGCGTTGCCCGTTCCCGTCACCGTGCCTGCACCGGACGACTTGGTGAACGCGACGACCGTCGAGGTGTCGGAGCTGACAGTGTTCCCTGCGGCATCGCGGATCGTCGCCGTCAGCACCCGCGTCGTGCCGGAGTTCAGGTCGGCGGTCGACCCGGTCAGCACGATCTGCGTCGCGGTCCCGTGCACCTGAACGACCGTCCGAATGCTCGTCGTGTTCCCGACCGCGTCCGTGCCGCTGAGGACGTACTCGTAGCAGCCGGTGCCGAGGCTCTGGGCGGGGGCGCCGACGATCGTCGTCGCGCTGCCGCTGTAGGTGCCGCAGCCGTCGTTCGTGAAGGGGGCGGAGTCGCGGGTGAGCGTGCTCGTCGCGATCCCGGAGTCGGCGTCCGTGTAGTCGGTGCGCGAGATCGTGAAGCTGCCGTTGGACGTGCTGGTCGTGCCGCCGCCCGTCGCTCCAGTCCCGTTCACAGTCAGCGCGCCGGCGGTCGGAGCGGTCGAGTCGTCGACGAACGAGACGCCCTGCGTTGCCGTGTTCCCCGCCGCGTCGGCGCCGGTCAGGATGTAGCCGCCCGGCGTCGAGGGGCTCGCGCTCCAGTTGAAGCTCGAGGAGGCGTACGGGGAAGCGCCGCTGACCGTTTCGTTCGCGTGCGTCCACCCGGTCGTCGCGATCGCCGGGAACTGCACCGAGGCCGGACCCGAGCCGCCGGTGTCCGAGAGCGGCTGGGAGAGCGTGAAGCTTCCGGCCACGCCGGAGCGGTAGTAGACCGTCGTCCCGGTCACCGACGCGTTCGTCGGCGAGCCGATCGCGAGTGTCCCGAATGTCGGCGCCGCGGTGTCATAGGTGAAGCTGCGGGTGATGGGCGACTCGACGTTGCCGACGTTGTCGGCCGCGCGGACGGAGATCGTGTAGACGCTGCCGCTCGTGAGCTTGGCGGCGGCGATCGGGTAGCTCCAGCTCGCCGTGCCGGCGGGCGTGAGCCAAGTGATCCCGGGGTTCGCAAACGTGGAGCCGTCGTAGTAGTTGCCGCTGCCCTCCCGGAGGGCGACCCGAACCGTGGCCAGGCCGGAGCCACCGTCTGCAGCGGTGCCGGTGATCGAGCCGCTCCAGGCCGCGGCGTTGTAGTTGCCGCCTGCCGCCGGGGAGGTGTAGGCGCTCGCCGGGGCGGTCGAGTCGTTCGTGAACGTCAAGGTCGTCGCGGCCGGGCTGTTGGTCGCAACGTCGGCGGGGGTTGCGTCCGCCGTCGGCGAGCTCGTCGTCGCCGCTGCCCAGGAGTAGAGGTTCGAGACGTACGGACCACCGGCGGGCGTCGAGATGGTCGAGCCCGTGAACGACCAGCCGGTCGAGGTGCCCGCGAGCGCTGCGAACGTGGCGGAGGCGGGACCGGAGAGAGCGTCGCTGACCGTCGACTGCACCCGGAACGAGCCTGCGGTCGCACCCTGGTAGTAGACCGTGTTGCCCGACTTGAATGCCTGGTCGAGCCCGCCGTTCTGGGAAACCGCGTTCAGCGCGAGCGTCTGCGAGGGATTCGTGTTGTCGAGCGTGACGTTGACCGGCGCGGCGGTGTTCGTCGTGTTCCCGACGTTGTCGGTTGCGCGCGCGATGATCTGGTAGGCACCGTCGCTCTGACCGGCCGGCCAGGTGACGGAGTACTGGTCGGTCGTGTCGGTGCCGATTGCGAATGCGTCACCGTCACCCCAGGCGCAGCCGTTCGAGCCCGGGCAGGCGCGGAAGGCGACGTCGGTGACGCCCGCTCCGGCGTCCGTCGGTGAAGCTGCGGCCACCGAGACCGTGGCGCCGTTCCTGATCGCCGCCGCGGCGGCCGGAGCGTTCAGGGTGAAGGCGGTCGGTCCGGCGATGTCGCGCGTGATCGTCAGCTCGTTGAGCACGTTCGCGTTCCGGTCGGTGATCGTGACCCGGTTTCCACCGGGCGAGATCGTGTTGGCTGCCGTCCAGGCGTAGGTGCCCGAGGAGTAGGGGCTCGTGGTGTCCGTGACGAGCGTGTGCGTGAAGCCCGCCACCGCCACCGCGTTGAAGACGACCGAGGGGAAGCCTGAGTCGGCGTCGTTCGGTACCGAGCCGACGGTGAAGTTTCCGAGCGCGGCCGTGTTGTAGTAGTGCGTCTTGGTCGTCGCGTCGAAGAACTGGCCCCCGGGGTTCGTCCCCTCGGTCACGCTGAGCACCTGCGTCGGCAGGGTCGTGTCCGGGATCAGGCTGTAGACCTGCGCGGCCCAGAACGCGTTGGCGCTGAGGACGTTGCCGGTGCCGACGGTGGCGTTCGTAAAGGCCGTGGGCTCGGTTGCATCGGCGGTCTCGAGGCCGGGGGCGGCCGTGGTGCTGTCGCGGCGCTCGGTTGTCGCCACACCGTTGATCGACGGCTGCGTGGTCGTCGCGGTGCCGCTGTTTCCGATCACCCAGACCGAGATCCTGTTGGTTCCGGTCGTGGTCACGCCCGGGACGTTGGCCGTGCGGTTGCTGCCGCCGTTGTTCCCGACACTGCCGTCGATCGGTGCCGAGGACTGGATGCCCGAGTACGCCGCCACCCACGCGCGACTCGTCTTGTTGACGTTCGTTCCCGTGGGATCCTGGAAGGTGAACGTGTACGGCGACGACTCGGCGGCGGTCGCACGCTTGCGGAACGTCCAGAGGGCGACGTTCGTCGAGTTCCGCTCGTTCCGGATCAGCGTCCAGCCGGCAGGGGGGACGACGTTCATGGTCGCGGTCGGCGCGAGGACGGAGATCTGCGCGAGGAGCTGGTCGCCCCAGAGGACGCCGGCCGGAATCGCGGGGGCGACGGTGTTCGCGGCGGTGCTCGTGGCGACGGCGCCGTTCGCCCGGAAGGCCGGGTCGATCACGTAGGGCTCCGGCAGGCTCGCATCGTTCAAGTTCAGCTCGAGGGTTCCACTCGGACCGAGCTCCCAGCGAACGCCGGCCGGAGTGACGTCGTCGCCGGTCGAGTTGAAGATCGCGACGGGCGCGATCGTCAGGTCGGAGATGCGGTGGCTCGTCGGGTCGACGAAGCCGACGCCGCCGTTGGGGAGGAGCCGAGCGGTGAGCTTCGTGTCGAGCGCCCACTTCCACGTGCGCGTGCCGACGCGTCGGTCGACGGTGAGGAAGTGCTCGGGATCTGCGGTGCCGAGCGTGATCGCCTCGGAGCCGAACGGCGTCGCGCGCCACTCGCCGTTGGCACGCCGCTCCCAGCGGGGGCTGCCGCCGACGAGCGCAGAGAGCCCGACCTGCTCACGCTGAGGGCCCTGGACGAGCAGCCGGCCTGCATCGATCCGGGCGGTGGCGCTGCCGGCGCGAACGGGTGCCAGCGGAGCCGAACGGTCGGAGCCGAGTGCCTCGTTCAGGAAGCGGGCGGGGGTGTGCGCGTCGTGGTCGGCGTGGCGTCCGACCGTGACGAGGCACATGGCCGCGGCAATCGCGGCGAACCCGAGGAAGGGGAGCAGCCAGCGATGTCCGGCGTGTGCCGGACGATTCGAAGGCCGCAGTTCTTCGTTGGTCGCCACGTGTTTGACCCGCATCTCTCTCGCGCGTGCAGAAGGGATGTGTGCGCGCGTCCGATTCATCGACGCTCGAGCGACCGGACTTGAGTGGAAACACCGCCTAAAACGGCCGAAACGTGCGCAAGATCACCCGGAAGGGGTAAGGGATGACCGGCAGCGCGATCGAGGCGCGGCCCCGCGTGGTTGGGCAGGTCGCTGGAAAACGCCGAGCGAGGCGCCCGGACCTTGGTGAGGGATCAACCGCCGAAATGGGTAGGCCGCATTCCGAGAACTCAACCTCGACTTGAGGTTGAGACACTCGATCCAGTGATTGCGCCCGGCGTTCGCGCTCGACGGCTTTCGCCCGGCCGCGGCGTCCTGCAAATACAATCGCTCGCATGGCGACGACCGAGAATCGCGACTCGCTCGACGCGACCCAGGCCTGGCGCGAGGAGCTCTACGAGCGCACGCCGGAGCGGCAAGGGGAGCTCTTCTCCACCATCTCGGGGCTCGAGAACGAGCCGCTCGTCACGCCTGACACGGTCACGGTCGACTACGAACGCGACCTCGGCTACCCCGGCGTCTACCCGTTCACGCGCGGCGTCTATCCGTCGATGTACCGGGGCAAGCTCTGGACGATGCGGCAGTTCGCCGGCTTCGGGACCGCGGCCGAGACGAACGAGCGCTTCCGCTACCTGCTCGACCACGGCCAGACCGGGCTCTCGACGGCCTTCGACATGCCGACGCTGATGGGCTACGACTCCGACCACGCGCGCTCCGAGGGCGAGGTCGGCCGCGAAGGGGTCGCGATCGATTCGCTCGAGGACATGGAGACGCTGTTCCGGGGGATCCCGCTCGGCGACGTCTCGACCTCGATGACGATCAACTCTCCGGCGGCGATCCTGCTTGCCTTCTACATCGCCGTCGGCGAGGAGCAGGGCGTGCCCGCGGAGCACCTGCGCGGGACGATCCAGACGGACATCCTGAAGGAGTACATCGCGCAGAAGGAGTACATCTTTCCGCCCGAGCCGTCGATGCGGCTCGTCACCGACATGGTCGAGTATTGCTCCACCGAGCTGCCGAAGTGGCACCCGATCTCGATCTCCGGGTACCACATCCGCGAGGCCGGCTCGACCGCGGCGCAGGAGCTCGCGTTCACGCTGCAGGACGGCTTCACCTACGTCGAGTGGGCGGTCGAGCGGGGGCTCGACGTGGACGACTTCGCGCCGCGGCTGAGCTTCTTCTTCAACGCGCACCTCGACTTCTTCGAGGAGATCGCGAAGTACCGCGCCGCCCGCCGGATCTGGGCGCGCGAGCTGCGCGACCGCTTCGGCGCCCGCAATCCGCGCTCGTGGCTGATGCGCTTCCACACCCAGACGGCCGGGGTCTCGCTGACCGCGCAGCAGCCGGAGGTGAACATCGTGCGCACGGCGATCGAGGCGCTCGCCGCCGTGCTCGGCGGCACCCAGAGCCTGCACACGAACTCCTTCGACGAGGCGCTCGCATTGCCGACCGAAGACGCCGTCCGGATCGCGCTCCGGACGCAGCAGGTGATCGCCCACGAGACGGGTGTCGTCAACTCGATCGATCCCCTCGGCGGCTCCTATTACGTCGAGGAGCTGACGAACCGGATCGAGGCGCAGGCGTACGAGTACTTCGACCGGATCGAGAAGCTGGGCGGAATGGTGGAGGCGATCAAACAGAACTTTCCGCAAAGAGAGATAGCAGATTCGGCGTTTCGCTATCAAGAGGAGGTCGAGCGGGGCGAGCGCGTCGTCGTCGGCGTCAACCGCTACCAGCTCGAGGACGAGACGCCGCTCGAGATCCTCAAGATCGACGCCGCGCTCGAGGGGCAGCAGATCGAGCGCGTCACCGCGTTGAAGGGGCGGCGCGACTCGGCCAAGGTCGAGCAGCGGCTGGCAGCGCTCAAGGAGTCCTCCTCGCGAGAGGGCGTCAACCTGATGCCGGCGATCCTCGACGCCGCCCGCGACTACGTGACCATGGGCGAGATGTGCGACGCCTGGCGCGAGGTCTGGGGCACCTGGCGCGAGACGCCCGTGTTTTAACCGGCTTAACCCAGCCTTCATCTAACTGAACAGGAGCCCGCGCGTCGTACGTGATGACGTGAGCGCACGCACGCAGCGGCAGGCCTTCCTCGTGGCCGGGTTGATCCTGACGGCGGGCGTCGTCGCCTTCACGGTCGCCTACGTCGGCGACACCGGCACGTCCCAGGAGACGGCGCTCTCGGCCGAGCCGGCGCAGGTCTTCACGCCGCGCAAGCAGGTGCCGCTCGATCAGGAGGCCCGCCGCGTCGCCGGCCGGTTCATCCTCACGGCGGTCGCCCGCGAGAATCTCGGCGAGTCGTACGACCTCGCCCATCCCGAGCTCCGGCAGGGGATGACGAAACGCGAGTGGCTGACGGGGAACATCCCCGTCGTCTACTACCCCGCCCAGGCGATCGAGACCGCCAGCTTCAAGGTGGACGAGTCGTACCCCGACGAGGCGATCCTCGAGGTCGCGCTGCTGCCGAAAGCCTCCGCAAAGGTGAAGCCGCAGATCTTCTTCATCGGCTTGAAGAAAGCCGGGAGTCGCTGGCGGGTGAGCTACTGGGTTCCGCGCGCCGCGCCGGCGGTTCCGACCGCCCGCGACTGAGGTCGTGCCGGGCCGGCTCTCGTCGCCGCGCTTTCGCAGGCGCGCGCTCAAGGTCGGCGTGCTGGTGGCCGTCGTCGCTTCGGCAGCGCTCGTCAGCATCTTCTTCTGGAACACGGCGACGATCGTCGAGACGCCACTGCACGGCCAGGCGGACATCTACGTGCCGCCGATCCCGATCGAGATGGCGGCGGCCGAGCGCCGTGCGGTGATCGCGACCGCGGCTCTCTTCGTCGAGACCGCGGTGCGGCGGGAGCATGCCGAGCGGGCGTACGAGCTCGTCGGGCCGAACCTGCGCGGCGCGACGACCCGGGCCGAGTGGCGTGACGGCGACATCCCGATCGTGCCCTACCCGGTCGACGACGCGCGCTGGAAGTTCGACTACTCGTACGCGAACGAGATCGGACTTCAGGTCGCGGTCTTTCCGCGGCCGGGCGCCGCCGTGCGGCCGGCGGTCTTCAACCTCTCACTGCGCTCTGTCGGTGCAGGCGCGAAGCGCCGCTGGCTCGTCGACTCCTGGTCGCCTCGCGGCGGCGGTGGCGGCGGCTCGCGCCCGAGCCGCTCGGACGGCTCGCCGTTCCGGGTCGACCTGGCGCCACCCGCGAGCTCGTCGACCAGTCTCGGGGCCGTCTGGCTGCTGGTTCCCGCCGCGCTGATCGCGCTCGCGCTGATCGTCCCGGCGACGTTGATCGTCGTCGAGCGCGTGCGCTCGCGGCGGGCGCAGCGCGCGTACGACGCATCCCGGCTCGGCTAGAACTCGAGCTCGAGCCCGTCGTAGGCCAGCTCGACTCCGGGTGGCGCTTCTCGCTCGACCGGACGGTGGGTGAGGATGATGCGGAGGGCGCGCGCATCGGCAGCGGCCTCCGTCACCTCGGCTGGGGAGAGGTGGCCGCGCTCGGGACCGTCGTACCCGCCGTTTTCGAGCGTCGCCTCCGAGAGCAGCAGGTCTGCGTCGCGTGCCAGCTCGGCCAGCGCGTCCGACGGGCCGCTGTCACCCGAGTACGCGAGGACGCGGTCGCCCTTGATCCGGAACCCGAACGCCTGCATGTCGTAGTGGTCGACCGGCATCGCCGTCACCTCGAGGCCGGCGGCAGTGAAGGGCACCCGCGACTGGTACTCGGACACGTCGAACGCGCGCTCGAGCATGTCCTCGCTCCCCAGTCTCTTCAGGATCGGCCGGAGCTCCTCCCGGCTCCCCGGCGGGAGCCAGAGCTCCGGCTTCGGGCGCCCCTCGCCCGGACCGAAGAGGCTGCCCCAGACCCACGGGATCAGGTCACCCCAGTGGTCGAGATGGAGGTGCGTGATCGCGATCGCCTCGACGGTCGGCCACGGCTCCCGCTCGCGCAGCTTCGCGAGGACGCCGGGTCCGCAGTCGAGCAGCAACCGTTCGTCGAGGAGGTAGCCGGAGCAGGCCCCGCCCGGGTTCGGCCAGGCGGGCGAGCAGCCGATGACGGTGAGCTTCACGGGCCTATACTGGCGGACGGCATGGCCCGGAAGATCAGAGTGGTGATCGCGAAGCCCGGCCTCGACGGCCATGACCGCGGCGCGAAGATCATCGCGAGGGCTCTACGCGACGCCGGAATGGAGGTCATCTACACCGGCCTCCACCAGACGCCCGAGCAGATCGTCGAGACAGCGATCCAGGAGGATGCCGATGCTGTCGGGATCTCAATCCTCTCGGGCGCGCACATGACGCTCGTGCCGCGGATCCTCGACGGGCTGAAGGAGAACGGCGTCGACGACGTGCTCGTCGTGGTCGGCGGCACGATCCCGAACGACGACGCCGAGGAGCTGAAGAGCCAGGGAGTAGCGGCGGTCTTCACGCCCGGCGCCCCGACGAGCGAGATCGTGGACTTCCTGAACGCGAAGATTCCGGTCTGACCCAGCCCAACGAAATCCGAGAGAGGGGTACACGCGATGGGTAGTCGCATCAACACGGCTCTTTCGATCACGGCGCTCGTGGTCGCAGTTGGCGGCGCGACACCTCTAGGGGAGGCGGCCTGGAGCCAGGTGGTGCCGCGTGGCAGCGTCGGGACGCTCCAACTCAAACGCAATGCGGTGACTTCCGCCAAGATCGCTCCCAACGCCGTGCGCACCGCGCACGTTGTCAACGGCTCGCTCCGCGCCGCAGACTTCCAGGCGGGCCAACTCCCGAGCGGCCCGAGGGGTGAGCAGGGCGAACGGGGACCGGCCGGGCCGGTCGGAGTCAGCGGGTACGAAATCGTCAGAGCCTCGACCATTGTCCCCGCAAACACGATCTCGAGCGCGCAGGCGGGCTGCCCGAACGGCAAGAAGGTGATCGGGGGCGCGGCCAGCGTTCAGGGCGTTCCGAGCGGCGTCTTCATTCACACGAATGTCACCAACACGGAGTTCTACGACAACATCGTGGTGAACACGACCGCCGTCCCGCAACAGGCCAACGCCGTCGCGATCTGCGCAAACGTCGCCGGGTAGGCACTCGGACCGGATGCTCGCTGCTAGGGCCTGACGACGACCCGGGACGCGGCGAGCGTGCCCTTGGTGCCGAAGAGCGCGGCCGGAGTGACCTTCGCCGGCGACGTCCAGACCGTCACGGGCAAGCCCTTGGTCAGCAGCTCGAGCGCGGGGTAGGACGAGAGCGAGGCGGCCGCGCCGCCGAGACCTTCGATCGATGCCGTCGTGGGCACGGTCACCGGCACCCTTTGCCCTGCCTGCTTGACCTTGCGACCCCCGGGCCACTGGCGCACGTGGTCGACGGTGACCTGGAGATCCTCGCCGGCGGCGTTCGCGACCTTGCCGGTGAGCGCGAGCGTGAACATCGTTCCCGCCGCCGCGGAGAAGAGCAGCCGCCGCGCGCTGTTGAGGTGCGTGAACGGATTCGCCGCCCCGCCGCCGTTCGGATGCACCTCGAAGTGCAGGTGCGGGTGAATGCCGTTCGCGTCGCCCGAGTCGCCGACAAAGGCGATCACCTGGCCGGCGGCGACCTTCGCGCCGTCCTTCAACCCCGTCGCATACGACACCCCGGCGACGCACCTGCCCTGGTTGTCGTTGCCGTCCGTGAGGTCGTTGTTGAGGTGGATGTACAGGTACTGGGTGCCGCTCTTGCCGTTCAGGTAGAGCATGCAGCCGGCGCGCGCAGAGGTCGTGTGGAACTTGACCGTGCCGGCCTCGGCGGCGAGGGCGAGTGCGCGGCGAGGCGCCATGATGTCGTTGCCCTCATGCCCGCCCTGGCCGCGTGGGTCGCCGAAGTCGTCCGTGTAGCTCGCAGCGCCGAGGACGGGGAACACGAGCCGCGGCACCTGTGCGGAAGGCGATGCCGCCGCGGCCCCTGCGCCGAGCAGGAGTCCGATCACGGTGAGGAGCAAGCCTCGGGCTGTCGTCCGGACGGGGGTCATGAAGTACCGGGTCGCGCTCGAAGGGCGGGACCCTAGCAGAGCCGGACGCCGGATTACTCCTCAAAAGGGGTAAAAGCTCCCCCGGCCGGAGACTCCCGCCGGAGCGACCCCGGGACCGGTGGATCCTCGCCGAGGAGGTCCTCGACGAGCTCTTTCGCGCCGTGCAGGGCGGCGCTGACCGCTTCCGCCGCCTCCGAGCCCTCGCCGAGCCGGTAGTGGGCGATCGCCAGCCCCTGGACGACGGTGTCGTTCAGCTCGACCGCGCGCCGGCGCAGCTCCGCCGCGACCGCGAGCTTCTCCTCCACCTCGGCCCGCTCCGTGACGTCGTGCGCCGTTCCGGCCATGCGCACGATCTGCCCGTCCTCGACGGTGATGTCGCCGCGCGAGTCGATGTAGCGGACGGCTCCGTCGGGACGGAGCGCCCGGTGGCTGAACGCGAACGGCTCGTGGGTCTCGAAGGACGAGCGGACGGTCCGGTCGACCCGCTCGCGGTCATCCGGATGGACGCGTGCCAGGTACGCCTCGTAGCTCGGATCGAATTCGCCGGGCTCGACGCCGTAGATTCGGTGCAGCTCGGCGGACCAGGTGATCAGGTCGCCCGCCACGTCCCATTCCCAGCTGCCGATGCGCGCGATCCGTTGTGCCTCGGCGAGGCCGGCCTCGCTCCGGCGCAGCTCCTCCTCGGCGCGGTGCCGCTCCGTCACGTCCGTGACAAGCGCCAGTGAGCCACGCGGCCGGCCGCGACGGTCCGTGATCGGTGCCGCCGCAACGGAGGCCCAGAGCTCGCTGCCGTCCTCGCGGACCAGCTTCGCCTCGTACTCCTCGGCGAGCCCTGCCCGCCGCGCCGCCAGACGCTCGGCGAGTGGCTCATCTGGGGCGAGCCATCGAGCTGCCGGCGAGCGCAGCAGCTCTCCGGGAGTGGTCGCGAGGAGCTCGGCCATCTTCGGATTGACGTACGTGGTGCGGCCGTCGTTGTCGAGCGTCCAGACGCCCTCTTGCGCGAGCTCGAGCAAGCGCTGGGCGTCGAGCTCGGTGACGTTGAGCCGGGTCGCGAGCGAGCCGATCAGCGCGCCGAGCGTCACGAGCGCGGCGAGGCGATAGCCGACGTGGGCGGCCGAGAACACCTCGTCGTGAGACGCCCCGGCGAGCCAGAACAGCGCCGTGCCGAGGATGCCCCCGAGGATGCCGAACCAGGTCCCGAGTGCCAGCGCGAGCAGGGCGACCGGAAGGGCGTAGAGCACGGCCCCCGGCTCGTTGGGAGCGTCGATCACGAGCCCGAGCGCGAAGACGAGCAGGAATCCACCGAGCGCGAGCAGGGCAAGCGCGCGGCGGCGCCCGAGCGAGTGCTGGACCGCCCGCTCGAAGCGCTCCAGCCGAGTGGCCGCTTCCGGCGTCACGCCGCCTCCGCCGCGACTTCGCGCACGTAGCGGGCCACGAGCTCGATGTCGGCGCCCTTCTCCACATAGCGCCGCGCCCCCCGCGAGCGGGCGGCTTCTCCGAGCTGCCGCTCCGGGTAGCCGGAGAAGACGACGACCCGGGTCTCCGGCGAGCGCGTGCCGAGTGCGTCGAGCACCTCGAGCCCGTCGAGCCCGGGCAGCGACAGGTCGAGCACGAGCACGTCGGGCCGCAGCCGGCTCACGTCCGCGAGCGCCGTCTCGCCGTCGCCGGACTCGCCCACGATCTCGACGTCACCGTCGAGCTCGAGCACCGTGCGCAAGACGAGTCGGAGCGCGGGAACGTCGTCGCACAGATAGACCTGTATTGCCACGAGACCCCCGGTCGTTGTCCGCGGAGCATACTCCGCGCCACCCTGGACGCCTACCTCGGAGCCGGGCTGTGACGCACCGCTAGAGTCACGCGCGATGAAGATCGCCGTCTGCGTGAAGGAGGTTCCGGACGCGACCGCGCACAAGCGGATCGACGCCGGCACGAAGCGTCTCGACCGCTCCGGCGAGGGGGCTCTGAACGCCTTCGACGCGAACGCGGTCGAGGAAGCGCTGCGGCTGAAGGACGCGACCGGCGAGGGCGAGGTCGTCGTCGTCTCGATGGGCCCCGAGCGCGCGCTCAACTCCCTGCGAAAGGCGCTCGCGATGGGCGCCGACCGGGCAGTGTTGATCGCAGATGACGGCGCGGCCGGCTCCGACCTCGTGGCCACGAGCCTGACGCTGGCGAAGGCACTCGAGCGGGAGCAGGCGGATCTCGTCCTTTTCGGGCAGCAGTCTTCCGACTCCGACGGTGCCGTCCTCTGGGCGGCGGTCGCGGAGCGGCTCAAGCGGCCGGTGATCTCGCAGGTCGCGGAGTTGACGCTCGCAGGGGGCTCGCTGACCGGCAAGCGCCAGACCGAGTTCGGCTACGACGTCATCCGCGCGCCGCTGCCGGCCGTGGTCGCGGTCGCCGACTCGATCAACGAGCCGCGCTACCCGTCGCTGAAGGGGATCATGGGCGCGAAGTCGAAGCCGCAGGAGACCGTTTCGCTCGCCGACCTCGGGGTCGAGGCCGGGAGTGCCGGCGAGCAGGGATCGCGCACCGAGGTGCTGGCGCTCTCCGAGCCGCCGCCGCGCGGCGACACGCGCAAGATCGAGGACGACGGCAGCGCGGCCGAGCAGATCGTCGCCTTCCTGGCCGAGAAGAGGCTGATCTGACCATGCTCGTCTTCCTCGAGCATCACGGCGGCGAGATCCAGAAGAGCTCGCTCGCGGTTCTCTCGAAAGCGGCGAGCCTCGGCGGCGAGGTCGCCGGCGTCATCGTCGGCTCGGGCGTCGACGGCCTGGCCGGGCAGGCGGCCGCGTACGGCGCCACCACCGTCTACGTCGCCGACGACCCGAGGCTCGAGGCGCCGCTGCCGCAGCCGCGGGTCGACGCGATCGCTCAACTCGTCGCAGGCAAAGGGGTCGAGACCGTTCTCTTCGCGCAGTCGATCCTCGCCGCCGACATCGCCGCCGGCCTCGCTGCACGGCTCGAGGCGGGGCTGAACTGGCAGCTGACGGACATCTCGAGCGACAGCGGGAACCTCGTCGGCAAGCAGTCGGCGCTCGGCGACTCGGTCGTCGTCGACGTGGGCTGGACGACGACTCCCCGGATCGGACTCTTCCGCGCCGGTGCGTTCGACCCGGTCGAGCAGGCTGCGGCGGGCACCGTCGAGACCTTCGAGCCGGAGCTGCAGGAGCACTCGCTCGCGGCTGAGATGGTCGAGCAGGCCCATGCCGAGGAGAGCGGTCCGTCGATCGAGGACGCGAACGTGATCGTCGCCGGCGGCCGGGGGCTCGGCGAGCCGGAGAAGTTCGCTCTCGTCGAAGAGCTGGCGAAGGCGCTCGGTGGTGCCGTCGCCGCGACGCGCGCCGTCGTCGACGCAGGCTGGTACCCGTATTCGGCGCAGGTCGGGCAGACCGGCAAGTCGGTTTCGCCGACGCTCTACATCGCCTGCGGGATCTCCGGCGCGATCCAGCACAAGGTCGGAATGCAGAGCTCGAAGACGATCGTGGCGATCAACAAGGATCCGAACGCGCCCATCTTCGAGTTCGCCGATCTCGGCGTCGTCGGCGATCTGAACGCAATCGTGCCGAAGCTGACCGAGCTCGTCCAGGCACGCAAAGGATGAGCAAGGGCGGCGTCCGCCCGGCGGACTACCCGCCGCCGTTCTCCCCGTCCGAGGTGATCGTCGCCCCGACCGATCCGGCCGCTGAGCGGATCGAGGTCGGCGTCCTCATCGTCGGTGGCGGGCCGGCCGGCCTTGCCTGCGCGATCAGGCTCGGCCAGCTGCTCGAGGACTCCCCCGAGACCGCCGAGCGGCTCGGTGAGGTCCCCGTGGCGGTCGTGGAGAAGGGGAAGGCGCCGGGCTCGCACCTCCTTTCGGGTGCGGTCGTCAATCCGCGCGCGCTTCGCCGCCTCTTCCGCGACCGGCTGACGATGGACGACATGCCCGGCTACGGCGTTGTCCACGGCGAGGCCGTCTACCTGCTCTCGAGGGGGTCGACGACGCGGATTCCGCCGCCGCCCACGATGCGCAATCACGGCAACTACGTCGTCTCGGTCTCGCAGCTCGGACGCTTCCTCGCCGAGCAGGCGGAGGCCGGCGGCGCCGCCGTGCTGCCCGAGACCGACGCGCAGAAGCTGCTCGTCGCCGACGGGCGCGTCCACGGCATCCGCACCGGGGACAAGGGCCTCGGCCGCGACGGGAAGCCGCTCGGCGCGCACGAGCCGGGGTCGGACATCGCCGCGAAGGTGACGATCCTCGCGGAAGGGACGCAGGGTCATCTGACCGGCGCGGCGATCGCGCGGTTCGGCCTCGAGGGGGAGCAGCCGCAGATCTGGGCGCTCGGCGTCAAGGAGGTCTGGAAGGTGGCCAAGCCGCTCGGCCGCATCGTGCACACGCTGGGCTGGCCGCTGCGCAAGCGGGCCAAGTACGGCGAGTTCGGCGGCTCCTTCATCTACCCGATGGGCGACGACATGGTCTCGCTCGGCTTCGTGGCCGGGCTCGAGTCGCGCGACACCGAGTTCTCCGTCCACGACGTCCTCCAGGAGTTGAAGACGCACCGGCTCCTGCGCAAGATCCTCCAGGGCGGCGAGCGGATCGCGTGGGGGGCGAAGACGATCACCGAGGGCGGCTACCACGCGCTGCCGAAGCGGTTTCACGCGCCCGGGTTGCTGCTCGTCGGCGAGGGGGCGGGACTCGTCAACGTGCCGACGCTGAAGGGAATCCACTACGCGGTCGAGTCCGGGATCATGGCCGCCGAGGCGACGTTCCGTTCGCTCCAGCGCGGCGAGTCGCCGTCACGGCTCGGGGCCTTCGACTCCTACGACGAGGAGCTGCGTGCGAGCTACGTCGTCAAAGACCTGCACGAGGTGCGGAACATGCGCCAGGCCTTCGACAAGGGCTTCTTCATCGGCGGCGGGCTCGCCAGCACGATGACGGTGACGAAGGGGAAGCTGCCGCCGTTCGAGCTGCGGAGCGAGGCGAACGCCGAGCGGTCGCTCATTCGCACCGGCCGGGCGGCGCGCTACCCGAAGCCCGACGGCAAGCTCACGTTCGACAAGCTCTCGTCCGTCTTCCTCTCGGGGAACCGGACGCGCGACGACCAGCCGGACCACATCCGGATCCAGCGAACCGTCCCGAAAGACCTGGCCGACGCCTGGGCGCACATGTGTCCCGCGCAGGTCTACGAGGTCGGCGCGGACGCAGGCAACGGGCTCGTCCACGTAGCGGTGAATCCGTCGAACTGCGTCCAGTGCGGCGCGATCTCCGCCAAGGGCGGCAGGCTGACCCCGCCCGAGGGCGGCTCGGGCCCCGAGTACACCTTGACCTAGTAACAGACTGTTACTTGGCGTGGCGCTGGCGCCAGGCCTCGGCCATCGCGATCCGCTGCTCGATGGACGGGTGGCTGTCGAAGAGCACGTACGACCACGCCGGCGGATCCGGGTCGTTCAGCGACTGGATCGTGAACTGCCGGAAGAGTCCCTTGGCCGGCTCGGGCTGCTCCGTCGTCTCGAGCGCCTTCCAGTCGGCCTCCTGCTCCATGTGCCGCGAGATCATGTTGTAGACGGGCAGCGAGAGCAGGTCGAGCACGACGAGCACGAGGAGCGAGAGCGGGACGGCGGCCGGGTTCGCCATCCCGCCGCGCCGCCGCGTCAGGCGAGCGATCAGCCAGGCGCCGGGGACCGCGAAGAGCGCGTACCAGGCGACGCCCTCGAAGAGATGGTTGCTCGAGTGGTGGCCGAGCTCGTGCGCGAGCACGGTCTTGACCTCGTCGTCGGTGAAGCCGCCGTCGAGCAGCGTGTTCCAGAAGACGATCCGCTTGCTCGGGCCGAAGCCGACGGCGTACGCGTTGGGCGCGCTGGTGAAGTCGGTCACGTCCTCGACGCGGAGGGGAATCGGGTCGATCCCCTGCTTCGCCGCATACTGGCGGCCCGCGGCCTGCAGGTCGGCGCGCTCGAGCCGCTCCGTCGGCGTCAGGTACGGGTAGATGAAGCCGAAGAGGAATCCGAGCCCGACGAAGACGGGCGCTGCGCCGAGCCACCAGCGTCGGGGGAAGCGCCCGGCGAGGGCCATCACGATCGCGAGGGCGAAGCAGACGAACAGAAACTCTGCGCCGAGCTCGAACCAGTTCGCGAAGAGCGTCTCGACGTAGCCGCTGTCGGTCTGGTCGTAGCGCCGGTCCCACCAGACCTCCGCGAGCCGGAAGGGCACCTGCGAGATCCAGACGAGCGCGAGCCCGATCATCGCGAGCAGCAATCCCGTGCCGATCCGCCCGGCGGCCGACTCCTTCGCGAAGCGGATCCCGAACTTCGCGTACGCCAGCAGGACGCCGAGGAGGACGGCCTGCGAGACGACGAACTCGATCCGGAAGAAGCGCTCGTAGCGGTCGGCCCGGTCGAGCGTCGCCTGTGGGATCCCGGCCAGCGAGCCGTCCGGAAGCGTCAGGTCGTCCGGGACGACGCTCTGCCAGAGCAGCCAGGCCGCGGTACCCCAGATCGCGGCGAGGACGAGCAGGATGATCGCTCGCACCGCGGCGCGCCGGTTCGTCAGCTCGGCTCCGGTTCGTCCGGCGACTCCAGCTCTCGCTCTTGCTCTGGTGCCGGCTCCGCCTCGGGTTCGGACTGTTGCCCGAGAAGCGGGCCGGCATGCGGGTACGCGTCGGTGAGGATCAGCCAGTACGCGTTCGTCTGGGCGAGGTAGCGAATCGTGTAGGCGCCGAGGTCACGCAGGCCGGGCGGCATCCGGCCGGTCGCGAGCGCCGCGAACCACCCCAGGAATCCGACCACCAGCAGCACCTGGCTGAGCGCGCTGGCGACGAGCAACGCCGGAATCACGAGCAGGGAGCGGAAGAACGTGATCCAGCGCCTCTGCTTTGCGGGCGGTCCAATCGCGACGTCGACCGGGTACCCGGGCTCGCCCGTGAAACCCGGAAACGGGTTCGCGACCAGGCCGACGAACGCGGTCAGGTGAGCGTAATAGCGGACGTAGGCGGCGAGGAAGCGGTGCAGCGGATCGGCTGAGCGCCCCCGAAACAGCGCGACGAGGCCATTCGCGATCGCGGCGAGAATCGCTGCCCCGCTCCAGAGCGTGAGCCAGAAGAAGTGCGGCATCGCGAGCAGGAGCCGGAAGAAGACGGTCAGGCGCGAACGGCGGAGGTCGTCGGTGACGGCGAGTCGAACGGGGTGGTCGCTCACCGGCCGGAGTCTACGATGCCCGCGAGATGGCGCTGACCCGCGACGACGTGCTGGAGGCGGCCGAACGGATCCGCGGACGCGTCCACCGGACGCCGACGTTCAGCTCCGGCACGCTCGGGCCGCAGACGTGGCTGAAAGCGGAGTTGTTCCAGAAGACGGGCTCGTTCAAAGCCCGGGGCGTCCTCAACAAGCTCGCCGCCCTCTCGCCGGCGGAGAAGGAGCGCGGCGTAATCGGGATCTCGGCCGGAAACCACGCCCAGGCCCTCGCGTGGGGCGCGGCGCTGGAGGAGATCGACTGCCTCGTCGTCATGTACGCGAGCGCGAGCGCGGCGAAGGTCGCCGCGACGCGCGGCTACGGCGCGACGGTCGATCTCGAGGCTGAGGACGCGGTCGAAGCCTTTCAGCGGCTCGACCAGCACATCCGCGAGACGGGCAGGACGCTCGTTCACCCTTTCGACGACCCGCTCGTGATGGCGGGCCAGGGAACGCTGGCGCTCGAACTACTCGAGGACGCGCCCGACGTCGAGACGATCCTCGTGCCGACGGGCGGCGGCGGACTCGTCGCCGGCATCGCCGCCGCAGCGCCGGGCCTGCGCGTCGTCGCCGTGGAGCCGGAGGGCTCGAGGGCCGTGCACGACGCGCTCGCCGCCGGCCGGCCCGTTCCCGTGACGCCGGAATCGATCGCCGACGGGCTCTCCGGGCCGTTCGCCGGGGAGCACGCACTGGCGGCGATTCAGGCCTACGACGTCGAGAGCGTGCTCGTTTCGGAGGGGGAGATCGAGGCCGCCTTCCGCTTCCTCTACGAGCGCGCGAAACTCGCCTGCGAACCGGCTGGGGCGGTCGCGGTCGCGGCGATCCTGGCCGGGAAAGTGGGGGCCGGACCGATGGCTGCTGTTGTCTCAGGAGGAAACGTGGCCACCCAAACCGCCTCTGCTATCCTGGCCCGGCGATGAAGTCCGGAATCCATCCCGAGTACGTCAGCACCCACGTCCGTTGCTCCTGCGGCGCCGAGTTCGACACGCGCTCGACGCAGGCGGAGATTCATGTCGACGTGTGCTCGCAGTGCCACCCGTTCTACACGGGCAAGCAGAAGCTGATGGACTCCGGCGGCCGGGTCGAGCGCTTCCAACGTCGGCTCGAAAAGGCCGGCGGCGCAAGCCGCGGGTAACCGGTTGGCGAACAACATCGGGGGCCAGGCAGTCCTGGAGGGCGTGATGATGCGCAGCCCTTCCAAGTGGGCCGTCGCGGTGCGCAAGCCGGACGGCGAGATCGCGGAGGTCGTCAGGGACATCAGCTCGCCGATGGCGCGACGCCGGATCTTCCGGCTGCCGGTCGTGCGCGGCGTGATCGCGCTCGGCGAGTCGCTCGCGATCGGCTTCCGCGCGCTCGCGATCTCGGCCAACTACGCGGCGCAGGATCCCGACGCCAAGGACGGCGAGGTCCAGACCGAGATCACGCGCGGCCAGATCCTCTTCTCCTTCGCGATCGCGATCGGCTTCGCGTTGATGCTCTTCAAGGTGACGCCGGCGCTGATCACGAGCTGGCTCCCGATCGACACGACCGGTGCGTTCGTCGTGATCGAAGGCGTCATCCGCGTCGCGATCTTCCTGCTCTACCTGCTCCTGATCTCGCTGCTCCCCGACCTGCGCCGCGTGTTTCAGTACCACGCCGCCGAGCACAAGGCGATCAACGCCTACGAGGCCGGCGAGGAGCTCACGCCGGAGAACGTGCAGAAGTTCAGTTTGATTCATCCCCGTTGCGGAACGGCCTTTTTGCTCTGGGTGATGGTGATCGGCATCTTCGTCTTCGCCTTCGTCGGGCAGCCGGCGTGGTACTGGCTGATCCTGAGCAGGATTCTGCTCCTGCCGGTGATCGCCGGGATCGCCTACGAGTTGATCCGCTTCGCCGGCAAGCACCAGAGCAACCCGTTCCTGATGACCCTGCTGGCGCCGGGTCTTTGGCTGCAGCGCCTGACCACCAGGCCGCCGACGCTCGATCAGATCGAAGTCTCGATCCGCGCGCTCCAGGAGGTTCTCCGCCGTGAGGGCGGGATCACCCCCGAGGAGCGCAAGGTCGAGGTCATGGCCTGATGCCGCGCGTCGTGCGGCAGGCGGAGGTCGCCTGGGAAGGGTCGCTGTCACGGGGCACGGGCACGGCGACCGCGACGTCGTCCGGGACGTTTGAGCTGCCGATCGACCTCCCGTCCCGGATCTCGGACAAGCCGGGGAAGACGAGCCCCGAGGAGCTGCTGGCGGCGGCCCACGCGGGCTGCTACTCGACGTCGCTCGCGGGCGAGATCGCCCGGGCGGGCGGTACGGTCGAGCGGCTCGACGTCACTTGCACCGTCACGCTCGACGAGGTCGAGGGGAAGGGGCACCTGATCGTCTCCTCCGAGCTCGACGTGCGGGCGCGGGCCGAGGGAATCGACCAGGCGGGGCTCGAGCAGGTGGCGCGGAAAGCCGACGAGGGCTGCACCTTCTCGGCACTGATCCGGGCGAGCGCTACCGTCAGCGTCCGCGCAGAGCTCGCGACCTAGGAGGAGAGCAGATGGCAGCTGAACGGCGTGCTTCGGTGACCTGGAACGGCGACCTGATCAGCGGGTCGGGAACGATCGACGAGGTTGGCTCGGGGGCGTTCGCGCCGCTCGACGTCACGTGGGCCGCGCGGTCCGAGGAGGCCTCTGGCGGAAAGACGAGCCCGGAGGAGCTGATCGCGGCGGCGCACGCGTCGTGCTTCTCGATGGCGCTCGCGAACGGGCTTGCGAAGGCGGGGTCGGCGCCCGAGCGACTGCAGACGTCGGCAGCCGTGACGTTCGTCCCCGGCACCGGGATCACGAAGATCGCGCTCACGGTCCGC
>CAWBKK010000008.1:0-178941 GCA_963789355.1 uncultured Gaiellaceae bacterium
GCCGACCCACTTGCGCGGCTTTCGCCCGTTCCATCGACCTCTACCCCGCGATTGCTGAACGAGTCAGCCGCTGCCCGGCCTCGGTGGCGCGGGAGCTGCGAATCACAGTACCGCTGGGATCGAGGATCTCCACCACATCCGTCGAGGTGAACGCGTTGAGGCTCGCTGCGAGGATGATCGTTCGGTGCACCCTCTGTGAACCGATGAACGCTCCCGCCGGATCGAACCGGAAGAAGACGAATGAGGAGGCGAAACGGCGGTTACCGGTTCGAATCCAGTCGCCATGCGCCAGGCTGCGAGTGGCGGGCGTCCCGACGGAGCTCGACACCAGCAGCTCTCCGCTCGGGAGGAACGTGTTCAGCGCGCGGAAGCTCGCCGCGACGCCCGGGGGCGGATCCTCGAGCGTGACGGTCGTCATCCACGTTCCGGGAGGGCCGTTGGCTCTTGGGGTCTTCTTGCCGACCGAGGCGGAGGTCGCTCCGGCGGCGAAGATTGCCGCAAGCGCGGTCAGAGCGACCGCGACCAGCACCGACTTGTTTCGGATCATCTTGACTTCCTTTCCGACTCGCTTGGAGTCGAGCTAGAGAACGTGGCTTCCTCGGTGATCGCGGTTGAGATCCGCTCGAACGGGATCCCGGCGCGGGCGTAGGCCGCCCGATCAGCTGCTCGGATTCCGCTTCGAGGACGCAGAGGAACGACTCGTCGCGGGGAACGATCGTCGACCGGAGGAACCGCAGCGGCTTCCCCTCGCGTTCCAGGTCGGAGATTGCCTCGTGCACGCATCCGACCCACTTCCCGAGCTCTTGGGCGTCAGGCTGGGTCGGTAGTGCTCGACGAGGAATGCTGCCGGACCTTTGCAACCGGTCGAAGTGCCATGGCACGACGCTACGGCGCCGCCGCCCCCGAGACGTCGGGCGTTTCCCTACCTTTCGGCCCCGGTCTCCCTCTCTCTGCTTCCCATCGAGGCGCCGAGCTCGGCGCGCGAGTGGATACCTAGCTTTCGGTACACGCGCGAAAGGTTCGCCTCGACCGTCTTCGGGCTCATGAAGGCGGCGGCCGCGACCTCGCGGTTCGTCAATCCCCCCGCGGCCAGCTCCGCGACGCGCAGCTCCGTCGGCGTCAGCTCGTGCGGCGAGCGGTGGTGCAAGCCGACGCGCGCGAGTCGCCCCGGGCACGTTCGGCCCAGGAGGGAGCGCCGAGACCCTCGAAAGCGCGAGCGCCTGCCGGAGCGACTCGGCGGCCAACCGCTTCGGGTCGCGCGACGGTGCAGCCGGCCCTTGACGAGGAGCGCCCAGCCGAGCTCGAACGGGATCCGCGAGGCTGCGGCCAGATCAAGTGTGTCGAGCGCGGCGAGCGCGGCGAGCAGGTCCCGTCGGCGGCGAGCATGAGCGCACGCGCTCGTGGGCAACGTCGTGGAGATCCCAAGGCGAGGGAAGGCGCGACCGCGGACCTCAAGGCGCTGGAGGACCGTCTGCGCGTGCTCGAGCTCGCCGAGGGCAAGCAGCGACTCGATGTGAAAGGGCTCGCTCCGATCGAGCGGGACTTCCCTGACTCCCGATCGAGTCGACCAGCTCGCGACATCCGCGCGAGCGCGCGGTCGGCCGCCTCGTCGTCGCCGCGCGCGAACTCCACGAAGCCGAGCGTGGAGAGGGACATCGCGGCCCACCAGGCCTGTTCCCCTGCCTCGAACTGCTCGATCAGGGGCAGCAGCGTCGCCCGAGCGCGTTCCGTTCGGCCGCAGTGAGCGTCGACGAGCGAGCGGAACGCGAACCGCATCGCGCCCGGACCTCGCGCCTCGGATTGCACGAGCGGCGCACAGCTCTCCTCGATGTACCGTTCAGCCAGCGCCCAATGCCCGGCGCGGAGCTCGGCGAGCGCTAGGTGTCCCAGTCGGTCGGCTCGCGATGTTTCCCAGCCGCGTTCGCGGTACATCTCGTCCTCTTCGGCGAAGCGGGACCTGGCGGCAGCAAAATCGTCGGTGAAGTGGAACCAGAGCAGGGGAATGGGATGCTTGGCGGGGATTCCGGCTCGAGTCTCCAGCTCCAGTCCGCGCTCGAACAGCTCTGGCTTTGGCCGGTGCCCGAGGATTGTCTCGGCGAAGAACCGGTCGATCAGGGCCGAGGCGACAAGCTCCGGTTCTCGCTCCTCGCTCAGTACCTGCGTGGCCGCTTCCGCGTATGTCACCGCCCGCTTCGGTTCACGGAGAACGTTGAACCTGGCGAGCGTTGCGTAGATCCTGCCTCTGAGCTCATGCTCGTCAGGCACCGCCGTGAGCGCCTGCTCCAGGCGCTCGTTCGCATCACCGGTCGCCCCCTCGGACCAATCAATGTTCGCTAGGCACAGCAGCGCCTGGGCACGCAGCGCGGGCGAAGCCGCAGCCTCAAGCGCTCGCTCGGCGAGGCCACGACCGGCCATTTCTCCGCCAACCCAAAGCAGCGATGTCGCCTGGGCGAGCAGCCGCCGGGCGTGCGCCTCGGGTTGGTCCGGCGGCGTCAGGCGGCAGGCGGCCTCGAACAACTCAGCGGCAGCATCCTGCGCGCCCCTCAGCGACGCTTGCCGCGCGGCCCGCTCGAGCTCCGCGGCGACCGCCTCGTCAACCTCATCCGTGCTGAGTGCCAGATGACGTGCACGCTCCTCCCCGTCGCCGACCACCTCTGCCAGACGCCGATGCAGCTGTCGCCGCCGCTCCCACGAGACGGAGCCGTAGACGCCAGCTGCGAGCAAGGGATGAGTGAACCTGATGCGCCCACGCTCCGAGACGAGCAAACCGGCGTCCTCGGCCTCGGCCAGAGCCACGGTTGCCGTTTCTGGTGCTGTTAAGGCACAGGCGACTGCTGTGATCGTCGGGCGCGAAAGCGTGGCAGCGACGAGGACAGCCTCCTCGGCCGCCGTTGAGAGGGGGCGCAGACGCGCCGCCACGAGTCCCTGCAGCGCCGACGGCACAGGCAGCGGATCGTCGAACGTGGGCTCGTCCCCCGCTCGTGCCAGCGCACGACCGATCTCCAATGCGAAGAAGGGGTTGCCGCCGGACGCGGCAGCGAGACGAGCGAGCGTCGGGCGGGCCAGCGACATTCCAAGCCGCCGGCTGAGCAGGTGATGCAGCGCCGCCAGCGAGAGCGGCGCCGGGACAACGCGCTCCAGTCGATCCTCCGCTAGCGCGCGATCGAGCCCTAGCGGCACCACCCCGCGCGCTTCAGCCCGTAGCGTCAGGAGCAAACCGATCCGCGAAGGCAGCCGTCGCGCCGCAAACTCCAGCGCGCGCTCAGATGCCGTGTCAAGCCACTGCACGTCGTCGACCGCGACGAGTACCGGCTGCTCGACCGCAAGCGCCGCCAGGACTCCAACGAGCGCTGTCGCCGTCGTTCGCAGGTCAGCCTGGCTCCTCGAGATCGTCGAGTAGCAAGGCGGCCGCCAGCGCGCGATCCTGCGGAGCGGGTAGCACCGCTCGAGTCTCCTCGAACACAACACTGACGAGATCGGCCAGCACTCCGTACGAAAGCGTCGCCTCGCGCTCGGTTGGCTGTGCGCGGAGAACCTTGAAGGAACGAGCTTCAGCCGCTGCGACCGCCTCTTGCCAGACGGTCGTCTTCCCAATCCCCGCTTCACCCTCGATCACGAGCGCCGCCGGACCGACCGCCACCCGATCCAGAAAGCGCACAACGGCGCCGAGCTCCGCCTCGCGACCGACTATCGCTGCCGTCAACCCGCTCCTCGTTCAGGGTTCGTCGATTGTACGACGGCGCCGTGCATCGTTCGGCTTCGGCGTGGTGTTGCGGGACCGCCTCGAGTTGGACGGCAGTTCGTGACGGGCGCAGATGCAGCGAGCATCTCGGCGCGACGAGAGATGCCGCCATAGCTTCGCCAACAGGGATCCGGTGGCGACGACGACGAGGTTTCTGGCCTGCCTGCGCTGCAGGGCTTACGCGACCACGGAAGAGGCGCCCGGCAAGAAGGTGCTGATCATCGGTGCATCGGGCGGCTTGGGGACGTACGTGTGTGCAGCACGGCGAAGGTGGACCTGGTCAGCGCCATCGGCGCCGACCTCGGGGGCTTCGATCAGATCCGGGCGAGGCTGCTGTCGCCCTTCGTCGGCCAGACGCTGACCACGTTCATCTCGCCGGAGAATTACGAGGGCATGATCGAGCTCAGAGCTTCATCGAACCAAGGTCGTCATCACCGTAAGCGAACTTTCGTTGCCCGCCAGGTAACTACGCACTGAGTCTGAAAGGCGGGTTGCGGTACGACCAGTCACGGGGACGTAGGACGCACGTGCCCGCACGCGCCCTGCCGTCGCGGCCCCGACGTCGAAAAAACCCATCATCTAGCAGGCACTTCGGGCGTCACGTTCGCATCGCGTTCGCACGCTTACGGAGGGGGTCAGGTAACTCTCGCAAAACCCCTGCAAATCAAGCCCTCTGACGGACTCGAACCGTAGACCCCCTCCTTACCATTCAGGTTCTGAGGCGGGACGCGCGGGCACGCGCGGGCCTCCAAGAGCACAAAAGCCTCGCAAGCCGCTGGAATCTGAAGACGACACGTAACCCGCGAGTGGACGCCCGTGGTCGCGTTCATGTTCGCATGACGTTCTCACGGGTCGAGTCCCACGGCGAGCACTTTCGCCTGCTCTGCCGCCGTTGATCGTCTGTGTGCTCGGACGTGGCGGTACTGGCAATTCTGCGGCGTCGACTTGGGTACGCCAGGATGGCGTCGTGTCTGAGCCAGCGCCGCCCGGCGAACGGATCTTTTGCAACCGCTGCGGGCGGAACACCTGGCATGAGCGCAAGGCGAGCCACGCGCAGGTGTTCCGGCCCGAGCAATACGCCGAGATGATGATCGACCACGCGGAGGCCGATTGGGAGATCTGGCAGTGCCGCGGCTGCGAAGAGGTCACGTTCAAAGAGACGTGGATGACCTCAGAGGATGTCAGCCCGGACGGACCTGACCCGACGATCCGCTTCTATCCGCCGCGCACGCAGACTTGGATTAAGCCGAAGGAGTACCGCAAGCTGTCGGTTGAGCTCGAGGATCTCTACGAGGAGATCGTTAAGACGTTCGACGGTGGTGCGTACGTGCTCTGTGCGGGCGGGCTTCGCGCGCTGCTTGAAGGCATCTGCGTCGACCAGGGAGTCACGAGTGGCCCGACCGCGCGTGGCGCGACCAGGTCGACTCTCGAAGGCAAGATCAACGGCCTGAAGAGTCTTCCGAACGTTCCGGCGGCGATCGTCGACAGCCTGCACGGGTTCCGTTTTCTCGGAAACACCGCATTGCACCGCCTGAACCGACCGGCCGCTGAAGACCTCGCGATGGCGATCGAGGTCATCGAAGATGTGATGAACACGATCTACGAGCTCGACTACAAGAGCGCGCGTCTGTATCGACGAGTCAAGCCGTCCGATCCAAAGACGACACCCACGAAAGGCAAGGCGACCGCGTGAGCCTGCGGCTCGCCTCGTGGCCCACCAACGAGATCGACTCGATCTGCCGAAAGCCGTACGGCGTTTACGAGCGCGCCTTGCGGGAGCACTACCGCCACTACTTCGCAACGCATCCAGAGCTAGCAGGCGATCATCCGGTCAAAGCCGAAGATCTGGCCGCGGCTCTTCCTGCTGGCGCCGACTTCCTCGAGGAGTACCTCCCGGAGAAGCTTCGGCATCTCCAGCACCTTTCCGGCCGCTCGAGCCAAGTGATCGCTCTTGCCCTACTGGGCCTTGCCTGGCGGCGCGATCCATCCGTTCGCTGGCTCGAGAACGCACTTGCATTGCCCGGAGTCCTGCGTTCGCCCGCGCCGACCGTTCGCTTCGAGGTCGAGCTTGATTCAGCGCTGTTGAACGAATCGCCGCTCGTCAGCACGATCGACTTCCTCGTTGAGGATGAGGCAGCGGTCATCTGTGTCGAGGCGAAGTTCGGCGAGGATGGGATGGGGCGATGCAGTTGCCCGCAGGGCGCGCCGGAAGTCGCGAACTGCTCTCAGAAGGTGCTCCGTCGTCCGCTGTACTGGGAGACGGCCCGTGAAGTGTTCTTCCTGCCGGATCGTGTTCCCGGCAGGCCGTGCCCGATTTCCTCGTCGTATCAGGCGATCCGGAACGCGGCGGCCGCTCGCGCACTCGCGGGTGAAGGGCGGCGCGCGGTGTTCGTTCTGGTGTACGACGATCGCAACCCGTACTTCCACGCCGTGGACGGGTGGCCAGGGTGGCCAGAGCTCCTGACGAGGACGTTGAAGGACGCCGAACGACTTGAACGGCTCTGGTTCCGCGCGGTGTCGTGGCAAGAGCTGATCAGGCAGCTTCCACTCGAGGAAAGCGAGCTCAAGTGGGCGCGTGAGAAGCACGCTCTCGGGTGAGTGGCGATCGCGACGAGTTACTGCCCGGACGTTGTGCGGGTGCTGTTCGTCCGCGAGTCACCCCCTGCCGGCGGTACGTTCTTCTATGCCGAGAACTCGAAGCTGTACTTCGCCACGAAGCACGCGTTCGAACGGGCGCTACCGGGGTGTGATCCAGGGCGTTTTCTTCAGTCATTCCTGACGCTTGGCTGTTACCTAGACGACCTGTGCCTGCAGCCCGTCAACCACCTCAAGCTGACCGTCCCGGCGCGGAAACGCGAACGGCTGCGTAAGAGAGTTGAGGCGAGGAGAGCCTCGCCCTCCGGCTGCGCGACACGAACCCAGCGGCCGTCGTCTTGGTCATGGCATCCAAGAGAACGTCCGACGAGCAGCTGCAGCTGCTGGGGTCACTGATCGACCGTTCTTCGTCCTCCCATTCCCGGGGCGTCCGGAGCACGCGGCGCGCTTCGATCGCGATCTGCAAGCGGCTCTTCGTGAGCTGCGAGAGCGGCGCGTTCTCGAATAACCCGCTGACAAAACCGGCGCGGCGAACGACCGTCGTCGTACCACAGGCTGCTGATCGCCCCACCAGGTGCGCCAGCGTGAGCACGCGGTTCGGCCTCTCGACACGCTCAGCGCACCATCCGAGGAAGCGATCTTGGACGCGGTGGACGATGGTGGACGCTTCAACCCCTTCATCGGTGAGCATCGCGACGTCAGCTCAGCTCGTCTATCTCCCGATACTTGTCGGCCGTAGTCGCGATCTCAGCTCGTGCGGAACTCGAGCTACGGAGTCATGTATCGACGAAATGAAGCTGGCGCTTCCACCTCTTGCTCTCGGCGTAGTGGATGAGTCCCTCGTGCTGTAGTCGTCCGACAACGATCGCTGGCGTGATTCCGAGTTCGTCCGCGAAGGCTGGGATCTCTGAGGGCTCCAGCTGCCAGAGTCTCTGTTCATGCTGTTTGGGGATGAGGAAGCGCGCTGCGAAGCGGTTCGCTTCTTCTTCGAGCCGTTTGTCGTCGTCTGTTCCGGTGCCTTCGGCGAGCTTAAGCCCGTCGATGAAGACGCCCTTCTTGCGATGGAGTAAGACATGTGCGGCCTCGTGGAAGAAGCTGAACCAGAAGACGTCTTCCCAGTGGTAGCGGAGGCTGAGTTGGATCAGGCCCTTGTGGGGGGTGAGCCAGCGGGTCGCGCCGTGGGCGCGCGCGCCCTCGAAGGTGTCGACGATGACAAGCGCGACGCCGGCTTCGGCAAGTGCCTTCGTGATTTGCGGCTGCCAGATCGTGGGGTGTTCGCGCGTGAGTCCGCGTGCCTGGTGCAGCGCAGTCGTGAAGTCGTCACTATCGAATGGCTGACATTCAATTGCAGCAGCGCGGAGTTCTCCGACCCGGAGCCAGGCGTCCAGCGCGGGTTGGTCGCTCTTGTAGTGCTGTGAGCGCCGATAGGCGGCGGCGCGGCTTTCCCAGAGCGCCGGGTTGGCGACGCCGAGGAAGCGGAGGAGTTCTTGGACGAGTTCGACGCCGGCCGCCTCCTTCGAGATAAAGCCCGACTTCCTTAGATCCTTTATCGGGAATGTCTTCGCCCAGCCCACCTGCGTTTCCAGCTGTTTGGTCTCGGTCTGGCGGGCGAGGTCGGCCCGGTAGAGCGATTCGCGGTTGAGCCAGAAGTCCGCAGGGACGCGAAAAACCTTCTCGAGGCCGAGTGCCAACTCTGCCGAGATTGACGCCCCGCCGTTGACGATCTGGTTGACGTGCTTGAGGGTGACACCAAGCCGCTTGGCGAGCTCAGTCTGAGTCATCTCATGCTCCTCGAGCAGGTCCGCGATCGTCTCGCCGGGTGGTACTGCGTAGGTTGGGCGGAACGAATGCTCCGTGGCCATCACCGCCATCGTTCCTGATCCTCCTGTGTGTTAGCCATTAGTGGTAGTCGGCTATCTCGAGCACTTGGACGGCGTCGATTTCGGTCCAGACGTGCGCGCCCCCCTGCTTCTTGCTGGGCCAGCCGTTAGTCGGTGCGATTACGAGCCGGCGGCCGCCCGCAAGGTCGATCGCGAGCTGGCCGTCTCGGTCGGCCTCGAGCTCGTGGATGCGGCCGGGCAGGTTCCGCATCTCCTCCAGCGTCGGGGCTGCCCGTAGGTCGCTCAAGCGCCTCATCACTTTCTTCGCGCCGTCGCTCCCGTATGCCTTCCGCAGCTCCTTGTCGGACTCGCAGAGCTTCTGGAGCTTGCGGTTGGCGAAGGATACCTCCATGTCTGGAAAAAGATGAACCGTTTTGGTGTATAGTATTATCGAAGAGTAGCTGAACCCGGTCGAGCCTACAAGAGCGATCGGCCTACAGACGGAGGACGGAGATGAACACACAGCACGCGGATGCGCAGGGCGAGCAGGGGAAGACCCGCCAGGTCGCGATCATCATTAACGGGCGCGAGAGGACGGTGGAAGACAAGGAGGTCTCGTTCGAGGAGGTGGTCGAGCTGGCGTTCCCGGGCTCGCCGACCGGTCCGAACATCGTTTACACCGCCGCCTACCGCAAGGCGGCCGGCAACCGCTCGGGCGACCTGCTTCCGGGGCAGTCGGTGAAGGTGAAGGAGGGCACGATCTTCGATGTCACGCAGACTGATAAGTCGTAGCTCCGACCTGAAGCGCCTCGAGGACGAGGGTTACGAGGTGGCGGTGCGCGGCGCACACCTCCTCGTCGGCCATGTCCCCTACCGCAACGCCGACGGCGTGGTCGCCTTCGGCACACTCGTCTCGACGCTCGAGCTCGCGGGTGACGTGACGGTGAAGCCGAGCGACCACGTCGCCCACTTCATCGGCGGCGTTCCCCACGGCGGTGACGGCGCGCCGCTCTCGAAGATCCTCCACACCGTTGGACAGCAGACGCTCGGCGCCGACCTCGTCTCCGACTGCTCGTTTTCGAGCAAGCCGCTCGGCGGGGCTGGCTACGCCAACTACCACCAGAAGATGACGACCTACGCGCGGATGATCTCGGATCCGGCACGCACGCTCGACGGGGACGTGTCTGCGTGCACCTTCCCGGTCATCCGTGACCAGGACGAGGAGTCGGTCTTCAACTACATCGACACCGCCTCAAGTCGGGCCGGCATCGCCGCGCTGACCGAGAGGCTCAAAGTCTCGAAGGTCGCGATCGTCGGCCTCGGCGGTACCGGCTCCTACATCCTCGATTTCCTCGCCAAGACGCCGATCGGCGAGCTCCACCTCTTCGACGAGGACGACTTCCTCCAGCACAACGCCTTCCGCTCGCCGGGCGCGCCCTCGATTCAGGAGCTGGAGGAACACCTGAAGAAGGTCGAGCACTTCGCGCGGCTCTACTCGAAGATGCGCCGCGGCATCGTCGCGCACCCGTACAACATCGTCGAGGAGAACGTTGAGGAGCTGCGCGCGTTCGACTTCGTTTTCCTCACCGCCGAGTCGAGCGAGGCGAAAGCGCTCATCCCCGGGAAGCTGATCGAGTTCGGCGTCCCGTTCGTCGATGTCGGCATGGGGCTCTACGAGGCGGGGGCGCTCGGCGGGATCCTGCGCGCGACAACGATTACACCGGAGCGCAGCGGCCATGCCGGTACGCGCATCTCCTCGGGGGGCGGGGTTGACGATCCGTACGCCCAGAACATCCAGATTGTCGAGTTGAATGCGCTTAACGCCGCGCTCGCGGTGATCAAGTGGAAGAAGCTCCTCGGCTTCTACCGTGACGAAGAGGCTGAGCACAACACCCTCTACGTGATCGGGGGCAACACGCTGATCAATGGCGAGGCGGCATGACGAAGGTCGAGCGTCTCGGCCACGAGTTCGTCGAGCGGATCCCGGAGCGGCTCGAAGAGGGCGTCCTCTACGTTTCGATCCTCTATGCGACGGCGATGCACCTCTGCGCCTGCGGTTGCGGCCGCGAGGTGGTGACGCCGCTGACCCCGACCGACTGGGAGATCGCCTTCAACGGCGAGACGGTCTCGCTCTCACCCTCGATCGGAAACTGGAGCTTCCAGTGCCAGTCCCACTACTGGATCAGGCGCGGCCGCGTCCGCTGGGCACGCTGGATGAGCCGCGAGGAAATCGAGCGCAGCCGCGAGCGCGACCGGCGACGCAAGGAGCGCTACGCGAACGTGCGCGAGCGCGAGGCGGAGATCGAGTAGGCGCCGCGTCGCGTCATTGGCGCGGGCCCTGGTGTAGCCGGCTCCGAGGGCCCCAGGAACTCACCGCTACGCGAACCGGCGATTGAACCAGCTCTCGCTCCAGCCGTTCTTGATCGCTCCTTTCGCCAGCCGCCGCGCCGCCACGCGTACGGTCGCCAGGAGCACGGGCCAGTCGGCGGCGACGAGAGCGAGCGCGAGCTTGTCGGCGTCGAGTACCTCTGTCTTTAGCTGCGTCTTCAGCTGCTCAGGATAGTTGAGGTTGACGAGGACATCCTCGGAGCGGTGCGTGGCTAGGTGGCGAAGTGACTCGGCGAGCGCAAGGGCCTCGTCGATCTCGTCGTGGTTGTACCCTCGCTGAGCGAGCTCGTTTCGGAGCCGCAGGTTCATGACGAGGCGCTGCCAGCGTTGCTCGTTGCTTCCCTGTCCCCGCCGCCCACGATCGGAGAGCGCTTCCTTCGCCCGCCAGACGTGGAGCACGCGCTCTGTTCGTTCGAGCTCGTTCGGGATCTGCTGGGCGAGATAGAGCGAGCGGGCCGCGCTCAGGATCGCAAGCGCGCACTGATTGCCGGCACGTGCCTTCTCCATCGCCACGAATGGCGCCATCAAGTAGTTCTCGCTACGCGTTAGGCGGTAAGCGATGTCGTGCACCGTGATTCTGTTGCCGCGCCGCTGTGCGCGCCCGAAGCCGTGGCCCGGCTCGTAGAGCTTCCGCTGGATCCCAAACTCGATGTGCGCCGCGGGGGTCCAGCCGCCGACGCGCGGCCACGGTTGGCGCGGGTCGTGCGCGAGGCGGGGTGGCGAGAGAAGGCACCACATCGCGACCGCCAGTCGCGCCCTCGTCTCGGCCAGATTGACCGCTAGCTCCTCTACGCCGTCCTCGACGAGCAAGAGCGACGCTGTCATCCGCGTGTCAACATCCACCTCGTGCGACCCCGAGGCTTGAAGCCAGCGGTTGCGTGGCGTCAGCTCGTCGCCGAGGTTCCGCTTCACCGCCCAGACGTCTTCGAGGTATGGACCGAATCGTCGCCCCGCACGACGCGTGTGGTCGGCACGGACGAGCATCGCCCGTTTCCCGAGTGGCACGGTTTCGCGTGGTGGGGTGAGGTTGAGGAGCGGGATGTCGACGAGCCATGTCGTCTCCTGTCCGGCGCGCTTATCGAGTTCGGCCACGAGATCGGGGAGTGTCGGTTTGTCCGCCTCGCGGAGGTAGTCGACGACGAAGTCATAGATCGTCCACTGCGAGAGGAACTGCCGATAGAGGCGTCGGTGATCGCGGCGGACGTAGCGGACGACGTCCCAGATTCGGAGCGCGTCGTCGAGCGCTAGGTGTTGCTGCGGAAGCGTGAAAGGCCAACTTGTGGCCCCCGGGGTTGGTGGGGTGTGCGTTGCCGCGACCGCGGCGTCGACCGCGCGCTTCAGGTGGCCCAGATCAGGCCTTGATGCACGCGGCCTCGCCACTAGCGTCAAGCATACGATCCGCACAAGATGCCTCAGTACTGGCTGAAACCGCTCGGAGTGACGGAGCCGCACGCGCCGATGCCTAACGACTGGACGCGTGGCGCCGACCTCGACCGCTTCGATCTCATCACCGGTCCGGCCACTCACCGCAAGCCTCCGCAAATGGGTCGCGGCGATCTCGTCCTCTTCCACGCGGTCATCCACGTCAGGCTGTTCGCGGCCGCCGAGATCCTCGACAACCCGCAATGGCAGCGCCACCCGGTCTGGGAACTTCGTTGGCCGTGGGTCTACCCGTGCCGCGTTGATGTCTGGGTGCCGCTGATCGAGGACGGTCCGAGAACGACCGAGGTCGCGCCGAAGAAGGTGATCGGCCGGCTGCAGACCGGGGCGGACTTTGCGAAGCTGAATCCGCAGGAGTACGAAGCGCTGCTCAACGAGCTCCGCGCACTGCCGACCGTTCAGGAGCGTTAGCACCGGCCACGGGCGTACGCCCCTCACTTTTCGCGTTCCCGTACGCCCCGATGCTTGGCCACGTGTAGCGGTTGCTGGCCGACCTTATTTGCGCTGTGCGCCGCGGAAGAGACGTGGACAACCAGACCGCTCTGCCTACTGGGCCACGTCGCTCTCTCGCTCATGCTTGCTGTGGTGGCGGCGGACCCGATCGCGTTCCTCGGCGCATGTGTGACTCACCGTCCGGCTACGACGCGGGTTCGGCCCCCTTCGGCGCAAGAAGGGGTCAGACGTGGTTCAGATCGGCTTGATCAAGCCAAATTCGGCGGTGGCATGCGAACGCCGTGCGAACACCAGAGAGACCCCGCTAGTGCCCGCGCGTGACAGCCGTTTGCAAACCAGGCAAGAGAAATCGTCATTTGCAGGTACTTTCCGAGAGCCCTCTTCCGGACTCGAACCGGAGACCCCCTCCTTACCATCTGACGACGACGGATGACCCGCACGTGGACGCGCGCGGACGCGCTGATGTTCGCATCTCGTTCGCACGGAAGTGTCGTCCCGGCGGACAACGGGGCAGGCGGAGGCTCTCGCTGACTAGCGATGAGTTGCTCGGCTCAATCGGGTCATTGCTGGGTACGCGAGCAGATCCGTCGTGGGATTAGGACCCGCCCCGATGTGGTTTGGTCGTGAGCGCACACGTTCGCACGCGGCTTTCCACCACCCGGCGAGTTGGCGTTGAGAGCGCTTCTCGTCCATCGTTGGTCCGGAGAGACGGCCGCGAACTCCGAAGGAAAGCTAGTGCGGTCGTGAATCACTGTGCATCGTGGACGCGAGCCGCCATGAACCTTTCGCATTCCGCGCAGCGACCCACAGACTCAGACTCGCCGGTCCTCCAATCCCCGCCGACGTGGAACTGTGGATGAGCAACGACAAGGGCGACGTCGCCCTTCAGTGCGTCGCGCTCGACATAGTGAGCGAGCTCGTCCGGGGCCGTCATCCAAGGCATGAGGATCGCTAGTCTAGGCCGTCGGAGTGGAGTGAGGACTGTTTGACGAGCGTTTGTCCTTGTCCGGCAGCGCCTTTGATCCACCACGAGATACCGCAAGCCTGCGACGACCCTCGCCTCGAAGACGGCACCGAAGGCGGCCAAGCGCGCGGCGGCGTCGGATCTTGCGCAGCGGGCGAAGAAGCGCTAGCGGCGCGCCAGAAAGGAACCAAAGGACGAAGCTTGGACGACTTCACCGTTTGCTCTATGCAGGTCAACAGTGGCGCGACGTCGGTTTCCGGTTCGGTCGAGCGCCGTAACGGGTCGCTCGTCGTTGTCGTCAACGGTTCGGCCCTATCGCGTGCACAGCGGCTGAACGAGGCAGTCCGCGAGATGACGCAGCAGATCCGGCGTCGGCTTCCGCAGGGGCGCTCGAGCGAGTGGGGCGTGTCGGTCACGTGCACATCTGGGAGCTTCTCGTTCGGCTACGGCAACCTTGCCGGTGGCGGCGGCGGGTCGCCGGCGGCGTTCAGCCCGTGCGTGCAGCGGATGATCGGGTCGTATCCGAAGCCGCAGGCGGGACTTGGCGCGGCGCTCGAGCATGCCGAACGAGCGTTGACGGACTGCTGCACGTGATCAAGCGGAGCTTCGTGTGTTGACGATCGACCTGACTGCTGCAGCTCGGCGCGCCGATCCCGAGCGCATGCGCGACTGGCTCGGCGCGCAGCGCGTCTTCATCTCGAGCGCGATGGCCGACACGGCGGCCGAGCGGCGTGCGGTAGCAGCGGCGATCGAGGACGAGGGAGCGCGGGCGGTCTGGTTTGAAGAGTTCGGTCGAGACGCCGACGCAGAGGAGGCGTATCTGACGGAGGTCGACTCGTCCACCGTGTATGTCGCGATCCTCAACCAGGTTTACGGGCGCCAGAACGCGGCGACCGGCTACTCGGCCACGGAGGCCGAGTACCACCGCGCTCGCGAAGGCGGCAGGCGCGTTGTCGTCTTCGTCGCCGAAGACGGCTCCGCGCGCGAAGGTCATCTGACTCACTTCATCAACGACCGGCTTCGAGTCTTCCTGACCACCGAAAATTACGCCGACACCGAGGATCTCGTCCGGCGTGTGCGTCGTCGTCTGCATGACCTCGCTGCCGAGGCCCTCTCGCCGTGGGTGAAGCTCGGGGACTTGATCTTTCGGGCGGACGAGATCGTCGAAGACGCGACGACCGCCTCCGTCAAGTTCCAGACAAACGAGGACATCGCCTATCGCATCGGCGCCCTTCGCGACCAGCAGTACGGCCGCCGCCAGCTGCGGCTCACCTACGAGGCGCGGGTCGTCGACGGCGAGCTCACAGATGTTCGACGGACCGTACGGGCCGGAGGGCGTTCGGAGATGGAGGTCACCTTGTCCCGGTTGCAGCTTCCAGGTGGCAACCAGATGCGCGCCGGCACGACCGGCTACGGCGCCGACGACCTGACCGAGCTCGGGCTCAAGCACCAGCTCTTTCAGGAGCCGCTGCCCGACCATCTGGCGATGATGGGCCTCACCGCGACGGGCGTCGAAGACGACGACCTCCGGCAATGCTTCGAGTTGCCGAACGAGGTTGCTGAAGCGATCACACGGCTTGTGCTTGCCGACGGCCTAGTCGGCGGCGGACGCGCAAGCCGCATCACCCGCTGCCAACTCGGCCCACGCGCGCAGGGCAGCAGGCGGCTGCTCCTCGAATGGGAAGATCCGAACGTGTACCGCGACCAGGCGCCGAACCAGAGGTCGATCACGGGCGACTGGGTGCCGGGCGAGCCCACACCGCCTAACACCAGGCAGGCCTGGCGGTGAGCGAGCCGGTCGAAGACCGCATCAAACAGCTGTTCGCGCGCACGCGCCAGCAGAACGATCGGTACTCCTCTGCCCACTATCGCCAGCCCGGACAGCCGGGCCAGACTGGCCTTGGCAACCGGCTTGACGCGCTTGAAGAGGCGCTGGTCATTCTCGCCGGCGAAATCGACCGTCTCGGCGACTTCGCGGCCAAGCCACCACAAGGAAAGGATGAGCATGAAAGTTGAGCGTGGAAAGCCAGACGTTCTCGGTCCGGATCCGACAGCTTCAGGACTTCTCCTGATTGACGTTCCTTTGACCCCGCACCCCGACAGGGGATGGGCTGAGATCTTCAGCGGCAGTAGCTTCTTCAACGCGCCACCCGGCGTTTCGCTGTCCGTGAGCATGCACCCACCGCGCCTGATGGGCGGCAAGGTGCAGCTGCGCGCCCCGGACACGGAGGTCGAGAACTACCTGCAACACCTCGACGAGCGGATCGCGGCTGCGAACACCGAGTACGAACGACGCGTCGCGCCAGAGCTTGAGCAGCAAAGGAAGGAGGCCGAAGCAGAGGCCGAGCACACGAGGAGGCGCATCGAAGACGCGCAGCGGCGTCTAGAGAGCTCCGACGATTGAGAGGACAAGCGGCGAGCGGGCATGGTCTTTGAACTGCCTCCTTCAGCAGAGCTGGAGTTCGCGGCGACAACGATGAGCACGTCCGTGATCAGCAGGCGCAGGCAAGGGTCGGCTAGAAAGAGCAGACTGCATGTCCGACTGGCACGAAGGCGCTGAGCATCAGGCGAAAACGTAGGTACAAACGTGGCCACGTTTGGCTATACTCCGAGCATGGCGCGAGGCGCGGCAAAGAGCAGGTCGGAGACGTTTCCCCTTCTAGGGGTTGACAGCGTGCGTGAGGCGAAGAGCCACCTCTCCAACTACCTGCATGACGCGCGCGAACTCGGTGCCGACGCGCCGCCGAGGTTCTTCGGCGCACACCGGCGTCCGGAGGCGGTCGTCCTTTCCTATGAGGGATGGCTGGAGTTGACGGACTCGGCAGAGAACCAGGAGATCGGTGCCTTGGTCGCATCTCGGAATGCGACGCGGGGCAAGAAGTCCATCGAACTCGACCAGGCGATGGAGAAGCTTGGGTTTGACCCGAGCGAGCACTCGCTCGATTGAACCTCGTCGTACGGTTCTTCGAGCACGAAGACGAAGACGCCCTCGCAGACATCAAGGCAGTTGCAGAAGGTCGCGTTGTGGTGGTTGAAGCGCGTGCGCCGAGATCGCTCGCTCGGCAAAGAGCTTGGCTACCAGGTCAGCACAGGCGACCTGAGGGGCTTGTACAAGCTCTACTTCGAGGAAGACGACGAACCATGGAACCCGCTATGGGAGCCGCCCCATCGTCCGCGCGGCGATCCGCGACCGCGCTACCGGATCGTCTACCAACTCCTGCCTGACGAGGAGAACCCCGAGTTGGTCGAGGTGGTGTCCGTCGGGCCTAAGCCGCAGGTCTACTGGACTGTGTCCGAACGTCTCGAGCGCGAGTAAACGCCCGGGTCGACGATCTAGTAGATCCGCGTTGATCGCGGCGATTCGACTAAATCACCCGGTCACGCCCTCGAAGCGCAATGAGCTTCGCGACAAGAAGGCATGTCGGCCCGACCGCGTACAAAGCAACAGCGACCATCAAAACGTTCACCGCGACCTGCGAGACAGAAACGACGTTGTAGTCCGGCCATCGCCAATCGCACTCGAGGCGCATACCGAGAAGGCGTTCCCAACGACGCCAGAGACTCCGGGGGGCCGGGGCAGGTCGCGGCTGGCATCCCGCAGCCCGCCGTCCCATACGATTCGAAGGCCGAGATTCGCTCGCTCGCTGGATCCAATCGAGACGCCGGCGCGGAGGGCGACCGTCGCGTACGTGTGGCGCAGGGTACGCTCGTCTTGATGGAGGGCTGGCGCTACACGCTGATGCTCGAAGGCGAGCCCCAATCGTCAACCTTTGTGACTGAGCAAGCGTTGAACGAAGGGAGCAGATTCACCTTCGATGGTCGAGAGATGGTCGTTGTCTCCGTCGAGGAACCTGAGCTCGAAGGGACGACGGCCACGATCAAAGCTCGACCGCTAACCAACGAGCAGTAATTTCCCGGTAGTCGATCCTCCCGGAGTCGCCATCGGAGTCCCTGGCTCGTGGCCGCGGGCACCGGTCCACTCCGCGCAAGCGCGACGACGACCAAACACGGGGCTCGGAGATTCTGGCATCGCCGCCACGGCTCGGCGACCTGACACCCTTACGGCGAGAGAGGGCGTCAGACTCGTGTCCGAGGTGGTGCTGCATCAGACTTTCCTCCGAGGCTGTGATGCGTCAGGTTCATTCGACGGTCGGCGATCAAACGGCGGCTGCGCGTGATCTCGCGGCGTTACAGATGAGGCGCGAACAGAGGGGCAGGAACCCCGATCCAGCGACGAGATCCGGTTGACGAACTCTCCTGTCTAGGGTTCGACGAGCAGACTGTGCTCGAGGGCGATCCGACGCACCTCGTAGAGCACGAGCGGATCGGTTAGCGGCGCCTCCCGGCCGGCAGGCAACTCGAGCGCGCTGCGTCCCCGCTCGTAGAGCGCGATCGCAGGCTCGCCGTTGTGCGCTGACGGGTAGTAGAGCCCGTCGATCTCACCGACGACCGCCGGATTCTCCCACCACCAGCGGCTCCACGGCTGTGACAGCGCATGATCGGACGCCGCGACAGCGGCGACGATGCCGGCGCGCATTGCGTTTCGGCCGCGCAGATCGAGCAGCAGCACCTCGCGGTTGAAATGCGGCCGGGCAAGCCGTTTCGTGCCGGGGGATACGATGCCGATATCGAACGCCTCGACGACAGCGCAGTCGAGCGTCTCGCCGGCGTACCAAATGCCGCGCCGTTCGCGGCCTCCAGTGCCGCGGTGATGGTCGAAGCGCGCAAACGGCCCGACGTAGCGAAACTGGCAGGCGTTCCGTGGCCCATGGAGTGAGTCGGGGTCGTAGATCCGGAACAGGTCGCTACCGGCCGGCAGCCGAACGTAGGCCGGGCTGATGCGCCGGCGTGGATCCGGGGGCGGGCCAGGGATCGAGACCACTACGGCAGCTGGGCGGCGGCGCGCGCGGCGTCGACAACCGGTCGGTCTTCGCTCTGCCGCAATGCTTCCACCGGCGATCTGTCGTTGAGCGTCGGGTTCGGCCGCTGCAACCACAGGACCTTGGCGAACGCCGGCTGCGGCTCGAGGACATGAAGCACGTCTGGCAGCCCTTCGATCACCCCATCGGGGCCGTTCGGATCGAACTGCCAAACCGGGAACCGCATCGCTCCACGGTCGATCACTCCGAGAAGCGTGTTTTCCCTCGCCCGGTTGAGCGGCGTCTGCCTGCTGACGCCGAGTAGCTCCGCCACTTGCGGGGCAGTCAAAGTCTGTTCGTCGTCGAGCAACTGCCGGCGCGTCTGGAAGAACTGCAACAGAGACCTAAACGTGGTGGCCTGCTGCTCAACAGGCGAGGGCGCCGGACGGCCGAGAACGGGATGTGGCTCCTTGCGGGGGTGCACCTCGTCAAGAACGATGATGGTGCTTGCCTTCAAGTCGCCGTGGATCGTCTTCAGCTCCCAGCGTGTGAGATGACCCACGAGTTCGCTGAACAGCTCGATCGTCTCGACCAACTCTTCGCGTTCCCGCTTCGGCAGGCTGGCCTCCGGCTCGACTCTAACCCTCACCGCCGCCATCTAGCAGTCGCTTCCAAGCATGTCAAGGCAGAGTACCATGCTTCCAAGGATGTCAAATCAACAAACGGACGACCCCCTGATTCGGATAACTGAGATCGTCATACACACCCGAGGCTCGCACGACTGACCGGATGGCTCGCGGCAGATCCCCTCTTGAGAACCGCTGGACCCCGTCCGTCTCCGTGAAGAAGCAGTACAGCTCAACGTTGTTCGGCCTCGTCGAGTGCCGTTTCGCGGAGGTCGGGCCGCAGATCCGCCGGCGAAGTGGTCCAGCGCGGTCCTAATGCCACATCAGGAGGCTGGTCCGCGCAGGTCAGTCCGCACGGTGACTATGTCGCCTTGAGGTGGCCAGATGCGCACGTACTCCATTCCGATGTTGAGAGCACGAACATGACCCTCCATGTACGCGAACACCGCGCCGAGCATGATCTGGTATGCCGGGATCGGAATCTCTGTTGGAACGCCATTCGTGACTTTCCCCTCCGCGCTCTTCGCGTTGATCGTCAGGCGCATCAGGCCATCTACGGCCCGCACGCCGAAGAGCCGTAGGCCCGCCACCTCCGGAATCCCCGGGACCGTGAACGGAATCGGTGGAGCCGGCCCGGCGTGAACGGTCCAGCTCAGTGGAGGCTGACGAGATACGACGAACGGCGCTCGATGGGTAGCAAGACGTCCATTGTTCCCCTCCTCGAGCGCGTCGAAAATCAAAGCGGACTTGTAGACCCATGTTCCGAAGACGGCCTGCCCGCTCGTGCCCAGCGAAACTGAGTCATCACCACGGATGAGAGGCTTTAGAACGCTCGCGGCGGCGTTGTCGATCTGCGACAGCCATTCGTTGTTGCACCGCCGGCAGGTCACCCTCGCCGTAGAGATCGCTTCTCCAGACAGGAGGCGCATCGACTGGCGCGAGACGAACGATCCGCTCAAGCCAGGGCCTGGTCGCCGCTTCCCTTCGAATGCTCGGGACACCCAATCCGCGACCACGTGTTCCTCCGTCATGTCTGAGTCGCCGCAGAAGATGCACGCGTCGAGCTCGCGAACCAATGTCATGCATCGAGAGTACGCGGAGACGCCCGAAACGGACCGAATAGCGTCCCGGCATCATGAAAAGCTGGCCAACGACGGCTCCGGTCAGTCCAGGTCCCACTCGACGAGCGACTCCGGCCCCGCTCCGCCTGCCAAAGCATCGAGTTTCTGCAGTCGGACGAGCCGCCAGCGCTCCAGTTCGGCGATCAGGTCGCGGTGCTCGACGGCGCAGTAGTGGACGGCGCCGATCATCCGCCCGGCGAGGTAGTCCAGCATCGGCTCGACGGTCGCGAGTACGCCGGGAACGGGACGCGTGCCGTGGGCTATGGCGTTGCGTTGCCGTTTCGCGCGGGCGAGCAAGCGCGCAAAGCGCGTGCGCGACGCGCCGAGCCAGGCGGCGAGCGCCGGTCCGTCGTTCGTCTTCAGCTCGACCTCGGCCAACATACGCTCCTCCATCGAGCCGGCGGGGACGTGCGGGCGCATAGTTGGCGTTAGGCGGATGACCTCGTCGAGGCGCACACGGAACGAGAGACCGCGCGGGTGCTCCATGATCGCGCGGTCGAACCTGAGAAAGTCATCGCGCGCGGCGGGGTCACGCGAGACGGAACGGACTCCGTACTCGCCGGCGTCAGCGATCTGCGCCTCGACATCGTCGAAGGCGAACAGCAGCTCAAAGTAGCGCGCACAGGCGCCATACCACTTGTCGCTGCCGACGGCCGACGGGACAAGAACGCGCTCGAACAAGGCGACGACGAGCGCAACTCGATGTGCAGCGTCGGGCAGACGAGCGACGGCGCGTCGCCAGCGGGTGTCGGCGAGGAACGCACTGGCCGTCGCTTCGCCGTCGGCGAGTCTCTGGAGCAGCTCGCCTTCGACGTCGGCGAGCGTGTCGGCGACGGGGTCGAGCAGCGGGTTACCGGCGTTCCGGCTCGCCCGCTCGCGGGGGTCGTCGAAGCCCATCGTGCCGAACCAACCGGAGCCGGCGTGCGCGGCGGCGCCGTCCATCAGCACCCAGTCCGACTCCCAGCCCGTGAGCTCGATCGCCGCCCGCGCCAGATCGCGCGCTCGCTCACGCGCCGACTCGCTCGACGCGTGCTCGAGCGCGACGCGCACCAAGACGAAGTTCTCGTCGGGCAGGTCGGCGAGAAAGCGCGCCGCGTCCGGTTCGGCGAGCTCGGCCGGCTGCGTCCAGTCGGGGTGCCCCGGCCAGTCGCCAGCGAGCACTGCCGGCCAAACGCGGCTGTCGTAGAACTCGATCGGCGCCTTGCGCAGGTAGAAGCGCGACACGTGCGCGTTGGCGAACGCCAGCCAGACGACGACCGGCTGCGTCGACGGCGCCGCGCCGACGATCGCCTCGCAAAGGCAAAGCCGCTCGTCGACGGACAGGCCGGCGCTGTCGATGTGGTGGTGGCGTTCGCCCGCGTGCGGCGGGTCAAGCGCGCCGTGCACCCACAACAGTGCGTAGTCGTCGGCGAGCGCCTCGTGCAGGCGGTGCGTGCGCTCGGGCCACTCGTGGCCGGCCGCCTCGACGACGGTCTTCAGATAGCCGAGGCGCATCTCACAGACGCCGACGAACTCGCCGTCGCGGAACGCCTGGACGCAGTCGGCGAACGCCGCGACGCGGCTCGGCGGCGACACGAGCTCGGTGAGCAGGACGTTCGCTGCCGCGCGGAGGACATGCGCACCGGCGACGTCGTCAAGCAGTCTGTCGAGACGTGCGGCGAGTTGGCGAAAATCGCCGCACGCCGTTCGGTGCAGCGCCGCCGACTCCGATCCGAGCGCATCGAACGAATGCAAGACGTCGTCCTTGAGCGACGCGCGGTCGTCGGGATACGGCGCGCCGTGGCCGCCGATCATCGCCCCAGTCACACCCAGCAGCTCCTCGAGCGCTGTCACCGGCGACAGCTGCTCGGGCGGCGCCTGCGCGCCGCCGTCCTGAAGTTGTCGGACGAGCGTCGCCAGCCGGGGCGGCAGGGTGACCTCGCCGGCGAAGCTCATGTCGCTCGGGCGCATAGGGAGAACGGTATGCCCTCGCCCGTGTACAAGAGGAGGTGTAGGCCAACGATGCGGTCAGCGCTCGTGGACGCGGGGCGCCGTCGTCGCGCAGGCGAGGTAGACATAAGGGATGACGTCGATCGTCCACGACGCACGATTCGTCTTCGACGGTCTAGCCGAGCCTGAAGAGGTCGCCGAGCGCCTCCGCGACGAGTTTCCGCAGACGCTCCGGAGCGACCGCTACCAGATGTCGCGCAGGCAGATCGCGACGGCCAGCAACACGGTCACATCGCGGGTCGAACGCCGCGCACGGAAGCGGGCAGGAGCAGCCCTAGACGAGTCGTTCGAGTACCAACCCTAAGAACCGAGCATCTAGGCCACGGCACCCGCTCGACGTCGCCGACATGGCCGGCGCGATGGCGGACGAGGTAGTCGTCCCAGTAGTACTGAAAGCGCAAGAGGACGAGCTCGACGTACCAGAGCGCCAGCTGGCGCAGCTCGACATGCGCCGGGTCACGCCGCATGATCCGAGTCGCTCGTTTGCGCGGTGGTAGGGAGGGGGTAGCGGTTCGAGTCCGTCAAAGGGCTTCGCTGTTTAGCTGCTGTAGCGCCGTTTCCGTTATCGGCGCTGGCGGCGCTCCGCTCCTTCGACGTCAGCGCAGCGTCCACCAGCGCCCACCGCTCAAAGTGTCCGCGAGTGGAACAGGCGCTGCAGCGCGCAGTCGCAGGATCGCGTTTGGCTCACTCCTCGGGCGTACCTGGGTCGGTCGTGTCGCTGCGCTTTCGCTCGTCCCAGAGCTCGGCGGTCTGCAGAGCCCAAAACGTCGCAAAGAGCACGAGTATGAGCGCCTCGAGCCAGAACACCGTGTGGTCGAACACCTTGAAGATCGCCAAGCCTCCCAAGACGACGCACACAACGGCCATGGCCCCGAAGATCAGGCGGTACCTGGTCTCGTACCCGCGTGACGCGCGAACGGCTTGCGGATTCAGCCACGAACCGGCGAAGCCGTTCATGACGACGACGAGCACGATGCCGACGAAGAGCGCCACAGCCGCGGCGATATGCCCGTGGGCGCGAACGACCTCGGGGGCGAGCAGAAACAGCACCCATGCTGCGGCAACTGCACCGGCGACGACGAACAGAAGAGGCGCGTTCACGCGCCACTTGAACCACACGATCACCACCACCGCCGCCGTTGCACCGACGAGCAACGCAATCAGATTGTTGTCCACCGCTGCGATCAGTTGGGCATCGGTCGGAACATTGCTGCGCTTGCAGTTGGGCTCGGCGGGAACGACGAGCCCCCCGAGGGGAGTCGGAGTGAAGGCGACGACGAAAGCCAATGCGCCCGAGATGTTGAGCACCAAGTCCTCACGCCGAGTGTTCCCCTGATAGGCGATGAGGCAGGCGCCGATGGCGCACAGGCAAGCCACGAAGACAGCCCGTGCGGAGGTGTAGTAGTAGGCGCTTATCGAGCCCAGCCAGCAGTTCGGATCGGGAGCCAGGATCTGATGAACCACCGCAGCTCCGAGCACCACCACCAGGATGGCCATCGCGATGCGCAGTGTGCGGTAGGTGCTGACGGCGTTCTTGGGGTCGACGTAGAACGTCATGAGGATCTCACCTTCTCTCGGAGTCGCCCGTGGGCAAGTCTCGCTCGGGTGGTACCGCAAGGACTCCGTTGGTCATCCTTCCTTCACCTCGATCGGACGGGGGTGGTCTTGACAGTCAATTCGCTCGCACCCGCCAGTTCCCGCAGTCGCTGGCGGCCGGGCGCAAGGCGCGAGCGGATCCTCCCTGTCGGAACTTGGAGCGCGCACGCAGCGTCGTCGTAGGGCAAGCCGCTCCAGTTGAAGCGATGACGTCCTGCTCGCGGCGCGGTAGCTGCGACAGCAGGCGCAGGAGCCTGCGCATCTCATGGACGTCGTCGCGCTGCTCAGACTCCTCGGCAAAGTCGGGCTGGTCGGGGCGCTCGATCGGTAGCCGGGCGAGCGCCGCGCAGTGTCGGCGAGGCGATCGGCGCTGGTTCGAACGACGTTCGGTCGCGACACCGTAGAGCCACGGCAGAGCGCTCTCCACGCAGTCAGAAAGGTCGCCCGAGGTCGGATCCTCGGCGAGCGACCAACCGGCCGTACGACGGAAGCAGTAGTTGTAGATCCGTCGCGCGCCGCGCTCGAAAAGAAGCGATAACGCCTGAGCGTGTCCTCGCACGCGCGTTGCCAGAGCACGGCATCCGATACTTCCGCCATCACTTCGTCCGGGTCCGACGGGACGGCTTGGATCTGAGTCACGCGGTCCCTGCCGAGCCGGCGTTGGCGCTGTCTCGTTCGCTCGTGCGCTCGACGATGATCCCGACCTTGCGGAGCGCTTCGAGTGCTTCGCCGGCGGCATGGAACTTGGAAACGCCTTCTCGGGATCAACGACACCGAGAAGCAGACGCGGTTGCGAGACGCGTCCAACGATGTGTCGCGGGCGCGAGTGACTCTCCACGCCTCGATGACTCCCGGTGACTCCCTGCCAGGCTTAGCCCGACCAGCCCGCCCACACAGGAACACCGGTCTCGGTCGCCGGTTGTGGGGATACCAGTCTGCTGCGGCTCGACGCAACCCATACTCAACGGCGGCCCGACGATCCGCCGCCGGCCGCGAGCGCCACCCTGCCCCGAGGCCGAGCGGCGGTGGGGCCGGTCGGCCCCACCGCCTCCGATCTCTAGCCGCCTTGCTGGATGTCATGCCGCTGCACGGCTCCATCGGCGAGTGTCGCCTCGACGACGCCGACTTGCTCGTGCTGGACGCCCGCCAGATCGAGATAGAACCCGTTCCGCCGTAACGGCACGCCTCGCCAGCTGCCGGCGACATCGACTCTCATGGACGTCACGTCGTCGAAAGCGATGCCGAACAGCTGGACGCGCGGGTCGCCGTCAGTTGCCGAGTAGAGCGCGACCGCGTGGAAGTGCTGGCCAGCGAGCGGACTCGGCGCATCGGGCGCCTTCGGCTGGTAGCAGTACGACATCCCTGGGTCGCGCTCGCTGCGCCCGACAAGGGCGTAGCACACGTTCGCTCCGTCATCGGACGGGAACGCAATCAGGCGCGAGCCGTACTTGCCAGCGCCGTTCGCCAAGACACGCGCCTTTGTCAGGTCAGCGCGCCCTGGGATGAGCTTCGCCACGTGGGCGACGTCAGCAGGCACGGCAGCCGGAGAGCCGTTGGCGAACACCGACATCTCGGGCGTAGCCGACGGCACGAAACGCTGCCCGGCGTCTGAGCGCGTCGCGAGCGCGGCCGCGACCGTCGCCGCCACGACCGCGAGGACGATTGCGATCAAAGTGCGTCTGTTCATGAGTCCTCCTCCCTCACGGACGAGTAGTTACGCAGGCGATCGGCCAGGAGACGGTGCCCTCGTGTCGGCACCACGCGACATAGTTGCCGTTGTTGCTGAGGTACGCCGACGCTCCCTGGGCGCAATTCGTCCAGACGACCCCGGTGTTCGAGATCAGCGTGCCACTGCTGTAGTAGCGCGCACTGGCCTGGCCTGAGTTGCCTTCGCGGCAGGCGTAGTTGTAGTCCCGCGTGTTGTGTCCGTCGGTCTGGAACGTCGCGCCCGGCCCTACGGGCGATGTCGTGCTGTAGCGGATGATCTCGGCGTAGGCCGCTGCCACCAGCACAAGGCCGAGGACGGTGACGAGCGCTAGCGCGCGCCCGCGTCCGACTCGTCTCATTCCCCCTCCTTCGTTAGGGCTCGCGCCGCAGTACGAAGCCACGTCTGTCACCCCGTTAGTCGCTTGGCCTCGCTCGAGGTAACAGGCGCGGCGGTACGCCCGGTGGAGTGAGACGGCGTGACGCCAGCCTCCGGCGAGGGCGACCGCCACCTGCGCCAGCGCCAGTCCCGACCTCATCGGTTCAGCTCGATCGGCGCCAAGGCGCGCGCCACGCGCAATCGCGGGCCCCTTCGTCGAGGCGCTACGTCGGCTCATAGACGAGCCCGGCGACGAATAAGCGCCCACTGTCCGGGTCGGCTTGCCTGGAGAACCCTCATAGCGGGCATGTCAGTAACGACTAGATCTGGTCGGACGGAGCCCTTGCCCTCAACCGCGGGCCGCGGAGCCGATGCTTTTGATGCTTCTCCAAAAGAGACGGCCCGCGACGGGCGCCCTTCTGACCGCGAGCCCACGGGCCGTTGAATCCCAAGTCGCACATGGCATCGGATCCGCGGTCGTCGCGGGCCACGTCGCGCAGGTCGGCTACGACTTCGGGCACGCGTTCGGGTAAGGGCTCGAGAGCATCCTCGAAGCGCTCGAGGCGCGCAGCGCGACGTGGCCTCAGGGTCTCCGCGGACGTAATCGACGCTCCCGAGAACCGCGGAAGCTGTCAGGGTGTACGGCCGTCGGCGGGTAGCCGCCGGGCGCCGGGTCACCCCGATGTTCGCCAACGAAGTGGCGCGACCGCGGTTCTGAGGATGCCGCGGGGTGGGCCGGCGGTCACACCCCACCGGCCCACCGTAAGCGTCGTCTCTAGAGAGCCTCCTTGGCGGCGGTCGCCAGGTCGTCGATCGAGTCCCGTACCGCCTGCCGAACCGCCGCGCTGAAGCGCACCTTGACGATCTCCCACGCCCTGGCTGTGGCAATCGAAATGAACATGCTTTCCTTCCCGCGCAAACCCCGTTGATCGAGACAAGCAGTGCCTGCGTGGGATTCGCGCGATTCGACGTCACGCTCGTCACTGCCGAGAGTTCGCTCGACCGCTTACGCGGCTATCGGCCCGAGGCGGCCAACTTAGGCACGTTCGCTGTCCCCATGTGCGGCTTGCTCGCCGCGAGGACGGCCCAGCCGCCTAACAGCGCTGGACGAGTGGAACGTGTACGAGCAGACCGTACCTGAGCCGTGCGATCTTCGGGGGAAGTTCGATCGGCGCTCGATCAGTTCGGCCGCGGGCCAGAATGGCTCGATCGTAGAGTCGGATGCTGGAGACGGATCGTGTCCCGCGCCGCGTGTCGTTGTCTCTTCAGCAGACAGTCGATGCGCGAACAAGATGCGAACATCAGCGGGTCCACGCACGGGTACAGGTCTCCTCGCCAGATCCCTATGGTTTGCGGCGCTTCCGTGCCCGCGAGGACCCGCTCGTGCCCGCGCGTTCCTCCTCCGATGGTAAGGAGGGGGTCGACGGTTCGAGTCTGTCAGAGGGCTTCGCGAAATCCTTGCAGTTCAGCTCCTTTTGTTGTCGGCAGGGGCGACCCCTGATCGGTTCGATGCCCGCCGCCAACTGTGCCGGGCGCCAGTGGCGGCGGCCGAAGACACGGAAGTCGATCCTGGCGCCGCGCGCACTCGGGAACAGGATCGGGTTGACGGAGGCCGGCAGCCGGTCGAGCGCCTCGACCGCCTTCGCTTGCAGCGGGACTCTCGACGCTGAGACGCGGAATGGCTGCATCCTTGGCCGCTACCCGGACAGAAGAAGCCAGCGCGGCGGCGACAGCCCCCTCGGCGTTCGGGTTCGCCCACGTCCAAATCCGTCCAGAAGGGATGCTCCAGACCAAGAACTCGAGCTCCGGCGACGGCTGTACGTACAAGGCGATGGAGCCGTCTTTCGCGCTGATGCTGCCTCGTCGCTGCTTCCCGCGCAACATCGTCGTGTCATCAGCCGGCGCGTCAAGGAACCACCGATTACCTCCGTCGCCGCCGACCTTCTCCAAGGACGCGAGCGGCGATGGAGCGCACGTCCTTCGACTTCGACCGTCGGAGCAGTCTGGACGCCTTGCGTAGGAGCGTCTTCTTGGGTTTGGCCATGGGTCTGAAATTACCCCCTCAGGGCCTCGCCGATGTACGCCGCAGTGAACTGGCCCCAGTAGCTGCGCAGGTCGGCGTACTTAAGCTCGGCGTCGGCGTCCATGTTCTCGGCCTTGGCGTAGGCCATGAAGAGGACGTCGAAGGAGACCTCGACCTCGCGCAGGAGCTCGAAGGGTGGTCGAGCAAGGGCAGCTCGGAGCGCTGATCCGGACCGAGCACCCGCACACCGGGGCACAGCTACGCACGAAACGCAGCCCGGGCCGGCGGCGGATCACGATCGAGCGGATCGATCCCGCCACCGGCGAACGGCGACTCGAGGAGAAGACGCTGCGGGCGGTCGCCGGGTACGACCTCGTCTTCTCGGTTCCCAAGAGCGTCAGCCTGCTGCACGCACTCGGCGACGAGCAGACCCGCCGCGCCGTCAACGCGGCGCACACCGCCGCCTGGCAGGCCGCGCTCACCTACCTGGAAGACGAGGCCTGCATCGTCCGCCGCGGCGCCGGCGGCGTCGCGCGCGAGCACGCCACGGGGTTCGTCGCGGCCGCGTACCAGCACCGCACCTCACGTGCCCAAGACCCGCAACTGCACACGCACGTGATCGTCGGCAACCTCGCCCAAGCCCCAAGCGATGGCAAGTGGCGCGCGCTCGACGGCGAGGCGATCCTGAAGACCTACCGGCTCGCGGCCGGCTACCTCTACCAGGCCCAGCTCCGCGCCGAGCTCTCCCGCTCGCTCGGAGTCGAGTGGGAGACGCCGACGAAGGGCCTGGCCGACCTCCAGGGCGTGCCCCGAAGCGTCGTCGCGGAGTTCTCGACCCGGCGGGCGCAAGTCGTCGAGCACCTGGCCCAGCGCGAAACCGGCGGGTTCTACGCGGCCCAGCTTGCGGCCGTCGATACGCGCGATCGGAAGGAGCACGCCGACCTCGTCCAGCTGCGGCAGGACTGGACTGCGCGCGCCGCGGAGCACGGACTCGGTCGGGGAGAGCTCGACGCTCTCCTGCACCGCGCGAAAGGTCGCGAGCTCTCGACCCACGACCTGCTCGAGCTCTCCCGGAAGATGCTCGGTCCCGGCGGATTGACCGAGAAGACGACGGCGTTCTCCGATCCCGATCTCGTCATGGCCTGGTCGGCGGCACATGCCCAGGGAGCCTCCGCGGAACGGGTCAGAACACTCGCCGCGCGTCTCGCCGATGCCGAGGGCGTCGAGTCCGTCGGCGAGGAGGCGCAACCGGGCCGCCCGGCTCGCTACTCCACCACCGAGCTGATCGCCGCCGAGCGGAGCGCGCTCGCACTCGTCGAGCGCGGCCTCGCCGTCGGTGCTCCGACAGTCCCCGCTGTTGCCCTTCGCGAGAATCCGTCACTCTCATCCGAACAGCGGAAGATGCTCGAAGCCGTCGCCGCCAGCCCCGACCGAGTCGTCTGCGTCGTCGGGCTTGCGGGGGCCGGGAAGACAACCGCGACCCGCACGCTCGCCGATACCTTTCGCGCGGCCGGGGTGCCCGTAGTCGGCGGCGCGCCCTCCGGCGTCGCCGCCGAGAAGCTCCAGGACGAAACCAGCATCCCATCGACAACACTCCACCGGCTGCTCCAGGCTGAACTGCCCAACCGCTGTTTACTGGTCGTCGATGAGGCCGGCATGGCCGAGACCCGGATCCTCGGCCCCCTGCTCGCACGGATCGAGCAGGCAGAGGGGAAGGCGATGCTGATCGGCGATCCGCACCAGCTCCCCGCCGTCGGCGCGGGCGGGCTCTTCGCCGGCATCGTCGAGCGGCACGGCGCAATCGAGCTTGCCGAGAACCATCGTCAGCACGACCCCGAGGAGCGGAGAGCGCTCGAGGCCGTCCGCAACGGGCTCGGCCGCGACTACCTCGCTTTCGCCGAAGGCTCGGGTCGGCTCGTCGCCTCCGAGACGCCGCTCGCCACACGTACTCGCCTGCTCGCCGACTGGTGGAGCGCCGCACGCGACGACCTCCCCGGCAACATCATGATCTCCCTCCGCCGCCGCGACGTCGCCGAGCTGAACGCGCTCGCGCGTGCGCTGATGGAAACGCACGGCCGGCTCGGAGCCGAACGCCTCCAGCTCAGCGCCGGCGAGTTCGCGCCGGGCGACCGGGTCGTCTGTCTCCGCAACTCCGACCAGCTCGGCGTCCGCAACGGCACCCGCGGAACCGTCGAAGTCGTCGACCCCGATCGCCGCGCGCTGACCGTGCTGACCGACCGCGGCAAGCGCGCCGATCTCGGCCGCGCATACCTCGAGGCCGGCCACGTCCGCCACGGTTACGCGCTCACCGGCCACTCAGCGCAGGGAGTCACTGTCGAGCGCGCCTTCGTACTGGGCACCGGCGGTCAACGATTGCAGGAGTGGGGTTACGTCGCTCTCTCCCGTGCCCGCGAGGAGACTCGGCTCTACGTCACCGGTGAACCTCGCGAACGCGAGAGCCACTTCCACGACCTCGACGACCGCGACCACGTAACCGTGCTCGCGCAGGCGCTCGAAGAGTCAGCGATCGAACGTCTCGCCGTCGACCGGCGCCCACTCCCATCAGGTCCTCGACACGAGACCCGTGCCGAGATAGATCGGCCGAGCGTACGCGACCGTTCACACCACCGGCTCGTCGAACAGCAGCGGCTCATGCTCGGCAAAACTAAGTCGCAAGCCCGATCACGATTGACCGAAGCCGAGCAAGAGCTCGCGAACCTCGGGCCGCTCGGCCGCCGACGTCGAGCCGCTCAACTCCGGACAGAGATCGCCTTCCATGCACGAGCTGCCCGCATGGCCGACGACACGCTTGCTGAGCTCGATCGCGACCTCTCAAGAACACCTCACGCACGTCTGAGCTGCGAGATCGTCGCAGCGGATCCGCCTGCCAGGGATTGCGTCCGCGAACGGGTCGTAGGGCCGCTCGACCTCGAGCTGTAGGTTCTGCCCTATCTCCTTGGCGGCTTGAACGATTGACGCGCGACGACGCTGCCGTTCGCGCCTAATCCTCCAGCTCCGACAACCCAGCGGTTCGCCGCGGGTCTCAATCTGTTCGAGCAACCCGATGCGGCCGCTCTTGACTTCGCGCTCGACTGTTGGCGCCGCACGCAGGACGTGCAGGCGGGCCGCCCCCGGACCCGAGCGGGGTGGGGACGAAGGGAATGGAGGTGATACCGTGTCGGTGCGGCCTCAGATCTTCCCGCGCTGTCCGACCTCACTGCCTGTCCGCTCCACGTCGTCGTGCCTGCCGCCGCCCGTTACCTCCTGGCCAGGGGAGCGACTCCTCGGTTGAACGCTTGTTTTCAGAGCACGGAACTCGAAGAGGACGGGGGATCACGAGAGCAGCAATTGCAGTTGCTGTCTTAAGCGCTTTGCTCGCTGCCGTCGTGGGTGGCTTGGCGCCGCTGGCGCGCGCACTCGGTCTTCTGATGCGCGATGTCTACGCATGCGTCGAACGACGTGGGTTCGATCTCGACAAGGACGACAGCGGTGGTCGCACCGTGGCGGAGCCCGCTACGTCAGGCCGCGTTCACGTCCTGTAAGCGGTCGAAGTTCGCTTCCGCCACTGTTTCTGAGTTCGTTCCTCGGCCCTAGTTCTTCATCAGCCGTGCGGCTTCCCGGCGAAGCCGCATTGCGCTGTCGATTGCGCTTTGGCTAATCGACGGCGCGCCGTTATCTCTGCAACCGGACGGCAGAGCGTCGAAACAGTCGGTTCGGTAGAGGTACCGCGAGCGCTTTCCGGCCTGGGCACAGGGCTGGTCTGTTCGGTGCAGATTCGAATGGCGTTTCCGCAACTCATGTCGCCAATGCACATGGCGGGTCTGTTACCTCTTGCCCCTTCTTTCGACTAAACGGGTGACGACGCTCTCCGGCTGGCCGTCCCGAGCGACGCCGTCGCCGCGGTTACCGGACTGGAGGGAGGCCGCCATCGACGCTTCGATTCGATGCAAATTGCACAAATGTGAGAGAGGTCGTTGCAATTGCCCGGCTACGGGTGACGAGATGCACGTCTGACTCATGAGTCTTGGAGATCGCTCTGCTCGGATTCGCCCGGGCCTGGTAGCGCGAAAGACGGGCAACCTTGTTCCTTCGCAGGAATCGGAAGTTAACGCCAACGTAAAGGAGGTTTGAATCAGGATGTCTAAACGGATGATCATGATTACCGCGGTCGGCGTGGCATCCCTTGGGCTCGCTTCTGCATCCTACGCTGCAACGTGCATTGCGGCCAGCACCTACCTCGGGGCAACTCAATACCTGCAGACAGGCTACTCCTACACCGACGAGTCGCAGTGGCAAGGTGACGCCGGGAAGGGGTACACGGCTGAGCGGATCGACGGAGGCGGAGGGATGGCGTACTTCCAGGACATCTCGCCCGGTGGTTTTCACTTCTTCGACAATGGTAGTTTCTCGCCCTGGCGCAAGACGTCTTTCTACAACTGGTACGACAACAACAACCTTGCCGGTGTTAGCCAAGCGAACGAGAACGGCCCGTGTTGGTAACGAGCTTAGGAAGGAGTCACATGATGCTCAATCGCAAGCTAATCGGTCTGTTGGTCGGAACGTCCGTCGCGGTCGGCGCTGGCCTGGGTGCGGGAGCAGCTAGCTCGACGGATGCTGCGACAGCTGCTGAACAGCGACGCGCTTCTCTTCAACAGGGCATGCCGTCGCCTTCCACTTTTGTTCTGGCGGTCGAACAAGCAGTCGATGGTAGAACGTGGGCGCTTGGACGAAGCGTTAATGCGCGGGGCGAGAAGTGTCTTGAGCTTAGGGCTCCGGCAGGGTGGCGCTCAGGAACATGCCTCACCGCCTCACAAGAGTCTTCGGCCGGACCTATCTCGGCTTACACCGGAGGCGTACCGGGGATTTCTTTCCTTCACGGCGTTGTTTCACCCGCCATTACGAAGCTAGAACTCGTGCGTGCTGACTGCTCGAGGCAGCCCGTTGCACTCTCGACAGACGGGCTGTTTTTGCTGGTGACTCCTGCATCGGCGGCATCCCCGTGGCAACTGCGAGGTCTGGGCAGCACCGGCGAGCTGGTTTCGACGCACGTGCTTGGGGGCCGCGGCGCCGGAAATCCGGCTCCCGGCTCCTGTTAGAGCCCGTGGGGGTCAGGTTTTGCTTTCGCGCATTCGGCATGTCCGAGTGTTGACACGCAAGACCTGACCCCACCCCACTGCGGCCACGCAACTAGTGGACTCGGCGAGGCGCTGTGCGACGGTCTCCACGGTCGGGAGTCCGTCTCCGCGCCGACGTGCATCAGCATTCGAACCACGGCGGCAAGCGCCGTCCGGAGCGCCTCCGGCTCGAGCGAGCCGACGTGCGCGGCCTCGAAGAGAGCCAAGCTGTCGGCGGAAAGGTCGTCGTAGCCGCGAGCCTGTACGGCGGGCAGGCCGCGGGCCGAGGCAGGCGAGCGCGAGCGCATGGTCGCGCACTGCGCCGCCGTAATGCTCCATCTGCCAGAAGCGCTGCATCCATCGCCGCCGGGAAGCCATTGGTCCAGCGGACGGTTGCCTCGCAGACGATTAGCTCTGGCGCAACTCGCGCGCAGCGGCGATAACGAGGGCCTCATCCGAGCCGCGGATGGCCACATATACCGCGCCCAGGCGGAACTGTCCGAGCGATTCAGAACCTTCGCGGCGCACATCGATATGCGGACTGCGCGGGACAGGATTTCCGCCAGCTGTGAGTCTGCCGACGAAGCCATAGGCGGGTGCCGGAGAACGTGCCTGGCGCACAGCGACGAAGCGCTTGCCATCGCTGTAGAGGGCGGCCACACCGTTCCCGACGAGCGCTCCTTGCGGGTCGGCCGTTGCTAGCCGCTCGAGGAGCAACTGTTGCCGCGGCAGACCCGCGAGCTTGTCTGGGGCCAGCGGCCGGAAGCCGGTCTGTCGCGCGGCCACAGCGACGGTAGTCGTCTCCTTGCCAACGATCGAACCTGATGCTGGTGCCGTTGCTGGCGGAGCGGAGACGGCAGGAACAACCTTTGTGACCGCGAATCGGGCGAATCGAATGGGGTGCCCGCCGAGAGGCGTGAATGACTCCGGCAGATCATCTGTGCCGAGCTCGATCACGCCGGCATCGCCGTCGACGCGAATGGAGAAGCTGCGACGGGCCTCGGAAACGTCCGCGACTCGTCCGGCTGCGAGGGCTTCTTGATAGGCCAGCAAGAATCGTGCCGCCAGGGTGGTCGGCGCGTCGCCGACCGAGACAATTTCGCCGTTCCGACGGCCGGCGACGCGCACACGACCGCTGGCGCTGTCGAACCACGCCAGCGTCTCAGCGCGCGATGGCGCCGTCGTGCCGCGCGCAACGTCAACGATCACGTCGTTTGGCAGCTGCGTCGAGACGACCGCGTGCAAGACCGAACCTTGCTCGAGCGCTTGCTGCGCGTCTTCGACGACGCCCGCGCTCGAGTCCTCAGTCAGCGCAACTGCGACTCCAGCTGCAACAGCGACGGCGGCCGCAACCGCCGCGGCTGCAGGTAGCCGCCGGCGACGCCGCCAGTCCGCCGCCCGCTGCGTCGCCGCTACCGCGTCCGCCAGCGCAAGTAGCTCGGGCTCGCCCTCGTGTAATGCCAACAGCTCATCATCGAGGCGCACGGGTGCCGGCGGCTGGGAGCGACGAAGGCGAGGACTCATCGAATGCCTTCCGCTTCGAGGTAGACGCGTAGCGCGGCAAGGGCACGGGAGTAGCGCATTTTCGCGGCCGCTTCGCTCGTGCCGATCGTACGCGCGATTTCGGCGAACGGCCGACCTTCGAGGAGCTTCATGACGACGACCTCGCGCGCCGCCAGGTCGAGCCGGTCGATTGAGCGCTTGATCGCGCGAGCTGCTTCGGGCCCGTAGTCGAGTTCGATCGCCGACCGAGGCGGGTCGGCAGGCAGGTCCGCTGCGAGGCGCCGGCGCCGGAGCTCGTCCACAAAGCGGCGTTCGGCGACGGCGTAGAGCCAACCGAGGATCGATTCCGGACGCGCCTTGGCCAGCGAGGCGGCTGCATCGGCGAAAACGCGCTGGGCCAGTTCCTCTGCCTGATGATGATCGCCAGTACGCCGAAGGAGGAAGCGGTAGACGCGCCCGCCGTGCTCGCGGAAGGCCTCGGCCACCGGGTCGTCGTCTTGAGACACGACATGGGACGGTATAGCTCATCCTCCTGTCAACCACCCCTTGGGCAGCGAAGGCTGCGGCAGCCGCCTTCGCTGCTTCGAGCTCGAGTCATTCACGCTACCCCAGGTCTCTAGGCGGCGCGAGAGCCGGAGATATGTCCTCGTTCTTGATCACTATGCCGTCCGTGCCGTGGGCCTTGTAGGCAATCGGGAAACGCGAACTCGAGTCGGTTGCGTAGGCGAAGAACTTAAACCCGCGCTGGCCGGCTGTGACGAGCGCTGCACGGAGGCTGCTGCCGTCGGCGAGCTCGATCGTCACTTTGCCCACCCGCGGCTCGGCGATCCCGACCAGGGAGACCTGTTTGACTTGGCCCGCATCGCCCGCGGCGCTCGGGAACACCATCACCCCGCCGTAGTTGGAGATGCGATCGACGCTGGTGAAGCCCATCATGCCATCGGCGTTAAAGGGCGAGACGACGTCGTCCCCCTGTGCATCCCGGCCGACGAAGACGCCGGCGTCCTGCAGTCCGCCGCTTGGAGAGACGGTGACCAGCAAGTCCGTGGCGATCTCTTCCCTCATGGCAACTTTGGCGGCGATCGCCTCGAGCTTCATCGGCAGCCGTGCGTCGTCGAATGGGACGACCGTCGTCGTCGCCGTCGCGAGCCCGGACGGCGTGAGCGCCAAGAAGGCCGCCAAAGCGAAGAGGAGGCCGACTGCGGCTGCCACGGCGACATGCGTCCGCTTTATCTTCCGATGCATGTCGTCTCCTTCTAGTAGTTGAAGTGGCGACAGTTCACGAACATCGAGCCCGTGTGGTGGTTGTAGCAACCGACCTTGTCGCTGTTGGCGTTGTCGACGGTCGTGTACCAGATCCAGTTGTAGTACAAGAGTGTTGAGCCGAACCAACTTCCGCTTGATGTGGTCTTGATCGCCAGGACGGTCTCGTAGGTATTGAAGGTCGAGTTGACGGCCTCATTCGCCGAGCAGCAGAGATCTGTACCCGTATTTCCTGACCCTGGGGAGTAGGTCTGGCAGCCGAGGTTCCAGCTGCAGGCGTGCGCATCCGTGACGGCGACGCCCGTCGCCGCGGCCACAGCAGTGGCTACGACGAGAACGAACAGCACCAAGCCCCGCTTCATCCGGCTCTCCTCCTTTGCGACGACGCTGAGGCGTCCGATCGCTTCGACACTCGTCATGTCGGGTGAGCCGAGCGAAGGTAACAAAACAGAGGTTTCGGCCTTCGTACGCGCCTATTCGCCTGTTACCTCTGAGTGACTCGTTCGACTAAAGGTGCAGTAGAGCTGTGTTGTGTTGTCTCTATTGACAACGATTAGGCCGCATCGTAGTGTCGCTAGGGATCGACGAGAGGGGATACCTTGAAGGCTGAGGGGCAAGACGGGCAGCCGCAGCTGACAGTCGAAGAGGCCGCGGGACCGGGCAGCCGCGCCGAGCCCGGTGCGGTCGGCGATGAGGCGGTGCTCGTCCCGGCCGGGCCGGCGATTAGAACCTCAGCGGAGGGTGCACGACTACACGGCGAGTTGCCGGTGCGCGGCTCGAAACGCGTCTCCCGCTCCTCGATCCACGAAGGCCGCTTCGGGCGCATGTTCCGTCGCCTGCCGGCCATGTCGCCGCTCTCAAACGAAGAGCTCTTGGCTCTGTCCGAGCAAGTGCGCGAGCCGACTGCCCCAAGCGGCTGGGACGGCAGCATCCAGAACTTCGACAACCCGGAGATCCCGTCCGGGTACACCTACTTCGGCCAGTTCATCGACCACGACATCACCTTCGACCCGACCTCGACGCTGCAGCGGCAAAATGATCCCGACGCGCTGGTCGACTTCCGCTCGCCGCGCTTTGACCTCGACTCGATCTACGGCTCGGGTCCGATCGACGAGCCGTTCCAGTACCAGCGCGCGACCGGCGGCATGCGCATGCTGATCGGCCAGAACGGCAACGGCGATCCCGACCTGCCCCGGAACTCCGAGGGCACCGCGCTGATCGGCGACCCGCGCAACGACGAGAACACGATCGTCTCGCAGCTGCAGCTCTTCTTCCTGCGTCTGCACGACAAGTTCGCCGTTGAGGTCGAGGCGGACACGATGGTCCCCGCCGACGACCGCTTCTTCGAGGTGCAGCGGCGCGTGCGCTGGCACTACCAGTGGGTCGTCGCCCACGATTACGTGCGCCGCATCGTCGGCAAAGAAACTTTCGACGCGCTCTGTGACGTCGACGACGGGCGCATCACCAACATCAAGCGCCGCCACTTCAAACCGCTGACGACGCCCTACATGCCGGTCGAGTTCTCGGCGGCCGCGTTTCGCTTTGGCCACAGCCAGATTCGCGGGATCTACAACCTGTCGGCGCAGGTGACTGATCGACCTATTTTCACGCCAGGGCCGCTGCAGGACGAGTTCCAAGACTTGCGCGGCTTTCGGCCGTTGCCTCCACAGTGGACTATCGACTGGCCGCTCTTCTTCGCGATCGGCGGCTCGACGCCGCAGCCGAGCCGGCTCGTCGACGCCAAGCTGACCCAGGGTTTGTTCGATCTTCCCGACGGCGGCGGCTCGCTCGCCTTCCGCAACCTCAAGCGCGGACAGGTGCTGGGGTTGCCGTCGGGCCAAGACGTCGCCAAGGCGCTCCAGCTGAAGCCGCTCTCGGGCGCCGACCTCGGCGCTCCCGACCCGACGCCACTGTGGTTCTACATCCTCAAGGAGTCTGAGCTTCCGCCGGTCTCCGGCAAGCACCTCGGCCCGGTCGGCGGGCGCATCGTCGGCGAAGTCTTGCTCGGCCTGCTTGAGCTCGATCCGCGGAGCTGGTTCTCAATCGAACCGACCTGGACGCCTACGGTCGCGCCCGCCGACGCCGGGCGAGGTCTGCAGGTGGCCGACTTGATCAACTTCGGCACGAGCTAGATGAGCGCGTCGTCGACAATCGCCGCTTGGCGTCTCAGAGCAGAGCCACGGCACTGACACGTCGTCGAGAGCTTGCGACGGCCAGACCGCTTTCGCGACATGCGCCGCCGTCTAGGACGGTCACGTGCAAGCGCCGCAACGAGCCTCGCTGGGGAGTGGCGCAGGGCCAGCCGATGTCGCGTAGAGGTCGCGTGTTCCCGCCGCGCCACTGCTCTAACCCACGTTTGGCGGCGGTAGCCTGCGAACGCTTCGCCGTGGTTCGCCTGTTCCGTAGACCCACGCCAACGACAGCCCGACTTAGACGATGCGTTACTTCGCAGCGTTTCCCGCGACTTCTGGGGTAAACGACGGAAGGAGGACACATGATCGAGGTGTGCTCATCGGGACGAGTGCGCGCGTCGGGTTTCGCGCGTTGGCGGCGGCAGCTGCTGATGTTCTTCGTGGCCATCGCCGCAGCGGCTATTGCTGCGGCGGGGCCCGGCGCCTCGAGTGCGCACGCTTGTTCGGCCTACTGGAACGTGCCCGTGGGCAATGCGTGCCAGTATTACTCGCCGAGTGAGGGCCACACGGAGACGCAGATCTGCTGCTCGTCGCGCGAGACGACACATTCGACGTTCGATACCTACTCGACCGTCCTTCACATCTGGACAACGGCCGGCGGAGGGTGGATTTCATCCAGCACGATGTCCTACAACAGCAAGGTGTTTTGGAACGGCCTCGACGGGAGCGACAAGGTCGGGTGCTACAACCACCACACCGGCACGATGTACGTGAATTGTCATCACGGCGATGGGTGGGAGACATGACGAGCGCCCAACGCCAGAAGCTGCTGACGCTAATCGCAGCTGTCGCAACTGTCGCGGCCCTCGCGGGCGGGGCCGTCGCGTTCATCGACGAAGCCGCGGCGGTTTCGCAATCGCGCGTGCGTCCGCTCGACAGTGTTGGTCTGCCAGCGGACGTCGCCGCTGGTGTCGCAAGAGCCGCAGCACGCGCGGGCGGTCGTGACGTCTACGTCGTCACACCCTCGGCAGTAGCTGGCACACCAACGGCGGGCGTCTACGCATCGCGCCGGGGTGGCGGCGAGGAAGTGGTCGCGTTCTTCTCGCCGCACGCGTTCACGAGCTTCGTCGCCGCGCGGGAGATCTTGGGGCCGCGTGACCTGTTCGTGGCGACCGCAGCGCAGCCCGACGCACCTGGTGGGACTACGGCGCACGTGCAGCTGCGCGGGGTCGTCGGCCCGGCCGTCGCTCTCGTCGCAGTCGAGCAAGCAGACGGCGAAGCTATCGATGCCGACCTTGTAACGGTGCAGGGCGGAAAGTACCGCTTCTTCACCTACGTCAGCGACGACGCGCAGCGACTCCCGACGAGGGTGGTCGCCTACGGCTCAAACGGCAACGTCGTCGCGTCCGACGACGTGTCGCGGGCCGTCGCTCCACCGACGTCTTAGCGCCGTGTCTCCCCGTACGTCATCTGCGGTGCGCGACAGAGCGGCCCAAGACGCGCGGTCTGCCTGCGCCGCTCTGGGATTACTCGATCGGCGCCATTGCGCGCGCGGCGGCCAGGATCACCTCCCGCTGCGCCGACTCGAGAGCAACGTAGAGGCCGTTGATCACCATCGAGCCGACCCACATGTCGGCTGGGCTTCCGTCCAGGTCACCGACGCCCCTGACTTTGAGCTCCCCCGGCTGCGGATCAGGCCCTCCGAATCCGCGGAAGGACAAGTTTTCTGCACGCGATGAGGTCTCGGTGATCATCAGCCAAGGCTCATCGCCGGCCTTGTACCGGCGGGGTCCGTATTGCAGGGCGAGCGCGCGGCTCACGGTTTCGCGGTTGTTGGTCCACTCGGTCGTCAGCTTCATCAGTCCGATCTCGGCGAGCTGGATGCCGGCGACCGTCAGTCCCGGCCAGACGGTCGGACGAGCGAGTGCTGTGGCGGCTTCGGCAGGCGTCAGCGTCCGCTCGTCCGTGCCCGTCTGCCGGCGCGGGCGTGGCTCGGCTCGGGCCGGCGGTGCGAACTGCTGCTCCTCGCGGGCGAGCGTCTCGATCGAGATGATGCGCCACCATTCGCTCGTCTCGTTACCGGCGCGGTAGCGGAAGCGCAGCGGCTCGTAGCTCTCCGGATCGACCGCCACCTCCGTGTAGTCAACCGTCCCGGCGTCGATCGGCGGCGAGACCAGCTCGATCTGCAGGAGAACTGCATCCCGCCCCTCGACGCGAGTCTCGCCGATGACGCGTCCGTTCCCGCTCTCGAGCGCATCTCGGTACTGGCTTGCGAAGCGAGCTAGCCCTGGCGGAAGTTCCCGCTCGGTCGGATTACCCGGGATCGGTCCGAGCTCCGACACGCCGCCTTCGCGCGTCTGCAGAAGCTCCGTCAGCAACGTGCCGTCGATCGTGATGCGAGCGCGCAGCAGCGCTCTCTCGTCGTCGAACCAGTACTCGGTCCGAAGATGCTGAGTCGACTCCGCGCTGCTCGCGAGATCCACGACCGTCGCGTAAGGGCGCGTGCTCTCCACGATCGCGTGGATCACCGGCTGATCGCCGATCGCCGCCAGAGCTCGTTCGGTCGCCAGCGGGGCTCTCCCTTCCCATGGAGTAGCAAGCGCTAGAGCGATCGCCACGGTGACTACGGCGCCAGCGGCAACGAGTCCGAGTGGGCCGCGGCGACGGCGGACCTGTCGCGCCTCGGTTCGCGGGAGGGCGGCAAGTGCGGAGCGGCGAGCGCGCGCCGTCACGCTCTCGGCGGGGATCGGCAGAGATTCGGCCGCTCGTTCGAGACGGTTCTCAAGTTCTGTGGACATCGGGTACCTCCAGTCGCGATCGCAACTCGGTCAGAGCGCGACCGAGCCGCGAGTGAACCGTGCCGAGCGGCAGGTCGAGGATCTCGGCTATCTCAGCCGGCGAGTGTTGCGCCCAGTAACGCAGTGCAACGACCGTTCGACGCTCCGGAGGGAGAGCCGCCACCGCATCGAGCAGATCACGGTCTCTCAGGACGTCGTCGTCGCTCCACGGCGCAAGCAACGTCTCGGCCACCTCGAGCGGGTGCGACCGCTGCTGACGACGGCCGACATCGACCGCGCGGTTCAAGACGATGCGAGAGAGCCAGGTGCGGAACGAGCTGCGCCCGTTGAAGCCGGCCAGGCCGCGAAACGCTCGCTCGAAAGCGTCCTGTGCGATGTCGTCGGCCGCAGCACTGCTGCCGGTCACCGACAAGGCGAGCCGCCAGGCGGCGACCCAGTGGCGAGCAAAGAGCTCTGCGCCGGCCCGCTCGGATCCCGCCACGGCTGCCGCCGCCAATCGCTGATCGTCATTCACTCGATCATTAGACGCAGTTCGGGCTCCTGCGCGTCCCAGCGCACGTTCGACACCTCTTTTCTTCTGCGACTATTGCGGTGTGCGCGTGACGTTCTGCCTGGCTGTCTTGTCGCTTGCGGTCGGCGGCGCTGGGTTCGGACTCGCAGCGTCCGGCAACACGGTGCTCGGCCCGCCGTCCGCCTTGGTGCTGAACTCCTGTCGCGACGTCGCCTCTCTCGTCGCCGAGCAGTCGGTACGACTGAATGTGTATTGCCCGCCGCTCGTACCCCGTGCGCCGGGTATACGCCGCGACCACGCCGGCAGCCTTCGTAGCGGGAAGGAGATGGAGCTCGGCTACGCGCTCAGCTTTTCGAGCCGGATCGCCGGTGGGGAGAACGGCTGGGGTCGCCACTGGACACTCGATGTCGGCCGCCCCGCAGCGGTTCGCCGCCTGCGCCAACCCTTCCCCCAGTCGCCCCAGGAACTGATCCGGATCCGCAAGAGGGACGTGGGTGTGTATCGGATCGAAGAGGGCATCCGTTCGTTCTACGCGGGTCACGTCGTCTACGCCTGGCAGGAGAACAGCCTTCGCTTCCATCTCACAGTTCACGGACACCAGTGGGAGACAAGGCTGCGGCAGATGACCTCAGCGCTGATGGCCGCAATCGATCAATGCACCCCAGCCCGTACCACCTCCTTTTGCTCAAAGGTCGTACTCCGACCGCGAAGCTGAGCGCCGGTACCGAGCGGATCGTTCAGATAGCGACCGCTGTGAGAACCTCAAAAACGCACTCGCGAGCCGCCGGAGCGGCAACCCAGACGAGCGGACGATCTTGGTCGGGTGAGCCGTCGAAGGCGAGGGCGAAGCGCTTTGCGGCGAGGATGAGCGGTAGCGTCGCTCGGAGCGGGTCGCTCGGCTGATCGCTGACGTCGAGCCGCACCGCGAACGAACAACGCACCGGACGCTCGAACTCCACCCTGAGGAGCAGTCGCCAGTACGGGTGCTTGCGGCTCGGCGTCAGGAGCGCCCACGCCGAGATGACGTAGCCGTCGGGCTCGATCTCGAGGACGCGTGCGAGGTCGAGGACGTCGCGCCTTCTCTGCGACTCGACTTGGAGCCCGACGGTCAGGCCGTCCGACGGATTGCCGTCGAAGACCGTCACCGAGACACACGGCAGCGCCTCGCGGGCGAGTTCCTCGAGCTTTCGTTCGAGACGCTTCGGCGGCAGCTTGGTGAGGTCTTCGAGGATGCCTATCACGTTACCCCTGCCGCCAGTCGTCGCAGTCGCCGGTCACGAAACCACGGGCGGAGCTCCACACGAGCCGGCGCAAGGTGCCCGTACACGAGCAGGCCGCGGCCAGGTCGCATCTCGCGCAGAACGTTCGCAGGAGCGAGGCTGCGGAGGGTGATCGACTCCGTCGTCGAGCGTCGTCCTTCGGCGCCGCTCGTCGAGGAGAGCTGGCTGACCTCCTCGTCGCCCAGGAGTCGACCGACGTAGTCGAGCGTCTGCGCGTCTGCGATTCCGGAGAGGATCACCTTCGCCCGATGGTTCGAGACGATCGTCGGCGCTCGGTCGCGTCCGTAGACCGCATTGATTTGCGCCATGTCTTGAAAGATCGAAACGAGCTGAATACCCTGGCCGGCGCCCGTCGAGGCAAGGGTCGCCAGGTCACGCAATGGAGCGATGTTCGCGCACTCGTCGAGGACGAGGAGGAGTGGAGGATCGAGCGGTCGCCCGGTGGCGGTCGCCCGGTCGTAAGCGCAGGCCACGATCTCCTGGATGAGGGTTGCGAACAGCGGCTGGAGACGACGCTGCTCGTGAGCCGGGGCGCAGAGATACGCCGTGTGGCAACCGCCGTCGAGCAGCCGATCCGCACGAAGGTCAGGCGTAAGCGCCGACATGAGCACGCCCGGATCTGCGAATGCGGCCAGCACCGTCTCCGCTGTGGTGTAGATGCTCGATCGAGTTCGGTCGTCGCGCTCGATCGATGCTTGGAACGCGTCGTCGGCGGCGGGTTCTCCGGACTGCACGAGCCCCGCCTGCACCGCGTCCACGTTTCGCGTGTCGATCCAGCGCACGACATCGGCCATCGTCCCGTCGCTGTGCGTCGCCGCGAAGAGAATCGGTGCGAGAAGCTTCGCAGCCGCGGCGTACCAGAAGTCGGCGTTGTCGATTCCAGTGTGGCCGCGGCGCGCGCCGCCCACGAGCCAGTCGGCGGTCCGCTGCGCGCCCACCCAGGTCTCGCAGCCGGCGAGCGGGGTCCAGCCGGCACTCGGTATCCCCGTCGTTCCGGTCGGGTCGTAGACCCAGACGTTCGTCCCGCGAAGTGCCGAGCGTGCGATGAGCGTCTCGCGAAGCAGATCCGTCTTCACCGAAGTTGTCACCACTGGTCCTTGCCACTCGAGGATGGCCGGGACGGCGAAGCCCGGATGTCTTGCCCGTCTGGACAGGCCCGACGACGATGACGGACTGTCGTGGTTCGGCGGCGACGAGGCGGCCGTCGACGCGGCCGATAGTGAGCCGTCCGGGACACGGCTCCCTCACTCGAAGCAATCGGAGATCCCGCCGCTTTGCCCACCGCGCGCTGCCGCCGACCTTCTCGCGTCTCACGGGCACGCCTCCGGTACGCGACCACGGTCACGCCTACGAGTGGGATGAGCGCTGTGCCGAGTGTTCCGTAGAAAGCAAGTGCTCCGGGGAGGTGCTCGCGCTGAGGTCTCGGCCAGGCGCTTGCCGGGTCGCCGGCGTGATCGCGGAAGCGGACCAGGACGCCGCCCATCTCGGCCGGCGGCGTTCCCGGCCAGGCGCCACCGAAGACACGACCCGACAGCTCACCGATGAACCAGAGCACCGCTCCTCCGGCGATCAGGGCACCGAGTAACCAGAGCGCGACCGTCTCGAGCGGATTCGGCTCGCCGTCCGAGAGCGGGAAGCGAGGCGGCTTGCGGTTCCCGTTCACGCCGCGCTCCTGACCACCATTCGGGCGTCGGTGTCGACAAGTTCGGCCTCCACGTCCGACAGCCGGTGCTGGACGAGAAACGAGCGCTGGCCGACCTTCCAGAGCGCCCAGCCGCGGCGGAGGTGAGGTAGGAGCTCCGCCTCCGTGTCCGTGAGTCCGAGCAACTCGCGAGCCTGTGGAAGCTGGTCCGGAGGCTGCGCGTAGACGATCTTCGTCTCGGCGTCGGCGAGGAGCCCCTCGGCGAGACGCACCTCGCGCGAGCCCTCGGCTCCTACGGCCCGCAAGTCGGAGAGCCGGTGCATGACGACGACGTTCTGCGTGCCGAGCCCGCGCGAGAGCTTGAACGACTGCTGCAGCCACTCGCCGATCCCCAGGTTCGAGACGATGCGCCACGCCTCATCGACGACGACGATGCGCTTTGCGCTGCGCTCGTCGGTCTCCGCCTCGATCATCGCCTGGAGCCAAGCGGTCGCGCAGGTCATGAGGATCCCGAGCGCCGTCGTGTGGGTGTTCAGGACGGAGCGGAGGTTGAGGACGACGAGGGGCGCGCTGAGATCGAGGCCCGGCGTGGTAGGGCCGTCGAACATCCCGTGCAGGTTTCCTGAGCACAGTTGGTCGAGCGCGAATGCCATCGGGCGGGTCGCCGCGGCGAGCTCCTCGGACGGCATTGCGAGCGCGGCGGCCATCTCGCCCGGAGCGTGGATGAGCACGTCGACGACGGCGGGCAGAGTCGGCTCGTCGGCGGAGCGTCGCTCGAGCACGCGCAGCGCTTCCTGCGCCGCACGCTTCTCCTCGGGGACGAGCGGCCGCTCGAGCGCTGCTGCGGCGACCGAGTACAGGAGGTTGAGCTGGCGTTCGGGTCCCCCGCGCGGCGTCAGTGGGTTCAGGCGGACGCCGCCGCCGGGGGAGAGGGCGATCGGACGGACGTCCAGTGCGCTCGCCAGCCGGTCGTACTCGCCCTTGACGTCGACGATCCACGCCTGCCGGCCGAACACTGCCTGCCGGAACACGTAGGTCTTGACGAGGCTCGACTTCGCCCGCCCGACCATCCCGATTACCACGGCGTTCGGGCTCGTGAGCTCGCGGCCGTACAGTTCCCACGGGTCGTAGCAGAAAGAGCCGCCGTAGACGTCGCGGCCGATGTAGGCGCCGCGCCCGCCGAGGCCGCCCTCGGCGACGAACGGGTAGGCGGACTGGATGTGCGCAGTCGTCGTTCGGTGCCCGGGCTGACCTGCGACTTTCACCGCAGACCTCGGCAGAGCGGCAGGGTGTAGGTGAACGCCTCCTCCTGCTGGCCGAAGAGGCGAAGCAACTCAAGGCGCGCCATCTGAGCGGCGTGTTCCACCTCGGAGCAGTGCCGTTCGAGTTCCTCATCCGACTGCGCCGAGACGGTCACATAGCCCGCGAAGCGGACGGCGGCGTGTCCGTCAGCCAGCTCCTCCTCGCGCCGGATCGTCGCGTCTGCGACACGTTGACGCCTTGCCGTTTCCATGAAGCCCATGCGGCCTCGAAGCTCCCGATCGGCCAGGTCGCTCGTCCGCGACGCCTCAACCTCGCGGATCGCGCGCACCGGCGAGATCGGCTCGATCGTGACCGCAATGGCGCGGACCATCTGCGCGTGAAGGAGGAGAGGGGAGAGGAAGGCGGCGCCGACCTCAGTGCGCGGCCAGCTAGCGATCCAGTACGTCGCGTGCAGGGCGCTGTCGCTGCGGTACGTCGACCAGGAAGTCTCGGTGGCGACCGGCCAAGCGGCGGCTTCGTCGATCCCGTCACGATCGCGGTCGGCCGACGCAAGGCGGGCCAGTCCAGGTCGAGACCAGGGATCGAAAGCGACGCGGAGCGCCGTTGCCACCATCCCTGGGCGTAGTGCGCCGACCACGCGCACGTCGGCTGCGGCGAGCCGCTCGCCGAGGGATTCGAGCTCGCGAAGCAGGACCGTGCAGGCGCCCGCATCCGCGCCGCCCTTGCCTCCGGCGCGCTTCATCTGGCGCCAGGCGCGCTTGGCGTCGATTTGAAGGCAGACAAAGAGCTCGTGATCCTTCGTTACTGTGGGCGCCGACCCGACGAGATCGAGGTACGACTGCATGGCCAGCGATTCGAGCGGGACACTGCCGCGGTCCCAAGCGTCGCCGAGGTAACGCCCGATCTCGTCACCGTCGGCGGGGACGGTGCGCTCGACCCACTGGATCCGGCTGACGGGGCTCCCCTCGCGAGCCATGCTCGAGAGCACGCCACCCCAGGCGGCCTGCCGCGCCTCCTGCTCGGTTCGGTCGAGAAGGCCGAATGAGGAAACCTTGACGGCAAGCGCTGCGGTGTAGGTTCGCCCGCGGCGATCCTTGAGGATGCCGACCGCCTCCCCGCGAAGAGGAGCGGCGAGCAACTCGAGCCCGATTGCCGCTGCCGGCGGCGAGGCGACGGTCTGCGGCATTCCGGCTTGCGGGGAGCTGGAGAGGTGTCGATTCCGGCCGCGCGCCCTTCGCGTCGTGAAGCGGCCGGCAATGGGCAGCCACTCGTCGGCTGCTCGTCCGGCGATCGGCCAGAAACAGAAAAGGAGCGCCGCGACGACCAGGCCGAACGCGGCGAGGAAGCCAGTGCCGGGGAGGAGGCGCATCAGCAACACGCCCGTCGTCAGGCTCGCGGCGAGCACGAACGCCTGCGCCGTCCGGAGCGAGCCGACGAGGCCGCGACGCTCGAGCGGTCCGAAGCGGTAGCGCCGCGCTTCTTCCGCCATCGTTTACACGTCCTCCGTCGGCGGACGGCTGTTGGAAGGTGGCTCCGGAGGTCGACGGCGCTCGGGTGTCTCTGTGCGCGGTGGCGCGGACTCGTGTCGCGGGGGCGCGACGGTCGTGCCTTGCCGCGCCGGTGGCCCCTCGGAAGGCGTATGCGTGGCGCCGCCGCGACCGCCGGAGGGTGAGCCCGAACGGCTTGTGGCGGTGTGCCGGTCCGAGGTGACATCGCGGGCGGTCGCCGACGTCGCTGTCCGCTCGCTCTCGCTGCGCTCGGCGCGGCTGTATATCGTCCCGGCCGCACCCGGATAGCCGGGCGATGCCGTGCCATGGGAGTGCCGATCCATCGCCTGCCGCATGTAGGAGGCCGGACTGTGCACGCCGGCGGACCCGGCCGCGCCGCTCATCGACGAACGCTGCATGACGACACCGGCGGCGGCGATCTCCATCATCGGGATCAGCCGCAGGAGGGCGAAGGGCGACCATGCGGCAAGTACGAGCAGTGCCGCTCCGGCGATCATTCGCTCGAACATCTGGCCGTCGTCGGCCGCCCCAATTGCACCAGCGTTCGTGATCGCAGCGGACGCGAGGCCGATGATCGCGACGATGACGAACTTCGCCAGGATCACCGCGATCAGGAACTCGACGAGCCGTCGCGCGTAGCGGCTCGTGGCCGGCCAGATCATCGCCACGAACGTCAGCGGCATGAAGAAGAGAGCGATGTAGATCGCGGCGTCGCGAATCACCATCTCGAGCCAGAGCACGAACGCGCCGATCGCCAGGATGATCGCGCCGAGGAACACGCCGAAGAGCGGCACAGCGCCGGCGGAATCGTCCTCGATCGCGTCGCTGTATGCCTGGCCGACGGACTCGAGGAGGTTGTCGGAGCCGTCGCCGAGTCCTTGGGTGACCATCGCGGAGAGGTCGTCGGTGATGGAAACGAGGAGGTCGGTGCCGACGACGGCGGCGCCCGCGAGGATAAACGCCATCGGGAGGTATCCGAATGCCGATCGGATGAGGATCCAGGCGTCCTGACGGAGCAACGCCTGTAACGCCGCCAGTAAGAGCAACGGCAGGGCGAGGACTCCCGCAGTGGCGAGCATCGAGCGATACTGGCCGACGAACCACGATGCACCGACGTTTGGGCTGGCCGTCGCGTCGATGAGTTCACCGACCTTGCCCGTCACCCAGACGGCGGCGTTCGTCACCCACACAGTGACGCCGCGCATTACGAAGTCGGCGGCGGCGCCGGCGACGTCTTCGGCAAGGTCACCCGCGACATCGCAGACCAGCCCGGGTCCGGGCAGGTCGCACGGATTCGGGATGCTGGGTATCTGCGCCTGAGCCGGAGGCGCTTGTGCCGCAAACGAGAACGTCGCGACGAGCAGCGCGCACGCAACTCGCAGCGACGCGGCGTTGAGCATGCTCCTACGGCAACTCACGTGCGAACTCCTCGAACTCCGGAATCTCCGTAAAGAGCTCACCGGCCTCGGACGTCGCGGCGGAACCGGGGAGCGGCGGTGTCGGCCCGGTCTCGCTGCCGAGCGCGGCGACCTTCCATGTCTTGTCCTCCCACACGAGCGAGACGGTTTCCGTACGCCACGACTGCTGTGGCGCAGCAGTCGCACCGCTCCCAACGATCCCGACGCGCCAGATCGCAACGGTCGCCGCCGCCGTAGTGAACCGATCGACGCGATAGCCGACCGGCGATGTTCGAAGGATGACGACCGGTTCGGGCGCCGTTCCGACGCCCAGGTGTTTCCGCGTCCGCTCCACCGCAGCGACGTACGCGCGAATCAGACCCTCGCGTGCCTCCGAGGACGCGATCTCGGAGATCCGCCGGCTCAACGCGGTTGGATCGAGAAGGATGCGGCCGTCCAGCGAGTCGACGTAGGCGGCGGCGGCCGAGACGGCGCCCTCGCGCGTCCGCGCGGAACCGGCAGGCTTGTCCGTCGTCTTCGCCGGACGCGGAGCACGAGCTGCTTCCGTCACAGTGACCGTCGCTCTGGGCGGGCTCGCGGCTTCGGGCGAGTTGCCCTGCCGCCCGACCGCCATCCCGATGGCGAAGAGCAGGACCGCGCCAAGTACGAGTGCGATCCAGCTCCGGCGCACGACGCGCTACCCGACCGTGTTCCCGAGGTCCTCGAAGAACCCGATGATCGCGGGAGCGGCTCCGATGAGGAGCGCGGCGCCGGCGGACACGAGCGTGCCTCGCTTGCCGACGCCTGCGTGGTGGTAATTGCCCGAGTGGGAGCTGAGGGCCCAGACGGCCGCCGAGATGATGAGCCCGGCGAGAGCGCCGAGCAGCGCCCAGAATGCGAGCCCACCGACAAGCTGCTGTAGTGCCGAGCTTCCCGGCAAGCCATCGGAATTCGGATCGCCGCCGAGCCTCGTGGCTCCGAGCAGGGTGACGAACAACGTTTGCATGACCTACCCCCTCCTCTCCGATCGATCGGTGAACCCTGCCGCTATCGCCGCGGCGAGCTCCAGATGCGCCTGGCGCGTCTCGGGTGCCAACTCTCCGACGATCGCCTCGGCGCCCGTTTCGAGGTGCGCATCCCAAGGAACGCGGACGGTTGCGCGGCAGCGCCCGGCGAAGTGCTCTTCGACGCGATCGACGTCCACCATTCCGCTGGTCGCACGCACTCCGTTGACGACGCCGACAGCACCGACAACGAGATGCGCGTAGCCGTTCGCCTCGAGCCAGTCGAGCGTCGAGCTTGCGGCACGAGCACTGTCGAGGCTGGGCGCGATAACGACGACGATCTGGTCGGCCGCATCCAGAATGCCGCGGGTTGCGGACTCCAGCACCCCGGTGCCGGTGTCCAGGCACACGAGGTTGTAGTGGCGCTCCAGCAGGTGGATGGCGCGCCGGAACTCGCCGTCGCCGAGCGCCTCGGTAACACGCGGATCGTCGTCGGCAGCGATGACCTCGAGCCGTGTCGGAGCCTGCGACGTATAGCCGCGGATGTCTGCGTACCGTTCTATCTGACCGGCGTCTGCGAGCAACGACGCGACGGTTGCCGTCGTCTCGCGTCGCACGCGGTGACCGAGTGTTCCCGCGTCGGGGTTGCCGTCGAGCGCAACGACGCGGTCCCCTCGATAGGCGGCGAAGGTATGGCCAGCGAGGAGGCACGTGCTGGTCTTGCCGACGCCGCCTTTTCGTGAGATGAACGCGATCTTGCGGCAGCCACGGATTGGCGTCTTCACGCGCGCGATCAGCTCACGCTGTCTGAGCTCCGCGGCACTCGGTGCAACCCGCACCAGTCCGCCCGAGAGCCGGAAAGCAGCGAGTCGCCAGCCCGAGCTCGGTCGTCCTCCTGCCGGTGCGCGAAGCATCCGCTCGGGCGAGAAGTCTGCGGCGGTTCGGCGCTCCGCATCTCGCCTGTGCACGGAGGTTCGGGTCAGCAGGGTTGACGTCGAAGTCTCGCCCTCGCCCGCGGACTGCGGCGACGGTTGCTCGCCAGTGAGTAGCGGGATTGGCTGCTCGTGGTCCGCCCAAAGCCCGAGACTCTCTCGTCGCTCGCCGTTCTCCTGAGCCATGCTCCCTCCCCGTGGATCTACTGGATAGCCAACATAGCAGATGATCCACTGTGATTCCAGGGAAGAGTTGCCCTGCCTGAAAAGGACACGTATCATGGCGCCGCTGCTCTGCGGCAGTGGATCGCCTGGCGTCCAACAAGAAGGAGCACCGGTTCGTGAGACCGCGACAGACCGCGCTTGGCAGGCTGCTGCAGGAAAGACGCGAGTCCGCAGGCTTCTCACGGACCCGAATCGGAGAGCTCGTCGGCATCAAGGCCGGCACGATCGAGGGATGGGAACTCGGCCGTGTCGCCAGACCTCCGATCCACGATGTGCTTCGGCTCTCCCACTTCCTCCGCATACCGGCGGACGAGATCCAGCGCGCCGTCTTCGATGACGCGGGCGAAGCGCCGTCGGCCGAAGAAACGCCTGACGAGGAAGAAAGAAAGAAAGCTCGCCGGAAGCGGAGTCCGAGCGCAGTACCGCTACTCGAAGCGGCTTTCCGGCTCCTCGGCTGGGACGAGGCAGCCGCCGCGGAAGCGCTCGGCACCTCGCCCGAACAGGTACGAGCTTGGCGGTCCGGGTCGGAGCAGATGGCGTTCGCCGACTACATGACCCTGACCTCGATGATCGGCGTGGCTGCAGCCCAGGCAATGAAGGGCGGGGACGCGCGAATCGCCGATCTGGCGGCTGCCGCCGAGACGCTCGGGGTGAGATCGTCCGAGTGATCCTTCGCTGCATCGAGTGCCGGCGCGAGAGTGCCACCGGTCGTCACTGGCGCGCTTATCTCGCCGACGATCCGCGGGAAAATGATCCTCCCGACGTGGCGGTGTACTGCCCGATCTGCGCCGAGCGTGAGTTCGGGAGCCTTCGAGAAGTCGGCGAGACGTCGGCGAATTCGAGATTTCGTAAAGCCGGACGGGAGGTCGGCAACGTTCAGGCGCTATATCGCCTCATCGATCCACCCGAACGTTGAGCGAGGACCGGTGGAACGGCCGGCGTCTGACTCCGATCGCGTCCGCAAAGAACTCCTTCTCTCGAAGACATCCGCTGCGGTCGGTCCGCGCGATCCGCGTCTCATCGGTAGGCCAAGCGCCTCTTCTACGCGAACGAGAAACTCGTCCTCGGCGTAAACGGGTGACAGATTCGGCGCAAGTTCATGCAGCGCGTCCGTTAGCTCACGCTGCTCCTGCTCCTCGCGCGTCGTAGCGCGTATGTCCGTAATTCGGTCATCCTCGTGATGAAAGAACCGTTGATCGATCGCATCGCGCCGGAGTGAAGAGTACGAGAGGCAGAGCCGTCTGTGATCGTGCGGGATCGTGTCACAGTGCGTGATGAATCCCCAGTCTGCTCCGCCAAGGACATCGAGGGCATAGCGGAGCGCGACAACGTCGAGATGTCCGACTCGGAACTTGCCTTGATCAGGATTAGCCTGATTGTGCATTTCGTTCAATCGCTCGGATAACGCGGGGCTCTCGGACACGAGCGGCCCGCGGCCGTGTCGCGTGGAGTATGTTCGCATCACGGCGACTCGTTCTAAGTTCCCTGAGAAGCTAGCGTCGTTGAGGATTGCGAAGGCGTTGACGAAAGTCGTCCGTGTTGAAGTCGTGTGTGGCACGAAGCCAACGACCGGATCGAGTAGCACGCCCTGTGAGCCTTCGAAGATGACGCGGCCATTGGCTAGGAGGCTCCCGACGTCATTTTGTGCCACGCGCAGGTAGCCGTGAGATGCGATCCGCCGTAGGTCAGAACGATAGTCCGCCAAGGTGTCGTCGCCGAAGTGCGGCGCGTACCGCCTCCATGGCTCGCGACCGAGGTTCACGCTAATCGCGTCGAGCTCGGCCAGCGCCCAGTCGCGCGTAGCCGCTAGCTTCATGGCAAGACTCGCCGGCGCGTCGAGATCACCCATCGTCAGCACGACTGCCCCCGAGCGCAATTGCCGGACAGCCTCTGAGACGCCTTGGCCGGTGCTTCCGAGAGCAGCACTGCCGCGCGCCTCCTCGCGTATGCGGTTGACGGCGGCGTGAAGAGTTGTGATGACTTGTGCGTCGACGGAAACAATCAAGTTCGACCACTCGAGTGGGGCGCCCTTCCGTCGAAGCTGCGTAACCTCAAACTCGAGCATCAGCGGATTGATCAGCATGAAACTGCTGAGGAAGGTCTTGACGCCAGGAACAAAGGCTCCGGAGCCAACTTGGACGAGTGTTGCGTGGCGGCCGTCTGGCGTGACGACGTTGTGGCCCGCGTTCGGCCCGCCGCAGTAGCGAACGATCAGCCGGCTTCCTCGCGCACGGCAGAGATAGTCGCTGACTAAACCCTTGCCAGCGTCGCCAAACCCCAGGTCGGCGAGAAGTAGAGCGGAGGGTTCCTGATCCATAGCGTCAGCCGCCGTCAGCGCTTCGTTGTGGAGCGTTGTTCGTCATCCTCGATGTCGAGCCAGTTCTCAGCCTGAGCGGCGAGGAGGAAGGTCTCGACTGCCTCGCGCGCCTCCTCCGGAGAACACTCGGCCTCAGCAGCGAAAGAGTGCGTAATCGCATCGAAGCTCGCTCCTTCACCGCGACATAGACTCAGTATAAGTTGGCCCGAAGAGTTCACTTCAGAGGCAACGAACGTCGTGCCATCGATCACTATCGCGCCGGCCTCTGTTGGCGTAACGCGCATGTTCTCTCGCAATGTGATCCGCGTCTTCGGGTTCATGCAGAGCGCTTTTCCTCGGCAAACGCTCTCTCGTTCGCCGCCGGCGCGCGGGACGATGTCGAACGTTCCCCAGCCAGTGCACGGAGCCACCTCTCTGCTGCATACGCTCGGAGCAGGTATGCAGTATGGGGCCGAGCTCCGGGAGATGTCGGATTTTCAAGCAGAGTGTTACCCGCCGTCGAGTCCAGGAGTCCGTGCGCCGCGAGGAACGACTCCGGCGTCAGCACGGAACGAAAGCGTTGCTCGCTCAGGGCAATGACCCGCTGATGCACAAGAGCCTCAGAGATCTGTTGCGTCGCCCACGCAACATCCCGCGTAAGAGGTTTCCAGTACGAGTACCTGAGAAGAAACTTGTCGGCGCAGTAACCGTCGACGAACTGGACGCGGTGCTTCGGCTGGAGAGAGATGCAAAACTCGATCAGCTGGCGATCGAGGAAAGGGTCGAGGCGGAGACAGCCATGTTGGCTGTAGACATGTGCGAAGTCCTGTGCAATTTCATCGTCGCAGAGGAAGGAGTAGACCGCGCGATGAACGATCTCCTGATCGGGAGGGAGATCGCGACTGCCGTACAGGACGGCCTCTTGGTCGAGTGCAATCGCAGCATCCACGGCGTCGGCTGTTAGCCACTCACTGAGGCGCCCGGGAGACCAATGTGCCGGTACAGCAGTTGTCGGGTTAGCGTTCCTACGACGAAGTGCGGCTAGCGCGTGCCACAGCGTCCGCTGGCGTAATCGGAGGAGGGGGTTCTCAAGCGGGTTCAGGGCGCGTAGGCCCTGCGATCTGAGCGCGCTGCGGTCATCGTGCGGCAAGAGCGACTCGGCGGCGAGCCCCGTAAAGATGACGGATGGTCCCACGACGCTCGCGACGTGTGCCGCTGCTGCCCCGAACTCGCTGCGATTCGGACTGCGGAGCGTTAGCACCGGCGCGTCGATCACGGGCCGTAGGTATACGTCGATGTCTCCGAGCAGCGCGGAAGTGTCGACGGTCAGGTGAGGGAGCTCTGATTGACGCGCGACGGCAGCTGCATAGCGATAGTTGATCGCCAGTGGCGCGATCGCATCGGTCGTGAGCGTGAGCGCATTCGCACCAGAGCATGTGCGGCTCTCCCATGCGACGGCGGCTGAGTCGATGCCGCCGCTCAGAAGCGTCACCGCCGAAGGGGCCACGGCTGAGAGGCACTGCACGCTAGTTTGAAGCAGCCGTTTGAACTCGGCCGCCGCAGCGCTAACAGAGAGGTGCTGGGTGCCGGCCTCGAGCTCGTCGATCTTCTGCACAGTTACTTGACCCGCGCTCCACCTCAGCGAGTGCCCAGGCGGAAGCCGGCGGAGCGATCGGATCGAGGTCCGGTCGGGCGGTAGCCGTCCCTCCAGGATCATCGAGGGGAGGATGTCGAAGTCGACGTCCCCGAGTTGTGGCGGCTCGTCGAGTGCGTCCGCCGCGTTCGTTGACCAGACGATGCCTAGCCTTGTCGCCCGGTAGTAGAGGGGCCAACGGCTGGTGACCGTGCAGTAGAGGGTCAGTTCTCGCAGATCGGGTGAGACATACGCCGCCGAGAACGTATCGCCGAGTTTTCGAATCGCGTTGGGCGCGTCATCCAGCCGACGCTGAATGCCGCGGTAGAGCTCTGGCAGTTCCTCTGCTGCCGCCGACGCGATGCCATCACATCCGTGGATGAACCCAGCGTGCGCGAAGCGCAGCACGTCCGACGCGGGCTCCGTGAGACCAACCAGCGGGGCCATCACTTCGACCGCGGCCGAAGCGTGGGATTCTCGCGGGAGCCTCCAGTGCTGCGCCGGCGAGTACGGCAACCGTCGCCAAAGGACGCAGCCGGGAGAAGACGACGACAGCGCGAGAAAGCCCCGCATAGCTGGGACGAATGCTTTCAAGCAGCTATGCAGGAATGGTCATGACGCGCTGAAATTGAAGGCCGTTGCGACGATCGCTCAGCGTCGCTGCCTCACCGTCAACCTCAACCCAGGCATGCATGAGATCGGTCGTGAGTGCAGGTGCTGGATCATGGCCGATGATGAGACGAGCGTCGTATCTCATCGTCCTCAAAGCTGAGGCGAGAACGACCGACTCAAAAAGACACGCGCGGTTGCCATAGAGAGCCCGCGTCAGCGCGACGAAGAACCAGGCCAGCCGCGTCGGCGGGGCAGGAGGGTGTCGCCATCGCTCGCGATCCTCATTTGCGAGTGTCGGCAGGAGTGCCGACGGCCCGATTCGGCGGCAGGCACGTGCTGTATGTAATGCGGTGATCAAACCGAGCGGGAGTCGACGCAGGGCACGCGGATCGCCCCACGGATGCTTGCGACCCACGAGTTCGCAGACTTGCCGACGCGGCAAGAGAACCCCTTCCTCATCAGCATCACAATGTGCGCCGGCGCGATCACCTAACCGGGGCCGCGCCGACGCACATCAATCAGTTACGGCCAGGTCCAGCCAGACTTCTCGTACCGCTGATACCAGAAAGTTCCCTTGACGACTGCCTCGAACGTGCCGACGCGGTGAATCGTCGGCAGCGGAAGGCGGCCGACGAGACGCTGGTCGCGGCTCTCGCTGCTGAGCGGCATGACACCCCCTTTCCCGGCGTGAGTCCTCAACTGGTGCACAGTGCAGACGGGCACCCAGAGCGGGCGACGCTAACAGCCCAACAGCCGCTTTGTCAATGTGGTGAAGCGGGGATAGTGTCTCGAAGACACCGAAACGCGCGGCCCTCACGCTGCTTTCAGGAAAGGTGATTGTGCTCTGCTAACCCACAACCTCTTGCCATGAGCAAGCTGGCGCTACCCAAGCGTTACGCGCGTCGTCTCGGATCTGTTGAGCTGGAGGCACGCGGACATCTCGTACGCCGCGTCCTGGGGCTTTTCAGACCTCATAAGACGCGGTTATCGGTAGTGGGTGTTCTGATCGTCGTGTCGTCAGTTCTCGCCTCCGTGCCAGCCTTCTTCGTGCGAGAGGTTTTTGACGTCGCACTGCCAGAAGGGGACCTTCTCCTGCTCGATCTGCTCGTTGCTGGGATCATTGGGACTGCTCTTGCAGCATCGGCGTTGGGAGTGGTGCAGACGTATATGTCAGGTCAAGTTGGACAGCGTGTCATGCATGAGCTTCGAGCAGCTGTCTACGAACATCTCCAGCGGATGTCTTTTGCCTTTTTTACTCATACGCGTACCGGTGAGATTCAGTCTCGAATAGCTAATGATATTGCGGGAGTTCGAGAGGTTCTAACAGCGACAAGCGCGGTGGTGGTGTCAGGCGTGGTGAGCCTTCTCGCCACGGTCACAGCAATGATGGTGCTCGACTGGCGACTAGCTTTTGTCGCCCTTGGAGTGTTGCCCCTCTTCGTCTGGCTTACCCTTCGGGTCGGGAAGCAGCGCCGACTTTTGGCGAGCCGGACTCAGGCGTCTATGGCCGACATGTCGAGCTTGGTGCTTGAGTCGCTGTCGGTGTCCGGCATCCTGCTTGGCAAGACTGTCGGTGGGAATCGGCTCATGGCGCAGAGGTTCAGGTCGGAGTCGGCGTCTCTCGCCGAGCTCGAGCTCCGAGGCCAGATGACCGGGCGTTGGGTGATGTCTTCAGTCCAGATGTCGTTTACAGCAATGCCGGCGCTTGTCTACCTCGCGGCGGGGCACTGGACGACGACGGCCTCGCTTGGAACCGTGGTCGCCTTCACGACGCTTCAGGCGAGGCTCGTCTTCCCCATCACCTCCCTTCTCGGTGTGACGGCGGACTTGCGTGCCTCGCTAGCCCTGTTCGAGCGCATCTTCGAGTATCTCGACCTTGATCTTGACGTGAAAGAGGGTCGACGCCAGCTTGACCGCAGTCGTGGGCATCTGTCGTTCGACAATGTGTGCTTTCGATACGCAGAGGATGGCACGCGGACACTCGAGAGGATCACATTCTCGGCAGCGGCAGGTACGAAGACGGCGATTGTCGGGGCGACCGGGGCAGGTAAGACAACGATCGCGTACCTCGCTTGCAGGCTGTACGACCCGACAGGCGGCACCGTCACCGTCGATGGCATAGACATTCGCGCCCTGACCTTTGACTCACTGTCCCGAACGGTCGGCTTCGTCTCTCAGGACACGTTCCTCTTTCACGCGTCGGTGCGGGACAACCTCTCGATCGCGAAGCCGGATGCAACTGACGCCGAGATCGAAGCCGCGACGCGCGCCGCGCAGATCCATGAGTTCATCGAGGCGCTGCCGCGCGGGTATCACACCGTCGTCGGCGAGCGAGGGTTTCGCTTTTCCGGCGGTGAGCGCCAGCGACTGGCGATCGCCCGGGCACTACTGAGGAATCCGCCGATACTCGTTCTCGATGAAGCGACGTCCGCGTTAGACGCCCAAACGGAGAGAGCGCTGCAGCGCGCGATCACGCGTGTCTCAGAGGGCCGAACCATCATCGCGATCGCGCATCGCCTGTCGACGGTCAGTGATGCCGATCAGATCCTCGTTCTCGAGGCGGGGCGCATCGTCGAATGCGGTTCTCACACCGAGCTGGTTGCGCGAGGAGAGCGGTACGCCTCGATGCATCGCAGAGGCGTCGCGCTACCGGCGGACAGGGTGTCGTCATCGGACGCTGAGATGCGGGTGAGGGAACCTGATCGGCTCCCAGCGGCAGCGACGGAATGATGCCGTGCCCGAAGAGGCTCTCGTCTTAGATGGCGGGCAGACTTGCACTGCCTCTGCACGTCAGTCGCTTGCTAAGTCGTCGGGCGTCGCCCGATCGTTTACTACCGAGGAGTGAAATTGATGACTAAGAGACGCAAGCAGGGCATTGTACTCGTTGGGCTGGCTGCCGTTCTCGCCGCCGGGCTGACCGCAATGGTCATTCGCTCCGACTCGGAGTCGGGATCGCGCGATGGCGAAGCGTCGGCGAGCCCGGAGGAGATCAGGACGGGCGCCGCCCTCATGCAAGCGCTCGACTGTGACGGCAAGCCGCTTGTCGTCTCCGACGGCGTGAATGACCACGTTGTGAGTGGAAGCGGCTTCCTCGTCGGGTCCCGTGTGCTGATGGGGGTCGAGCACATGATCCCACCACAGCCCGGCTTGATCTGCGGGTTCCGAGCTCGACTCGATGGGCGATGGTACGACGTTTCCGAGGTCAAGATCTGGAGTGAGCGCGGCGAGGAGGATCGCAGAGGTATTGACCTTGCTACCGCGTTGCTGGTGGAGGACGCGCCCGGCCACATCTTCCGATTCGCGGAGCAGAGTCCACCCGTTGGGGCGAAGCTCACTCTACTGGGCCATCCGCTGGGTGGGGATCTCCGCGCGTCTGCTGTCACAGTCACGAGGCGACTCATGGATTACGGAAAACCAACGTTGGCCGCGAAGATCGCGCCATCAATCCAGGGCGGCGACAGTGGAGGGCCGATCGTGAACGACCGAGGCGAGGTCGTCAGCGTTCTCTCTCGCACCGTGATTACGGCGAACTTGACGGCCGATGGTTCAGCCCGCTACGGAGGAGTGGACATCGCACGCTGGTGGGGCGACGCGGTGCGCAGCGACCTTTGCCGCGCCTACCCAGACGGAGGCATCCCGGACTGCGACAGCGCCACGAATGAGGCGAAAAAGGCCCCGATCGATGTCTCGCTCAAGGGCAAGTAGCTCACTCAGAGACGATCGACTGCGGCCACCGCCGACGCGGTGGCCGCATGGGCGAAGCGTGAGGAGACCGTTACCGCGGACGCTACCCCGCTTCCCAGTTGTCGCCCGACTCATGCGGACCAGGGAGCAGAAGTCCGAGGTTGACGGAGAAACGCCGATGGGGAGCGATCGCCCTTTGCGGCCGCCTCGAACTTGCGTCGGCGGCGGATCAAGCGGAACAGGCTGGGGTCGAATCGGCAATGCCCTTGACTGTCTCGTCCGCTCGCGCCGCAGAGCCGCAGAAGGCACGACACATGCAAGCGCAACACGCGCCGCTTCGTCGAGCCGCTAGGGCGGCTCGTCCTCGCCAAGATTGCGGGTGGATGCCGGCCCTAAGTTCGCGCGTTTACTGCCGCCAAAGATGGCGTGGACTGAGCCTGCGTAGCCGGCTGGCCAGACGTGTCTCGATCGACTCGGAGGCTCACGGAGGATGACTTCGTAGGCGCCACGGAAGACGGAGAGGTGGAGACCCTCGGCTACCGCCGTGGTGAATCTCCGCTCTCACTCAACGTCGCCGCTCTCGCTCACCGGCGGCGCTCCCGCTCCATCTCCTCTTCGAGGATCTCTGCGAGTCCGCCGCCCGTGTCCTCGATCAACTCGCGCACCCGGCCGTGGGTCTGCTCGTCCGTGAGATTGAGAAGGTCGGCGTATGCAACGTGAACAGCCTGGATCTGCGCGTTCGCTCGCGCTAGATCCTCGTTCGCATCGGCAAGTTCATCGCGCGTACGCTCGGCGTCGGCCAGGGCACCGTCGAGATGGGAGTAGGCACTCTCGGCGCTGCGGATCGAGGCGCTCGCTCGAAGGGTCATTGCGGCGCCTACGGTGACGCTCGCGATTAGGCCGACGAGCACGAGCCCGCGGGCGTCGACTAGCAGTCCGTAGCCCGCAACGGTGAGCGTGAGGGCAAGGGCGGCGAGGGAGAGGAGCAGAACGGGTCGCGAGCCGGCGGGATGATTCGGGATAGTCCTCCTGACTCGCAGTCGGACGGGCCGGTCGAGGCCGAGGATGACGACGAGGGCTCCGAGAGTGAAAACCGCACCGCCGAGAGCCCAGCCGAGGTTTGCCCACCTGTTCTGCGTGTACTGGCCCTGGACGGCTGCGTACCCGTAAATGAGGTTGCCGATCGTGAGCGGGATCTCTCCTAACCCGACGAGTGCCATGGAGCGAGGCAGACCCTCCCAGGATCCGAGAGCTGCCGAGACGAGCAGCATCAGGGTCACGATGCTCAGCAGCGGCCGGTTCAGCGTGAAGAGCGATTCGGCGGAGACGCCGCGCTCGAGGCTCTGACGGATGAACGGCGCCGCCATGGTCACGCCGGCAGCGACCAGCACACATACGTCCAGCGCGGCGAGCCGGAAAGAGATCAGCGATCGCAGCGCGACCACGATCGCGGCGATGACGAGCAGGAGGGCGGGGACGAAGAAGGCGTCCCAGACGCCGGGCGGCTCCGGGATCACGCGCCCGCGGGCGAAGTAGTAGACGTACCAGACCACCGTGCCGGCGAGCCAGAGCGTCGCCGCGCTTGCCAGGAGCAGGAACGGTCTCCGCAGATTCGCGGCAGCCCGCGTGTACGCCCACCAGCCGAGGAACGGGACGGGCACTACGAACAGGATGAACGCCAGGCTCACGAGCGTCTTCGGTGCTCCGGCTACCGCGCCTACGAAGTGAGCCGCATAAAGGACTCCGAGCAGAGCCGCACTCAACCGGAACCGCCTCTCCCCAGCGGAGAGCGGCGGTCCGAATGGACTGCGCTCCTCGGCGATCACTCCGGAAGACCTCCCCTTCCCGGCGATCCTTACCCGATGGCAGGGATTCTACTGCCAGATCTCGTTGCGCCGGTGTATCGTCTGGCCCTCCCGTGGGCACAGGGGATCTCGGGAGCGAATGACTCGCCAACGACTGACATGAAACACGATCCGGTCGAACTCCTCCGAAGCCTGATTCGGTTCGACACATCGAACCCACCCGGGCACGAACGCGAGTGTCTCGAGTACGTCGCTGCGATCCTCGGCGAGGCCGGGATCGAATCGCGCTTCGTGGCGCGCGACCCGGAGCGGCCGAACCTCGTCGCTCGGCTCCCAGGGAGGGGGGACGCACCACACCTCCTTCTCTACGCTCACGTCGACGTCGTACCGGCGAACGCATCCGAGTGGACCCATCCGCCGTTCGCTGCCGAGTTGGTCGACGGCGAAATCTGGGGTCGGGGCACGCTCGACATGAAGGGCGGCGTCGCGATGCTCGTGGCCGCCCTCCTGCGCGCGGCGACCGAGCGGCTCGAGCCGGCGGGTGACCTGATCCTCGCGCTTTCTCCCGATGAGGAGAGGGGGAGCACGTTCGGCGCCAAGTACCTCGTCGAGGAGCACGCAGGGCTGTTCGAGCGCGTCCGCTACGGGCTGAGCGAGTTCGGCGGCTTTACCCAATGGACCGGTGGGCGGCCGCTGTATCCGATACAGGTGGCGGAGAAGCAGCGATGCCTCATCCGCGCGACGATTCGAGGAGAGGGGGGACACCCGTCAACCGTCGTTCGAGGCACAGCGGCCGCGAAGCTCGGCCGGCTGCTCAGGACGCTTGAAAAGAAGCGGCTCCCCGTCCACGTCACGCCGGTCCTCCGCTCGATGGTCGCGGCTATGGCGAGCGGCTTACCCGCCCACGAGCGGCTCGCACTACGCCCGGCGCTCGTGCCTGCCCTGACCGACCGGCTGCTCGATCTCTACGGTAAGGACGGCGACTCGCTCGATCCGCTCTTGCACAACATGGCAACACCGACGGTGATCCGTGGCGGCGAGAGCACGAACGTCATCCCGACCGAGTTCACCGTCGACCTCGACGGGCGCGTCCTGCCGGGTCAGACCCCGAGCGACCTCGTCCGAGAGCTCGAGGCGTTCGTTCCCGGCGTGGCTCAGTTCGAGATCGTCGAGGAGGAGCCAGCGACGAAGGCGGAACCGGATCTGACCCTGATGCCGATGCTCACCGAGATCATCCGGGAGAGGGAGCCGGAGGGCACCCCGTTCCCGATGCTGCTCCCCGGCTACACGGACGCCCGCTACTTCAGCCAGCTCGGAATCCAGACCTACGGCTTCCTCCCGATGCGGTTGCCTAAGCACATCACGACGGCGCTCATCCACGCGGCCGATGAGCGCATCCCGGCGGCAGCTGTCGAGTTCGGTGCCGATTGCGTCTATGAAGCGATCAGCCGCTATCGCGTCTAGCAGCAGATCAACGGTATAGCAGTAGATAACCTGTTAGAGTCGACGCGCAGTGTCCAGTGGCGCCGCCCCAATTCCGGGTGCGAGGGCCGGCCGCCATGCGGGCGCGGCCGCCCTCGCCGGTCTCGCGCTCTTCCTGCTCGTCGTCATCGGCGGGCTCGCGGGCGGACGGGTCGGTTCGGGCTCGTTCGCGCCGTCGGCGGTCGCGATCGCCGACATCCCGGCGAACTACCTGGCCGCCTACCAGAGCGCGGCGGTGCGCTACGGAGTCGACTGGGCGGTCCTCGCGGCGATCGGGAAGGTCGAGTGTGACCATGGCCGCCATCAAGCTTCCGGCTGCAACCCGCCGGGCTCGGTCAATGGCGCCGGTGCGACGGGGCCGATGCAGTTCCTCGGATCGACGTGGCGCCGCGGGACCGCACCGATGGCGGTTCCGACGCTTGGTCCGCCGACGATCTCAGTCGGTGCCGGCTATGCGACAGATGGAGACGGCGACTGGATCGCGGACGTCTGGAATCCGGGCGACGCGATCGCGGGCGCCGCGCGGCTACTGCGCTCGAACGGCGCGCCGGCCGACTACCGCCGAGCGATATACGCCTACAACCACGCCGGGTGGTACGTCGATCGGGTGATGGCCAAAGCGGACGAGTATCGCGGCGCCTTCGCGCCCGGTGCGACGGGCGGTGCTCGAGAGGCGCTTACGTGGGCGGTGGCGCACGTGGGACGGCTCACGTACAGCCTCGGCCCTCCGACCGATCGCGGCGGCTCGGTTCAGGACATGCAGACGCGAGAGCCGTCGAGCTTGACCTGCGACTGCTCGATGTTCGTCCGTTGGTCGATGGCGCAGGTGGGCATCGACGTCGGCCTGACGACGGTGACGCAGTGGACGGCAAACGGACTGCTCCCAGACAGCGAGACGCCCGTCACGACGCCACTCGTCTCCCGCGGCGTCGGTTCGAGTTCGCCCACGGGCGGTTATCGACCCGGCGACATCATCTTCTTCGGCCACGGCCCCGGCGGAGAAGGGCACGACGCCCTCTGGCTCGGCGACGGCCAGATCGTGCAGTGCTCCTCGAGCGGTGGTGGCTCGAACATCCGACCTCTGGCCGGCTACGTCGCGCCTACGGGCTGGATTCGCTGGCGAGCCGTCTCGGGGTAGCTCGATGCCGCCTGTTCTACAGCTCGAGTCCGCGGCCGACCTCGAGTTCGGCGATCCGTCTCATGGCCATGAGTTTGGGGATGTCGTCTTCTCGGCCGAGGGCGGAGATCATGCGGGCAAGGTCGCCGACGGAGGCGATCGAGGAGCGGACGCCTTTGCCGAGGTATTCGCGGGTAGCGGCTCGTCGGAGGTCGTCGTAGCCGCGAGTGCCCTCGGGTTGGGGGACGATGTTGAGCTCGCCGAGGTCGGTCGTGAGGGCGAGCACCGCTTCGGGCGCGGGGTCGCTCTGGAGCGGTGCGAGCTTCTTACGGTCGGTTCGGCGGGCGCCGAGTTCCTCGAGTGCAAGGTCGAGGCGCCGGAGGTTCTCCTCGCGCATGGGGGGAACGATGTCGACCCCGTTGGTCATCTCGTCGGCGCCCTGGACGATGCGGGCGAGGCCGCCGATGACGATGTAGGTGACGCGGTGGCGGTCGAGCGTCTTGAGCAGGCCGAGCGGGTCGAAGCTGTCAGCCACGGCCGGAATCCTGTGCTGCGCGGTTGGCGAAGAACCGCTCGAGCCGGCGCTCCGGCGAGAGCATCCGCATCTTGTCGAGCGTCTCGTGCTGGCTCGTGTCGCGCGGGATCAGGACGAGCGGGAGGTCGTAGCCGCAGGCTTCGACGATTGCGAGCAGGTTGTCGACACTGGGGGAGACGGCACCTTGCTCCCAGCGGGCGATCACGGACCGCTCGCGCCCGGTCTTCTCGGCGAGCTCTGTCTGCGTGAGCCCCGTCCGAAGTCGTGCTTCCCGGATCAGCTGTCCGCCTCTCACGGCCGCTATGTAAGCACAGAACTTGCAATCAAGCTACGACCCATATAAGCTACGCGAGAAGTGAGCGAGTCAGGCAAGAGGAAGTGGGTTTGCATGTCAGCTCCGAGTCGCCCGCCGTCATCGGCCTCGCTCGTGGAAGCCGCCTTCGTGCCGATCTCGACCCAGGTGCCGCCGGAAGTCGTGGATCGGTTGCGCGCTGCTGCGCTCCAGATCGGAATACGGCAAGAGGACATCATCGCGCTGGCGCTCGACTCCTTTCTCGAGGAGGAGGGGCTCTGACAGCCGTGACGATGCAGGAGCAACTCAGCGTGACGGACTTCTACACCGACGTTGTTCTGCCGGCCCTCTCCGAGCGCCTCGACCAAGCATTCCCTGAGTTCGGGTGGCGTCGCGACTCGCGCGGCTGGATCGCCACCAACGAGGAGCACACGCACTCGCGGCTCGGCGTTCGAGCCGAGCGCGTCGTCGCGCACGGCCCTGCCCCGCGCGGCTTCCTCGTGCACGGAGGTGAGCCCACGCTCTGGACGGCCTACGTCAGCGGCGGTTCAATCCCGCGGGGCGAGGAGTTCGTTCGTGTGGTCAGGGACCTCGCTGCTCGTGCTGGCGTCGACTCCGGGCCGATCGAGCGAGCTGTCCCGCGTGACCGGCGTGCCGATCTGCTTCAGAACTTCTTCGAGCTTTGCAAGACCGAGCTCGAGGGCGAGGCCGGCGTCACTGCGCGCGCGTACCTCGCGCGGCGCGGGCTCTCGGAGCCCGTGATCCACGGCTTGGGGTTCGGCGTCGTCCCTGCCGTCCATCGAACGAGAGAGGCACTCCAAGGAAGTGGGTACGCGGAGGCGGAGATCGCAGCCGCCGGCGTCACCGCAGATTCGCGCTGGCCCGGCAGGCTCTGCGGTGCATGGCGAAGCGAGTACGGGCGGATCGGCACGCTCTGGGCGCGGACGCTCGATGCCGAAGCGGCAGCCGACACTCGCTACCTATACCTCCGCGGCGCAAACCGCACGAACCTTCCGCCCTACGGACTCTCCGATGTGATCGGCGGAACGCGCGACTCCCGCGGCGAGTTGGTTCTCGTCGAGGGCTTCATCGACCTTCATCAGCTCCGGGCGCGCGGCTTCGAGAACATCGCCGCGCTCGGCGGAACGTCGACCAACTCGCGCATGTTCGAGCGACTCAGCCAGCTTGGTTTTCAGACCGTGACACTCTGTCTCGACAACGACGAGGCGGGACGCGCTGCAACTGCGCGCGCCGTCGAAAACTCGGCGCGCGCACAGCGCAGCCCGACCGTCTACGTGGTCAGCCCGGAGCATCTCGGGGAGGCGAAGGATCCAGACGCGCTCGTTCAGAGTCATGGGTCAGACGCTTGGCGTGAGTTGCTCACCAGACGCGAATGCGGAATCGGTTGGCGCGCAAGCCAACTGGTCGCGCATGTCGTTCCCGATGGACCCCTCGCAGAGAGGAGGGACGCGCTCGGCCGCGCGGGTGAGTGGCTCGGCTCGCTTCCGGCCCGCCTTTCCCTCGAGCAGGAAGACTCAGTTCACATGATCTCGGAACAGTGCGGATACTCGGCACCAGCGGTCGAGCGCGCCTTTCGCGCCCGTTTCTGGCACGACGTCGGGCTCGAATTGTGACGCTTCTTTCGCCGGAGGACGTCGCTGTTCGATGCGGTCTGAGCCGCAAGGCCGTTTACCGCGCTATCGACCGCGGCGAGTTGAAGGCATCGCGACTCTGCTCGCGGCTCCGGATTAGGCCGGAGGACTTCGACACCTGGTTCGAGAGGAATTCTGTCCCTGCTTACCAGGCTGCCCGGCCCACAGGTCGGATGAGCTTGCCGGCCGCAGACGGGCTTCGTAGCCTCCTGCCCGAGCGAAGTCGAAACGGAGGCACGTGAGTATCCACAAGCGAACGCTGCCCAGCGGCCGGATCGTGTGGTCGACACGCTGGCGCGACGGGGACAGGAATCGTGCACGCGATTTCGTCCGGAAGCGGGACGCGGAAGCCTTCGACGCCGACCTTCGTCGCCGCCGGCGTCTCGGCGAGCTGGGGCTCCTGGACGCAGGTCGCGAGACGCTGGCGGACTTCGCGCAGGAGTGGTGGAGGGTCTACGCCGAACCGAATCTCGCCCGCAAGACCCGTCAGGTCTACGCCGATCTCTGGGATCGGCATGTGCTCCCGCGACTCGGCGGATTTGAACTGCGGCGGATCACGCCGCAGGTCGTCGAGTCCTTTCAGGCGGAGTTGCGCACAGCTGGAGTCGGCGATCCGACGATTCTCAAGACTCTGGCCCTGCTCCAAGGAGTGCTTCGTCGGGCGGTGGTTTGGCAGCGGATCACGTCGAATCCAGTTGCCCTGGTCAAGAAGCCGTCGCAGCGCCGGAAGCACGTCGTGCGACCAATCGCGCCTGCGAAGATCGAGCTCGTAAGGGCCGCTCTCCTGGGCAGCGGGCGCTTGGGAGACGCCACGCTCGTATCCGTTCTGGCCTACGCGGGCCTGCGTCCGGGAGAGGCGCTCGCTCTTGAGTGGCGTGACGTCCAGGAGCGGACGCTCGTCATCGAGCGCGCCCTGGCCCTCGGCGATGTCAAGGAGACGAAGACTGGCCAAGCACGCTCGGTTCGGCTACTCGCTCCGCTCGCCGCAGACCTCGCCGAATGGCGCCTCGCCTGTGGCCGGCCAGCGGACTCGGCGCTTGTCTTCCCGACGCGAGATGGGCGGCCGTGGACGGATTCGCACTGGCGGAACTGGCGGAAGCGTGTGTTCAAGCCGGCCGCGATCGAAGCCGAACTCGAGTGCTTCCGGCCCTACGACCTGCGCCACGCCTTTGTCTCGCTTCTTCTGGCAGAGCGGCGGAGCGTGCTCGACGTCGCGAAGCAAGCCGGGCATTCACCGACCATGGCGTTAACCACCTACGGACACGTCATCGAGGAACTCGAGGAGACGGAAAAGCAGGTCCCCGAGGAGGTGATTCGCCGTGCCCGTGACGAGCTCGTTCGCACCACGTTCGCACGGGACCGAAGAAGTCGCAGAGCGCTGAAGGAGAAGTCCCTGCAAATCCTGGAAAGCCCTCTTGCGGACTCGAACCGCAGACCCCCTCCTTACCATGGAGGTGCTCTACCAACTGAGCTAAGAGGGCAAGACGGGCAAGAGTCTAGCCGCCCTGCGCAACGGCCTCGGCCCAATGCTCTTGGGAGCGAAGCGACCCTTCAGGGATCTTGGCGCGGATCGGAATCTGCTCCCGCAGATTCCGATCCCGATTGCGCCCCAATCAGTGCAGGGGGAAGGATTCGAACCTTCGTAGGCTGAGCCGGCGGGTTTACAGCCCGCTCCCTTTGGCCGCTCGGGCACCCCTGCAGGGAGGCGGCATTGTACCGACGCGGCTGGCGCCCTAGCCTTGACCCGTGGAGCGGTTCGACGCGATCGTCGTCGGGGCCGGGCCGGCTGGGTCGGCGACGGCGATCCGCCTCGCGCGCGCCGGCGCTCGCGTCCTCCTCGCCGACCGCGCCCGCTTCCCCCGCGACAAGCCCTGCGGCGGCGGTCTCACCGGCCGGGCGGCTCGTGAGCTCCCGGTCGACGTGACGCCCGTCGTCGAGGACGTCGTGCGAACGTTCGAGGTGCGGCTCGGCTACCAGAAGCGCTTCGAGCGGCGGAGCGAGGCGCCACTCGCCCTGATGACGCGTCGGCGCCGGCTCGACGCCTTCCTGGTCGAGCAGGCTGCCGCGGCCGGCGCGGTCTTTCGGGACGGTGTCACGGTCGAAGGTCTAACGGTCGGACCGGACGGAGCCTCGATCCGGGTCGGCGGCTCGGCCGTGCACGGGCGCGTCCTCGTCGGGGCGGACGGCGTCAACGGCCGGATCGCGCGCGACGCCGGGCTCGCCGGCGGGATCCTCTACGGGATCGCGCTCGAGGGGAACGGGCCGCTGCTCGCCGGCCGGGCGGGGCGCGCGACCGTCGAGCTCGGGGTCGTCCCCGGCGGCTACGGCTGGGTCTTCCCGAAAGCCGGCCACGCCAACTACGGCGTCGGCGGCTGGGCGGCCGAGGGGCCGCGGCTGCGCGCCCATCTTCGCCGGCTCTGCGCCGAGCACGGCGTCGACGACGCGGAGCTCCGCGACGTGCAGGGCCGCCGGTTGCCGATCCGGCGGACGGCGACCGCCCGGCGTGGGCCGGTGCTCCTCGTCGGCGACGCGGCCGGGCTCGTCGACCCGCTTTCGGGCGACGGGATCTACGAGGCGCTCGTCTCGGCGCGACTGGCGGCCGAGGCGATCCTTGCGGACGACCCGGCGAGCTATGCGGACAATCTCGACGCGGCGCTCGGCCGCTTCGCCGGCACGTCCTGGAAGGCGAAGCTCGTGCTCGACCGGCACCCGGGCGCAGCCTTCCGGATCGCGCGCATCCCAGCGGTCTGGCGGGTGATCGCCGGACTGCTCTCCGGAGACGTCACTCACCCGAGAGACGCCCGCGGCCTGGCCCGGCCGCTGCTCCGCATGCTCGCGCGGCTCTAAAGCGCAGCACCAAACCTGCCGATTCCTTCCGTCGACGCCCTATGGACCTGAATGCCATCCTCCGTCGCGCCGTCGATCTCGGCGCCAGCGACATCCATCTGAAGGTCGACCAGCCGCCGATGTTGCGGCAGGACGGCTCGATCGCTCCGCTCTCCGAGTGCCCGCCGCTGAACGAGCAGAACCTGCTCGCCGCGCTCGAGGCCGTGACGCGCCTGACCCCCGAGCGGCTGCGCCAGTTCCACGAGAGCGGCGACCTCGACCTCGCCTACACCGCCGAGGGCCTGCCGCGCTTCCGCGTCAACGCGTTCCGCCAGCGCGGCGCGATCTCGTTTGCGTTCCGCGTGATCCCCCGCGACGTGCCGAGCTTCGAGCAGCTGAGCCTGCCGCCCGGCGTCTCCCGCCTCGCCGGCGAGCACCGCGGGCTGATCCTCGTCACCGGCGCCACCGGCTCGGGCAAGACGACGACGCTCGCCTCAATGCTGGACCACATCAACCGGACGCGGAGCCAGCACATCGTCACGATCGAGGATCCGATCGAGATCCTCCACTCGGACCGGATGTCGATCGTCAACCAGCGTGAGGTGGGGCTCGACACCGAGAGCTTCGCCCAGGCGCTGCGGCGCGTGCTCCGCCAGGATCCGGACACGATCCTGATCGGCGAGCTGCGCGACGCGGAGACGGCGCAGACCGCGCTCCAGGCCGCGGAGTCGGGCCACCTCGTCTTCTCGACCCTGCACACGATCGACGCGGCCGAAAGCGTTGGGCGCGTGATCGAGTTCTTCCCGACGGCCAAGCAGCAGCAGATCCGGTCGGTGCTCGCCGGCGTCCTGCGCGGGGTGATCAGTCAGCGCCTGCTCCCGCGCCTCGGCGGCGGTCGCGTCGCCGCGGTCGAGGTGATGGTCATGAACTCGCGCATCTCCGACCTGATCCGCGAGCACCGGACGGAGGAGATCGGCGACGCCGTCGCCGAGGGCGGCTTTTTCGACATGCAGACCTTCGAGCAGGCGCTGATCGACCTCGTTCTCGCCGGCAAGGTCGAGCGCCAGGTCGCCGCCAACGCGGCCACGCAGGTGCACGACTTCGAGGTCGCGCTCGATCAAGCCCTGAAGCGTCAGACCGTCGCCGCAGCGGCCGCCCTCGTCACGCCAGAGGATGTCGCCGAGGACGCGACTCCGTCGCTCCGCGTCGTCCGCCCGGCGCAGGGCTGATGCTCCGGCTCGCCGCGGCTGCGCTGCTCGTCCTCGCTCTGGGCGCCGGAAGCGCGTCCGCGGACACGTTCGCGCTCGTCCCCGGGAGCTTCGTCGAGGTGTCCGACGGGCCGGTGGTGCTGCCGAGTGCCGAGGTGCCGAACCGGACCGGCTCGATCCTCTTGCCGCCCGGCGTCTGGGAGGCACCGTTCCTGTCCACCCGCGAGCCGTCCTACGAGGAGCTGCAGGCCCTCTGGGTCCGAGCCGGCGCGGCGTACGGGATCCCCTGGCAGGTGCTTGCCGCGATCAACAAGATCGAGACGAACTTCGGCCGCAACATGGGGCCGAGCTCCGCGGGGGCCGTCGGCTGGATGCAGTTCATGCCCGACACCTGGCTGCGCTGGGGCACGGACGCAGACGGTGACGGGATCGCCGATCCGTGGAATCCCGACGACGCGATCCACTCTGCCGCGCGCTATCTCGCAGCAGCGAACGGCCGCACCGACATCCCGCGCTCGATCTTCGCGTACAACCACGCGCAGTGGTACGTCGACGAGGTGCTGCAGCTGGCCGCCCTCTTCGGCGGCGACCTCTCGACCGCCGATGCCGTCTTCTCGCTCGACCGGATGGCGATCGCGCTCGAGGCGGCGCAGGAGCAAGTGGCGGCGCTTGCGGAACAGCTCGCCGCCGCAGAGGCGCTCCTGGCGGAGCGGTCGGCGCAGGCCGAGCGGCTCGCCGTCGTCGCCGCCGATCTCGACCTGCTTCTCTCCGACCGCGTCCTCGCGGAGCGCGACTCCTTCCAGGCGGCCCAGGAGCTGGCCGCCGCCACCGCCGAGACCGACCGTCTCCGCGTCGAGCTGGCGCAGGCGCAGGCCGCGCTCGAGACGGCGCAGAGCGGTGCTCAGGCGGCGTCGTTCGCACCGGCGGCTGCCGGTGTGCTGCGGATGCCGACGCGGGCCGACGGCTACGTCTTCCCGATCGGCGGCGGCCCGAGCGTCGTCTCGGTCGGCCACACGCATCACGACTACCCGGCCGCCGACATCGCGGCGCCGCTGGGCGCACCGCTGTACGCGCTCGCCGACGGGATCGTGCTCTCGGTGGTCGACGACGGCCGCTGCGGGACCGGCTTCGTGCTCCAGACGCTGGACGGGCTCGAGTGGGTCTATTGCCACCTCTCCTACCGCGATCCCGGCCTGGAGCTGGGCTCGCTCCTGAGCGCCGGTCAGTGGGTCGGCCTCGTCGGCTCGACCGGGCACTCCACCGGCCCCCATCTTCACCTCGGCCTCCGGCCGGCCCGCTACCCGCAGGAGATGCCCTGGTTCCAGGAGTTCGCCGGGATCGCTTTCATGTGGCAGGACGCGCCCACCGAGCCGGACGTGCCGACGACGCCGGTCTTCGCGCTCGTCCCGCCCGATCTGCCCGACGACGACGTCGTCGAGTTCACGCTCGCGGGGGGTTGAGTTTGTGCCTGCTTCTGCCGAAAGACGGGGTATGACTGCGGGAGTCATCGGCCGGTTGCCGCGCGTTGGCGTGATCGTCGGCGCGCTCGCGCTCGTCATGGCCACGCTCGCGTTCGCCGCGACATCGACCCTCTCGACCCCCGCTGCCCCGGCGGTGACCCCCGTCGTCGCCGAGCCCGAGCCGCTCGTCGTCCCCGACGTCCGCAAGCAGGCCTACGTCTTCGCGAAAGGCTCGCTCGAGCAGAGTGGGTTCGCCTGGCGCGTCGAGGGTGGCGTACCCGGCTATGCCGCGAACGTCGTCGTCTCGCAGTCGCCCGCGCCCGGCTCGCGCGTGATCGCCGACGGCGCCCCGATCGTCGTCGTGCGGCTGAGCCGCAACGGCGCCTACGAGCAGGAGGGTGTCCCCGAGAACGTCTCCCCGTATGCAGGCAAGCCCGCCCGGCTCGTCGGGTCGGTGCAGCCGAAGGCGAAGCCCGCGCCCGCCGCGCCCGCAGCCCCGAAGCCGGCCAAGGCCAAGGCCGCGCCGAAGCCGAAGGCAAAGGCGACGCCGGCCGCGCCCGCAGCTGCGCGCAAGCCCGCGTTTACGGCGGCAGGCGCCCCGGCTGAGCCGCTCGACGAGATTCTCCTCAGCCTCCGCGCAAAGCGGCTGGCCGCCTGGGTCGAGAAGCACCCGCGACGCTCGCGCGCCAATGTCGACCACTGGCTCTACCAGCACAACTGGATCGTCACCGGCGCACGCTTCGGCTGGGCGAACGGCGCCGAGGCACTGCGCACGCTGGTCGCCGTCGACGAGCGGGTCCAGCGGCTCTGGGGAGTCGGCGCCCAGAGCGAGCAGGTCGCCCGTCGCACCCTCGCCGAGGTCGAGGCGAGGTCACATTGAGGCGTCTGCTCGTCCGGCTTCTGCGCGAGCAGCGCGGCTACAGCCTGATGGAGCTGCTCATCTCGATGGGGATCCTCGCGAGCATCATGACCTCCGTCAGCGTGCTCCTCGTCAGCGCCACCAGCTCGGAGATCGACATGAACCGCCGCTTCCAGGCCCAGACTGAGGCGCGGCTCGGGCTCGACCTGATGCGCCGGGAGGTGCACTGCGCGATCTCCGTTGCGCCCGTGGGCGCCTCCGCGTCGGTCACCCTCACCATTCCGGCAACGTGCCCGACCTCCGGCGGCAACACCGCGATCACCTGGTGCACGGTCGCGAACGGGGCGAACCGCTGGGGCCTCTGGCGCTACCCGGGCGCGTCGTGCAGCGGTACCGGCAGGCGCTACGCCGACTACGTGACCGCGTCCTCGATCTTCACCTACACCGCCCAGACCGTCAACAAGCTCGCCTTCCTCAACGTCCGGCTGCCGATCAACCTCAAGCCGAGCCAGGCGCGCTTCCTCTACAACCTGGAGGACGACATCGTGCTGCGGAACAGCACCCGCTCATGAGCCGCCTTCGGCTCGCGGACGAGGGCGGCTTCAGCCTCGTCTTCACGCTTCTGACGATGCTCGTCACCTCGGTGACGCTGACGGCCGCGATCCAGTACACGACCTCGAACTCGCGCGGCTCCGTCCGCTCGAAGGCCGACCAGATCGCGTACTCGCTCGCCGAGGCGGGCCTCGCGAACGGCGCGGCCGTACTCTCGAAGCCGTCGAACAACGCGCTCGATCCGAACGTGCTGCCGAGCAGCGAGCCGAGCCCGTCCAACCCGGCGCACGCGAACTACATCGCCCAGTACGAGGGCGGCACGGTCAAGTGGTGGGGCGTCCTCACCGGCACCCAGTGGACCATGCACGGAGCCGGCTACGTCACCGACCCGACCGGCAGGACCACCGTCGTACGGCGCGAGGCGACGTCGACGATCAAGATCCAGCCGTCGCTCACCCAGCAGCTGAACTCGAACGCTTGGCAGTACATGTTCGCGAAGAACACCGGCAATCTCTGCGACGTCACCTTCAGCAACAGCGTCGCCGTCGACACGTCCCTCTACATCCTCGGCGACCTCTGCTTCGACAACTCGTCCTCGGTCGTCAAGGCGGCCGCGCCCGATCTGACGAACCTCTACGTCGGCGAGCACATCCAGTTTCTCGGTACGGGGGCCGTCGGCACCGCCGCGAACAAGATCAACCAGGCCCAGGTCGGCCTCGGCTGCCGGATCGGCTCGAGTGGCGGTTGGACGACCCCGTGCACGGCGGCGACGCGGGTGAATGCGACGACGATCCTGAGCGGGACGGCGCCCGGCACGGGGCCGACCGCGGACTTCGCCTTCTGGTACCAGAACGCGAAGCCGGGGCCGAAACAGGCCTGCACGACGTCGTCGGGCTTCGGCGCGAACTCGTTCGAGTCGGCCGGATCGACGACTCGCAACAACAGCGCCGCGAACTTCAACTTGACCCCGGGCTCGAGCTACACGTGCCGCTATTACGACGTGCCGCCCAACAACACCGACCTGCTCGGCGAGCTCTCCTGGAACAACACGACGAAGAAGCTCACGGCACGTGGCGTCATCTACTTCGACGGTTCCGCGTACGTCTCGAACAACGCCATCAACGAGTACGACGGGCTCGCGACGCATCTATCTCTCGGGCACGTTCACGATCAGCAACTCGGCCCAGTTGTGCGGTGCGGTCTCGGGAGGCAACTGCGACTTCGCGAGCTGGGATCCGAACACGGACAACATCGGGATCATCGCGGACGGGAACGGCGACGTCTTCGGCGATACGATCGTGATCTCGAACTCCTCGCGCGTCCAGGGGAGCGTCGTACGCAACCGGGGCGGTGAACATCGGCAACTCGGCCCAGTTCGACGGCCCGATGGTCGCCGGCACGTTCAGGCTGGCGAACTCGGTGCAGACGCACGAGTTCCCGACGATCACCTCGGTGCCGGTCGGCTGGCCCGGCAACCCGACGGTGTACGCCGAGCCCCAACCGCCGCAGAACTATTCGGGGTAGGGCGGCTCACCCGCGCGAGGGATTCCCGTCAGCTCCCGCATCGCTTTACTGAGGGAGAACGCTCCAGCTACTGCGGCGGTTGGTCGATGACGAGAGTAGGTCGCAGTGGAACGAGGGCACGCTTCATCCGTACGCAGGCTCCGCGCGCGCATTGGCGACGAGCGCGGCTTCGCGCTCCCGCTGACGCTGATGACGATGCTCGTCACCGGCTCGCTCGCCTCGAGCGCGATCGCCTACTCGAGCTGGAACTACGGCTCGACGAAGCGCAGCGATGCCGACTCGCAGGCGCGCGCGCTCGCCGAGGCCGGTCTCAACTACGCCTTCTCGACGCTCTACAACTCGAGCACGCCGACGATGGGCAACGCGGTGCCGGCGCGGACGATCACCCTCGAGACCGGTGATGCGAGCTACTACGGGACCCTCACCGGCAACACCTGGAAGCTCGTCGGCGTCGGCACCGTCCGCAATCCGACCGGGCCGGCGAGCACGCCGGTCGTGCGCACGGTCAGCGGCCGCGCCAGCATCGGCACGGCGCAGCACGGCGCCGACAACAATGCGGTCTGGAACTACGTCTACGTCGACGACCCGACGTTCACGACCGATCTCGGCAACTCGGTCGACATCAACATCCCGCTCTACACGCGGGGCAACCTGCGCTTGTCGAACTCGTCGCAGGTCTCCGGCTATGCCCTGCAGACGATGGGCTGGCTCGAGCTCAACAACTCCTCGCACGTCGGCACGGCGGACGCGAAGATCCACGAGGCGCACGTCGCCGGCGGCTGCCGGCTCGGCCCGGGAGGCACCCTGGTGCAGCCCTGCGGGCCGGCGCAGCGCGTCTACGCAGACATCTCCGACTCGACGACGACCAACTTCACGAAGCCGCCGGTCGACCTGAACGGCTGGTACTACAACGCCCAGCCGGGCCCGCGCCATGCGTGCACGAACGGCAGCTTCCCGGGCGGCTTCGACAACGACTCGACCCCGAACAACAGCCGCGGCGCCGTCGATCTGCTGCCGAACTCGAGCTACGACTGCCGCGTCTACGACGGTCAGGGGGCGCTCGTCGGCCAGCTGACCTGGAACGAGCCGGCAAAGACTCTGACGATGCACGGCACGATCTACTTCGACGGGCCGATCCAGTTCCGCAACTCCAACTTCGCGATCTACTCCGGCCGGGCAACGATCTACGCTGCGGGCAACATCACCTTCGCGAACTCGACCACGCTCTGCGGCGATCCCGAATGCGACGCCGGCTGGAACGCGCAGCAGAACCTGCTCGCGTTCGTCTCGGGCGGCAACGTCTCGACGGCGAACTCGACGCGCTTCCAGGGCGCGATCTATGCCGTCAACGACTACTCCGAGGCCAACAGCTCGACCGTCTGGGGGCCGATCATCGCCCGCCGCGTCGCGTTCGCGAACTCAAGCGTGAACCACTACGTGCCGATTGGGACCCTGATGCCCGGCATGCCCGCGACCTACGAGGACGTCGTCACGATCACCAACGAGCCCGGGAGCTGGGGTTAGTCAGCCAATGGACTTCGCCCTCTCCGCCGTCGCGTTCGTCCCCGGCCTCGCGATCGGGAGCTTCCTCAACGTGGTCGCTGCGCGGGTGCCGCGAAAGCGGTCGATCGTCAGCCCCGGCTCGGCCTGCCTGAGCTGCGGACACGAGCTCAGCTGGTACGAAAACATCCCAGTCGTCTCGTGGCTCGCGCTGCGCGGCAAGTGCAAGGGCTGCGGCGAGCGGATCGGCGTCGTCTACCCGGCCGTCGAGCTCCTGACGGCGCTGCTGATCGCGGCGTCGTTCCTCGCCTTCGGCTGGTCGGGCACGTCGTTCGTGGCCGCGTTCTTCTGCGCGGCGCTCGTGACGGTCTCCGCCACCGACCTCTCGCACCGGATCGTTCCGAACGTCGTCGTCCTGCCGGCGACCGTCGTGGTCCTCGTCGCGATGACGGCGCTGCACCCGAGCGCGGAGTGGGCGCTCGGTGCGTTCGGCGCCGGCCTCTTCCTGTTCCTGGCTGCGCTCGCCTATCCGAAGGGGATGGGGATGGGCGACGTGAAGCTCGCGCTGCTGCTCGGCGCGATGCTCGGCCGGACCGTGCCAGTCGCGCTGATGGTGGGGATGATCGCCGCGCTCGTGCCCTCGATCGTCCTCTTCGCCCGCCACGGCAGCGCGGCGCGGAAGATGGGGATCCCGTTCGCGCCGTTCCTCGCGCTCGGCGGCGTCGTCGCCCTCTTCTTCGGCGATGACCTGCTCGACGCGTACCTGACGCTCCTCTAGCCCTCCGGCCGCTCGTCTGCGGTCAAGGGATGCCGCGGCGCTGCCGATAACTCGAACGAGGGATATGGCCAGCGATCGCCCACCCAGGCTCCGCACGCCCGGCACCGCCGGCGACGTCGGCACGTCCGGGGCCGAACGGCTGAGCTCGGGCATGGGCGTGAACGCGATGGCCGAGCTCGTCGTCGACCTGCTCGAGGCCACCGGCCTCGTCCCGGAGGACAAGCTCGCGATGGTGCGCGGTCGTGCCGGGCAGGGCTCGCTCGCGCAGGCGATCGTCGACGAAGGCGTTGCACCCCCGGAGGGAATCGCCCGCTCGCTCGCCGTCCGCTACCAGGTCGCGCTCGTCGACCTCGCGCTCACGGGCGTCGACAATGACGCGGCGACCCAGATCCCGCTCCACGTGCTCGAGCGCGTCACCGCAATCCCGTACGCCCTCGAGAACGGGACGCTGCGAATCGCCGTCGCCGACCCCGGCAACCTGCATGGGATCGACGAGCTCCGGCTCGCGACCCGCTACCCGCTCGATCTCGGCGTCGCCTCCGGCGAGGACATCCTGCTCGAGCTCCGCCGGATGGCCCGCGCCTCCGAGGCCTTCGGCGCCCGCGCCGTGCTCGAGGAGGCGGACGAAGAGCTCCGGATCACGGAGCAGGAGGAGGCCGACGACCTCGACGTCGAGGACGGCGTCTCCGACGCGCCGCTCGTCCGGCTCGTCAACTCCGTCATCTTCCAGGCCGCCGAGGACGGCGCCTCCGACGTCCACTTCGAGCCGCAGGAAGATGCACTCGTCGTTCGCTTCCGTGTCGACGGCGTCCTCCAGGAGGTGCAGCGGATCCCGAAGCGGATGACGCCGGGGGTGACCACGCGCTTGAAGGTGCTCGCGAAGCTCGATATCGCGGAGCGGCGGAAGCCACAGGACGGCCGCATCTCCCTGAACGCCGCCGCCGCGGGCCGGATGCTCGACATCCGCGTCGCGACCCTCCCGACCGTCGAGGGCGAGAAGGTCGTGATGCGCCTGCTCGACAAGTCGCGCCGCGCCCCGACGCTCGAGGAGCTCGGTCTCTCGGACGACATGCGCGCCCGGCTCGCCGAGATCCTGGCGCGGCCGACCGGCTCCCTGCTCGTCACCGGGCCCACCGGCTCCGGTAAGTCGACGACGCTCTACGCCGGCCTGACCACGATCAACCGGCCCGAGATCAACATCATCACCGTCGAGGATCCGGTCGAGTACCGGCTGGCGGGCGTGAACCAGGTTCAGATCAACAACCGCGCCGGGCTGACGTTCGCCTCCGCTCTGCGCTCGATCCTCCGCTCCGACCCCGATGTCGTGATGGTGGGTGAGATCCGGGACGGCGAGACCGCCAAGATCTCGATCGAGGCCGCCCTGACCGGTCACTTCGTCCTCTCGACGCTGCACACGAACGACGCACCCAGCGCGATCACCCGCCTGAACGAGATGGGCGTCGAGCCCTTCCTCGTCGGCGCAGCCGTCACGGGCGTGCTCGCGCAGCGGCTCGCCCGCAAGCTCTGCAGCCACTGCTGCGAGCTGTACCAGCCGTCCGTCGACGAGCTGCTGCAGTCACGCGTCGCCCCGGACGTCGCGCTCGCCTCCGACGGGATGGCCTTCTACCGCAAGCGCGGCTGCCCCCGGTGCAACCAGACCGGCTACAAGGGCCGGGTCGGCGTCTACCAGCTGTTGACGATGAACGAGACGATCGCCCAGCTCGCGGTCGCGCGTGCGAGCCGCGAGGACGTCGAGCGCGCGGCGATGGAGGCCGGGATGCGTTCGCTCTGGGACGACGGCCTTGCGAAGGTCGCTGCCGGCCTGACGTCGGTCGAAGAGCTCGCGCGCGTGCTCGTCTAGCGCGAGGCGCTACTGCGCCTGCACGTCGCAGCCGAGGACCATCAGGGCCTCGACCGCCTCGGTGACGAACTGCGTCGCCTGGGCGGCGTTCGCGAAGTTGTACGGCCCCGGGCGGACCGGGTCGGCGCCGTTCGTCGCGCCGGCGGGGTAGACCTCCGTCTCGACCACGCACGAGTCGCCGTGGTCGATTGCGCGCAGGACGGCGACGGAGCGTCCGTCCTTACGGGCGTGGCGGACGAAGAGCTCGCGCTCGTCCGCCTTGGCGAGGGTGCTCACGGAAGGGCGTTCGCGGCGGCCTGGGCGACCGTCTCGCGATCGACGAAACCGGCCAGCTCGACCGCGACCTCGCCGGAGCGCTTCACGATCAGCACACTCGGATCCTTGACGGAGTCGACCTTCGCGAGCAGTGCGCGGGCGACGCCCTCGTTGAGCACGTTGAGCGCGAGGAAGCCGGCGCCGCCGAGCTTCGCGCCCGCCTCGGCCTCGGACGCGGCGAGCGCGTCGACGCGGGCGCCGGGAACGAGGAGGGAGACGACGACGACTCGGTGCCGTTGCAGAGCTTTGTCCACTGCAACCGGGAAGCCGGTCGGCGGTACGACAGGGTTGATCGGAGGCTTCGCCTTCGCCGGTGTCACCTTGGGCGCGGTCGCTGTCGGGGTGGCGGGCGGCGTCGTGCTCTTGACTGCCGTCGATCGCTTCACCGGCAGCGGGATCGGCGTCGACTCGTCGACGCTCGCGCCGCCCATCGTCCGCAACGCCAGCATGCCGGCGAGGCCGACGAGGACGATCACGACCGCGAAGATGCGGACTGGGAGGCTGATCTTCTCCATCTCACTCTTCCTATCGGCAGCCGACGCCTCGGTCTGAAGGGAGAACGACGAAGGGCGCGGTTTCCCGCGCCCTTCGCAAGCAACGTCAGTGCTCAGGTGCCTAGCAGCTGGCCTGAACGACCTGACCGTTGACGGCCGGCGCCGCAATTCCGATCGAGTACTTGTACTCGAAGGTGCTGCCGTCGGCACCCGCCTCGACGCAGTAGGTCGAAGGCGTTGCCACCGCGACGCGGAGATCGGTCGAGAGACCGGCGTCGATGAGCCTGAGGAGCGCCGGCGTCATGCCGTCGTAGCCGATCGTGTTGACCGCCGGGTTCGAGTCAGTGGCGCCCGAGACGACGTTGTCCGCGGAGAACGCCTCGATCGACGGGATCGCCGAGCGGATGTTGGCCTGGTTGGCCGCCTTGGTCGCGCGGTCGCGGAAGCCGAGGTACGACGGCACGGCAATCGCGAGCAGGATGCCGATGATGATGATGACGACCAGGAGCTCGATCAGGGTGAAACCCTGCTCGCTCTTGGCGTCCAGGCGCTTGCGCACCGCTGTAAGCATTGGAGTGTCTCCTTCCGAAGGGACGGTCAGTTCTTGTGTGGCTGACCGGACATCGACGCGCACGGCCTTCGGGTAGACCCCTCGAATGGGTGAACGATCACCCACGCCATCCCCCACCGTGGGTGAGTCAGGTTTCGGCAGGAAGAGAGCGGAACGCGCACGTGCGCGAGGGCCGCGATCCCTCACTCAAGTTACTCCGCGCCGCTGCCGATAGCCGAACTCGTGACCGGGATCACGCCCTCTGTGCCCCCTGCGGTTCGATCGATCGACGACCTCCTGGAGGCGATGGTCGCGCGCCGCGCCTCCGATCTCCACCTGACGGTGGGGACACCGCCCGCGATCCGGATCCGCGGCGAGCTCGAGCGCCTCGAAGGCGCTCCCGTGCTGACGCCGGACGACACGCAGCAGCTGCTCTACCGGATCCTCTCGACCGAGCAGCAGAAGCAGCTCGAGATCAAGCGCCAGATCGACACGTCGTACGCCGTTCCCGGCCTCGCGCGCTTCCGCGTCAACGTCTACTTCCAGCGCGAGGCGCTCGGCGCAGCCTTCCGCGTGATCCCGGAAGAGCTGTTGACGCTCGAGGAGCTCAACCTCCCCGCCTCGCTCGCCGAGCTCGCGATGCTGCCCCGCGGGCTCGTCCTCGTGACCGGCCCGACCGGCTCGGGCAAGTCGACGACGCTCGCGGCGATGATCGACGAGGTCAACCGCAACCGCACCGACCACATCCTCACGATCGAGGACCCGATCGAGTTCGTCCACCGCCACAAGCGCTGCATCGTCAACCAGCGCGAGATCGGCGTCGACGCGACGAGCTTCGGCGAGGCCCTCCGCGCCGCGCTCCGCCAGGACCCGGACGTGATCCTCGTCGGCGAGATGCGCGACCTCGAGACGATCGGCACCGCGCTGACCGCGGCCGAGACGGGCCACCTCGTCCTCGGCACGCTGCACACGCAGAGCGCCCCCGGCACGGTCGACCGGATCATCGACGTCTTCCCGGCCGAGCAGCAGGAGCAGGTGCGGATCATGCTCGCCGGCTCGCTCCAGGGAATCATCACGCAGGCGCTGATCCCGACCGCCGACCACAACGGCCGCATCGCCGCGCTCGAGATCCTGCTCCCCGACGACGCGACCAGGAACCTGATCCGGCAGGGGAAGGTCGAGCAGATCTACTCGATCATGCAGACCTCCACCGGCCGCGGGATGACGACGATGGAGCAGTCGCTCGCGAACCTCGTCCTTCGCCGCGTGATCACGCGCGAGGCCGCGCTGGCCGTCTCGAGCCGGATCGAGCAGCTCGACGGGCTGCTCGAGCGCGCGGGCTTCGAGGACGACGCCGCCCAGGAGGCGCCGCTGCAGTCGGGCCTCAGGATCGCGGGGGCCTGAGATGGCGGACGAGAAGCCCACCTCGATCTGGAAGAAGGAGCTCTCGTTCCGGCGCAAGCCGGCCGGCGAAGACGCCGACGCTCCGGCGGAGGCCGGCTCGAGCTCGATCTGGAAGAAGGAGATCTCGCTCCGCAAGAAGGATGCAGAAGCCGAGCTCGCGACCGAGCAGCCTCACGCCGATACCCCGGCGCCCGAGCCCGATCTCGACGCCGCGATCGCGGCGCTCGCGCTGCAGGTGACGCCGGTGCCGGACGAGCCCGAGCCCGTCGTCCTGCCCCCGGCAGCGATCGAGCACGACTGGCTGACGCAGCCGCTCGAGGAGGTCTCCGAGCCGCCGGCCGAGCCCGTCTCGCCGGTCGTCTCGCTCGTTCCCGACCCCGAGCCCGAGCCCGCGCCCGTCGTCGAGCTACCGACCGCAGTCCTGCCCGCGCCCGAGGTCGAGCCTGCCTGGCCCGAGCCCGAGCCCGAGCCGAGGCCGAGCCCGAAGTCGTGCCGCCGACGCCAGTCCTGGCAGCCCCCGAGCCGGCGCCCGAGCCCGAGGCGAAAGTCCCCTTCTACAAGAAGGAGCTCTCGTTCACGCTGAAGCCGAGAGCCGAGAAGCCCGCCAAGGAGCCGAAGCCCGCCAAGGAGCCGAAGCCCGCGCGCGCGAAGCGCGCGAAGAAGGAGAAGCGCGCCGCCGAGCCCGGCGAGAAGGTTCCCTTCTACAAGCGCGACCTCTCGCTCAAGCGCGGCCCGAAGGAATGGGACGCCGGCGAGGTGCTGACCGAGGAGGCCCCGAAGGAGCGCCCCAAGCTGCGCCGTCCGCCGCGGCCGCTCCCGACGCTCCCGTCGCTGCCCTCGTTCTCGAGGGGCGGTGGTGGCGCCGGCAAGCAGCTCGTCGGCCTCAAGATCGGCGCGTCACAGATCGCCGCGGCACGGGTCCGCAACGGCGAGTCGCCGGAGCTGATCCAGGCCGCGCGCACGCCGCTCGACCACGGCATCGTCGTCAACGGCGAGCTGCGCGATCCCGAGGCGCTGGCGCTGGCGCTCAAGGCCTTCTTCGCCGAGCACAAGCTGCCCAAGCGCGGCGTCCGGCTCGGCATCGCCAACAACCGGATCGGTGTGCGCACCTTCGAGGTGACCGGGATCGACGACCCGAAGCAGCTCGCGAACGCGATCCGCTTTCGCGCCCAGGAGGTCCTGCCGATCCCGCTCGAAGAGGCCGTGCTCGACTATCAGGTCCTCTCCGGGGGCGTGACCGAGGACGGCAAGCCGCTTCGGCGCGTGCTCCTCGTCGTCGCCTACCGCGAGCTCGTCGACCGCTACGTCTACGCCTGCCGCAAGGCCGGCCTCCAGATCGTCGGGATCGACCTCGAGGCATTCGCGCTCCTCCGGGCCGTCGCGGCACCCCACGACACGAGCGCGGGCTCCGAGCGCGGTGCGCTCGTCGCCGTCTCGGTCGGCCACGACCGCTCCACCTTCGCCGTCTCCGACGGCCGCGTCTGCGAGTTCACCCGTGTGCTCGAGTGGGGTGGCTGGGCGCTCAACATCGCGATCGCCCGCGCGCTCGAGATGTCGCCGAGTGAGGTCGAGGGCGTCAAGCGGGCGCTCTCGTTCGCAGGCGCCGAGCAACTTCCCGACGGCTTCACCGAGGAGCAGCTCGGGACGGCGCGTGAGGCCGCGAGGCGCCAGTTGCAGACGTTCGCGCGGGAGCTCGTCTCCTCGCTCCAGTTCTACCAGAACCAGCCCGGCTCGCTCGGCATCGGCGAGATCGCCCTCACGGGCGGCACCGCCCACCTGCCGGGCCTCGGCGCCGAGCTCGAACGGCTGATCGGCGTCCCGGTCCGGGTGGTCGATCCGCTCAACCGCGTCAAGGTCTCGAAGAAGGTGTACGAGCGCGAGCAGGTCGGTTCGCTCGCGGTCGCGATCGGCCTGGGGATCGAGGACTAGATGCGCGCAGTCAACCTCCTCCCCCGCGACGAGGCGAAGCGCAGCTTCGAGGCCAAGCGCGGCGTCGTCTTCGGCGGCGTCGGCGGTGCCGCCCTCGTGACCGCTGTGCTCGCGTCGATGATCATCAGCGCCGGCGGCGCCGCGGACAGCAAGCAGGCCGAGCTCGACGCGCTCCGTGCCCAGGTCGCCGCGATCCCGACGGCCCCCGTGGTCGACACGTCCAGGGACGACGCCCTGGCCGCCGAGAAGGGCGCCCGCGTCGGCGCGCTCTCCGCCGCGCTCGCCGGCCGTGTCGCCTGGGACCGCGTGCTGCGCCAGGTCTCGCTCGTGCTCCCCGAGGACGTCTGGCTGACGAACCTCTCCGCTGCCGCCCCGGATGCGGCGCAGGCCGCGACCGGCTCCACCTTCACGCTCACCGGCGCGACCTACTCGCAGAACGGGGTCGCACGCTTCCTCTCCAGGCTCGCCGTGATCCCCGACCTCGCAAACGTGCGGCTGCAGTCGAGCCAGAGCCAGCTGCTGAACGAGCGCGAGCTCGTCCAGTTCACGATTCTCGCCGACGTCCGCGCGCCCGGCTCCGCGTCCGCCGCGCCCGTCGTCGCCGCCGATGCTCAGGTGCCGCCCGCATGAAGCGCAGGCTGAACAACCGCACGCTCGGCGCGATCGTCGGAGTCGTCGTCCTCGTCTACGCGGCGGCCGGCTACTTCATGGTCGTCAGCCCGAAGCAGGCCGAGTCGGCTCGCCTCGACGAGGAGATCGCGGCCACGTCGGTCGAGCTGCGCGACGCGCTCGCGGCGACCGCGGCGCAGGACGACACGCAGCCGATCGCCGTCGCGGACATCTTCCGGCTCTCGATCGCGATGCCGAGCACGCCCGACATGCCCGGGATCCTGCTCGAGCTCTCGCGGATCGCCGAGGAGACGGGGATCCGCTTCAAGTCGATCACGCCCCAGCCGGCGCTCCCCGCCGCCGCGTACCAGGTCGTCCCGATCGACGTGGCCTTCGACGGCTCCTTCTACGCGCTCTCCGACTTCCTCTTCCGGCTGCGCACGCTCGTGACGGTGCGGCGCGGCGAGCTGCACGCAGCCGGGCGGCTGTTCTCGGTTGCGAGCGTCGACTTCTCCGAGTCCGACCGCGGCTTCCCGCAGCTGGCGGCGTCGCTGAAGCTGAACGCGTACGTCTACGGCCTCGACGCGGTGCCGAGCGCGGTTCCGCCGCCGGCGGAGACCACGCCGTCCACGACGACGGAGGGCGCGGAGGTTCCGCCGCCCGCAGGCAGCGAGGCAACGGGAAGCGAGGCGACAGGGTAATGGCGGCGAAGCGCGTCGATCCGCTGAAGGCCAAGGAGGCCAAGCAGAAGAAGATCGCGATCGGAGGCGCCGTCCTCCTGCTCGCGATTCTCGGGTTCCAGGGTCCGAAGACGCTGAAGATGCTGCAGGGGCCGCAGCCCGTCACCGCGCCGACCTCGACCGCGCCTGTCGCGACCACGCCCGGGGTCACGCCCGGCGTGACGACCCCGGGTGGTACCACAACCGGGGCGCCGGTCGCCGCGCCCGAGCTCACGGCGGTCGCCGACTCCGACCTCTCGCCCGAAGCGGTGCAGGGCCAGCTCGCAACCTTCGAGCGCTTCGCCAGCAAGGATCCCTTCGCCCAGCAGGCGGAGCCGGCCCCGACGGCGGCCGTCCCAGTCTCCGAGCCGAAGGACGCCCCCGAGGCGAAGCCGGCCGACACGACGAACGCCGGCAAGCCGGCCGACGGCGGGGAAACCACGGACGCCGGTTTCACGACCGGCGGCACGACCGAGGATGCTCCGGAGATCGCCGCGGCGACGTCGATCTCCGTCAACGGCGTCGCCGAGGACGTCGAGCTCGAGGGGTCCTTCCCCAAGGACGAGCCGACGTTCGTGCTCGCGAAGCTGGCGAAGAACGGCAAGTCGGTCGAGATCGGGATCGCCGGCGGCGAGTACGCGAGCGGCGGCGCGACGATCACGCTTGGGCTCGGCAAGAAGCTGACGCTCCAGAACACCGCCGACGGCAGCCGCTACGAGCTCGCGCTGCTCACGGTCCAGGGCTTCCCGGTCCCGAAGCAGAAGAAGTAGCCGGGCGGGAGCGTTACGCTCCCGGCGTGGTTCCCGAGGCGCAGCTCGAGCAGACCGCGGAAGGTCTCGTCGCGAAGACGGACGGCTGGTTCGTCCTCAACGCCCGCGAGGCGCGCTGGTACCACGCGGAGGGGCGCTCCGCGTTCTGCGACTTCGAAGGCGACGTGAACTTCGCGCAGCTCGGCCTGAACATCAGCGTGCTCGGGCCGGGCGAGTCGATGGCGATGTACCACTGGGAGGCCGATCAGGAGGACTTCCTCGTCGTTGCCGGTGAGGCCGTCCTGATCGTCGAGGGCGAGGAGCGGCCGCTGCGCCCGTGGGACTTCGTCCACTGCCCGCCGAACGCGAAGCACACCATCGTGGGCGCGGGCGACAGGCCCTGCGTCATCGTCGCCGTCGGCGCGCGCGAGCACGACGGCCGGCCGGACTGGGGCGGGTACACGGTCGACGAGGTCGCGGCCAGGCACGGCGCCTCCGCCTCCGCGGAGACGACCGAGCCGAACGAGGCCTACGCGCACCTGACGAGGCGGCAGCCGGCGGGCTATCGCGACGGCTGGCTGCCCGGCGATCCGGGGACCTTCGGAAGCTGAGCCTTCACGAAGCCGCGGCCGGCAGCGAGGGGCGAGGCCTAGAGGCCGCTGGACTCGTCAAACGAGGACGAGAGGCGTGCCAGCACGCGCAGGTCCAGCGTCCGCCGAACCACGATCGTGACGAGCTTCACCGTTCGGCCCGTCGGCGGCGTCTGCGCGACGACGTAGGTGTCGACGCGATAGGAGCGCTGGTCCGGGCCGGTGACGGTCTGGCGCGGGTTGCACTGGGGCGTCATCGTCCCGCACGTCTTCAGCTGCTGCGTTTGCTGGTTCGCGCCGCCGCAGGAGCCCGCCGGGTTGATCTTGTTGGCGGGGTCGCACTGGTAGCTCGTATCGCCGTTCGCCGTGCCGACCGCGGTCGTATCGAGCGCGATCTCCGTGTACTTGAGCGCCCGGTAGAGCTCCATCTGCTTGTCAGCGATCACCGATGCGCTCGAGACCTCGCCGGCGTTCTTCAGCGCGATCGCCCCCGAGTTGAAGGCGGCCACGATCGCGAGCAGGCCGATGTTCAGCATCATCATCGAGACCAGGAGCTCGATCAGGCCGAACCCCTCTTCTGACCGCAGAACCTTCACCTCCGGTTCATCGGCAGAAACCGCACGAACCTCAAGCGGGCGCATCCCCTCTGCCGATACGGCTGGATATGGCGGCTTACGCGTACAACGCGATCAACTCGCTCGGCGTCGAGTCCCTCGGCGAGGTGCATGCACCCGACCAGTCGTCGGCGCGCGAGCAGCTGCGCGTCCGCGGCCTGCTGGCGACGAGGCTCGAGGAGCTGCCGTCGGCCGGCGAGGAGTCGGCGCGCACCGCCTTCAAGAAGATCAAGCCGAAGTCGCTGCAGATCTTCTCGCGCCAGTTCGCGACGATGATCGAGGCGGGGCTGAACGTCGTCAGCGCGCTCGTCATCCTCGAGCAGCAGACCGACGACAAGTATCTCGGCGCGGTCATCCGCGAGCTCCGCGCCGACGTCGAGGGCGGCATGCTGCTCTCGCAGGCGATGGCCCGCCACCCGAAGGTCTTCAACCGACTCTACGTCTCGATGGTCGAGGCGGGCGAGGCGGCCGGAATCCTCGACACCGTGCTCGACCGCGTCGCGTACCAGATCGAGAAGGAGACGAAGATCAAGCGCCGTGTCAAGGGGGCGATGATCTACCCGACGATGGTGCTGATCTTCGCCACCCTCGTCCTCGTCGGGATGCTGCTCTTCCTCGTCCCGGTCTTCGTCAACATCTTCGCGCAGCTCGGCGGCGATCTGCCGACGCTGACGAAGTGGGTGCTCGCGATGTCGAACTTCATCAAGGCGACCTGGTTCATCCTGCTGCCGGGCTCGATCGGCGGGTATCTTCGGGCTCAAGCGGTTCCTCAAGACCGAGATGGGGCGCCGCCGCTGGGACGCGCTGAAGCTGCGGCTGCCGATGAAGATCGGCGACGTCGTCCGCAAGGTGACGATGGCGCGCTTCTCGCGGACGCTCTCGACGCTCGTCGCGGCCGGCGTCGACATCATCAAGGCGCTCGAGATCACCGGCCAGACGGCGGGCAACTGGGTCGTCGAGGACGCGCTCGCCGGCGTGCGGCAGAAGGTCGGCGAGGGCGTGCCGATCGCGCAGCCGCTGATCGAGAACCCGGTCTTCCCGGCGATGGTCAGCCAGATGGTCAAGATCGGCGAGGAGACCGGAGAGCTGGAGAAGATGCTCGGCAAGATCGCCGACTTCTACGAGGACGAGGTCGACGCCTCGATCCAGTCGCTGACCTCGATCGTCGAGCCGATCATGATGCTCGGCGTCGGGATCATGGTCGGAATCGTGATCATCAGCATGTACCTGCCGATGTTCAAGCTGCTGACGCTGATCAAGTAGCGTCTCGCGGGTGACGCTCGAACGGCCGCAGCTGGAGAAGCCCGAGGGAGACGTTCCCTTCGAGCTCGGGATCGACGACCTCACGGTCGGCGACGGCGACGAGGCCGTCGCCGGGAAGAAGGTGTCCGTCCACTACGTCGGCGTCGCCTTCTCCACCGGCGAGGAGTTCGACGCCTCGTGGAACCGCGGGCAGGCGTTCGAGTTCAAGCTCGGCAAGGGGCAGGTGATCCCCGGCTGGGACCAGGGTGTCCAGGGAATGAAGGTCGGCGGCCGGCGCAAGCTGACGATCCCGTCCGCGCTGGCGTACGGCGCCCGGGGGGCAGGCGGCGTGATCGCGCCGCACGAGCCGCTCGTCTTCGTCGTCGACCTGCTCTCGGTCGACTAGCCCGGCGTCGACACCGTCGCCGGCTCGGTCGGCTCGGCCAGTTCGACCGCGCGGTCGGCGGCAGCGCCCTCGCGCCGGCTCTTGAACAGGAACGGCACCGCCAGCAGCTGGAAGAGCGCCCCGAACGCGAACGAGGTGCCGTAGCTCGACGCGTCGGCCGCCTTCCCGAGCACGGGCTGGATCACGACGCCGCCGCTCGAGCCCATCAGCGAGTCGAAGGAGAGCACGGTCGCGCGCTGCTGTGAGGGGATCATGTCGTTCAGGTACGCCTGCCGGATCGGCATGTTGGCCGCGAAGACGAGGCCCCAGACGACGAGCAGGGCGAGCGCGACCCAGAAGGAGTCGACGAGCGCGAGCAGGCCGAGGATGGCGGCGCTCGTGACCGCGCCGAGGATCAGCGACGTCGTCCGCTTCCGGAACAGCGCGCGAATCCTCGGTGCCGCGTAGCCGCCGAGGATCTGCGAGCCGGCGACGATCGCGGCCGCGAGCCCGGCGACCGCGTACGCGTCGGGATCGCCGTAGAGGTCGAGCAGGAACGGCTGCAGGGCGTAGAAGGTGTAGATCCCGACGCCCGCCGTGAACGGCGCCGCCAGCATCATCCAGCGCACGGGGGGTTCTTCAGCCCGTACTCGAGCGAGGCGTCGAACGACGTGCCTTCGTCGCCCTAGCGGGCTCGACGACGGCGCGGGCGTGAAGCCGAGGTCGTGCATCAGCCGCCAGGCGACCGCGAACATCACGAGCAGGACGCCGACGCGGAGCAGGAACGGCACCCCGAGCGACGTCGCTTGCGCGATCACGCCTCCCGCGACCGAGCCGCCGAGCATCGCGATCGCCGCCGATCATCTGGCCGCGGCCGAAGCACCGCCTCCAGCCCGCCGTCGTAGCCCGCGTGGTGGAGCGCGTCGACGAGCCAGGCCTCGACCGCGCCGGAGAAGAAGGTGAAGCCGAGGCCGAGCAGCATCGAGACGACGGCCCACTGCCAGAAGGGCGCGTCGATCACCCAGAGGAAGTAGTAGAGGAGCGTCGAGGCGGACAGCGTCAGCGTCCCGAGCAGGTAGGAGGTGCGCCGTCCCCAGGTGTCGGCGACGACGCCGGTCGGGACCTCGAAGACCATCATCCCGGCGGTGAAGAACGCGTTCGCCGCGAACGCCTCGAGGTTCGACAGGCCGGCGTCGAGAAGGAAGAGGGTGTTGATGCCCCAGATGAACGACGCCGCGAGCGTGTTCCCGAGCAGGAGCGTGAGATAGGTGCGTTGGATCCTGCGGGCAAGCTCGTTCATCGGAGAGTTGTAACGCCCCGAGCCTCCGATTCCTGCCCGCCTAGGCAGCCGCGAGGGCCGCGCGCTCCTCGTCGGTCAGCGGCCGCGCCGCGCCACCCCTGCCGTCGATCACGACGACGACGTTCTCGATCGCCGCGGCGAGCCGGCCGTCGGGCGCACGCAGGGTCGTCCTCGTCGTGACGCTCGTCGTTCCGAGCTGGACGAGCTCGACCGAGCCGACGGCCTGCACGTCCTCCAGCCGCAGCTCGGAGCGGTACTCGATCGTCGTCCGCCGGGCGACATAGTCCCAGACCTGTCCGGGGGCACGGCCGAGCCGGTCGCGGAACCAGGCGTCGAGCACCTCCTCGGCGAAGGTGAGGTAGACCGCCTGGTTGACGTGGCCGTACGAGTCCAGGTCGCGCCAGCGGATCTCGATGCGCTTCTCTGCCACGGCCAGAACCTAACCGCAAGTTCGTATCTCTTTCAACGCATAAAACGTTGCTCCTCGGGTAGCACCTCCGCGAACCCTCTGCGGCCCCACCTCGATCAAGGAGCTCAGATGCGTCGTCTCGTACTCGTCCTCGCCCTACTCGTCGTCGCGCTGGTCCCGGCCGCCACCGCCGGCAGCGCGACCCAGGCGGGCTACATCGTCGTCCTCGAAGACGGCACCGACTCCGGCGCTGTCGCCGCCGAGCACGCGAGCGAGCTCGGGCTGAACGTCGGCTTCGTCTACACCCACGCGCTCAAGGGCTACTCCGCCGTCGTTCCGAGCACCGCCCTGGCCGACCTTCGCGCCGACTCGCGCGTCGCCTACGTCGAGCGCGACTCGACCGTGCGCGCCAACGCGACCCAGACGGGCGCGACGTGGGGTCTCGACCGGATCGACCAGACGCGCGCTACCCCTTTCCGGCAGCTACACCTACACCGCGACCGGGACCGGCGTCGACGGCCTACGTGATCGACACGGGGATCCGGAAGACGCACAGCCAGTTCGGCGGTCGCGCCGTCCACGGCGTCGACACGACGACGCCCGTCGGCGTCACCTCCGACGACTGTCACGGCCACGGCACCCATGTCGCCGGCACCATCGGCGGCTCGATCCACGGGGTCGCGAAGAACGTCCGCCTCGTCGCCGTCCGCGTGCTCACGTGCGCCGGCACCGGCCTCAACTCGGGTGTCATCGCCGGCGTCGACTGGGTCACCGGCAACCATGCCGCCGGCGCGCCCGCGGTTGCGAACATGAGCCTCGGCGGCGGCAAGTCGGCCGCGCTCGAGCAGGCCGTGTCGAACTCGATCGCGGACGGCGTCACCTACGCGGTGGCCGCCGGGAACGAGACCGAGGACGCCTGCACCGGCTCGCCCTCGGGCCTCCCGGCTGCGATCACGGTCGGCGCGACCACGAACACGGACGCGCGCGCGAGCTACAGCGACTTCGGCTCGTGCGTCGACTTCTTCGCGCCCGGCTCGAACATCACCTCGGCCTCGTACTTGACCGACACCGGCACGGCGACGATGAGCGGCACGTCGATGGCGGCACCGCACGTGGCGGGCGTGGCGGCCCTCTACCTGCAGGGTGCGCCGGCCTCGACGCCGCAGCAGGTCCGCGACGGGCTCTTCGCCCTGACGACGAAGAACATCGTCACGGACGCCCGCAGCACGAACGCGCACCTGCTCTTCTCGAACCTCTAGCGCACGCCGCCCGGGAGCCGGCTTCGGCCGGCTCCCGAGTCCGGCCGCGCCGCGAGTACGATCTTGGGATCGGGGCGTGGCGCAGCCTGGTAGCGCGCTCGCTTTGGGAGCGAGAAGTCGCCGGTTCGAATCCGGCCGCCCCGACCTCTCGCTCTCTCGCCGCTGGTTCCGCGACTTGGACAAAACTGCGCTATTGTCTCCGGGCGGCCGCCTCAGCCACCGGCGCCGCGACGCAGGAACCCGCCCCCAGCAACCGGGTTGGAGCCGATTTCGGCCCACGTCGACGCTGCCTGGAAGGACGGAGATGGCACAAGCTGCTGCACCCGCCTCGGCCCCCGATGGTGTGCTTGCCGACCCGGATCTGCTCGCCCTGGTCTCCCGAGGCGACGTCGGCGCGCTGGCAGAGATCTACGACCGCCACATCGATTGCGCCTGGCGGGTCGCGCTGCACTTCTCGGCGAGCGGGGCAGCCGCCGAGGACGCGGTGGCGACGACGTTTCTCCACCTGTGGAAGAACCCGGCGCCGGGCGACGAGAGAGGTCTCCTGGCTCGGATCCTCTCGAGCGTGACGCGCGAGGCCCGCGCTTCGCACCCGGTCGGCAGCGGACGGGCGCCGGTTCGCTAGCTGCTGTTGCGGCGGTCGGCGCCCGAGCGGCGGTCGGTGCCTTCGCGGCGCTCGTCCGACGCCGGACGCGGCTCGCCGAGGCGCGAGCGGCGTTCGTCGCCCGCGCGCCGGTCCGTTCCGGAGCGGCGGTCTGGATCGGGGTTCGAGCCAGGCTCGGCGCTGGCGCGAGACAGCGATCTCAACCATCTGCGGAGCGTGCCCATGCCGTGACGTTCGGCCTCAGGTGGCCGCGTCCTGCTCCGCGAAGAAGCGCGCGAAGAAGAAGGCGAAGACGGCGAAGAAGACGACCGCCTCGGCCGCCGCCATCGAGACGCCAGCGATCTGCTGGTCGAGGATCGCGGAGAGTCCCCACAGCCGCGGCGCCTCGGCGTAGAAGTCGTAGATCGGGTCGGGTACGAGCGCCATCATCAGCCCGATCGGGCTCGCCAGCAGGAACGCTCCGAAGAGGTACGCCGACTTGGCGCCCGGCGACAGCCGGCCGTGGACGACCGGCCACCAGAGCGCGAGCCCGGTGAGGAAGTAGAGGGCGTGCTCGAGGTGGAGCAGGGAGTGGGGGTGGCGAAGCGCGGCGTCGTAGATCCAGGGCAGGTGCCAGACGCCGTAGTTGACCGTCCAGACCGCGAGCGCCGGCAGCGGGGGCACGTGCGGTCCTCGCGCGGCCAGCGCCGTCGGGATCGCGAGCACGGCCAGCAGCGGCGCCCACTCGGCCAGGACGACGTTCTGGATCAGGTGCACGGAGAGGAGGTAGTTGAGCGAGATCGTCTCGATTGGCGTGATCGTCACCGCCAGCAGCAGTGCCATCGCTGCGAGCCAGCAGGCCACGCGCCAGCGGGGCGCCGGCACGCGCCTCACCGCCCAGAAGTACGCCGCTGTCATGGCCGGGACGAGGATCAGAGCCTCGGCGTTCCACGACCACGCGTACGGATCCACCCGGCTACGCTACGTGACCTCCGCGGGTGTAGCTCAATGGTAGAGCCCTAGCCTTCCAAGCTAGTTATGCGGGTTCGATCCCCGCCACCCGCTCTCGGAGAGTCCCAAGGTGGCGTGCCCGTTTGGCTCCGGGCCGATCGGGCAGACAAGAATTGTCCAGCAATTCGAGGTAGGGGGTCTACATGGCTGGTATGAGTGATCCGCGGGAGCTCTTCCTGCACGAGCTCGGTGACGTGCTCTATGCCGAGAACGTGCTTGTGAAGGCGTTGCCGAAGTTGGCGGAGGAAGCGTCGGACGAGGAGCTGCAGCTCGGGTTCGAGGAGCATCTCGAAGAGACGCGTCAGCACGTGAAGAACATCGAGCAGGCGTTCGAGCAGCTCGGCGAGGAGCCGAGCGCTGAGAAGTGTCCCGGCATCGATGGAATCAAGAAGGAGCACGACGACTTCGTTTCGAAGGAGTCGCCCTCCCAGGATGTGCTCGACTCGTTCCTGACCGGAGCGGGCGCACGCACCGAGCACTACGAGATCGCCGCCTACGAGGGCCTCGTGACCATGGCCGACGCTATGGGCGAGACCGAGATCGTGCAGCTGCTGACCCAGAACCTCGAGCAGGAGAAGGTTGCTCTCGAGAAGCTGCAGACGATCGGCAAGCGGCTCGCGCAGGAAGGTGCGAAGCAGCAGACCCGCGCGTAGGCGCGTAGGTCACCGAACGTCGAGCGACGGGCCGCCTCGAAAGGGCGGCCCGTTCCTCTGGCTCAGGAGAAGGTGCGAGCTGAAGTAGGGTGGCGGCGTGCGACGGCTCGCCCTGTTCGGCCTCGCTGCGCTGGCGCTCGCGCCCAGCGCCGAGGCGACGCCCGGCTTCCGTTACGGCGTCGCGGCCGGCGAGATGACCTCGACGAGCGCGCTGCTCTGGACGCGCTCGAACGAGCTCGGACGGGTGCGCCTCTTCGTCTGGCCGGCCCCGCGGCGGGGGATGCCGCCCGTCCAGATCACGCTGCGGCCGCAGAACGGCCGCGACCGTGTCGTCCAGCGGCGTGTCCACGGCCTGAAGCCGAACACCCGCTACACGTATCTGTTCTCGACGCCCTACCGGAAGAGCGAGCTGGCGAGTGGCGGCACCTTCTGGACTGCCCCCGCGCCCGGCACCGCTGCGACCGTCCGGTTCGCGATCAGCGGCGACGCTGACGGCACGCGCGATCCCAAGAACGGCAAGCCCGCGTACAACCTCTTTCAGGTCTACGGCCGGATGGCCGCCGAGCGGAACCACTTCAACATCAACCTCGGCGACACGATCTACTCCGACAGCGAGGTCGGCGGCGTCCCGCCCGCGCTGACGATCCCCGCGAAGTGGGCGAAGTACAAGCAGAACCTCGGTTACGCCCACCTGCGCAACCTGCGTCGCGGCACCGGCCTCTACAGCCACTGGGACGATCACGAGTTCATCAACGACTTCTCGCTGCCGGAGCACCGCAAGGCGATCTACCGAGCAGGCGCGGTCGCGTTCATGGATTACTCGCCGGTCACGTACGGGCACCGGGACGGGATCTATCGCACCTTCCGCTGGGGCAGGCATCTCGAGCTCTTCTTCCTCGACGAGCGCTCGTTCCGTTCCGCGAAGGTGCGGACGATCTGCAACAGCGACCTGGCGCCGACGGCGCCGCAGTCGGTGCGCAACGCCTTCGCGGCCCTCGTGCCGTCGCTCGCGAACCCGGTGCCGCAGACCTGCCTCGACGCGCTCGCGAATCCCTCGCGGACGATGCTCGGAGCGCGCCAGTACGCAGCGTTCACGAAGGCGATCAAGGCGTCGACCGCGACGTGGAAGGTGATCGTCAACGAGGTCCCGATCCAGCAGTTCTTCGCGCTTCCCTACGACCGCTGGGAGGGATACCCCGCCGAACGGGAGCGGCTGCTCCGCTTCCTGCAGGCGAACGTGAAGAACGTCCTCTTCCTCGCGACCGACACGCACGCGAACTTCGTCAACGAGGTGCGCCTGAGCACGTTCGGCGCGGGCGGGCCGGTCGGAACGGGGATCTGGGAGGTCGTGACGGGGCCGGTGGCGACGAACACGCAGAACAAGGAGGTCGACGAGACGCTCGGCCGGCCCGGGATGGGCTCGGCGATCACCGCGCTCTTCTACAAGCCGGCGCCGCCGCGCGGCGTCGGGATGGCGTGCGCGAGCTCGGACGTCTACAGCTACGCCGAGGTGAAGGTCACCGGCGCCGCGATCACGGTGACGCCGAAGGACGCGTCGGGGACGCTCGTGCGCGAGGAGACCGGCGGCGCCTGCGGGCCGTTCGTCTTCAAGGCTCGCTAGGAGGGTTTGGCGTTCCGCCAAACCGTCCTCGTACCGTCCGCGTCGCGCCGTAGGCTCCGCGAGATGTTGGAGGAGCGTCTCGTTCGGTTCCGCCCGCGCGCCATCCTCATCGTGCTCGGAATCATCCTCGCCGGGATCGTGATGATCGAGGTCGTCCAGGCGGCGCGCGGGATCCTGATCTGGATCTTCGTCGCGATCTTCCTTGCGACCGCGCTCAACCCGGCGGTCGAGTGGCTGTTGCAGCGCGGCGTTCGGCGGCGAGGATTTGCGGTCGCGATCGTGTTCGTCGGCGCGATCGCCGCGATCGCCGCGCTCGGCGCCACCCTGATCCCGACGCTCGTCTCGCAGGTCAACGACTTCGTCGATGCGGTGCCGGACTACGTCGAGGACCTGACCGCCGGCCGCGGCAGCCTCGGCTTCCTCGAGCGCGAGTACCAGATCACCGAGCGGGTCCGGGAAGCCCTCTCGGAGGGAGGTGCGTCCAGGCTGCTCGGGATCTCGGGGACGGCGCTCGCGGTGACCAAGGGCGTCGTCACCGCCGTGGTCGCGACGGTCACGATCGCGTTCCTGACGCTGTTCATGCTGCTCGAAGGCCCGGCGTGGGTGGAGCGGTTCTACAGCCTCCTGCCCGAGGAGCAGCAGCCACGGTGGCGCATGATCGGGCACGACATCTACCGGACGATCGGCGGCTACGTGACCGGCAATCTGACGATCAGCCTGATCGCCGGGATCGTGTCGACGGCGGTGCTGTTCGTGGTCGGCGTTCCTTACGCGGTCGCGCTCGGGCTGCTCGTGGCGATCCTCGACCTGATCCCACTCGCCGGCGCCACGATCGCCGCGGTCCTCGTCAGCACCGTCGCATTCCTCGATGCGACGACCTCCGGCGTGATCGTCCTCATCTTCTTCATCGTCTACCAGCAGCTCGAGAACCACGTGCTGCAGCCGGTCGTCTACGGCCGCACCGTTCAGCTCTCGCCGCTCGCCGTTCTGATCGCCGTCCTGATCGGCGCCGAGCTGGCGGGCGTGATCGGCGCCCTGGCGGCGATCCCGGTGGCGGGGGCGATCCAAGTGATCCTCGTCGACTGGCTGACGCACCGCCGGCTCCGGCGGACGCCGCCGGGCGAGCCGACTACCGCCTGAACTGGATTATCCTTTACAAAAGATAACTCGTTCGGATGATCAACGTCCGCGCGCGAGTGTCCGATTGAGATGGTGTGGGAGGGCACCGCACCAGGATCGCGATCCTCGCGCTCGCGAGCGCGCTGACGCTGAGCGTCTTCGCAGCCGGTGCAGGGGCCGCGTCGAAGCCCGCCAGGACTCTCGCCGCGGCGAATCAGCTCGAGAGCCAGGTGCTCGTGGAGCTGAACAAGATCCGGCGGCAGCACAATCTCGCCCCGCTGCGCCTCTCGAAGCCGCTCTCGACGGCTGCCGACACGCACTCGCGCGCGATGGGCACGCACGGCTTCTTCGCGCACGACTCCCGCGACGGCTCCGAGTTCTGGAAGCGCGTGCAGCGCTACTACGGTCCCAAGGGTTACCGCACGTGGTCGGTCGGCGAGAATCTCCTCTGGTCCTCGGGCGGCCTCACCGCATCCGCGGCGCTCGAGCTCTGGATGGGCAGCCCCGGGCACCGCAAGAACATCCTCACCGCCCAGTGGCGAGAGATCGGCCTCTCCGCGCTCAGCGTTCGCTCCGCCCCAGGCGTCTACGGCGGGCGCGATGTGGTCATCATCACGTCCGACTTCGGCGTCCGCTCCTAGGCCGTCACCGGGCTAGGCTGTCCTCTGAGCGCCCGTAGCTCAGTGGACAGAGCGACGGACTTCTAATCCGTTGGCCGGAGGTTCGAATCCTCCCGGGCGCATGCTCTTCCGTCGCGCGCAGACCCCTGATGGGGCCGCTTCGCGGCCCACGGCACACTGGTCGGCTTTCTTGGGACTATGTTCTGGCGATGCGAACCATCGGCGTCGTCAGCCCGGGAGCGATGGGGAGTGCGGTCGGGGAGGCCTACCGCGCCACCGGAGCGCGGGTCATCGCGACCGCGTCGGGTCGCAGCGCGCGCACGGTCGCCCTCGCCGGGCAAGCCGGGCTGGAGCTCGTCGGCGACCTCGACTCGGTCGTCGCCGCGGCCGACCTCGTCCTCTCGATCGCGCCGCCCGACCAGGCGCTCGCGATCGCCGCCGGGCTTGCCGCCGCCGCCGATCGAACCGGTGCCCGCCCGCTCGTCTCAGACTGGAACGCCGTCTCGCCCGCGACCGCCCGTGAGGTCGAGCGCGTCCTCGACGCCGCCGGGCTGGAGCTCGTCGACGGGTCGATCTCCGGCGGTCCGCCGCGCTCCGACTATCAGACGCGCGTCTACCTCTCGGGTGCCCGCGCCGCCGAGCTCGCAGGCACCGGCCCGGACCGGCTCGACCTTCGCGTCGTCGGTCCGGACGTCGGCGTGGCATCGGCGGTGAAGATGTGTACCGCCTCCGTCTACAAGGGCTACACGGCCTTGCTCGCGCACGCACTCGTGACCGCGCACGGACACGGCGTCCTGTCCGAGGTGCTCGACGATCTCCACCATTCGTTTCCGCGCCAGGTCGACCGGGCGGCGCGGTTGCTGGCCGTCTCGACGACGAAGGCCGGCCGGTACGTCGGCGAGATGCGCGAGATCGCGGCGACGCAGGCGAGTGCGGGCCTGACGCCGGCGCTGTTCGACGCGATGGCCGACGTGTATGCACGCCTCGCCGAGACGACCCTCGCGGCCGAGACGCCGGAGTCGATCTCGGAGGCACCGCAGCTCGAAGCCGTCCTCGAGCGGCTGGCTGTTGATGCGGGCGAGAGGACTTGAACCTCCAAGGGCCGGAGCCCACCGGGACCTAAACCCGGCGCGTCTGCCAGTTCCGCCACGCCCGCCTGAACGAACAGCATAGACGGGCGCACGGCCAGGTTTTACCCCCGCTCGCCCGGATCGCGCCTATAACGAGCAGGGGTGCGAGAACCGTTGGCTGAAACGCGAAAGCTGCACATCGGCGCGGGCGAGATGGCCCCGGGAGGAATCGAACCTCCGCGCGCAGGTTCGAAGCCTGCCGCTCTATCCACTGAGCTACGGGGCCGGAGGCGGTCAGTATGCCCCACGTCTCGCGGCTATCCTGTGCGCATCGAGGTGGCGGTAGCTCAGTTGGTAGAGCCCCGGGTTGTGGTCCCGGTGGTCGCGGGTTCGAGCCCCGTCCGCCACCCCTCCAATCGGTGCGCGGGACGGCGTCCGCCGTACAGGGAATACTCGGTGCCGCAATGAGAGTGCCCTGGAACGTCGTCCGCGTCGTGATGTTGTTGGCTGTCGCCGTCCTGGCGGGCTACCTGTGGCGTGACGCGCTCGAGGGCCCGGAGCCGACCCGCAGCGGCCTGCCGCCGCGGTTCTTCGCCGACCGAGCCGACCCGCCGGTGATCTACCTGCCCGAGGTGAAGAAGCCGCGCCGACGCGTCGAGCCGGCACCGGCCGCACGCGCGAATCGCCGTCCTGGCACCGCTCGCCCGGGTCGCAATCGGGCTGTGGGAAGGGTGGCTGCGCGTCCTCCCTCCTCGCCGCGGGTCACGCCGAGCGTCCCGCAGGCCCGGCCCGCGGCGCCCGTCGCCACGCCGAAGCCGACCGTGCCGCCGAAGCCGACCCCGAAGCCGAAGCCGAAGCCGACCCCGACGCCCAAGCCGACCCCGACCCCGACCCCGACGCCGACCCCAACTCCGACTCCGACTCCGACTGCGAACCCGACGCCGACGCCCGGGCCCGCCCCGGGGCCGACGGGTGGCCCGGCAACCCAGCCGACTCCGACGCCGGCCCCGGCTCCGGCTCCGGCTCCGAAGCCGAAGCCGCCCCCGGCTCCGACCCCCGCACCGCCGCCGCCCGCCCCGGTCGTGAACGGACCTGACGATGACGACGACGAGGACGAGGACGACCAGGACGGCGAGGACGGGAACTCCGGCGGCGGAGGCGACGACGATTGCGGCGACGACGGCGACGACGGCGACGACGGCGACGACGACGATGACAACGATGACGACGACGACGACCGCGGGGATCGGGGCGGCCACGGCGGCGGCGACAGGGGTGACCACGGGCAGGGTGGCGATGACGGGGACGACGACGAGAAGAAGGGGAAGCGGAAGGGCCGGAAGTAGCCGGGCGGCAGCTCAGCGTGTGAGCGCGCGGATCCGGTCGACCGCGCGGCGCAGTCCCTCCTCGTCGAAGAGGTACGGAACACAGTTGCCGATTTCGTGGGCGGGACCGTCCAGCTCGTCCGAACCTGCAGCGCCGTTGATCGCGTAGCGCACGGGAATCTCGTGGCAGACGACGAGAACGCGGCGCTCCGAGCGTGAGAGGAGACGTTCGTACGCGTCCGCGTACCGGCGTGCGGCGGCGTCGAGGCTCTCTCCGCCCGGAAACGCGTCGGCGCGCGTGTGCTCCATCTTCCAGGCGCGGTAGTCGTCGATCGTCTGGCCCTCGAGCTCGCCGATGCCGATGTCGTCGAGCAGCGGCTCGACGACGAACGGTACCCCTCGTCCTTCGAGCGCGATCCTCGCCGTCGCGCGCGTGCGACCGAAGCGGGTGTGGAGGCACGCGTCGAGCTCGAGCCCGGCGAGCTGTAGCGCGAGACCGCCCGCTTCGGCCTCGCCCTGCGCAGTCAGGCCGACCGGCACGTCCGGGTCGCCGTTGACGCGGCGCGTGACGTTCAGCTCCGACTGGCCGTGACGGACGAGGACGAAGAGCCGCATCGAAGCGACTAGCCTACGTCCGATGGCGAACGTCCTGTTCCTCTGCATCGGCAACGCCGGCCGCTCCCAGATGGCCCACGCGTTCCTCGAGCGCCTGGGCGGGCACCAGGTGCGCTCGGCAGGGAGCCGCGCCGAGGCGCAGCTGCACCCCGAGGTCGTCGAGGCGATGAGCGAGATCGGCTACGACCTGTCGGGCCGGAAGCCGCGCCAGCTCGAGCCGGCGGCGGACGCGGCGTGGGCGGACGTCGTCGTGACCATGGGGTGCGGCGACGTGTGTCCCGTGCTCCCCGGCAAGAGCTACGTCGACTGGGGCCTCGAAGATCCGGCCGGGCAGCCGGTCGAGCGGGTCCGGGAGCTGCGCGACGAGATCGAGCAGCGGGTCGCCGATCTGGCGCGAGGGCTCGACTCGTCCCGCGCGGCCTCTGCTTGAATGACCCAATGACGACACAGGTCGAGGAGCTCGGCGGGGACACCGTCCGCCTGAAGGTGGAGGTGTCGGCGCACGACGTCCACCACGCGGTCGAGCACGCGACCTCCGACCTGGCGCAGTCGGTCAAGATTCCCGGCTTTCGGCCGGGCAAGGTGCCGGTGCCGATCCTGACCCAGCGGCTCGGCAAGGAGCGGATCATGGCCGAGGCCGTCGACAGCCACATCGGCGGCTGGTTCTGGAACGCGGCGGCGCGGGCGCGGATCCGGCCGATCGCCCAGCCGCAGTACGACTACGAGCTCCCGGCCGCCGACGACGCCGACTGGCAGTTCACGGCGACCGTGCCGGTGCAACCCAAGGTCGAGGTCGTCGACTGGAGCGAGCTCGAAGTCGGCAGGCCCGACGCCGAGGTGCCGGAGGAGCTCGTGACCCGGGAGCTCGAGGCGTTGCGCGAGTCGGTCGCGGAGCTCGTGCCCGCAGGCGAGCGCGCCGCCAGGGAGGGCGACACGCTCGTCGTCGACATCGTCTCCCCGGACGGCGAAGCGCAGCGCGACACGGTCGTCGAGCTCGGCTCCGGCCGTCTCGTCGAGGAGGTCGAGACGGCGCTTGTGGGCGCGTCGGCCGGCGAGACGAAGAGCGTCACCTACGAGCTCGCGGACGAGTCGACCTCGAACGTCGAGATTCAGGTCAAGGAGATCAGCGAGAAGGTCCTGCCCGCGCTGGACGACGAGCTCGCGCGCTCGGCCAGCGAGTTCGACACGCTCGCCGAGCTGCGGTCCGACATCGAGCAGCGCCTCCGCGAAGCCGTCGAGGCGGAGATCGACAACGCCTTCCGTGCCAACGCCGTCGACGCGCTCGTCACCGCCTCGAAGGTGACGCCGGCGGGGCCCCTCGTCGAGTCGCGCACGCGCGAGCTCCTCACGGGCTTCATTCGCTCGCTCGAGCGGCGCGGGATCGCGCCCGAGACCTACCTGCAGCTGACAGGGCGCTCGGCGGAGGACCTGACGCGCTCGATGCAGATGGAGGCGGCACTGTCCGTCGCTCGCGAGCTGGCGCTCGAGGCGGTCGCGGACAAGCTCGGGATTCAGGTGTCGGACGACGAGGTCAAGCAGCTCGTCCGGGAACAGGCTGAAGCGGCGGGCGAGGATGCCGACGACGTGATCGAGACCCTGTGGCACGACGGACGCCAGGAAGACCTGCGCGAGGACCTGCGCCTTCGCGCCGCCCTCGACCGGGTCGCCGCCGAGGTCAAGCCGATCCCGCTCGAGCAGGCCGAGGCGCGCGACGCAATCTGGACACCCGACAAGGAAAAGCCCGAGACAGAGAAAACGTTGTGGACCCCAGGTAACTGAATGTCCGGCAAGGAGACTGCATGAGCCCGTTGATCCCGATGGTGATCGAGCAGACGTCGCGCGGCGAGCGCTCGTTCGACATCTACTCCCGCTTGCTGAACGAGCGGATCATCTTCCTCGGAACCCCGGTGGACGACCAGATCGCCAACCTGATCGTGGCGCAGCTGCTGCACCTCGAGTCCGAGGATCCGGACAAGGACATCTCGATCTACATCAACTCGCCGGGTGGCTCGGTGTACGCCGGGCTCGCGATCTACGACACGATGCAGTTCGTCAAGCCCGACGTGCAGACGACGTGCATCGGGATCGCGATGAGCATGGGCGCGCTCCTGCTTGCGGGCGGCGCGGCAGGGAAGCGGTTCGCGCTGCCGAACGCAAAGATTCTGATCCACCAGGTCTCGGGCGGCTTCTCAGGGCAGGCGACCGACATCGAGATTGCAGCACGAGAGACGATCGCGCTGAAGCGGCGGCTCGAAGAGATCATCGCGCACCACAGCGGGCAGGAGATCGAGAAGGTCTCGAAGGACATGGAGCGCGACTACTTCCTGACGGCGCAAGAAGCGGACGAATACGGAATCATCGACAGAGTGATCCAGCATCGTTGAGGAGCGGGACCTAGCCTTAACTCTGACCTAGCCGTTTCCCCGAATCCGAGGTACAAGAAGAACATGGCCCGAGCATCCGAAGGCAACGAGCAGCTCCTCTGCAGCTTCTGCGGCAAGAGCCAACGCCAGGTCAAGAAGCTGATTGCGGGCCCCGGGGTCTACATCTGCGACGAGTGCATCGATCTCTGCAACGAGATCATCGACGAGGAGCTGACGACCCCGACACAGCTCGACCTCGACAACCTCCCGCGCCCGCTCGACATCTACTCCGTCCTGAACGACTACGTCGTCAGCCAGGAGGAAGCGAAGCGCACGCTCGCGGTCGCGGTCTACAACCACTACAAGCGCGTCCGGATGGGCCAGGAGGACGGGGACGTCGAGCTGCAGAAGTCGAACATCCTCCTGCTCGGCCCGACCGGCTGCGGGAAGACGCTGCTGGCGCAGACGCTGGCGCGGATCCTGAACGTGCCCTTCGCGATCGCCGACGCGACCGCGCTGACGGAGGCCGGCTACGTCGGCGAGGACGTCGAGAACATCCTCCTGAAGCTGATCCAGGCCGCCGACTTCGACATCAAGAAGGCCGAGACCGGGATCATCTACATCGACGAGGTCGACAAGATCGCGCGCAAGGCGGACAACCCGTCGATCACGCGCGACGTCTCGGGCGAGGGCGTGCAGCAGGCGCTCCTGAAGATCCTCGAGGGGACGGTGGCCTCGGTGCCGCCGCAGGGCGGCCGCAAGCATCCGCACCAGGAGTTCCTCTCGATCGACACGACGAACATCCTCTTCATCTGCGGCGGCGCCTTCGCCGGCCTCGACAAGATCATCGGCCGCCGGATCGGCAAGAACTCGGTCGGCTTCGGCGCCGACGTCCGCTCGCGCCACGGCGAGGAGAGTGCAGACGTGCTCGTCGACGTGATGCCGGAAGACCTGCTCAACTTCGGCCTGATCCCGGAGTTCATCGGCCGCCTGCCGGTGATCTCCGCCGTGCACCAGCTGCGCCGCGAGGATCTCGTCCAGATCCTGACCGAACCCAAGAACGCGCTGACGCGCCAGTACCAGCGCTTCTTCGGCTACGACTCGATCGAGCTCGAGTTCCGCGACGACGCTCTCTGGGAGATCGCCGACAAGGCGCTCGCGCGCGAGACCGGCGCCCGCGGCCTCCGCTCCATCATCGAGAACGCGCTCCTCGACGTCATGTTCGAGCTCCCGTCGCGGAAGGACGTCTCCAAGTGCGTGATCACGAAGGAGACGATCTCGAAGGGCCTGAAGCCGACGCTCGTCACGAGCGCCGACGGCATCGACGACGCACCCGCGCTCGCCGAAGAGTCCGCCTAGCTCAGCGGCGGCAGGCCCTCACTCCCAGCCGGTGGTCGCGAGCAGGACGAGGACGAGCAGGAAGTAGAGGAGGATCGCGACCCCGGCGATGCCGGAGACGACGAGCGCCCGGTCGGCGGCTCGACGCCCCGCGGAGTCCACGCTCGTGCTCCTGTCCCGTACGCGCGTGGCGAGGACGGCGCCGGCGACGACGGAGAGCAGGCCCACGACGGCGAGCGAGTGGGCGAAGCGCGAGTCCGGGAGGACGAGGAAGCCCAGCGGGAAGCCGACGGCACCGGCCAGCGAGAACCCGAGCGCCAGATGGCCATGTGCGCTGTTCGACTCGGCGTCGGTCACGGGGCCGGATGATAGGTTCGCCGGGTGTCGGAGCCGACCGCCGCCGATCCTCGTGAGGTCGCCGCGAAGGGTCGCGGGCTCTCGGGTATGGACTACATAGCGGCCATCTTCGCTGGCGCGCTGCCGGCGCCGCCGATCTCGGAGCTGATGGGCTTCCGGGGGGTCTCCGCCGAGCCTGGGCGCGCGGTCTTCGAGATGGAGCCCGGCCCGCAGCACTACAACCCGATCGGCTCGGTCCACGGTGGCGTCGCGCTGACGCTGCTCGACTCGGCGATGGGCTGCGCCGTCCACACGCTGCTCGAGGCGGGCGTCGGCTACACGACCCTCGAGGTGAAGACGAACTTCGTCCGCCCGATCACGGCCGACACGGGGTTGATCCGCTGCGAGGGCGTCGTCATCCACCGCGGCTCCCGGATCGCAACGGCGGAGGGAAAGCTGACGGACGCGGCCGGGAAGCTGCTCGCCCACGGCACCACGACGTGCCTGATCTTCCAGTGAGCTTCACCACGAGGCCCGAGCTGCGCGGCACGTTCGGGATGGTCGGGTCGACGCACTGGCTCGGGACGGCCGCCGGGATGGCCGTGCTCGAGCGAGGCGGCAACGCCTTCGATGCCGCCGTCGCGACCGGCTTCACGCTCCAGGTCGTCGAGCCGCACCTGAACGGGCCGGGCGGGGAGGTGCCGGCGCTCCTCTTTCCGGTCGACAAGGGCGAGCCGATCGCGCTCTGCGGCCAGGGGGTCGCGCCTGCGGCTGCGACGATCGAGCGCTATCACGAGCTCGGCCACGAGCTCGTCCCCGGCACGGGTGTGCTCGCGGCCTGCGTCCCCGGCGCCTTCGGCGGCTGGCTGCTGCTGCTGGAGCAGTTCGGGACGTGGCGGCTCGAGGAGGTGCTCGAGTTCGCGATCGGCTACGCCGAGCACGGCTTCCCGTTCGTCGCCGGGATCCGGGGGACGATCGAGCGCACCGAGGAGCTGCTGCGCGAGTGGCCCGGCTCGCGCGAGCTCTACCTGCCGCCGCCCGAGGTCGGCACCCTCTTCCGCAACCCGGCCCTCGCCGCGACCTATCGGCGGATCCTCGACGAGGCTCGCGGTGGCTCGCGCGAGCAGGAGATCGAGAAGGCAAGGCGCGCGTACTACGAGGGGTTCGTCGCCGAGGAGATCGACCGCTTCGTCGCCGCCGAGGGCGGCCTGCTCACGGGCGACGACATGGCCCGCTGGCGCGCCACGCTCGAGCCCGTCGCCAGGCTCGAGTACGGCGGCCTGACGGTCTGCAAGACGCTCCCGTGGGCGGCCGGGCCCGTCGGCCTCCAGCAGCTGGCGCTGCTCGACGGCTTCGACCTCGCGGAGCTCACCCCGGCCGAGCTCGTCCACGTCGTCACCGAATGCGCCAAGCTCGCCTTCGCCGATCGCGACGCGCTCTACGGCGACGGGGAGGTGCCGCTCGAGACGCTGCTCTCGAAGGCCTACAACGATGAGCGGCGTGCGCTCGTCGGCGAGGACGCCTCAGAGGAGTACCGGCCCGGAATCGGGCGGCTCCCGCACCTGGTCGAGGCCGCGGTGACGCCGGGCGCGGGAGAGCCGACCCGCGGCGACACCGTCCACCTGGACGTCGTCGACCGCTTCGGGAACATGTTCTCGGCCACGCCGAGCGGCGGCTGGCTCCACAGCTCGCCCGTGCTGCCGTCGCTCGGCTGGCCGCTCGGCACGCGCGCGCAGATGTTCTGGCTCGAGGAGGGGCTCGCGTCCTCGCTTCGTCCGGCCGCGCGCCCGCGGACGACCCTCTGCCCGGGGCTGGCCCTCCGCGACGGCAAGCCGTATCTCGCCTGGGGGACGCCGGGCGGCGACCAGCAGGAGCAGTGGGCGCTGCACGTCTTCCTCCGCCACGTCGACCTCGGCCTGAACCTGCAGGAGGCGATCGACGCGCCCGAGTTCCACATGGATCACCTGATCTCGTCCTTCTACCCCCGCGGCTTCGCACGCCGTTCGATCACGGTCGAGGAGCGCTTCGGCGCCGACGTCGTCGAAGACCTGCGGCGCCGCGGGCACGAGGTCGAGGTCTCCGGCCCGTGGACGCTCGGTCGCGTCAGCGCGGTCGCGCGCGAGGAGGACGGGCTCCTGAAGGCGGGCGCGAATCCAAGGGGCATGCAGGGCTATGCCGCGGGCCGCTAGCCTGAAATCGTGAGCGAGCTCCTCTGCCCCACAGACGGGACCGTGCTGCGCCGGATCGAGCGGAGCGGCGTCCACGTCGACGCCTGCCCGACCTGCCGCGGCGTCTGGCTCGACCGCGGCGAGCTGGACAAGATCGTCGAGCACGAGCGCTCGGACCTGGACGACTTCGAGCAGGAGATGCGCGGCAAGCCCACGCGAGAGTCCGACTCGGTCGGCCACGCGAAGCCGAAGAAGAAGAAGCGTACGAGCTTCCTCGAAGAGTTCCTCGACTTCGGCTAGGCGCCTAGGCGGTCTCGCGCAGCGCCGCGTCGGTGCGGACCGCGTGCATGTCGCGTGCCTCGACCATCTCCCCGCACTCGGGGCAGGCGAGGTGCGGCATCACGGTCGCGCCGCAGTTCTTGTGGGTGAGCGTCATCGCCTGGCCCCCCAGGTGCCGCGCGCCCCAGTCCATGATCGAGAGCAGCACGGGGTAGAGGTCGAGGCCGCGCTCGGTCAGGCGGTACTCGTAGCGCTGCGGCCGCTCCTGATAGAGCTCCCGCCGCAGGATCCCGTGCTCGACGAGCGTGTTCAGCCGGTCGCTGAGGATGTTGCGCGCGACTCCGGTGTGCCGCTGCATCTGCTCGAAGCGACGGACGCCGAGGAACGCCTCGCGGAGGACGAGCAGCGTCCAGCGCTCGCCGATCACGGAAAGCGTCCCACCCACGGCGCAGTTGGCGCGACTCCAGTCCTCGCTCTTCACGCGCACATAGTTGCATTTTGAAACGCACTCGTCTAGAGTCGGTAGCGAAACGCAACCGACTGGGAGACGCCCATGTCCCGCACGCGCACGATCAGCTGGCACGACCCCGCCGACGCTGCTCGCCAGGCACACGGCCTCACCGGGCTCGAGGCTCTGCACAGGATCGGGAACGGACTGCTGCCGCCCCCGCCCGTCGCGAGCCTCGTCGGCTTCCACCCGATCTTCGTCACGCCCGGCTATGTCGTCTTCTCCTACGAACCGCGCGAGGAGCACTACAACACCCTTGGCGCCGTCCATGGCGGCATCGTCACGACCGTGCTCGACACGGTGATGGGCTGCGCCGTCCACTCGACGCTCGCCGCCGACTCCGCGCCGGTGACGATCGAGCTGAAGACGAGCTTCGTCCGTCCCGTCACGCTGGCTGCCGGCGTGCTGCGGGCCGAAGGAAGCATCGTCCATCCCGGCTCGCGCATCGCCACGTCCGAGGCGAAGCTGCTCGACGAGGACGGGAAGCTCTTCGCGCATGCGTCCTCGAGCTGGCTGATCCACAACGCGGAGCAGGCGGAGAAGAAGGAGCCGCTCGCCGCTTAGCCCCTCCTACAATGGCTCGATGGAGCCGCTCTACAGGCCGGAGGGCGTCGAGGAGCGCTGGCAGCGCACCTGGGAGGACGAGGGCCTCTACCGGGCCGGCGCGGGCAAGCGCCGCGACGAGACGTTCGTGATCGCCGTGCCGCCCCCGAACGTGACCGGTGCGCTGCACATGGGCCACGCCCTGAACGGGTCGCTGCAGGACGTCCTGATCCGCTGGCACCGGATGCGCGGCTTCGACACGCTCTGGCAGCCGGGCTACGACCACGCGGGAATCGCGACGCAGAACGTCGTGGAGAAGCAGCTCGCGAAGGAGGGGACGTCGCGGAAGGAGCTGGGCCGCGACGCGTTCGTCGAGCGCGTCTGGCGCCACCTCGAGGACACCGGCCGCACGATCATGGGCCAGTTCCGCAGGCTCGGCGCGTCGCTCGACTACAGCCGCGAGCGGTTCACGATGGACGACGCGTATGTCGAGGCGGTGATGCGCTTCTTCGTCCACCTCTGGGACAAGGGCTGGGTCTATCGCGCCGAGCGGATCGTCAACTGGTGCCCGTTCCACGAGACGGCGATCTCGGATCTCGAGGTCGAGCACGTGGACATGGACGACACGCTCACATACGCGCGGTATCCCTTCACCGACGGCTCGGGCCACATCACGATTGCGACCGTGCGGCCGGCGACGATCCTCGCCGACGTCGCCGTCGCCGTCCACCCCGGCGACGAGCGCTATGCCGGCGCGATCGGCAAGCACGTCCTCGTCCCGTACGTCGAGCGGGCCGTGCCGGTGATCGCCGACGAGCGCGTCGAGCCCGAGTTCGGCACGGGTGCGCTCAAGATCACGCCAGGGCACGACCCGACCGACTTCGAGATCGGTCGCGACCACGGGCTCGAGATCCTGACCGTGATCGGGCCGGACGGCCGGATGAACGAGCATGCGGGCGACCTCGCCGGGAAGACGCAGGCGGAGGCGGACGCCGCCGTCCTCGCCTGGCTGAAGGAGCACGACCGGCTCGAGCGGCGCGAGCACTACCGGCACGCGGTCGGCACCTGCGAGCGCTGCCACACGCGGATCGAGCCGCTCGTCTCGCTGCAGTGGTGGGTCGCGATGGAGGAACCGCGCAAGCCGGCGCTCGCGGCGGTGCGTGAGCGACGCGTCCGCTACCACCCGGAGTCGCAGCACCAGTTCGCGATTCGCTCGCTCGAGGAGATCCCCGACTGGAACATCTCGCGCCAGCTCTGGTGGGGGCATCAGCAGCCGCTCTGGTACTGCCCCGACGGGCACGTCACGTGCGCCTGGCCGCCCCCGACCGCCTGCGCCGAGTGCGGCTCGGCGGAGCTCGAGCGCGACCCGGACGTGCTCGACACCTGGTTCTCGTCGGCGCTCTGGCCCTACGCGACGCTCGGCTGGCCGGAGCGGACGCCCGAGCTCGAGCAGTACTACCCCGGCGACGTCAACTCGACCGCGCGCGAGATCATCCGCCTCTGGGAGAACCGGATGATCTGGACGGGGCTCGAGCTGCTCGGCGCGATCCCGTTCACGGACGTGATCGTCCACTCGACGATCCTGGCCGGCGACGGCCGGCGGATGTCCAAGAGCCTCGGCAACGGCGTCGACCCGCTCGAGCTGATCGCCACGCACGGCGCCGACGCGACCCGCTACGGCCTCCTGAAGATGTCCTCGACGCAGGACGTCCGCTTCACGGAAGGGCCGCTCGAGGAAGGGCGCAAGCTGGCGAACAAGCTCTGGAACGTCTCGCGGCTGCTGCTGCAGAACCGGGTCGAGCCGAACGCGCGGCCTCGCGAGGTGGAGGAGCGCTGGATCCTGGCGCGGCTCGATGCGACCCGCGAGGAGCTCGAGCAGGCATGGGCGGCCTTCGACTTCTCGCACTCCGTGCAGTCGCTCTACCGGCTCACGTTCGACGACTTCTGCGACTGGTACGCGGAGGCGATCAAGCCGAGGCTGCGCGAGGGCGACGAGGACGCGGCGGCGACCGCGCTCGCGGCGCTCGAGCGGCTGCTGTCCCTGCTCCACCCCGTGATGCCGCACGTGACCGAGGAGATCTGGTCGCAGTTTCACGAGTCGCGGCTGATCGTCTCGCCGTGGCCCGAGCCCGACGAGGCTCACGCAGCCGACGCCGACGCCCTCCAGCCGGTGCAGGAGGCGGCGGCGATGTTCCGCCGCAGCGGCGTCGTCGTCGAGCTCGGCGGCGACGAGAAGCGGATCTTCGACGCTGTCGTCCGCCCCGAGCGGGCGAAGGGGAACGGGAACGCGGCAGCCGAGATCGAGCGCCTTCGTGGCGAGGTCGAGCGCGGCGAGCGGATGCTCGCGAACGAGAAGTTCGTCACGAACGCGAAGCCCGAGGTGGTCGAGGCAGAGCGCGAGAAGCTCGCCCGCTACCGGCGCGAGCTCGATGCCCTCTCGGGCTGAGCACACCGCCTGGCTCGCCTCGCTCAGCCCCTGGCCGAAGGAGTTCGGGCTCGGCCGGATGCGGACGCTCCTGGCGGCGCTCGGCGACCCCGAGCTCGCCTACCCGGCGATCCACGTCGTCGGTACGAACGGGAAGTCGACCGCGACGCGGACGATCGAGGCGCTGCTGCTGGCAGAGGGGCTCTCGGTCGGCGCGACCGTGTCGCCGCACATCCGCTCGTGGGCGGAGCGGATCACGGTCGACGGGGAGGAGGCCGACTTCGAGGCGGCGATCGCCCGCGTGCGGCCGGAGGCCGAGGCGCAGGAGGCGACGCAGTTCGAGGCGGTGATCGCCGCTGCCTTCGCCGAGTTCGCGGCGCGTGAGGTCGACGTCGCCGTCGTCGAGGCCGGGCTCGGTGGGCGGCTCGACGCCACGAACGTGCTCCGCTCGCACGTCGTCCTGCTCACGAACGTCGGCCTCGAGCACACCGACGTGCTCGGCGACACCCGCGAGCAGATCGCGGCGGAGAAGCTCGCCGTCGTCCAGGAGGGAACCATCGCCGTCCTCCCGGACGAGGAGTTCGCGGCGCTTGCCGGCCCCAACGTCGTCGTCGGCGGCGCTCGCGAGGCGGCGTCCGCGTTCCTCGGCCGGCCGGTCGAGCGCGAGGTCGAAGTCGCGCTGCCGGGACGGCTCGAGCGGCGCGGCGACGAGCTCCGCGACGGCGCTCACAACGCGGACGGCGCCCGCTGGCTCGTGGCGCAGCTCGACCGGGACGACTACACGATCGTCGCCTCGATCCTGCGCGACAAGGACGTCGCCGGAATGCTGGCGGCGCTCGCAACCAGGGGGCGCCGCCTCGTCGCGACCGAGTCGTCGAACGCCCGTGCGCTCCCGGCTGCCGAGCTTGCGCGCCTGGCCGCCGCGCACTTCGCCGAGGTCGAGATCGAGCCCGATCCCGCCGCCGCGCTCGCCCGCGCGCGCCCGCATCCACCCGTCCTCGTCACCGGCTCGCTGTACCTTCTCGCCGACTTGGCGAGGAACGGGGCCTAACATGACGAAGATGCGCGAACGGGTGACCGTGCTCGCGTTCGCGCTCGGGGTGCTCGGCTTCATCATCGGCTCCGCGTTCGGAATCGGCTATCTCGTGGGAAGACTGCTCTTGTGATCCTCGCCGCCACCACAACCAACGACGACCTGCTCGGAGGAGTCAACGACTTCTTCGACTCGGGCGCGTGGATGGTGATCCGCAATCTGACCATCTTCTTCGTCGCCGTCTTCTGGCTCGCAACGGCGTACTGGGTCTACAAGGACGCACGCCGGCGGATCGAGGATCCCTGGCTCGTCGCGATGGCGACCGTGCTCGGCCTCGTGCCGCCGTTCGTCGGCCCGATCATCTACCTCTTCTTCCGTCCGCCGGAGTACATCGAGGACGTGCGCGAGCGCGAGCTCGAGATCCGCGCGATGGAGGAGCGGCTGTCCAAGCGCGACCTGCACTGCCCGGTCTGCCGCGCCGCGGTCGAGGCGACGTTCCTCGTCTGCCCGGTGTGCACGACTCGGTTGAAGCAGGCCTGCGCGAAGTGCAACGCGCCGCTCGAGGCGCTCTGGCAGATCTGCCCGCATTGCGCGACGCCGGTCTCGACGCCGAACCTGCCCGGAATCGTCGAGGACACGATCGCGGACAGCTGGACGGCTCCTCGAAAGCGCGCCGCCGAGTCTGACTAGACTCCGCGGCCGATGGCCGTCGAGCGCACCTTGATCCTGATCAAGCCGGACGCGACCGAGCGGGCGCTTTCGGGTGAGATCCTCGCCCGGATCGAGCGCCGCGGCTTCCAGGTCGTCGGCGGGCAAGCTCCTCCGCGTCGGCCGCGAGCTCGGCTCCGAGCACTACGCCGAGCACAGCGAGAAGCCGTTCTTCGGCGAGCTGCTCGAGTTCATCACCTCCGCGCCCACGTGGGCGCTCGTCGTCGAAGGCGAGGGAGTGATCGCGACGATGAGGAAGACGATCGGCGCCACGAACCCCGCGGACGCCGACCCCGGCACGATTCGCGGCGACTACGCCTCCTCGATGCCGAACAACCTCATCCACGGCTCCGATTCGCCCGAGTCGGCGCAGCGCGAGATCGCGTTGTGGTTCTCGGATGACGAACTGGTCTGACGACGCCGCTCGCAATCGCGAGCTCTGGACGAAGTCGAACGCCGAGCACACCGGCGAACATGCCCGCGAGGCCTGGGCGAAGGAGGAGATCGACTGGGGCGTCTTCGCGATCCCCGAGTCGAACGTGGGCGTTCTCGGAGACGTGGCCGACCTCGACGTCGTCGAGCTCGGCTGTGGTACGGCATACGTGTCGGCATGGCTGGCGAAGCGCGGCGCGCGGCCGATCGGTGTCGACGTCACACCTGCCCAGCTCGAGACCGCGCGCGCGATGCAAGATGAGTTCGGACTCGAGTTCCCGCTGATCGAGGCCGACGCGGCCGCGACCGGGCTCCCGGACGCGTCGGCCGATCTCGTCATCTCGGAGTACGGTGCCTCGATCTGGGTCGACCCCTACCGTTGGATCCCGGAAGCGGCGCGGTTGCTGCGGCCGGGTGGCGAGCTCGTCTTCCTCCGCAACTCGACCCTGGTGATCCTCTGCTCGCCCGACGGCGACGAGCCCGCGGGGGAGCAGCTCGCCCGGCCCCAGTTCGGCCTGCACCGGCTCGACTGCTGGGACGGTGTCGAGTTCCACCTCGCTCACGGCGACTGGATCCGCCTGTTGCGCGCGAACGGCTTCGAGATCCTCGACCTCGTTGAGCTACAGGCGCCCGAGACGGCCGAGACCCACGAGTACTACGACTACGTCTCCGGTGACTGGGCGAAGAAGTGGCCCGCGGAAGAGATCTGGAGAGCGCGGAAGCGGTGAGCCCGCACGTCGTCGACCCGATCCTGCTGGCGTCGACGAGCCCTCAGCGACGCGCGATCCTCGAGCAGCTCGACCTCCCGTTCGAAGTCGTCGAGCCGGCCTACGAGGAGCACGACCCGCCGGACGCCGGGGTCTCCGACCTCGTTCGGGAGCACGCGCGCGGCAAGGCTCGCTCCGTTGCCCACCTCGGCGGCCCGCACAAGCCGGTGCTCGGCGTCGACACCGCGGTCGCAATCGGCGACGCGATCCTCGGCAAGCCGGCGGACGCCGCCGAGGCGGAGCGGATGCTCGAGCGGCTGTCCGGGCAGACGCACACCGTCGTCTCCGGCCTCTGCCTGCTCACCGCGGGCTGGGAGGTCGTCGAGCACGAGTCGACCACCGTCACGTTCCGCGAGCTGACCCCGCGCGAGCTGGCGCGGTACCTGGCCCACGGCGAGTGGAAGGGTCGCGCCGGCGGGTACGCGATCCAGGGCCGCGGCGCCGCCCTTGTCGAGCGGATCGAGGGCGACTACCTGAACGTCGTCGGCCTTCCGGCCGCGCTCCTCGTGCGGATCCTCGCCGAGCGCTTCCCCGGCGCCTACGGCCTCGGGTAAGTGCGCCCGACGACCGCATCCCAGCCGCGGTCGGGCAACAGGCGGCGCAGCGTGATGAAGAGGCGCGCCGACGGCGTCACCCGGTAGCGCGTTCGCGGCCGCTTCGCGGTCACGGCCCGCTCGATCGCCTTCGCCACCGTCTCCGGCCCGCCGCCGAGCACGCGCGCGAGCCCTCCGTCGTAGGCGCCGGCGGTCGCCGCGCCGACGGCTGCGTTGAAGCGGCCGTATGGCTCTGCGCCGAGGGGAATCGAGCCGACCGCCGCCTCGGCGAACTTCGTCCGGATCAGCCCCGGCTGGATCACGACGACGTCGATCCCGAAGCCTGCCACCTCGAACCGGAGGGCATCACTGAGCGCTTCCACTGCGTGCTTGGACGCGTGGTACCAGCCCCCGCCCGGGAAGGTGAGCTCGCCGCCCATCGAGCTGACGTTGATGACCCGTCCCCAACCCTGCGCGCGCATTCCCGGCAGGACCAACTGCGTCAGGCGCGCGAGGCCGAACAGATTCGTCTCGAACTGCCGGCGGGCATCGTCGAGCGACACACTCTCCACGGCGCCGCCGAGCGAGTAGCCGGCGTTGTTCACGACCGCGCCGACCGCGCCATGCTCGTGCTCGATCTCCTCGACGACGGCCGCCATAGAGGCGTCGTCCGTGACGTCGAGCTCGCGGAGCTCGCAGCACCCGTCGAGGTCGGCCAGCGCTTCGAGCCGCCGGGCGGTCGCATAGACATGCCAGCCCTTGCTGCCGATCAGCTCGGCCGTGGCGAAGCCGATCCCTGAGGAGCACCCGGTGATGAGCACGGCGCGCGACTCGGCCACCTCGGGAGTGTGCAGGCTAGAGTGGTTCGCTGGTATGGGCATCTTTCGCTCGATGAGCGGCTTCGGCGGCCGGGACATGGCCGTGGACCTCGGCACCGCCAACACGCTCGTCTACGTCCGCGGCCGCGGGATCGTCCTCAGCGAGCCGTCTGTCGTCGCGATCGACCAGCGCACCGGTGAGGTGCACGCCGTCGGCGCCGAGGCCAAGCGGATGCTCGGGCGCACGCCTGGAACGATCGCGGCCATCCGCCCACTCAAGGACGGCGTCATCGCCGACTTCGACGTGACCGAGCAGATGCTCCGCCACTTCATCCAGAAGGTGCACCAGCACCGGTTCGCGCATCCCCGCGTCGTCGTCTGCGTCCCCTCGGGCGTGACCGGCGTCGAGAAGCGCGCGGTCGAGGAGGCAACCCTGTCCGCCGGCGCGCGCCAGGCGTACCTGATCGAGGAGCCGATGGCCGCCGCGATCGGCGCCGGGCTGCCGGTCGCCGAGCCGACCGGGAACATGATCGTCGACATCGGCGGCGGCACCACCGAGGTCGCGGTGATCTCGCTGGGCGGAATCGTCGTCTCGCAGAGCCTCCGCGTCGGCGGCGACGAGATGGACGACGCGATCGTCAACCACATCAAGAAGGAGTACAAGCTCCTGATCGGCCAGCAGACGGCCGAGGAGATCAAGCTCGAGGTCGGCTCCGCCTACCGGATGCGGGAGGAGATCCAGGCAGAGGTGCGCGGCCGCGACATGCTCACCGGCCTGCCGAAGACGGTGATCCTCTCCTCGGAGGAGGTGCGCCATGCGCTCGAGGAGCCGGTCGCGCAGATCATCGACGCGATCCGCTCCACGCTCGACAAGACGCCCCCGGAGCTGGCCGCGGACATCATGGACCGCGGGATCGTGCTCGCCGGCGGCGGCGCGCTCCTGAGCGGCCTCGACGAGCGTCTCCGCCACGAGACGCAGATGCCGGTCCACCTCGCCGAGAGCCCGCTGACGTGCGTGGCCGTCGGCTCCGGCCGCAGCCTGGAGGAGTTCGAGGCGATCCACCGGAGCGCCCGCGCCCGCAACCGTCGCAACGGCAGAGGCCGCTACTAAGCCGAATCGCCACGAGCGCCGCCGCAGAGGGCGCTAACATGAAGCGCTTGCCACGCAACCGCACCGCAAAATCGGCGGTGCTGGGCCTTCCCGTCCGGCGTCCCGCCCCGCGTTCGCTTTCCTCCCGCAGCACCAGTGCCCTCAGGCGCCGGATCGTGCTGGGGACGCTGGTGCTGCTCGCGCTCGCCCTGATCACCGTGTCGTTCCGCGAGAGCTCCGACGGGCCGCTCCACGACGCCCAGGGCGCCGTCGCGAGCGCGTTGCAGCCGCTCGAGGTCGCGGTCGAACGGGTGGCCAGGCCGTTCCGAGACGCCTACGGCTGGACGAAGGATCTCTTCAACGCGCGCTCGGAGAACGAGGAGCTCCGCGCCGAGAACGAGCTGCTCCAGCAGCAGGTGATCCAGAACGAGTCGGCCCTGCAGCAGAACGTCGTCCTCAAGCAGCTGCTCGAATACCGCGACTCGCCCTCGTTCCCTGCCGACTACGACGGCGTCGCGACGGAGGTGCTCGTGCGGCCCTCCTCGGCGTTCGAGCAGGAGATCGTCGTCGCCGCAGGCTCGTCCGACGGCGTCGAGGTGAACGCGGCCGTCGTCACCGCCGACGGCTTCGTCGGCACCGTCACCCGCGTGACGGAAGACGCTGCGCGCGTCCGCCTCCTCACCGACGAGTCGAGCGCCGTCTCGTCCGTCGATCTGCGCACGCGTGCAGCCGGCGTCGTCCTGCACGGACAGTCCGGCAACGCGCTCGTGCTCGATCGCGTCTCGAAGCGGGAGGTCGTCCACGTCGGCGACGAGATCGTCACCGCCGGCTGGCGCACCGGCGGCCTGGCGTCGCTCTATCCGAAGGGGATTCCGATCGGCCGGGTCTCGTTCGTCGGCGGGCTCAGCACCGATCTCTGGCAGCAGGTGCTGATCGAGTCGGACGTCGACTTCTCCGCCCTCGACTCGGTCCTCGTCCTCGTGCCGCGCCGCGCGTCCCCGGAGCTTCCGTGAGTTTCACCGAGAGCACGATCGTCGCGACCGTCGTCTTCGTCGCCGCGCTGCTGCAGGTGACGCTCTTCGCCACGTTCGACCTCGCCGGCGGCGTCGCGGATGTGCTGCTGCTCGCCTTGCTCTCGATCGCCCTCCTGCGCGGCGCGGTCGTCGGCGCCGTGGCCGGCTTCTTCGGCGGCCTCCTCGTCGACGTGGTCACGCTCGACACGCTCGGCGTCTCGGCGCTCCTCTACTCGCTGGCCGGCTACTGGGCCGGGCGCTACGGCGAGACGACCGGCCGCGACCAGAGCTACGCGCCGCTGCTGACCGTCCTCGTCGCCACGATCGCGATCGGTTACGCGGGTTACGGGCTTCACTTCCTGCTCGGCGAGGAGCTCTCGGCGCGCCGCGCCCTATTCGAGACCCTGCTGCCCGCGCTCGTGCTGAACCTGCTCGTCGCGAGGCCGGTCTTCGGTCTCTGCCGGGCGGCGCTCGGCCGCGCCTCCGTCGGCGACCGCGTGACGGAGGTGAAGCTCCTTGGCTAGCTCGTACCCGGAGCGCCGTTCTCCGTCCGGCCGCTTCCTCCCGCCCGACCCGCGGACCTCGGAGCCGTACCGCTTCACGCCGCAGCTCGCGCTGCGCGTCGGGGTGCTGGCCGGGCTCGCGCTGATCATCTTCGCGATCCTCTTCCTGCGCCTCTGGGCGCTGCAGGTGCTCTCCGGCGACCGCTACGTCAACGCGGCCCAGAACAACCAGCTCCGGACGATCCGTGTCGAGGCGCAGCGGGGCTCGATCGTCGACCGCTCGGGGCGGACGATCGTCTCGAACGTTCCCGGGACCGCGGTCCGGATCTGGACGGCGGACCTGCCGGACGAGGGGCGCTACGCGATGTTCAAGCGGCTCTCGGTCATCCTCAGGGTGCCGCTGCCGCGGCTGACGAGAGCGCTCGAGGAGAACAGGGGCGATCCGCTGACGCCGATCCTCGTCAAGACCGCCGTGCACGAGGACCAGGTGATGTATCTCCAGGAGCACCGGGCCGAGTTCCCCGGCGTCGAGATCACGAGCACCTACCTGCGCGACTACGAGCACAAGGCGCTGGCGGCGCAGCTGCTCGGCTACGTCGGCGAGGTCTCCCCAGCGGAGCTCGAGCAGATCGAGCAGTCGAAGGAGCGCGATATCCGCGGCGGCGAGAAGGTCGGCAAGACCGGGGTGGAGGCGTCCTTCGACCGCTACCTGCGCGGGGTCCCGGGCGCCGCCCAGCTGCGCGTCGACTCCCTCGGCCAGCCGCTCGGGCCCTTCGAGACGCGTCGTCCCGCCCAGGCGGGCTACAACATCCGGCTCACGCTCGACGTCGGCCTTCAGCGGGTGGCCGAGCGGGCTCTCCGCGACGGGATCGAGCTGGCGTACGAGGACGACCGGTTCAACGCGAACGGGGGCGCGATCGTCGCGCTCGACCCGCGCGACGGCGCCATTCTCGCGATGGCGTCGAACCCGACCTACAAGCCGTCGGTCTACGTCGGCCGCGTCGATCCCAAGAAGCTCGAGCCGCTGACCAACGACAGGGTGGCGAAGACGCGCAACTTTCCCGGCCTGAACAGGGTCACGTCGGTCACCTATCCGCCCGGATCGACCTTCAAGCCGTTGACCGCGCTGGCAGCGATCTCGGACGGTCTCGTCTCGCCGTACGAGTACATCCAGTGCACGCCGTATGCGGAGTACGGGCTCGACGAGAAGCGGTTCAAGAACTGGAACCCGTACACGAACATGCCGATGACGCTGACGACGGCGCTCTCCCAGTCCTGCGACACCTACTTCTACGACCTCGGCAACCGTTACTACGAGCGGGGAGAGCGGGAGCGGGCCTACTGGACGAAGATGCAGAACTGGGCGAGGAAGTTCGGCTTCGGGCAAGCCTCCGGCCTCGACACCGGCGGCGAAGCGACCGGTCTGCTCCCGACCCCCGCCTGGCGGCGCGAGACCTATACCGGGATCGACCGCGCCTGGAATCCGGGCGAGCTGATCCAGATGGCGATCGGCCAGAAGGACATCACGGTGACGCCGCTCCAGATGGCGCGCTTCTACGCCGCGCTCGCGAACGGCGGCAAGCTGGTGAAGCCGCACGTCGTCCAGGCAGCCGAGCGCCCGGCCGCCGAGGGCGAGCCGGCGGTGCCGGTCGTCACCTTCCCCGCCTCGCCGCCGCAGGAGATCGGCATCGGCGCGGAGGCACTCGAGGTCGTGCGCGCCGGCCTCTTCGAGGCCACGCATGACGCAAACGGCACCTCGTCGGGGGTCTTCGGCAGCTTCCCCGTCCCGGTCGCCGGCAAGACAGGGACGGCCGAGAAGGTCGTCAACCTCCCCGGTTACCCCGCCGGGCACCTCGAGGACCAGGCGTGGTGGTGCGGCTGGGGCCCCTATGACGGCAGCGACTACGTCACCCTCACCGGTGCCAGGCGACCGCCCATCGTCGTGTGCGCCGTGATCGAGAACGGCGGCCACGGCGGCTCGGTGGCGGCGCCCGCCGCGCTCAAGCTGTTCGAGCACTGGTTCCGCGAGCGGGCCGGAGTCCAGGGAGTCGTGGCCAGTGATTGAGTACGCGTCACGCTCCCGCCCCGTCGCGCGCGACCTCGACGTCGTCGGCCTCCTCCGCAGGCTGGACTGGATCCTCCTGCTCGGCGTCGGCGCGATCATCGCCTACGGGCTCGTGGCGGTGGCCGGGATCACCCGCTTCGACATCGAGGGTGACGAGAGCTACTACGTCGTCCGGCAGGGGATCGCCGCCGGCCTCGGCTTCGCCGGCTTCCTGGTCGCGCTCGCGATCGACCCGGAGCGCTACCGCCGGGCGCAGAAGGCGATCTTCGGACTGACGCTCGTCGGGATGCTGCTCGTCTTCCCGCTCGCCGACTCGACACGCGGCTCGAAGCGGTGGATCGAGATCGGCCCCTTCCAGTTCCAGCCGTCCGAGTTCGGGAAGCTCCTCTTCGTGCTCGCGCTCGCGGGCTTCCTCGCCGACCGCGCCCGGCGGCTGCACGAGCCGAGAGTGGTGCTGCAGGCGATCGGGCTCGCGGTGATCCCGATTGCGCTCGTCTTCAAGCAGCCCGACCTCGGGACGGCGCTCGTCTACGGAGCCGCGCTCGTCGCCTGCCTCTTCGTGGCCGGGATCCGCTGGACCCATCTCACCCTGCTCGTCGGCGTCGTCGCGCTGCTCGCGGCGAGTGTCGTCTGGTTCCTGCCGGCGGCCGGCGTCGAGGTGCTCGAGCCCTACCAGGCCGCCCGGCTCAACTTCACGAATCTCGAGGAGGACCCCGGCGGCACGGCCTACAACCAGACGCAGTCGATCACCGCCGTCGGGTCGGGCGGGCTCGACGGGCGCGGCGTCCAGGGCGCGACCCAGACGCGGCTCGACTACCTCCCCGAGCACCACACCGACTTCGTCTTCGCGGCCCTCGCCGAGCAGCGAGGCTTCTTCGGCGCCGCGTTCCTGCTCGGCCTCTTCCTGCTGATCGTCTGGCGCGGCCTCCGCGTGGTCACGGTCGCGCGGGACGCGTTCTCCGCGATCGTCGCGGGCGGGATCGTGATCGCGCTTCCTCTTCCAGGTCTTCATCAACGTCGGCATGACGATGGGAATCGCGCCCGTGACCGGGATTCCGCTCCCGTTCGTCACCGTGGGCGGCTCGTCGATGGTGATGAACATCGTCGCGATCGGCGTGCTCCAGTCGATTCACGCGCGAGGCCACCTCGGCCGCCGGCGGGCCCGCTGATGGCCAAGGGGTTGCATCCGCTGGCGATCTTGGGCCTTGTCCGCGAGCTGAAGATCGCTGCCCAGGACACCCGCCCGCTGGTCGTCAGCGGGCCCCTCGCGGCGCAGCTCGAGAAGGAGCTCTCCCGCGGCGCCGCACCCGGGGCGGTTCGGGTCGGCGGGCGGGTCCAGGATGCGGACGCGCTGATCCGTGTGCTCGCGGGAGCCCCGACGGAGGAGGACGAGCAGGAGCTGAAGGCGGCGAAGCGCGCGAAGGTGCCGGTCGTCGTCGTCCAGACCGGCACGGAGGACTTCGACATCCCCTACGTGCTCGCAACCGACGTCGTCACGTGCCGCCCCGGGCAGGGCTTCCCGGTCGAGGAGATCGCCAAGGCCGTCGCCGCCAGGCTCGGCGAAGCCGGCACGGGCCTCGCTGCGCGGCTGCCGGTGCTGCGCGAACCGCTGTGCCGGGAGCTGATCGAGTCGTTCTCCCGCAAGAACGGGATCCTCGCGGTCGCGATCTTCGTCCCGGGCGCCGACTTCCCCGTCCTGACGCTCAACCAGGTCCGGCTCGTGCTCCGGCTCGGTGCCGCCTACGGCGTCGAGATCGATCAGCAGCGGCTGCCCGAGGTGCTCGCCACCGTGGCGGCCGGGTTCGGGTTTCGTGCTGCCGCGCGCCAGCTCCTCGGCGCGATCCCGATCGCCGGCTGGGCCGTCAAGGGCGGGATCGCCTACGCCGGCACCCGCGCGCTCGGCGAGGCGGCGATGCGCTACTTCCAGAGCGCCGCTGAGGACAAAACCGCCGCGTAACCCCATGCCGTCCGGTTCCGGTCCTATGGTTCCGGAAACGACGGGAGGGAGGCGAGATGGTCGGTTCCGAGCACGCGGAAGAGCTGCTTCAGATCGAGGAAGCGGACGCCTGGTTCGAATACCTCGAGGCCACGCGGGCGCAGAACGAGACGCGCTACGCCGAGCTCGAGCCATGGGCCTGGGCCCGTCTCTCACAGCGGTTGCGGGCCGTTCGCGCGCGCCGCGCTCGGCTGCGCCCTGCCGCCGCGTAGGGAGCCCGCCGCGAGTCGCCCGAGCCTGCTGATACCCTGCTCGCAGGCCATGCCTACCGTTTTCACACTCAATCGCAGCGCGCGACCGGCCGCATCCGCGGCCGTGTCTTTGCGCGCGCTCACTCTAGGAGAAGCATTTGTCCCCGTGGTTCCGCAGGAAGAAAAAGCAAGAACAGTCCGAGCAGCCGGCGCAGGAAGCTCCCGCGCCCGCCCCGCAGCCGACACAGGCTGAGCCGACCTTCGCGGCGGCTTCGGCCGACGCGGCAACCGATCCCAGGAAGCGACGTCGCGGCAACCGCGGCGGGCGCGGGCGCAAGAAGCCCGGCGCCCTCGCGACCGCCGAGACCGCGACCGAGACGGCCGAGAAGCCGGAGCAGAAGCCGGCCCCGCAGCGTCGCGAGCGCAAGCCGCGCGAGCAGGGCGAGCGGAGCCAGCGGCAGGAGCGCCGTGCGAATCAGCAGGGCAACCGCCGCCGCGTCCCGCAGAAGCGCGCGCCGCTGCCGAAGGCCAAGCGCGAGCTCCTGATCTCGGTCGACGTCGGCGAGCAGCGCGTCGCCATCGTCGAGGACGATCGCGTCGCCGAGGTCTACCTGGAACGGCCCGAGCGCCGCTCGATCGCCGGCAACATCTATCTCGGGACGGTCGACAACGTCCTGCCCGGAATGGAAGCGGCGTTCGTCGAGATCGGTCTCGAGAAGAACGGCTTCCTCTACGTCGACGAGATCGTCGTGCCCGAGCTCGAGGGCAAGCGGCACGGCAAGAAGATCACCGATCTGATCGCGCGCGGGCAGCAGATCCTCGTCCAGGCGGTCAAGGATCCGATGAAGACGAAGGGCGCGCGGCTCACGACCGAGATCTCGCTGCCCGGGCGCTTCCTCGTCTTCGTCCCGCAGGGCGAGGGCCTCGGCGTCTCGCGCCGGCTCGACGACAACGAGCGCACTCGCCTGAAGGAGATCATCAAGCACCTCGACGTCAAGGAGGGCGGCGTGATCGTCCGCACCGCGGCGGAAGGCGCCTCGGCCGAGGACATCGAGCGCGACCTCGTCTTCCTGCAGCGGCTCTGGAAGACGATCCAGGCGCAAGGCGAAGAACGCGAAGGCGCCGTCGCTCGTCTACCAGGAGGCCGAGCTCCCGCTTCGGATCGTCCGCGATCTCTTCGCCGGCGACTTCGAGAGCGCCCAGATCGACCACGAGCGCACCTACAAGCGGATCGTCGGCTACCTGAAGAAGACGTCGCCGCACATGCTCGAGCGCGTCCACCGCTACAAGGAGAAGACGCCGCTCTTCGAGGGCACGGGCGTCGACGCCGAGATCCGCTCGACGCTGAACCGCCGCGTCGACCTGCCGTCGGGCGGCTACCTGATCTTCGACTACGCCGAGGCGTTCACGGTCGTCGACGTCAACACGGGCCGCTTCGTCGGCTCGCGCTCGAAGAACTCGACCGGCCGGCTCGAGGACACGATCACGAAGAACAACCTCGAGGCGGTGAAGGAAGTCGTGCGCCAGCTGCGGCTGCGCGACATCGGCGGGATCATCGTCATCGACTTCATCGACATGGCGAACCCGAAGAACCGCGCCACCGTCGAGGAGGCGCTCCGGACCGAGCTCGAGCGCGACCGGACGAAGACCTACGTCGTCGAGATCTCCCCGCTCGGTCTCGTCGAGATGACGCGCCAGAACGTCACCGACGGGCCGCGCGAGATCCTGACCAAGAAGTGCCCGACCTGCGCCGGCGACGGAATCGTCGTCTCGGAGGCCTCCGCGGCGCTCGAGGTCGAGCGGCGCCTGCGCACGCTCGCAGCCGGCTCCCGCGCGCAGGCGTTCCAGGTCGAGGTCAACCCGAAGACGATGTCGCTCCTGCTCGGCAAGGGCGGCACGCGCCTCGCCGAGATCGAGGAGGCGTCGAAGAAGCGCTTCTTCCTGGTGCCGAAGGAGGGCGCACACTCCGACCACGCCGCCGTGCTGGCCGAGGGCAAGCTGGCCGACCTGCAGCCGCCCGCGCCGATCGCGGAGGGAACGGAGATCGACCTCAAGCTGGTCGAGCTGGACAAGCACGACGCCGGCTCTGCGGTCGGCAAGCACGACGGGATCGACGTCGTCGTCGGCGGCGCCGCGAAGCTCGTCGGCAAGAAGGCGAAGGTGCGCGTCGAGCGCGTGCTCGACGGCGTCGCCTACGCGACCGCTCTGAACGGCGTCGAGTCGACCGCGGATCCGATCACGTTCGAGAGCGAGGCCGAGAAGCCCACACGGGCGCCGAGCCGCGCCAAGAAGGCGGCGGAGACGGGCGAGATCGAAGCCGAGGCCGAGGTCGAGGAGCTCGAGGTCGGTGAGGCCGAGGTCGTGGACGAGGTCGACGACGACGAGCCCGAGGACGAGCCGGAGGAGGCTGTCGGTGCCGCCCCCGAGGACGCCGAGGGCGCTCCCGTCAAGAAGAAGACGCGCCGCGGCTCCCGCGGCGGCCGCAACCGCAAGAAGAAGCCGGCGGCGGACGGCACCGATGCGCCCGACGCTGTCGAGGACGAGGCTGCTGCGGACGAAGCGGGTCCGGCGGCACCGCGGATCCACGTTCCCGACCTCGAGCTCGGCGACGAAAAGCCGGCGCCGAGGAAGCGGGCGCCGAAGCCCAAGCCGAAGCCGAGCGCCGAGGAGGGCGACGACGAGGCAGCCGAGCTGGTCGCCGCGGCAGTCGCCGTGGAGACGGATGGCTCCGATGCTGCGCCGGCGAAGAAGAAGACGCGTCGCGGGTCGCGCGGTGGCCGCAATCGCAAGAAGCCGGCGACCGCCACGACTGCGACGACCGAGAACGGCGCCGAGCCGGCGGCGCAGGAGCCCCGGATCGAGGCCGCCACGAATGGCTCCGAGCCCGCCTCGGACGAGTACGTTCCTATGTCCGAGTGGCTCGACGACCTGGACCGCTAGTCGCTACAATCCCACGGCTCGCGGGTCAGTCCCGCGTCTTTCTGCGCTCGTCCCTAACTACTCACATGACTCCTTACGCGATCATCTCCGTCGGCGGCAAGCAGTACCGCGTCCGCGAGGGCGAGAAGCTGCTCGTCGACCGGCTCAAGCACGGTGCGGGCAACACTTTCCAGCCGGCCGTGCTCCTGATCGGGGGCGACGGCACGACCGATCTCTCGCCGAGCGCGACGGTGACCGCGCGCGTTGTCGCGGACGTCAAGGGCGACAAGATCCGGATCGGCAAGTACCGGCCGAAGAACGGCTACAAGAAGCACACGGGCTTCCGCGCCAGCCTTTCCCAGATCGAGATCGAGTCGATCGGTGGCGCGAAGAAGGCAGCGGCGAAGAAGGCCGAGCCTGCCGCAGCCGCGGTTGCACCCGCCGCCGACGATCGCGTCAAGGGAATGCCGTCGGGGTACGAAGAGCTCACGGTCGCGCAGATCAAGGAGCAGTCCTCCGACTGGAACCGCCCCATGCTCGAGGCCGCCCTGGAGTACGAGCAGGCTCACGGCAAGCGCAAGGGCGCGCTGGCTGCACTCGAGTCGGCCCTGGCAGAGAAGGAGAGCGACTAATGGCGCACAAGAAAGGCCTCGGGTCCTCCCGGAACGGCCGCGACTCGAACGCGAAGCGCCTCGGCGTCAAGATCTTCGCCGGCCAGAAGGTCAAGGCCGGCATGATCATCGTCCGCCAGCGCGGCACCCGCTTCCGCCCCGGCGCGGGCGTCGGGATCGGCCGCGACGACACCATCTTCGCCAAGCGCGAGGGCACGGTCGAGTTCCGCACGAGCGGCGAGAAGCGCTTCATCTCGGTCGCCGAGACCGACACGACGCAGACCTAGCTCCGATGTTCCACGATCGCGCCCGCATCGAGGTGCTGGCGGGCCGCGGCGGCGACGGAGGCCTGAGCTTCCGGCGCGAGAAGCACGTGCCGAAGGGCGGTCCCGACGGCGGCGACGGCGGGCGCGGCGGCGACGTCGTCCTCGTCGCCGACGACAGCCTTCGCGACCTCTCCTTCTTTCGCGCGAAGACGAAGTTCAGAGCCGGCCGCGGCGAGCCCGGCCGCGGCGCCCGCAAGCACGGCGCCGACGGCGCCACGATCGAGCTCGCCGTGCCCGTCGGCACCCAGGCGTACGGGCCGGAGGGCGAGCTGATCGCCGATCTCGCGCGCTCGGATGCCCGGGTCGTCCTCGCCCGCGGTGGCCAGGGCGGGCGCGGCAACGCCCGTTTCGCGACGCCCGTGCGCCAGACGCCGCGCTTCTCCGAAGTGGGGGAGCCGCCTGGCGAGGCGGACGTGGAGCTGCGGTTGAAGCTCCTCGCCGACGCGGCGATGGCTGGTCTCCCCAACGCCGGCAAGTCGTCCCTCCTGCGCCGGCTCTCGAACGCGAGGCCGAAGGTCGCCGACTACCCGTTCACGACGCTCGCGCCGGTGCTGGGGACGGTCGAGTCTCCGGACGGCGGCCAGCTCACCGTGGCGGACATTCCCGGGCTGATCGAGGGTGCCAGCGAGGGAATCGGCCTCGGGCACGAGTTCCTCGCCCATCTCGAGCGCGCGCGGCTCCTCCTGCACGTGATCGATGCCTCTGAGGACGACGTCGAGGCTCGCTTCCGCACGATCGACACCGAGCTCGCCCTCTATGGCGCCGGCCTGGACGAGCGGCCGCAGGCGATCGTGCTGAACAAGATCGACCTGCTGCCGGAGCTGCCCCAGTCTCCGCTCGAGGACGAGCGGATCGTCGGCGTCTTCCCCGTCTCGTGCGCGACCGGAGCCGGGATCGACGACCTCAAGCTGGCGCTCTTCCGCCTCTGCCCGGCCGCGCCCGAGCCGGTCTTCGAGGAGGCGCCGCAGCTGCCGGACTTCCTCGAGTACCGCCCGCAGCCGCCTGCGCGCCGTACGTACCGGATCTACCGCACCGACCGCGGGTTCCGAATCGTGGGCGACGCGCCGGAGGGCGAAGAGCTCGAAGCCGTGCTCAGGGCCGCAGGTGCTCGCAAGGGCCAGGAGGTCGACATCGGCGAAGAGACGCTCGAGTGGCAGTGACCGGCGTTCTGGGCGGTCGCTTCGACCCGCCGCACCTCGGACATCTCGCGCTCGCGCGCACGGCGGTCGCGCGCTTTGGCATCGACGACCTGCACGTCACGGTCGTTGCCGACGCGGCGCACAAGGCATCCGAGGCGCCGGCGGCCGACCGCCTCGAGATGGCCGAGCTCGCTTTCGCGGAGCTCGACGCGAAGGTCGAGCTGGAGCAGCACCGCTATACCGTCGACGCGCTCGAAGCGGCAGGCTACGACGACCCGATCTTCCTGATCGGCGCCGACGAGCTGGTCGCGTTCCCGACCTGGAAGAGCCCGGAGCGCGTGCTGGAGCTCGCGCGGCTCGGCGTCGCCACGCGCCCGGGTTACGCGCCGGCGGCAACCGCGCCGCGCATTGAGATCTTCGAGCTCGAGCCGCATTCGGTTTCCTCGTCCGAAATCCGCGAACGCGCGCGTGACGGCCAGCCGCTCGACGGCCTCGTCGCCCCCGCCGTGGCGCGCTACATCGCGGAGCACGGCCTGTATCGCGACCGTTGACGTCCGCGTTTCGTGGCTACACTGACGGCTCTGACTTCGCTCGAACAAGCACGCCGGATCGCCGCTCTCGCGAGCGAGAAGCTGGCAGAAGACGTCGTCATTCTCGACATGAGGCCCGTGTGCGTCTACACGGACTTCTTCGTGCTCGCGACCGGGCGGAATGCCCGCCAGACGAAGGCGATCTTCGACGACGTGCACGCCAACTTGAAGCAGGACGGGAAGCTGCTTCCGCGCGCCGTCGACGGGACGAAGGAGGCGGAGTGGATCGTCGCCGACTACCTCGACGTCGTCCTTCACGTCTTCACGCCCGAGACGCGGTCGTTCTACCGGCTCGAGGACCTCTGGGGCGACGTCCCCGCGGTCGACGTCGAGGCGGCCACGGCCTAGCTACAATCTCCGAGTCCCAGGGGCCATAGCTCAGCTGGGAGAGCGTCTGGCTGGCAGCCAGAAGGTCGCCGGTTCGAGCCCGGCTGGCTCCATTGTTGGCGCAGGTCACAAATCTGCAGAAGCAGATTTGCGACGCGCGAAGACCCCTGAAGGGTCGCTTCGCTCCCGGCTCGGTGCCGGGTTCTGTGTGAGAGTGTTCTTGACGTGGTGAACCGGCAGATCACTCTTGCTGCGCGGCCGGAAGGCTTCCCGACCGAGTCCGACTTCGCGCTCGTCGAGGCGGAGGTTCCGGCGCCAGGCCCGGGGGAGGTGCTCGTGCGCTCGCAGTGGCTCTCGGTCGATCCGTACATGCGTGGACGGATGAGCACGGCGCGCTCGTACGCGAAGCCGACGGAGCTCGGCGAGCCGATGACGGGGCAGGCCGTCGGCGAGGTCGTCGAAAGCCACGATCCACGTTTCGCGCGCGGTGAGCTGGTCGTCGGCCAGCTCGGCTGGCAGGAGCACGCGGTCGCGCGCGGCGGCTCGCTCCGGAAGCTCGATCCGGCGCTGGCGCCGCCGCAGACGGCTCTGCACGTCCTCGGCGGAACCGGCCTCACCGCCTACTTCGGCCTCTTCGACATCGGCCGGCCCAGGCCCGGCGACGCCGTAGTGGTCTCCGCCGCATCCGGAGCCGTCGGCCAGATCGTCGGCCAGCTCGCGAGGATCGCCGGCTGCGGTCCCGTGGTCGGCCTGGCCGGCTCCGCGCAGAAGGTGAGCGACCTGACCGAGCTGTACGGCTACGACGTGGGCATCGACTACAAGCGCGACGACGTCAACGCAGCGCTGAAGGAGTCGTGCCCGAAGGGGGTCGACGTCTACTTCGACAACGTCGGCGGCGCACTCTCGGAGACGATCTTCCGTCGTCTCGCCCTCAACGCGCGCGTTCCGATCTGCGGTCAGGTCTCGCAGTACAACCTCGCCGAGCCGGAGCTGGCGCCGCGCAACCTCGGCTTCCTGATCGTCTTCCGCGCCCGGCTCGAGGGCTTCCTCGTCAGCGACTACGCCCACCGCTTCCCGGAAGGGCTGCAGCGACTGGGCCGCTGGCTCGCCGAGGGGAAGCTGACCTACCGCGAGGACGTGACCGAGGGGCTCGAGAACGCACCTGCAGCCTTCATGGGGATGCTGCGCGGCGAGAACCGCGGCAAGGCGCTCGTCAAGATCCGCTAGCGAGCAGCCGCCTCAGCATCAGCGCGTTCGCCGGCGCCTGCGCCACCTCGCCCTTGGCCGGGTCGCCCGCGACCTCCTCGGGCTCGAGGCCCTCGAGCCCGGTCGCCGGCATCGCGGAGCGGCCGTTGTTGTTGAACATCGCGTAGACCGACTCCGTCTCGGCCGCGAGCTCGCGGAGCGGCTCTACCCACTCCTGCAGCTCAGCCTCCGAGTAGAGGTAGTCGAACCGGTCGGCCGCGCTGCCGGTGCGCTTGTTCCACGTCCCGGCGTTGCGGCCGTGGAAGCGGACGTACGCGGTCTTGCTCGTCCTGCCGATCACGGTCGGGACGAGGTTCTTCGCGTCCGTCTTCGGCGCATCCACGATCACGTAGGTCGCCCCGATCGACTCCAGGAAGGCAAGCGTCCGGTCGCGGTTCTCCTCGTCGAGCCAGCTCCGGTGCCGAAACTCGACGAGCGGCTCGTCGCCGTCGAGCTGCTCGACCGCCCACGCCAGGTACTCGAGCGAGACCGGCTTGTAGACGACGTAGGACGGGAACTGGAGCAGGACGCCGCCGAGCTTGCCCCGCTCGCGCAACGGCTCGAGCGCCCGGTGGAAGCGGCGAAAGACCTCGGCGCGGAGCTCCCGTGGAGGCCGGTCGACCCGGCCACGCGCGTCGACCGGCATCACCTCGCGCAGGTCCTCGGGCAGCGACTCGAGCTTGACCGGATGACGCGTCATCAGCCCGAACGCCTTCACGTGCATCGTGAAGGCGGCCGGCGTTCGCTCGGCCCAGTTCGCGACGAGCTCTGCGTCCGGGAGGCGGTAGTAGGTCGAGTTCGCCTCGACCGTGTCGAAGCGCTCGGCGTAGTGGCGAATCCTGGCCTCGCCCGAGCGGACGTGCTTCGGGTACCAGACCTTCGTCAGCGTCTCGTCGGCCCAGGAGCAGGTGCCGACGCGGACGGTGGCGCTCATCCCGCGATCGTAGACCGCAGGATGAGCGCCATGTCCGGGGCTAGGACGCGACGACCGTCAGCTCGCGCGAGGCAAGCCCGCCGTTCGCCGTGTTGGCGTCGATGCGCACGACGTACGTCGTCTTCTTCGCCGGCTTGAAGCCGGTCAGCCGGAAGCGCGCAATCGCGTCCGGGCCGAGCGTCGTCGCCGGCTGACCCGCCGCGACCTGCTTGCCGCGCAGGAAGACGCGGAAGTTGATCCCGACCGTGTCGCCCGAGCGGAGGTTGGCCGCCAGCTCGCGCAGCGGCACTGCCACGGCCGGAGCCGCGATCCCGCCGCGGACGGCGACCAGTGGGTTCCGCGCGTCGACCGACTTCGCAGCGGACCGGAACCGGGCGAGTGCAGGCTTGGCGGCGCCGCTCCGTGTCTGCAGGCCGCTCTGCCAGACGCTCGTCTCGTCGTCGCGGAAGATGAACCAGACGAACATGTCAACGCGGGGATCCTTCTTCGCGAGCCCGATCGCCTGCGTCGTGTACGACGCCTGCAGAGCCCGCGAGACACCCTTCGGCTCGCCGTCCTGCTTCGTCTCGTGGCCGTACTCGGTGATCCAGATCCGGATGCCCTTCCGCTTGAACCACTTGTCGAGCGACTGCTCGAAGCGCGGCAGCGACACGAGCGTCACGTTCGGCCACTTCACCTTCTGCGTCGGCTTCAGGTACTGGGGCGTCGGATACGGGTGATGCGCCCACGCATCGAACTTCAGCCGCGGGTTCGCGGCCGCGACGAGCTGCGCGAAGCGGCCCGGCGAGTGTGTGTCCGACTTGCCGTTCAGCTTCTTGTCGCGCCCGTGCGAGGACGTCGAGCCGATCGCGACCTTGGCGCGCGCGTTGCCGGCCTTGATCCCGGCGTATGCGGCTGCGTACAGCTTGGCATAGTGCCGCGGGCCGACCGAACGGCCCTTCGCGTCGAACTGCGGCGAGAGGAAGAGCTGCAGGTTCGACTCGTTCCAGACCGAGTAGCGCCCGACGAACGGGTACTGGGCGTAGCGGCCCGAGTAGCGCGCTGCGATCGCCCGCGAGAAGCTCTGCAGGTCGCTGACGCGTGTCGGGACGTTGTTCGGCGCTTTGCCGCCGTTCGCCCACTTGGGCGTGCCCCAAATCGTGATGATCACTTCAAGCCCGCGCTGCTGCGCGTTCCGGACGAGCTCGTCGATGTCGGAGAAGCGGTATGCCTCGTCGAAGGGATCCGCGGCGTTCGCCGGGCGGGTGGGCGCGGTCTTCGACCAGTCGACCAGCGTCCGCACGATCGTGGCGTTCGCGCTGCGGGCCTGATCGAGCACATCGGTTCTGTTGTCGTTCCAGCGGAAGGCCACATCGTCGTGGAAGCCGACGTACATCCGCGGCGCCGAGCTTGCGACTGCCGGTGAGAGCAGTGCTGCAACGGCCGCGACGAGGAAGAGCTGCGTCACTCGTTTCACGGGCATCTCCTTTGCAAGTGGTAAGGAACGGCAAGGGTAGCCGCCTCGTGTGAGGACGGTGTTAGCTCGGTTTTTGGCGCTCCTGAGCGGTTAGGCGGCGGTGCTGAGGCCTTCGATCTCGCGGGAGACCGCGAGCCGCTCCAGCGCGGTTGCCTCGATCTGGCGCACCCGCTCGCGCGTGATCCCGAGCCGGCGGCCGATCTCCTCGAGCGATTGCGGCTCCTCGAGACCGAGGCCGTAGCGCAGGTTCAGGACCAGTTGCTCCCTCTCGGGGAGTGTGCTCAGCGCCTTGCGCAGGGTCGTCTCGGTGAGGCTGACCTCGACCTCTTCTTCGACGCCTCCCTCGGCGACGCCCACGAGATCGCCGATGTTGGCGTCGTTGTCGTCGCCGAGCGGCTTGTCGAGGCTCGTCACCGCCCGCGCCGCCTGGCGCACTTCGATCAGGTGCTTCATCGAGATCTTCGATGCCTCCGAGACTTCCTCGTCGGTGGGCGGCCGTCCGAGCTTGGCCATCAGCTCACGCTCCGCGCGGCCGATCTTCTGCTCGCGGTCGGCGATGTGGACGGGGATCCGGATCGTCCGCGACTTGTTCGCCACCCCGCGCTGCACCGCCTGGCGGATCCACCACGTGGCGTACGTCGAGAACTTGTAGCCGCGGCGCCAGTCGAACTTCTCGACCGCGCGAATCAGCCCGATCACGCCCTCCTGGATCAGGTCGAGGAGGGAGAGCCCGTGGCCCTGGTACTTCTTTGCGATCGAGACGACCAGACGCAGATTCGAGTTGATCATGCGATTCTTCGCCTCGCTGTCGCCGCCCTCGATCTTCTTCGCCAGCTCGACCTCCTCGGCGGCGGTCAGGAGCGGGTAGCGGCCCGCCTCGTTCAGGAAGAGCTGCAGGGAGTCGGTCGTCGCGGAGGCGAGGTCGCCGTTGACGTAGGTCGCGTCGGTCGCCGTCGCCCGCCCGCAGTCGTCGGAGAGGCTGATCCCGCGCTCCTCGAGCTCCTGGTAGAGCGCCTCGAGCTCCTCGTCCTCGAGCTCGAGATCCTGAATCGCGGCGCTGAACTCGGAGAGGTTGAGACAGCCGGCGTCCTCGCCGGCATCGAGTATCGGTGTGAGTGTCTCTCGGGACATCGCCTGTCATCTTCCCCGCCACGCCCGCCCGTAACCACTGTCCGAAACGGACATCTGGCGTCGAGGCGTGGCGCTTGCGATCGTGACGAAGTTGGCACGCTTCCGTTTCCCACCCGTTCGAGACCCGTCCCTAGCGTGGATTGGGTCGTCGAACAGGAGGTTGAGTGATGTCTCTGCGCGTCTGGTTGGGTGTCTGTGCGCTGCTGCTGCTAGTGGTGGCGGTGCCCTCGGCTCCCGCCGCGGCCGGCAAGGGCAACGGGGAGCTGGCGAAGGCCCTGGCCCAGTTTGTTCCAGAACGGCTTTCCCATCGAACCGTCACTCCCGCGGAGGCGATCGCGAGCGGCATCCCCGCGAAGGAGGTGCGAGAAGCGACGGTGACGGCTACCGGCGGCTTCGCGGTGACCGCAGCGACCCGCTGCTGGCAGCAGACGTGGCACCATCAGGCCGGGCTCTGGCCCTATGACCGCCACATCTGGCAGCAGACGACGTGGTGTGACAACGGCAGTGCGATCACGTCGCGATCATCGGCCTCTTGGCCCGGAACCGGCCCGGCGTGCGGTACGAGCTGGGGTCCGAGCACCTGGAAGGCGGGGGGCGGAGCCGGCTATTCGAGTGTCGACGTGACCACGCGGGGCGGCTTCAGCTGCACGATTCCGGTTCTCGGGAACTTGCAGTACTGGCTCTGGATGACGATTCGCTACTACCCGGGCGGCGGCTCGGCGGTGGCGGGGTACGGGTACTGAGTGAGCACGCGCGGGATCGTGCTTCTGGCCACGGTGGCTCTGCTCGTCCTGATCGTGGTCTCCATCCTCATCGCCGGCTGGGGCCGCGGCTCGCCGACCCGGAGCAATGAGCGAGGGGAGCCGCAGGCCAGCGGCTCCCCGCTCGTGTCGTAGACTGAGACCGTGGTCTGGGAGCTCGTGTTCATGCTCGTGATCCTGAAGATTCCGGTCGTCTACCTGTGCCTGGTCGTCTGGTGGGCGATCCGCGCCGAGCCGCAGCCGCTCGAGGGCGCGGGCCGACTGGTCCCGGCCCGGCCGCGACCACCGGAGTGCGACTGGGATCGGCAACGTCTCGGGCGCCGGCGGCGCAGCACGCGGCCACGCGGCGGCGGCCGGGCCGGTACGCCCGCTCGCGGGCTCAGCGCCCGCGCTAGGGTGGAACCGTGAGCGCCTACGAGAGCGGCGACGCCCACCGCTGGTCGACCGCCGACACGGTTGCCGGCTTCCTGGCCACCTTGTCGATCTTCGCCAGCGCGCTCGGCCTGATCTGGCGCCCGATCCGACTCATCCCCTTCGCCATCCTGATCGCCCTGATCGCGGCCCGGATGTCGGCCCGGAACGAGCGGATCGCGTGGTACGCCGTGATCGTCGGGGTCGTGTGCTGGACCGTCGGGATGACGATCGCCGTCGTGACCAAGAACCCGCTCTACTAGCCTTGCTACAACACCCTGCGTGAGCGCGCACGACGTCGACGGGCTGAATTCCGGCTACGCCCGCCTGCTCCTCGAGGACTATCTCGAGAACCCAGACGCTGTCCCCGCCGAGTGGCGAGCCCTGTTCGAGAGCGGTGACAGCGCGCTCGTCGCGTCCCATCCCGGCCTGCTCCGCCTGCTCGAGACGCTGGAGCGCGACAACGGCGCCAACGGCCAGCCGGCCCCGGTCGCCGACGTGCCGGCTCCCGCGCCTTCAACCGCTCCCGCTCCTCCGCCCGCCGCTGCAACCGCGCCGGCAGCGATCGACGAGACCCTGGTCGGCGGCGTCGCTGCAGCCATGGCGCTCGTCAAGGCCCACCGCATGCACGGGCACCTCGCCGCGCGGCTCGACCCGCTCGGCTCCGAGCCACTCGGCGACCCCGCCCTCGACGAGACGCGCCTGATCCCGCCGCTGACCCCCGAGCTCCAGGAACGGATCCCCGCCAACCTCCTCCGCGTCCACGTCCCGGGCGCGACGCTCGAGGAAGCGCTGCCCAACCTCCGCGCGGTCTATTGCGGCACGATGGCCTACGAGATCGAGCACCTCTCGGACCACGCCGAGCGCGTCTGGCTCCGGCAGGCGATCGAGTCGAGCCGCTACCGGCAGCCGCTCGCCCCTGAGGAGCGGATCCGGCTGCTGAAGGCCCTCGCGCGCGCCGAGGGCTTCGAGCAGTACCTGCGCCGTTCGTTCCTGGGCCAGAAGCAGTTCTCGCTCGAAGGCCTCGACACGATGATGCCGATGCTGGACGAGTCGATCGAGCTCGCGGCGGATGCCGGCGCTCACGAGGTCGTAATCGGGATGGCACATCGCGGTCGCCTGAACGTGCTCGTGCACACGGTCGGCCGGTCGTACGAGTCGATCCTGCGCGAGTTCGAGGGCGAGCGGACGATCGACGCCGTCGTCGTCAACGACGAGGGCGGCACCGGCGACGTCAAGTACCACCTCTCCGCGACGGGCACGCGCAAGACCGCCTCGGGTGAGGTGACGATCACGCTGGCGCCCAACCCGAGCCATCTCGAGGCGGTCGACCCGGTCGTGGAAGGCTGGACGCGCGCCGAGCAGACCGACCGCTCGAGCGGCGCCGGCATCCACGATCCATTCGTCGCCCTCCCGATCCTGATCCACGGCGACGCGTCGTTCGCGGGCCAGGGCGTCGTCGCCGAGACGCTCAACCTCTCGAGCCTGGACGGGTACACCACCGGCGGCACGCTGCACCTGATCTCGAACAACCAGGTCGGGTTCACGACGAATCCGAACGAGGGCCGCTCGACCCGGTACTCGAGCGATCTCGCCAAGGGCTTCGACATTCCGATCATCCACGTGAATGCGAACGACCCCGAGGCGGCGATCGCTGCAGTGCGGCTCGCCCTCGCCTACCGCCAGGAATTCGGTCACGACATCGTCGTCGACCTCGTGGGCTACCGCCGATTCGGTCACAACGAGCAGGACGAGGCCGCGTTCACCCAGCCGCTGATGGTCGCGCAGATCGCGGCCCAGCCCACCGTCGGCCAGCTCTACTCGGCGCAACTGATCGCGGACGGAGTCCTCAGCGAGGACGAAGCGAAGGCGCTCTTCGAGGAGACCCAAAACGAGCTTCGCGCCGCGCACGACCAGCTGAAGGCATCGATCGCGGAGCCGCGCCCGCCGAAGGAAGGGCGGATCCCCGCGGACACCGGCGGCGCTGTCGTGACGGCCGTCCCCGCCGAGCGGCTCCAGACCTTGAACGAGCAGCTCCTGGAGGTTCCGGAGGGCTTCGAGGGCAACGAGAAGCTGCTGAAGCAGCTCGAGAGGCGCCGCGAGCGGATGGGGGCGGGCGGGATCGACTGGGGCCACGCCGAGGCGCTCGCATTCGCAAGCCTCCTCGTCGAAGGGATCCCGATTCGCGTCTCGGGGCAGGACACCGAGCGCGGCACCTTCTCGCACCGACACGCCGTCCTCCACGACCAGCGCACGGGTGAGACGCATGCGCCGATTCAAGCTCTGCCCGATGCGGGAGCGTCGTTTGAGATCTACAACTCGCCGCTCTCCGAGTACGCCTGCCTCGGGTTCGAGTACGGCTACGCCGTCGCGGCCCCGGATGCGCTCGTGTGCTGGGAGGCGCAGTACGGCGACTTCGTCAACGGCGCCCAGATCGTGATCGACCAGTTTCTCGTCGCCGGCCTCTCGAAGTGGGGCCAGACCTCACGGCTGACGCTGCTCCTCCCGCACGGCTACGAGGGGAACGGGCCGGAGCACTCGAGCGCGAAGCTGGAGCGGTTCCTCCAGCTCGCCGCGCAGGAGAACATCCGCGTCGCGAACGTGACGACGGCAGCGCAGTACTTCCATCTCCTTCGACGGCAGGCGCTCGATGCGACGGCGCGCCCGCTCGTTGTGATGACGCCCAAGGGGTTGCTGCGCTTGAAGCAGGCCGCTTCGACGCTCGCCGATCTCGCCGAGGGACAGTTCGAGCCGGTGCTGGATGATCCGGACGTCGACCGCGATGCGGTCACCAGGCTCGTGCTCACCTCGGGCAAGCTCTACTACGACATCCAGGGCCACGAGGATCGCGCCACCGCGAGCTCGGCCGCGGTCGCCCGGATCGAGCAGCTCTATCCGTTCCCTGTCGAGCAGGCCGCGGCGCTGACCGCGGGCTACCCGAACGTCCGCGAGGTCGTCTGGGCTCAAGAGGAGCCGCAGAACATGGGGGCTTGGCGGACGATCCGCCACCGGCTCGAGGCGGCGGCACCCGACGGCGTTCAGGTCACATACGTGGGACGCCCGTGGCGGGCGAGCCCGAGCGAGGGATATCCGACCGCGCACAGGGTCGAGCAGGACCGGATCGTTCGCGAGGCGCTGGGGAGGGGCTAGGGCCGCTTGCGGCGGGCCAGAATCCCGGCGGCGACCTTGGGCCCGTGGGTGCGGGCGGCGCTCACGACGCGCTTGCGCTGAGCGGGCGGCAGCCTGCGCCAGAGCTGGAAGGCTCCGAACGCGATCCCGAGCGGGCTGGTAGGACGGAAGCGGGGCACGGCGTCATGTTCGCACATGCGGCGGTTCACTGCCGCTACGAGTCCGTGCCGTCGTCGCCTTCCTCATCGTCGTCGCCACCGCGGTCGTCGTCGTCGCCGTCTCCGCCGTGGCCGGAGTGATCCTCCGAGTCGTCGTCCTCTGCCTCGCCCTCTGCCTCGCCCTCGTCCTCGACTACCTCGGGCTCCTCGCACGCCGCCTCGAGTCTGTCCAGGAGAAGCTGAAGTTGATTGGCGAGCCAGCGGACGGCCTTCTCGCGACGCGAGTTCCCCGTGCTCGGCTCCGGCTCGGGCTCCGGCTCGGGCGCGGGGTGCTGACGGGGCGGTGAAGTGACGGGGGCGGACGTCAGGGTCCGGACGACCGGCTCAGGAGTCGCGACCGGCTCCGGCGTCGCAGCGGGCTGTGCGTCTGCTGAGGGTGCAGCCGGCGGTGCGGGCTCCGGCGCTGGAGTCGGGGCCGGGGCCGGGGCGGGGGCCGGCTTGGGTACGGGGGCGGGCTGAGGTCGCGGAGCGGGTGTCGGCGCGGGCGTGGGCCTCGGCGCAGCGCTCGGGCGAGTCCCGGTGTCCTGCGGCGCGTCCTTGGAGGGAGCCGGCCGCGGAGGAGCTGCCGGAGCAGAAGGAGACACCCGAGACGCACGGGTCGGGCGGGCTGGAGCGGGAGCGACGACGGCGCGCGGCTTCGGCGCAACGCGACGCGGGACCGGCGCGCGCACGACCGGCGGTGCGGCGGGCGCGGCGCGAATCACGGTGATCCCTGTTGGCGCCGGCTCGAGGAACGACGGCCCGACTGCCTCGGGGACGGCGTCCGCGAACAGCTTCGGAAGGGCCATGGCTGTAGCCCCACCGAGCACTGCGAGCGCTACCGTGAGCGCGCGCGCATACCTCAATCTCATGGAACTCCCCCTCGCTGCCGAAAACCCTTCAAGGGACTTATCGGCAGCGATCCGGGGAACTGAAGGGCAAACATGCTGGGGAGCTTCAAGATCAAGTTGGTCGGCACCTTCCTGGCCCTTTCGGTCGTGCCTCTCGCTGCGGCGTTCTGGGGCTTCAGCTCCGTCGCCGAGCGGAGCGTCACGAGCGGCGTCGACGATCGGCTCGAGGCCGGCCTCAACGCGGCGCTGGCCGCTTTCGAGGACGAGCGCCAGACCGCAAGCGCCGCCGCACAGCGCCTCGGAAGGGATCCTGCGTTCCAGGCGGCGCTCGGGAATCGAGACCGGGAGGCGATCGCGAAGCTCCTGCCGGCGTCGCCGCCGCTGCGGGTCGAGACGCCGGACGGGTTCTCCGTCGGGCGCGTGCCCGCGAGAGCGGCCGAGTCGACCGTCTCCCTCGTCGGGTTCCCCGGCAATCGCTCCGCGTTGATCATCGCGTCGGTGCTCCTGACGCCGGAGCTTGCCGGACGACTGCACGCCCGCTCGGGGCTTTCGGCGCCGGACGAGCTCGTCTTCGTCGACGAGGACCGTCTCGTCGGAGCCTCTTCCGAGCCCGAGGTAGCCGGCTCCACGCAGCTCGTTCCGGGGAGCGTCGAGACGTCGTCGATCGGCGACCGCGAGTACCGGGCGATCGGCTCGCGGCTGGTGCCCGAGAGCACCGCGATGCTGGCGGCGGTGACGCCGAGCTCTGTGATCGCGTCGGAGAAGCGGAGTGTGCTCGGGCGGCTGCTGATCGGACTGATCGGCTCGCTCCTACTGATCGCCTGCGTCGCGTACCTCGCGGGCCGCTCGATCGTCGGCGCGCTCGGCAGGCTCGCTGCTGCGGCGCACTCGATCGCGGCGGGCAGGCTCGAGGAGCGCGTGGACGTGCGTGGGCGGGACGAGTTTGCACAGCTCGGCCGTGCGTTCAACCAGATGGCGTCGCAGCTCGAAGGCCGGCTGGAGGACCTGGAGGACGAGCGCCGCCGGCTGCGGGAGGCGAACGCGCGCTTCGGCGACGCGCTGGCCTCGGCCCTCGATCCCGAGCAGCTTCGCCGAGTCATCGTCGAGTCCGCGGTCGAGGCGACTCAAGCGGACGGTGGCGTGGTGATCGCGGAGGACGGCTCGTACGTGGAGACGGGCAACGTCAGCGCGGGCGGCGAGCGGCTCGACTTCGAGCTGACCAGCAGCCGCCGCAGCTTCGGCCGCCTGCTGCTCGTCGGCAATGACTTCGACGACGAGGAGCGGGCGACGGCCGCGTCGCTCGCCGTGCAGGCGGTCGTCGCGCTCGAGAACGCACGGCTGCACCGGATGGTGGAACGGCAGGCTCTCGTCGACGGGCTCACGGGACTTGCAAACCGACGGCAGGCGGACGAGGCGCTTGCAAGCGAAATCGCGCGCACCGAGCGTCTCGGCGGGCCGGTGGGGCTCATCCTCGCCGACGTCGACGACTTCAAGACGGTGAACGATCGCTTCGGGCATCCGACGGGCGACATCGTTCTGCGCGATCTCGCCGAGACGCTGCGCGAGAACGTCCGTGAGATCGACACCGCCGCGCGCTGGGGCGGCGAGGAGTTCGCCGTGATCCTGCCTGGGACCGACCTCGATGGAACGGCTCAGGTCGCCGAGCGGATCCGCTCGGCGCTGGCGGAGCGAGAGATCCTGTCCGTCGACGGCGCACCGTTGCACGTCACTGCCAGCTTCGGGGTCGCGTCCTCGAACGCCGCGACGACGGTGCAGCAGCTGGTCGAGTCGGCCGACGAGTCCCTCTACCGCGCAAAGCGCGCCGGCAAGGATCGTGTTTACGCCGGGACCGATCCGGTTACCCGTTTGTAGCAAAAGGGTCGAGAGCAGGAGAATTTCCGGGACCTGCGCTAAACTCCGACCTTCGCACGACCGACCTGACCCCCACCACGGAGATCCTTATGCCGGTTGAGACCCCTTCGCTGTTCGCCCGCGTGATCCAAGACCATCTCGAGCTGAAGCGCCGCAATGCCGAGCTCGAGCCTGCGATGCCGCTGAACGGCTACCGCATCGACGATCCCTTCAACAACCACCCGCTGTTCAAGACCGAGGAGCAGGCCCGTCTCGAGGAGACGATGGACGGCGAGGAGCAGGCCGTGTCGCTCGACTCGATCCCGCTGACCTGGCCCGGCGAGGAGTCCGTCGAGCACGTTGCCGCAGGAGCCGAGACGGCCGAAGACTCGAGCCTCTGGTCCAAATCGAGAGATTTCGACTGGGGCGACTGAGCCTCTAGCTCGACGCTTTCTTTCCTTCACTCGCGCGGGGGATCACCTGCGCGGGCCGTGACGGCGATGAGTACACGTCACGTGTTGTCTACGAAGGAAGCGGATATGCGGAAGTTGCTGTTGATGTGCGCCGTCGCGCTGGCCGTTGCCGCCCCGGCGCAGGCGAACGAAGGCGTCGCCAAAGGCCGCGCGCTGAAGATCTCCGGCCTGATCGTGAAGACCTCGGCTCGCGCCGTCTCGGTCGAGAACGCCGTCGGGGACGCGGTTCTCACCTGTGCCGTGCCCGAGCGACTCGCCGAGAAGACCGGCGCGTTCAAGGTCGGCGACAGGGTCCGGATGCATTGCCTTCGCTACCCCGGCCGGCGCGCGCAGCTCGTCAAGCTCGCGCTGCTCGGTGAGCAGGCCAAGCGCCCGGAGAAGCCCGCCGAGGAGAAGCCGGCTACCGAGAAGCAGGAGGCGGCCGGTCCGATCGTCGAGCTCGGCGGGGCTGCAATCGTCGTCCAGTCTTCTGAACGACGGCTCGCGTGCCGCGTGCCGGAGGAGAAGCAGGCCAAGCTGAGCGGGCTGAAGCTCGGTGACAAGGTCAAGATCTGGTGCGCCGGCGGAGTGCTCGCCGGGATCGAGCGCGCCCAACCGGTCGAGAAGCCTGCGGCCGAGGAAGTCCGGATCTACGGCGTCATCGCAGCGCTCTCGCGAGCAGCGGTGACCGTCCAGGGCGAGGCGGGCTCGCTGACGTGCTCGGTTCCGTCCGGTCTCGCCGAGAAGGTGACAGGCCGCTTCGCCGTCGGCGACCGCGTCAAGCTGATGTGCCGCGGCTCCGAGCTGACCTATCTCGAGAAGACGGCCTAGGCCGCAGGAAGCGAGTCTTCGACGAGCTGGTGAGCCAGGCGGCGGAACGGGCCGTCCTGGCTCATCAGCTCGCGCTCCGTCCCGCGCTGGACGATCCGGCCGTGCTCGAGCACGAGGATCTCGTCGGCGCGGCGAACGGTCGCGAGCCGGTGCGCGATGATGATCGACGTTCGGCCCGCCAGCAGCCGGTCGAAGGCCTTCTCGATCACGATCTCGGTCGGCCGGTCGATGTTCGACGTCGCTTCGTCCAGGATCAGGATCCGCGGGTCGGCGAGCAGCGCCCGCGCGATCGAGATCAGCTGCCGCTCTCCCGCCGAGAGGCCCGCGCCACCCTCGCGGACGACGTGATCGAGCCCGTGGTCGAGCCGCGCCGCGACCTTGTCGACGCCGACCGCGGCGGCCGTCGCCCGCACCTCCTCGTCCGACGCGTCCGGCTTCGCGAAGCGGATGTTGTCCGCGATCGTGCCGCTGAAGAGAAACGGGTCCTGGAGCACGACCCCGAGCTGACGCCGGTAACCGACGAGCTCGACGTCGCGCAGGTCGGTGCCGTCGACACGAACGGCGCCCTCGTCGGGGTCGTAGAAGCGCGCGATCAACTTGGCGGTCGTCGACTTCCCTCCGCCCGACTCGCCGACGAGCGCGAGACAACCTCCCGGGGGCACCTCGATCTCGATCCCGTGCAGCACGGGATCCTTGCCGTACGCGAAGGTGACTCGGTCGAGCTCGAGCCGTCCGTCGATCCGTCCGAGCGGACGCGCGCCCGGCTTGTCGGCCACGTCGATCTCGGCGTCCAGCACGGAGCTGATCTTGTCCATCGCCGCGCTGGCCGCTTGCACCTGGCCGTAGAGCTCGGAGAGCTCCTGCAGCGGCTGGAAGACGAGCGCGAGCAGCCCGACGGCCGCGATCAGCGTCCCGATCTCCATCGAGCCGGCGCCGATGAACTTCGCTCCGGCGTAGAGCACCGCACCCGTCGCGATCGCACCGAGCAGCTCGATTGCCGGGAAGAAGACGGAGTAGATCTTCTGGACGCGGACGTTCGCGATCCGGTTCTCCTCGTTCAGGCCGTCGAACTCGGCCTGGAAGGCGCGCTCGCGGTTGAACGCCTGGATCACCGCCATGCCCGCGACCGATTCCGCGAGCTGCGCCGTCACGGTCGCGATCTTCGTGCGCACGTCGGCCGCTGCGACGTGGGAGACCCGCTGGAACCAGCGGGTGATCACGATTCCGGGCGGGAGGATGCAGAGTGCGACGAGGCCGAGTCGCCAGTCGAGCAGGAACAGGCCGCCGACCGCCGCGACGAGCGTCAGCGTGTTGACCACGAGCGTCGTCAGCCCCTGGTTGAGCACGTCCGAGAGCGCGTCGACGTCGCTGTTCAGCCGCGAGATGATCCAGCCGGCCTTCTGCTGCGAGAAGTAGCGCAGCGAGAGCGAGGTCAGGTGCTGGAAGAGGTCGCGGCGCAGCTCGAGCACGATCCGCTGCCCGATGCTGGCCAGCCCGAGCCAGGTCAGCGTCCCGAGCACCCACGCAACGGCGTTGACGCCGACGTACGCGAGCACGGCGAGCACGAGCCGGTCGTCGTCGCCGGCGCGGATCCCGTTGTTCGTCGCGTCTTCGACGAGGAGCCAGCCGGTCACGGGCGCGGCCGCGGAGAGCGCCGCGAGTAGCGCGATCACGACCATCTGGCCCTTGCGCTCGGCGGCGTAGGGGAGCAGGCGCGAGAGGCCGGTGTGTCGTCTACGCGGCAAGGGATTCGTCTCCGAAGAGGGCGGTGAAGAGGCCGCCTGCGGCGAGCAGCTCGGACGGGCGGCCGGACTCGACGATCCGCCCCTCGTCGAGCACGACGGCGCGGTCGGCGACGCCGATGGTGGAGAGCCGCTGTGTGGCCACGAGCACGGTGCGGCCGGCGACGGCGGGGCGAAGGTTCTCGACGAGCAGCCGCTCGGTCTCGGTGTCGACCGCCGACATCGGGTCGTCGAGCACGAGCACGCGCGCGCCCGCGAGGAGTGCCCGCGCGAGCGCCACGCGCTGGCGCTGACCGCCGGAGAGGTTGACGCCGCGCTCGCCGATCAGCGTGTCGTAACCGTCGGGCAGGTCGTCGACGAACGCGGAGACGCCGGCGGCGTCGCAGGCGGCGAGGACGTCGTCCCAGTCGGCGTCCGGCCGCGCCGAGAGCAGGTTCTCGCGCAGTAGCACCGAGAAGAGGACCGGCTTCTGCGTTACGAGCGCCACCGCCTGACGCAGCTCCGTGACCGGGAGGTCGCGCGTGTCGACGCCGCCGACGAGGACGCGTCCGCCGGTGGGGTCGTAGAACCGTGGGAGCAGGTTGAGGAGCGTCGTCTTGCCGGCGCCGGTCGGCCCACAGACGGCGACGATCTCGCCGGGCTCGACGACCAGGTCGACGCCGCGAAGCACTTCCGCCTCGGTCCCGTAGGCGAAGCGGACGTCCTCGAAGCCGACGCGCAGCGGACCGTCCGGAAGGTGCCTCGGCTCGGCGGGCTCGGGCAGTGACTGGATGCCGTCCAGCCACGCGAAGCTCCGGCCCGCCGAGGCGACGGCGCGCTGGCCGAGGTTGATGATCCAGCCGAGCGCCTCGAGCGGCCAGACGAGCTGGAGCAGGAGGGTGATGAAGAGCATGAACTCGCCGATCGTCAGCTCGCCCGCGATCACCTCGCGCCCGCCGAAGAGGAGCACGGCGGCGATCCCGAGCGAGGGCAGGAAGAGCAGGCCGGGGAGGTAGTAGGCCTCGACGGAGGCCGCCCGCATCGTCTCGTGGCGCACCGCCTCGGCGCGGCCGAGGAAGCGAGTCCGGACGTCGTTCTCGCGACCGAAGGCCTGCACCATCTCGATCCCCACGACCGCCTCGTCCGTCGCCTCGGCGAGGTTGCCCTTCCGAGCCTGGACGAGCCGCGAGATCGGGAAGAGCTTGTGGGCGAAGAAGAACGTCAGCACCGCGATCGGCGGCATCGCCAGCGCGGCGTAGAGCGCGAGGCGCGGGTTCACGAGCGTGAGCACGATCGCCGCCCCGGTGATCATCATCGCGCTCTGGACGCCCTGGACGACGCCCCAGCCGATGAAATAGCGGACGGGGTAGATGTCGTTCGTCGCGCGCGAGATCACCTCGCCCGTCGCGTGCCGGTCGAAGAAGGCGCGCGGATAGGTGAGGTAGGCGTGGTAGAGCATCCCGCGCAGCCGCGCCTCGACCGCGATCCCGACCCGGGCAGTCGCGAACCGGCGCGAGAAGTTGACGCCGAACCGCAGCGTCGCGAGCACGACGATGACGCCGAGGTAAGGGAGCAGCCGGTCGTCCTGCGAGCCGACGATCGCCTCGTCGACCACGCGCTGGATCAGGATCGGGATCGTGATCGAGAGCGCCGGTGAACGCGAGCGCGAACGTCAGCCCGAGCGCGACCAGACGGCGCTGCTCCCACCAGAGTGGAAAGAGCCGACGCAGGGTCGGCCAGAGGGCGAGATCGGTCGGATCGACGTGATTCATCGGACGGGTCCGACGCTATCAGCGACTTCCGCTGCGCCCTCTGGGCAGTTCGACCTCGGGCTTACCGCCTCAACCGCGACGGTGCTCGCCCGTCACCAAAGGTGTCGAGCGACAGGACGCTGGTTCATACGAGCTCACGTTGGCTTGAGGCTGGATTCGCTCGCTCGCGGCTTGGGGCTGAACTGCTTCCAGCGCCCCTCGGAGACCACCTCGACGGTTCCATCGACGACCTTGATGGCGGTCTGTTCGTCGATGGCGTAGCCCGGGACACCGAGGTCGGCGGCCCACCGCTCGGCGTCGGCCAGGGTGTTCGTCGGGAAAGCGTCCAGGTGCGGGAAGATCGAGAAGTCGACGACTCCGAGAGTGCGGTCGTCCGACGCAGACGGCCATTCGACAAAGTACGCCCCAATCCGGGGAGTCATCACCATGCTGCCCGCACTCACTCCCACCCAGACCGTGTCAGGCAGCGAAGGCAGCAGGTCGGCCAGCCCGGAAGCCCGCATCCAGTGGGACAGATAGGTCGCGTCACCGCCGTCGACCAGGAGCACATCGGCATCCCGGACCCACGGGACCCATCGCTCCGGGCCGATCGTGGGCAGTGCGGTCAGCTCGAGGACACCGAGCGAAGCCCAGCCCAGACCGGACAGGTGCTGCCACTGGGGCTCGGCGGCTATGAGGCCCCGCACCGATGTCGGGCTACACATCGGGTGCCCCCACTGCGCTGTCGGGACGCAGAGGGCCTGACACTCGGCGGGCGGCTTGCCGAGAAGCTGCACGAGCGCCGAGTGGATGCTTGGGTTCGTGATGCCGCCTGACGTGAGAAGGAGCTTCATTGTTCCCTCTGGACGGTGCCCACCTCTCAACACTAGCCACCGGACGCAGCGGCTCAGGCGTCATTCCCGAACACTGGCCCAAGCGGCCGGCCTCTCGACGGAGCGGAGCTGCGCGACCCCCACTGTCCGGCCCTACGCGTGCGACCACATGCTGAGATCCGTCACCGCCTTGTAGAGGCCGTTGCTCCAGTCAGCCCCTCGCTCGAGCTCGATGAACTCTCCCCACTGATCCATCAAGGCGACGAACGCTTCGTCGTCTTTCATCGCCGCAGCCATCGCGTCCTGCGCGCCGTAGCTGTCGAAGCGAAAGAACTGACGGTAGCCACCCGCATGCTTCTCCGACGAGTAGATGACGGCGTACGTCCCGATGTACTCGACTCCATCAGGACACGCGGCAGCGATCTTGCTCTCGTTCTCCGACATCCACTGCTGAAACGCCCGACCCTTGCCCTGCTTGACGTCGAACCCAAAATCCGCGATGAAGTCCATCGCAACCCTCCTGACGCGCCGACGTTGGATGGCTATCTCGCCACACGTGCGACGCAATGTCAATCGCAGGCGAGGTCGCCCCCGCGCGGGCGACGTCACCTCAGGAAGGCGGGTACCGCGGAGGTCTCACCTCATTCGGATGGGTCGACCGAACTGCCACCGCGCTCGAGGAGGATGCGCGGTCGCCCGCGGTGCGGAACGCGACTGTCTCCCTGTACCCGCCTACACCCCGTCGAATGCCGTCGCCGTCGCGGCCAGCGCCTCCCGCGCCGCCTGCGCGCGATTGACCGCGTTGATCACCGCCCGCAGCGATGCGGTCGCGATGCTCGAATGGAGCCCGACGCCCCAGAGCGTGTCGTCGCCCACGTCGACCTCGACGTAGGCCGCGGCGGTCGCGTTCGTGTCGGCCGACATCGCGTGCTCGTGGTAGCCGCGGATCCGGATCGCAATCCCGAACGACCGCTCGAACGCCTCGACGAGCGCGGCGATCGGGCCGTTGCCGACACCCTCGACCTCCTGCTCCTCGCCGTCGACGAGCAGGCGCAGGGACAGCTGGTCCTCGAGCCCGCTCGAGTGGACGTACGACACGAGCTCGTAGGGCCGCTCGTGCGCCAGGTAGTGCTCGCGGAAGATCTCCAGCAGCTCGGACGGGGTCACCTCGCCGCCGCGGGCGTCGGTGATGGCCTGCACCTTCTGCGCGAAGTCGATCTGCAGCCCACGAGGCAGCTCGAGGTGGTGCTCCGTCTCCATCAGGTAGGCGACGCCGCCCTTGCCGGACTGCGAGTTGACGCGGATGATCGCCTCGTAGGTGCGGCCGACGTCCATCGGGTCGATTGCGAGGTACGGCACGTCCCAGACCTCGGCGCCGCTCCGCTCCTGCGCGACCATCCCCTTGTTGATCGCGTCCTGGTGCGAACCGGAGAAGGCCGTGTAGACGAGCTCGCCGACGTACGGGTGGCGCGGATGGACGGGTAGCTGGTTGCAGGCCTCGACGATCCCCTTCGCCTCGTCGATCTGCGAGAGGTCGAGACGCGGATCGACGCCCTGGGCCAGCAGGTTGAGGGCGATCGTGATCAGATCGACGTTGCCGGTGCGCTCGCCGTTGCCGAACAGTGTCCCCTCGACCCGCTCGGCGCCGGCCATCAGCCCGAGCTCCGCCGTCGCGACGGCGGTGCCGCGGTCGTTGTGTGGGTGGACGCTGAGGACGACCGCGTCACGCCGCGAGACGTTGCGCCCGAACCACTCGATCCGGTCGGCGTAGACGTTCGGCGGGAACGCCTCGACGGTCGTCGGCAGGTTGACGATCATCGTCCGCTCAGGCGTCGGCTCCCAGACGGAGATCACGGCCTCGCAGATCTCGAGCGCGTAGTCGAGCTCGGTCGCGTGGAAGCTTTCCGGGGAGTACTGGAAGACCACCTCGGTCGATGACCTCGCGGCGAGCTCCTTGCAGAGCGTCGTGCCGCTCACGGCCAGCCCGGTGATCCCGGCCTTGTCGAGCCGGAAGACGACGCGGCGCTGGGTCGTCGAGGTCGAGTTGTAGAGGTGGACGATCGCGCGCGCCGCTCCCTCGATCGCCTCGAACGTTCGCTCGATCAGCTCCGGCCTCGCCTGGGTGAGGACTGCGATCGTCGTGTCTCCGGGGATCAGGTCGTCTTCGATCAGGTTGCGGACGAAGTCGAAGTCGGTCTTCGACGCCGACGGGAAGCCGACCTCGATCTCCTTGACGCCGAGCCGGACGAGCAGGTCGAACATCGCCTGCTTGCGCGGGGAGTCCATCGGCTCGACGAGCGCCTGGTTGCCGTCGCGCAGATCGGTCGAGCACCAGATCGGCGCGCGGTCGAGGACGACGTCGGGCCAGGTGCGGTCGGGCAGGTCGACGGTCGGGTACGGGCGATATTTCCAGTGCGGCATCGGCATGGCGTTCTCCTCGGCGAGGGCGGACTTCTCCCGGTGTGCGGGAGCGCGGACGGGTATGTCGAGTCGCTCGATCCCCTAGCGGGGAAGGAGGAGGCCGAGCGGGAGCAGGCACTGGATGGCCGAAAGCGAGAGGTGCGTGTGCGTGCTCACCTCTCCCACCATAACTCGCCGGAGCGTCCGCAGGTAGGTCAGGATTCGCTTGTCAGCCGGCGGATCCAGTGGTGTCCGGGATGGACGATGCCGAGCGCCTCGCGAAGCCACCTGACCCGATCCGGCGTCAGCGTCGGCAGCGTGAGGGCGAAGTCGGCCTCGTCCCTCGCTCGAGCCGCCTTCGCCTTGAAGAGAAGGACGAGCTCGGGTGCGAGGTAGGGGATCCCGTCACGGCTGAGCTCGACCGCGTCCGCCAACGGCTGCCGGATCCGCGAATCGCGGCGAAAGATCCATTCTCCTGCGTCCCAGCCCTCTCGGAAGACGTCGAGACGCCAGCGGCCCGCCCCGTCGCGGCCCCAAGCCTGGTGGAGCTCCTCGGGCGCGTCTGCCAGCGGCCACGCACGTCCGTCTCCGACGGCGAACCACTCGAGGTCACTCAGCCACGCGACCACCGCCTCCAGGTCGCTCCGAGCGACAGCGATCTCGATGTCGGCATGAGGCCGCGTCGTCTTGCCGAGGTAGAGGTCGATCGCCCAGCCGCCTGCCACCGCCCATGACACCGGGATCCCGGCGAGCGCCGCAGCGACCTGATCAGGTCGCCACGGATCCCACGCATCGAGGTCCGGGGCGAAGCTCGGGGTCGGTGCCATCGAGGCCGGGAGCGTACTTCCGTTCGAGCCGCGAGACGACGACATCGAGCCGATGTCACCACGACTTGACACGACATCATAGTGATGTCATAGTGCGGTCATGCAGATGGCACCGTACGTTCAGGCGCTTCAGGAGGACCTCGCCAACGCCGCCGCCCTGGCGGGAGGCGAGGCTGCTCAGGAAGCCGGCCAGCGGCTCGCACAAGCACTCGAGCCTTCCCTCCAGCTGCGGCTGCTCGATCTCCTCAGCGAGATCGCGCTGTCGCTCAACTCGCAGGTTCCCGGCCGGGTCGAGGTGCGCCTCGCCGGCCGCGAGCCCGAGCTCGTCTATGTCGAGGACGTGGAGGCCGAGCCGGCCGCCGCGCCGGCCGATGACGCGCTCACCGCCCGGATCACGCTGCGTCTCTCGGAGACCCTCAAGGCCGAGGTCGAGGTCGCGGCTGCCCGGGAGAGCCTCTCCGTCAACTCGTGGATCGTGCGCGCTCTCGCGCGCGGACTCGAGGCCCGTTCCATCCGCGTCGGCCGGCGCTTGACCGGCTTCGCAGAGAGCTGAAAGGAGCTCACATGTCCCGCCTTCACCCGATCTCGTACGGCGCAGGCGTCCTGCTCGTCCCCGACTACTGCGCGCCGCAGATCCCCGTTCACGACGACCGCATCGTCAGGCCGACCCGCCGGCGCCGGGGCAAGCGGCATGCATAGGTTCCCCACCGAGCGCGCCCGCCTGCGGGTGCGCAACCCCGCCGGCGACGTCCAGGTCGAGACCGCGGACGTCGCCGAGACCACCGTCGAGCTCGTGCCTCTCAACGACTCCGAGTCGACGCGCCAGGCGATTGAGAAGGCGAGCGTCACCGCCCGCGGCGACGATGTCACCGTCGAGCTCGAGGGCGGTCGCGGCTTCTCGATCTCGATCGGCATCGGTAACTGGGGCATCGGCTCCGCGAAGGTCAGCGTCCGGATCACCTGCCCGACGGGCTCGGATCTCGAATGCGACACGGCTTCGGCCGACGTCCGCGTCACGGGCACCCTCGGCGACGCTCGCATCCGGACGGCGTCCGGCGACCTGCGGGCCGAACGCATCCAGGGCACGCTCGAGGCGAAAAGCGCGAGCGGCGACGTCAATGTCGAGCACGCCGACGGGCGCGTGACCGTCAACACGGTCTCGGGGGACGTCGACCTGCGCACGGCGATGAACGGCCTCGCCGTCAACGCAGTCTCGGGCGACGTCGTCGTCGGCGAGGTCTACGGCGACCTCACCGCCGGCACGGTCTCGGGCGACCTGATCGTGCGCGCGGCCGGCCCGGGCGACGTCGGGCTGAAGACAGTGTCCGGCGACGCCATCGTCGCAATCCGTCGCGGCCTCCGCGTCAAGCTCGACGTCAACTCCGTCAGCGGTTCCGTGGGATCCGAGCTCGACGTCAGCGACGCGCCCTCTCGCTCCGACGGGCCGGAGGCGAACCTTCGCGTCCGCACCGTCAGCGGCGACGTCCGGATCACGCGCGCAGCCGAGGCGGTTGCCTAGGTGCGAAGGCCCGGCGGTCTGTGGCGGCACCGAGACTTCGGCTCGTTCTGGGCCGCGGAGACGATCAGCCAGTTCGGCTCGCAGGTCTCGTTCCTGGCGCTGCCGCTCGTCGCGATCATCGTCCTCCAGGAGAGCACCTTCCGCGTCGCGCTGCTGACGAGCGTCGAGTTCCTGCCATTCCTCCTTTTCACGCTCCCCGCCGGCGTCTGGGTCGACCGGCTGCGCAGGCGGCCGATCCTGATTCTCGGCAACCTCGGCCGCGCGGCCGTTCTCGGGACGGTGCCGATCGCGCACTGGCTCGGCGTCCTGACGATCTGGCAGCTGTACGCCGTCGGGTTTGCGGCCGGCGTCTGCACCGTGTTCTTCGACGTGGCGTACCAGTCGTACCTGCCGTCGCTCGTCGGGCGGGATCAGATCGTGGAGGGGAACGCAAAGCTCGAGACGAGTCGTTCGGCGGCGAGCGTCGCCGGCCCGGGATTTGCGGGGCTGCTCGTCTCCCTGCTCACGGCACCGGTGGCAATCCTCGTCGACGCCGTCAGCTTTCTCGTCTCGGCCTGTCTGCTCGGAGTGATCCGAACCGAGGAGGTGCTGCCGCCGCGCGACGAGCGAAGATCGCTGCGGGCCGAGCTGCTCGAGGGGCTGCGCTATGTCCTCGGCCACACACTGCAGCGCGGCATCGTGATCGCGGTCGCGCTCTCGAACTTCTTCGGTCAGCTCGTGTTCTCGATCCTGCTCGTCTACGCGGTGCGCGAGCTCGGGCTGACTGCGGCGACGATCGGGGTCGTGCTCTCGCTCGGGAGCGTCGGTGCCCTCGCGGCGGCGATGAGCGCCCGGCGGATCGGCGAGCGGCTTGGCGTCGGCAGGACGATCGTGGTTGCGGCGCTGCTCTTCGGCCCCGGAACGCTGCTGATCGCCGTTGCGCCGAAGGATCTCGCCATTCCCTTCATCGTGGCGAGCATGTTCGTGCTCAGCTTCGGCGGCATCCTCTTCAACGTCACCGGGATCAGCCTGATCCAGGCGATCACGCCCGACCGCATGCTCGGTCGTGCGAACGCGTCGCGGCGGTTCGTCGTCTGGGGCGTGATCCCATTCGGCGGGTTCGTCGGCGGCGTGCTCGCGTCGACGATCGGTCTGCGCGAGACGATCTTCGTCGGTGCGATCGGCGGCGTCCTCGCCGTGATCCCGATTCTGTTGTCGCCGATCCGCTCGGTCGGAAAGATGTCCGAGCTCGAGCTGCTCGACCCTCAGCTTTCCCCGATCGCCTCGGCGAGCAGCGCGCCAGCGTAGCTCTGCCAGGCGAGGTCAGGCTGCGCTCGCAGCCGCGCCAGCCCGTCGCTCACCGCCGCCAACCCCTCCGCGTCGGCGGTGAGCCGGGCGAGCGCGTCCTCCAGCCGGTCGCGCGCCTCGAGATCGTCGAGATCCTCCGCGATCGCAATGACCGCGCGACCGTCGAGCTCGAGCTCGCGCCGCGGATCGCCGCCGGTCGCGAGGAGCAGCTCGGCGCGGCGGGTCGCCGCCCTCACCTCGTCCGGGTCCAGCTCGAGCTCCTGCCCGGCGAGCCACGCGAGCCCAAGTAACAGACTGTTACTTGGGCCGGCCTCGAGCAGCTCCAGGAGCTCTCGCATCAGCCGACCGCGGCCGTCGCCTGCGAGCGCTCGAACCAGTCCGACCAGCCGCCCTCGTAGGAGCGCGCCTCGCCGGCTCCGACCTCGACGATCCGGTCGACGATCCGGTCGAGGAAGTAGCGGTCGTGCGAGATCACGCAGACGGTGCCCTCGAACTCCTCGAGCGCGGCCTCGAGCGCCTCGACCGAATCGATGTCGAGGTGGTTCGTCGGCTCGTCGAGCACGAGCAGGTTCGGGCGCTGCAGCATCAGCAGGAGCAGCTGCAGGCGCGTCCGCTCGCCGCCGGAGAGGAGCTTGTTCGCGCGGCGCACCTGCTCGTAGGGGAAGAGGAACTTCATCAGCAGCGACACGGCCTCGCCTTCGGCACAGCGATGGGCGAGGCGGACGGTGTCGAGCGGGCTCGACTCGGGATCGAGCGTCTCCTGATCCTGCGCGAGGTAGCCGATCCGGATCGACGGGCCGACCCAGACCTCGCCCTCGGTCGGCTCGAGCTCGCCGACGACGGTCTTCAGGAGCACGCTCTTGCCGGCGCCGTTTGCGCCCACGAAGCCGACGCGCTCGCCGTGCACGACCGTCAGGTCGACGTCCGCGAGCACGATGTCCTCGCCGAACTGCATCCCGACGTGGCGGAGCTCGAAGACGCGCTGCCCGCCACGCTCGTGCGGGTGCAGCCGCAACGCGATCTTGCGCCGTTCGAGGACGGGCCGCTGGATCTTGTCCATCCGGTCGATCTGCCGCTGCTTGTTGCGCGCCTGCTTGATGTGGCGCTCGTCGACGACCCGGTGCGCCCAGTCCTTGAAGCGGCGGATCGCGGCCTCGAGCCGCTCGATCTCCTTCTGCTGGGTGACGAACTGCTGCTGCTGACGCTGCAGCTCGAGCTCGCGAGCGAGCGTGTACGCGGAGTAGTTGCCCGGCCAGATTCGGATCCGCCCGCCGTGCAGCTCGGCGACCTGGCTGACCGTCTCGTCGAGCAGGTAGCGGTCGTGCGAGACGGCGACGGCGGCGCCGTCGAAGGTTGCGAGCAGGCGTTCGAGCAGCGAGCGGCCGACGGCGTCGAGGTGCGCCTCGGGTTCGTCGAGCAGGAGCACGTCCGGATCCTGGGCCAGGCAGGCCGCGAGCGCGATCAGCTTCCGCTGGCCGCCCGAGAGCGCGCTTGTCGGCAGCGTCAGGTCGGCTTCCTCGATCCCGAGGCCGAGCAGCGTCGCGCGGGCGCGGCCGTCGATGCTCGGCCCGCCGGCTGCCTCCCAGCGCTCGACGAGCTCTTCCTGCCGCCGGAGGACGCGTGCCATCCGGTCGAGGTCGGAGGCCAGCTCCGGCGTCGCGAGCTGCTCGGCGACGCGGTGGAGGTCGCGGTCGAGCTCGTCCAGATCGGGCCGCGCCGCGCGGACGGTCTCGAGTGCGTTTCGCGTGTCCCCGAGCGGGTGCTGGGGGAGGAACGAGACGACGATGCCGCGCCGCCGCACAGACGTACCGGCATCGGGCTCCTCGAGCCCGGCGATCAGCTTCAGCATCGTCGACTTGCCGGACCCGTTTGCGCCGACCACGCCGACGCGGGCACCGGGCTCGATCGCGAAGTCGAGCGCGTCGAGCACCGTTCGGCTTCCGAACGACTTGCGAACGGCATTCAGGGACACGAGCGCCATGGCGCTAGCTGGAAGCGCGGACCACCGAGAGCACGTAGTCGTCCCGGCCCTCGCGCAATGCGTCGGCCAGGCGGGCGTCGCCTGAGATCCCGGTGCGGGCCGCGAGCACCTCGTAGAGTCGCTCATCGCTCATCCCGGCGCCACGCGCCGTCTTCAGCAGCTGCTGGATCACGGGCCGCGGCCGTCCGTCGGGTTCGAACTGCCAGCCGGGATAGAGGAAGTCGTGGCCGCCGGGACGACGGACGCCGAGCAGCTCGCCGGCGCGGCGCATGACGTCGAGCCGCTGCGTGCCGACGCCGAGCCGGGACGACAGCCAGGAGCCGGAGAGCGATTCGTCGGCGAGTGTGACGTCCACGACTCTCATCATGCCGGGGCGATGCGCGTGCGTCGACCCGCGAGCGCCCAGCGGGCGCCGTCGACGGCCCAGCCGCCGATCGCAAGGACGAGCAGCAGCAAGGCCAGCAAGATGAAGCTGAAGCGTCTCCGTCTCATGCAGCGAGCCTACGGCGCGGCTCGGCCGGGGACATCGGCCGCGACGACGATTCGGCGTCATCCTTCCGGCGGATCTGCGCTCGGCTCTATGCTGGGTTCCGTGCCCAGTCATTGGGAGCTGATCGTCCTCGGCGTCGTCCTCCTGTTGCTCTTCGGCGCGAAGCAGATCCCGCAGATCGGGCGACAGCTCGGACGTGGAGTTCGCGAGCTGAAGGACACCGTCAGCGACGTCGACCCCCGCGAGGACGTCCGGCGGACGATGGAAGCGCCCGAGGACGAGGCTCGAGCCTCGGGGACCGACCGGCGCGACGAGCCGCCGCGCTAGCTGTACCGCTCGGCGCGGAGCTTCTCGGTCAGCTGATCCATCTCGTCGCGCAGCTCTCCGAGCTCGCGAATCGTCATGGCGTGACGCTCGTTCTCGAAGATCGTGATCAGCTCAGCGAGACGCGCACGGGTCGTCCCGACGTTCTGCAGCCGATATTTCTCGAAGAACTCCACGCGCCCTCCGGTCCGCCGCAGTGCGGCCATGCGTCGCCTCGCTTCTACCGATGCAACGCAGAGCGGGTGGATTCAGGTGCGGCGCCTTCGGGCTGCGAAGCAGCCCCTTCAGGGGTCTTTGCGCGTTCGGGATCTGCTCCTGCAGATCCCGAACCTGCGCCAGCAATCCGGTCCGCCGCAGTGCATGCAACGCAGAGCGGGTGGGTTCAGGTGCGGCGCCTTCGGGCTGCGAAGCAGCCCCTTCAGGGGTCTTTGCGCGTTCGGGAGCTGCTCCTGCAGATCCCGAACCTGCGCCAGCAATCCGGTCCGCCGCAGCGCATGCAACGCAGAGCGGGTGGGTTCAGGTGCGGCGCCTTCGGGCTGCGAAGCAGCCCCTTCAGGGGTCTTTGCGCGTTCGGGATCTGCTCCTGCAGATCCCGAACCTGCGCCAGCAATGGAGCGTGCCGGGATCGAACCGGCGACCTCCGCCTTGCAAAGGCGGCGCTCTCCCAGCTGAGCTAACGCCCCGAGAAGGGTGTCAGTGTAGAGGCTCGTCCGGCTCGCGGGGGCTGCGGAGACCGCGATCCTGGAGCGAGCGCAGGCCGGCGCTGAACGTCCTCGTCTCCTCGGTGCGGCCGCGGCCGCCCTGCTCCAGCCGGCGGATCCGGGCTTCGAGGATCTCGAGCTCAGCCGAAGGTGCCGGGGTCTCCTTCGCGGCCAGCTTGCGCTCCCGGTCGGCGAGCGCCGTCGCCTGCTCGGCGAGCGCCTCGCTGCGTGCGGCGAGCTCGTTCTGCGTGCGGACGAATGCCTTCTCGGCTTCGCGGAGCTCCGCCAGCTTTGCCCCGATCCGCTCGAGCTCTCCCGGATCCGGCGGTGCTGCGGGCGCCGGGGCTGGAGCCACAGGCTCGCTCTCGCGGGCCTCGACAGCCTCCTCGCGCTCGGTGAGCGCCGCTGTCCGCGCCTCGAGCTCCGCCGCCCTCGCCTCGAGCGCGGCCTCGCGGTCGGCGAGCGACGTCGCCGTCTCGTCCAGCCCTGCCTCGCGCTCGTCGAGGCTGGTCGCGCGTGCGTCGAGCTCTGCCGTGAGGGCTGGATCCGGAGGAGTGGGGGCGGGAGCAGGCCTCTCTCCGCCTGCTGCAAGCGCAGCCTCGCGGGCGTCGAGAGCCGCCGCTCTCGCGTCCAGCTCCTCCCGCCGGGTGTCGAGTGCCGCCCGAGCCTCCTTCGCCTCCGCGAGGCGAAGCCGAACGGCGTCGAACCGCGAACCCCGTCCTTCGGCCGAGTCCAGCTTCTGCTCGCGCTTCTCGACCCGAGCGAGCGCGTCGGCGAGCTCACGCTCGCGTTGCTGCACCTCGGCGACTCGCTCGGCGAGCGTCTGCTTCAGCGCCGCGAGCTCGCTTGCCGCCTCGAGCCGCTGCCGGCGCAGCGCCTCGCGCTCCGACTCTTCGTCGGAATGCTTGTCGCTCCGGTCGCGCAGACCCTTCAACCCCATTCGGGGCCGATGGTACTACGCGGCTCTTTCGAGCCTCTCCTCCTGGCGAGCCCGACGCACGATCTCGTCGCGCTCGCCGAAGCGAATGCGCGCACGTTCGGCCCGGTGCTCGTCCCAGAGGGTCACCAGCTGCTGGTCGATCTGCTTGATCTCGTCCACGATCGTCTGCTGGCGACCGTAGGAAAGCTGCTGCCACAGCTCGCCGCGGACATCGCTCAGGCGCTCGATCTCGGCATGAATCTCAGGAATCGTTCTCATGCTCCTGAAAACGAGTCCTCGTCGCGTTTTAGTCCGGCCGTTTGCGCCTCAACGGAAACGCAACATTGTCGCCGTCAGTCGTAGCCGAGATCCGCGATCCGGTCCTCGTCCATGCCGAAGTAGTGCGCCAGTTCGTGCAGCACCGTGACGCGGATCTGCTCCTCCAGCTCCGCCGGATCCTCGAAGTCCTCCTGGAGCGGCTTCCGGTAGATCGAGATCTTCGCGGGCATGTACTCGGGCCAGTCGAAGAGGCCGTAGAGGTCGGGCTCATCGCGGTTGGACTCCTCGATCACGACAGCAACGTTGTCGAGCGCATCCGCGAGGTGAGAGGGGAGCGAGTCGAGCGCCGCCGTGACGTGCTCCTCGAACGCACGAGCCACTAGTACGTCGGGGAGAGCGGTCGTCGTTGCTGCAGCAGCTTGACGGCGAGCGCGCCGAAGACGAAGCCGCCGATGTGAGCGAAGAACGCGATCCCGCCGCCCTCCTCGGGGTGGGCGAGCGAGGCGCCGCCGTCCAGGAGCTGGAAGCCGAACCAGACCAGGAGGAAGAACACCGCCGGGATCTCGCGGAGGACGAAGAAGATCAGCGTCAGCACCTTTGCCCGGGGCAGCAGGACGAGGTAGGCGCCGAGCACCGCCGAGACCGCGCCACTCGCGCCGACGTTCGGGATCGTGCCCTCGAAGTCGCTCGCGTAGGCGAGGGTGATGAACGTCTGCAGCGCCGTCGCCGCAAGGCCGCCGACGAAGTAGAAGAGCACGAACCGGACCTTCCCGAGCGTGTCCTCGACGTTGTTCCCGAAGATCCAGAGGAAGAGCATGTTCCCGAGCAGGTGCGCCCAGCTGCCGTGCATGAACATCGAGGTGATCGAGGTCAGCGGCCAGTCCTGCCCGACCGTCGGGCACGAGTTCTCGACCTCGCAAGGGTGGTAGGCGAGCTCGTCGACCGACCCCTGCAGGTCGGGGAGCTGGTAGAGCACCCAGACGAGCACGTTCGCGAGGATCAACGCGTAGGTGACGAGCGGCCGCGAGCTGGTCGGCACGTTGTCTCGGAGCGGCAGCACCGCGCGATGCTACTGCAATTCGTTACTTGACACGGAGACGCTCAGATTATATCCTGGGCGTGCAGTCAGATCATCGAACGACGAAGGAGGAATGGCTGTGGCAACACTGGTTCGCTGGGAGCCGATTCGCGAGCTGGCGACGCTGCAGACGGAGATGAGCCGTCTGATGAACGGCATCTTCGAGGGCAACGGTCGCACGACGCAGGACTGGGTTCCCGCCGTGGACGTCTGGGAGACCGAGCAGGAGCTCGTGTACGCATTCGATCTGCCGGGCGTGGCCGAGGAGCAGATCGCGGTCGAGCTGCATGACGACACGCTCACCGTCTCGGCGCAGCGCGAGCGCACCGAGCAGCAGGCCGAAAACGGCTTCGTTCGCTACGAGCGCCGCTTCGGCACCTTCAGCCGTGCGCTCGGCGTCCCCGCCGGGGTGACCGAGGAGACAATCAAGGCCGACTACAGCGACGGCGTCCTCGAGATCCGGGTCGCGAAGCCGGCGGCGCCGAAGCCGCGCCGGATCCAGGTCGGCGGCTCACCGCCCACGATCGAGCAGTAGCCCCGACCGGTGACGGGCCGGCGCACGCTCGCGCCGGCCCGCTCTGCCGACTAGAGTCGCGGCATGGCCGCCTTCCCGGACGGGCTGAACGAGCAGGTCGGGCACGAGTTCGGCGCCTCGCAGCAGTACGTGGCGATCGCAGTCCACTACGACGCGCAGACGCTGCCGCGGCTCGCCGCCCATTTCTACCGACAGGCGGTCGAGGAGCGGAACCACGCGATGATGATCGTCCAGTACCTGCTCGACGCGGACGAGCAGGTCGTGATCCCGGGCGTCGCGGCGCCGCAAGACCGCGTTCGCGGACGTCGTCGAGCCGGTGCGGCTCGCGCTCGAGCAGGAGAAGCGCGTCACCCAGCAGATCTCCGACCTCGCCAAGCTGGCCCGCTCGAAGGGCGATCTCGTCGGCGAGCAGTTCCTGCACTGGTTCCTGCAGGAGCAGCGCGAGGAGGTCTCGTCGATGGCCGCGCTCCTCACCGTCGTCGAGCGGTCGAAGGACAACGTGATGCTGATCGAGGACTACCTCGCGCGCGAGACCGTCGGGGATGCAGGCGCCGAGGCGGGATCGCCGCCGGCGGCGGGCGGGGCGCTCTAGGCCGGAGTGGGGATGGCCGAGCGGACGTGCTCGGCGACGGACTCCATCTCGACCGGGGCGCCGGTGACGTCTTTCAGCAACTCGTCCGCGTTCGGCTTCTGCCCGAGCGCCCACAGCTCGACGAGGAGTGAGCCCGCCTCGCGGCGCTTGAACCAGTCGCGTCCCGAACTCCTCCCGCAGGAAGCTCGTCATCTGGGCCGCGAACGCCCACGCGCGCAGGTACGAGGTCACGTAGTAGCCGGAGTCGATGTCGGCGAGGTAGTCCGTCGGACTCGGCTCGACCTTGAGCGCGTCGCCGAGGATCTCGACGTAGCGGCTGCGCATCTGGGTCACGTCGGGTGCGGCGTGGAACTCGATCTCGTAGAGCAGCTTCGCGCAGTAGCGGCGGACGTAGAAGAGGAGTTGCACCGCCCCCTCGGCGGCGAAGAGATCCGGACGCGGGAAGCTGAGCATGCTCGAGAGCCACGCGCGATCGTCGATCAGGTGGTCGAAGAGCATCGCCCAGCCCTCGGTGACCGCGTTGTCGCCGAGCCGCTTCTCCTCCATCCTGAGGTTGGGGTCGGTGAACGCGAAGTGCTCGGTGTGTCCCGCCTCGTGGAAGAGCGCATACCAGTCGTCCGGGCCGCCCTGCGGCTGGATCACGAGCATGACCTTGTCGGGGATCTCGATCGGAGCGCAGAAGGCGCGCGGGCTCTTGGTCGGCCGCTCCTCGACATCGAGGTGGACGTTGTGTTGCGCGTCCAGGTCGATCCCGAGACCGGCGAGCGTGCCGCGCAGCGCCGGCAACATCCGGTCGGCGGGGAAGGCCTCGTCCCAGCTCGTACCGCGGAAGAAGCGGCGGATGTCCCAGCGCTCCGCCTCGGCCAGGCCGACGCCGACGCGATCGCGAAGGACGCGGTCGATCGAGTCTTCGTAGAGCCGCTCGGTCGAGTCGAGCAGCGCCCGGCATTGCGCCGCAAGGCCCTCGAGGTCGTAGCCGAAGCGGTCGCGGTAGAGATGGAAGTACGTCGGTGCGCCGAGGTCGGAGATCGCGCGCTGCGTCGTGTGGACGGCATCGAGGTAGATCGGGTTCAGATGCTCCTCGGTCAGGTCGTTCCGGGCCGCCTCGAGCCGGGCGCGCGAATCGCGATCGGCGGTGTTCGCGATCGTCGGCGGCAGCATCCGGAAACCGACGGTCTCGCCCTCGTGCTGGATCTCGAGCTTCGTCTCGCTCTCGGCGATCTTCTCCGCGTGCTCGCGCGTCAGCTCGCCGAGGAAGCCTTCGCAGCCGAACCGGAAGAGTTCGAGGTTCTCTCTTCCCTGGACCGCGTTGCCGAGCCGACGCACCGTCTCGATGTTCGTCAGGTCGGCATGCCGCTCGTAGATCGGGCGCAGCTCGAACTCCGGCTTCAGGCCGGCGTAGTGGAGGTAGTACTCCTCGTCGAGCTCCGCGATGAAGCGGTCTGCGCCGGTGCGATAGCCGTCGAGCTCGCGCTCACTGGGCGTGCTCTCGCTCATGGCTGCCTAGGATACGCACCGTGCGCGAGTTCAGTGTCACAACCCAGAAGCGGAGTCAGCTGCGTCGAGATCACGGAGGACGTTCGCTCCGCGCTCGGCGAGCTCAACGGCGCCGGAGCGGCGCTCGTCTACGTCCCGCACACGACCGCGGGCGTGACGATCAACGAGCACGCCGACCCCGCCGTCGCGCGCGACTTCGAGGTTGCGCTCGAGCGGATCGTCTCCGAGGACTGGCCCTGGCAGCACATCGAGGAGGGCGAGGAGAACGCGCCGACGCACATCCGCGCCGCCTTCATGGGCTCGAGCGTGCTCGTACCGGTTCGCGACGGGACGCTCGCGCTCGGAACCTGGCAGGGGATCTTCTTCTGCGAGTTCGACGGTCCCCGGGAGCGCACCGTCTATGTGACCACGCTGTCGTGATCGAGGTCGAAGGGCTCAGCAAGCGCTTCGGCAAGACCCAGGCCGTGGCGGGACTCAGCTTCCGCGTCGAGTCGGGGACGATCACCGGCTTCCTCGGGCCGAACGGGGCCGGCAAGTCGACGACGCTCCGCTCCGTGCTCGGACTCGTGCACCCGGACGCGGGCAGCGCGACCGTCCTCGGCGTTCCCTACGGCGAGCTCGACCGGCCGCTCCACCGCGTCGGCGCAGTGCTCGAGGCGAGCGAGGTGCATCCCGGCCGGTCGGGGCGCAACCACCTGCGGGTGCAGGCCGCCGCCGCCGGGATTCCGGCCTCGCGCGTCGACGGAGGTGCTCGCGCTCGTCGAGCTCACCGCTGCCCAGAAGCGGCGCGTCAAGGGGTACTCGCTCGGGATGCGGCAGCGGCTCGGGCTCGCCACGGCGCTGCTCGGCGATCCCGAAGTGCTCGTGCTCGACGAGCCGGCGAACGGCCTCGACCCGGCCGGGATCCGCTGGCTGCGCGACTTCCTCCGTGCCCTCGCCGCCGAAGGTCGGACGATTCTCGTCTCGAGCCACGTCCTCTCGGAGGTGGCGCAGACCGCGGATCGGGTCGTGATCATCCATCGCGGCAGGCTGGTCCAGCAGGCTGCGATCGCGGACGTGCTCGCCGGCGCCAGCGGCTCGACGCGCGTGCGGTCGCCGGACGCGGAGCGCTTGCGCCGGCTCCTCGCGGCTGAAGGCGTGACGGTCTCAGAGGCCGATGACGGCGCACTGCTGGCGGAGACGCAGCCGGAGCGGATCGGCGAGCTCGCCGCGGCGAACCGCGTCGTCCTCCACGAGCTCAGCGTCGAGCGCGCGACGCTCGAGGAAGTCTTCCTCGAGCTGACCGGCGGGGAGACCACCGAGTGACCGCTCTCGTCCGATCGGAACTGCTGAAGGTGCGCACCACTCGCGGTTGGTGGGCGTACCTGATCGCGATCTTCCTGCTCGTCGGGCTCGCGGTCGCCGGCGATGTCGGCTCGAACGCGGATTCGCGCGCCCAGCTCGACTTCCAGGTCGGCCTGGTCGAGGCGGCAGGATTCGCCGCCGTGCTCTCCGTGATCCTGGGGATCACGATGGTGACCACCGAGTTCCGCCACGGCACGATCACGCCGACGCTCCTCGCCGAGCCGAGCCGCGAACGGATGCTCGGCTCGAAGGCGATCGCGGGCTCGCTCTTGTTCCTCCTGTCCAGCGTCCTCGCGCTGCTCGTCGTCGCAGCCGTGGCGCTGCCGTGGCTGTCGATCGTCGGCGACGACATCCACCTGCTCGACGGCGAGGTGGGAACGCGGGCGGCGCAGACGTTGCTGAGCGCAATCTTGTGGGGGCTGATGGGTGTCGGGATCGCATCGGTCGTGCACAGCCAGGTTGCGGCGCTCGTCGGCACGCTGGTCTGGCTCTTCGTCGGCGAGACGCTGATCTGGGGGCTGCTGGGGTTGATCGATCTCGATCGTGCGGCCGGCTACCTCCCTTTCAGGGCGCTCGATGCCGCCGACGGCACCAGCGGCGACGACCTGCTCGGCTACTGGCCCGGTGTGGCGGTCTCCCTGGGCTGGATCGCCGTGCTCGGTGCCGCCGGCAGCTGGCGAACCCGCAGCCGCGACATCTCGTAAGTACCCTCCGGCGCATGGCCGCGCCCGTCCGCAAAGACGAGGAGATCGAGCTTCAGGTCGACTCGCTCGCCTACGGCGGCAACGGCGTCGCGCGCCTGAACGGCTTCGTCGTCTTCGTCCGCCGCGGGCTCCCCGGCGACCGCGTCCGCGCGCGGGTGACGAAAGTGAAGCGCGGATTCGCAGAGGCGCTGGCGCTCGAGGTGCTCGACCCGTCGCCGAACCGCGTCGACGCGCCGTGTGCCCACTACCCGGCGTGCGGCGGCTGCCGTTTCCAGGATCTCGCATACGAGGTGCAGGCGGCGGCGAAGGAGGAGCAGGTGCGCGATGCGCTCAAGCGGATCGGCGGAATCGCGGACGCGCCCGTCGAGCCGATCCTGCCGGCGGCATCGCAGTTCTTCTACCGCAACAAGCTCGAGTACTCCTTCACCCAGACGCCGAGCGGGCCGGCACTCGGCTTCCACAAGGCCGGCCGCTGGGACGAGGTGCTCGAGATCGAGAAGTGCTGGCTGACGACGGAGCTCGGCAACGCGATCCGCAACACGGTTCGCGACTGGGCGCGGGAGGAGAACCTCGAGGCCTACGACCAGGCCGAGCACACCGGCTACCTTCGACACCTCGTCTATCGCGAGGGGCGCAACACGGGCCAGGTGCTCGTCGTCCTCGTGACCGCGCCCGGCGAGCGGTTCGAGCGCGACTACTTCGTCGAGGTTCTGCGCCGCTTCCCCGAGGTGAAGTCGATCCACTGGGCGATCAACGACCAGCCGTCGGAGGTGACGAACCTCCCCTCGACACTGCTCTGGGGTGACGACGCGATCGAGGAGGAGCTGCTCGGACACCGGTTCCGGGTCCGCCCGAACGCCTTCCTGCAGACGAACACCGAGATGGCGGAGAAGCTGTACGCGCTGGCGATCGAGTACGCCGGCCTGACCGGCGTGGAGACGGTCTATGACCTCTACTGCGGCACCGGCACCATCGGCCTCTCGCTCGCGAAGCACGCGCTCACCGTCTGGGGCGTCGACATCTCCGAAGAGTCGATCGCGTGTGCGCTCGAGAACATGGATCTGAACGAGATCGGCAACGCTGCCTTCTTCGCCGGCAACGTCGGCCAGGTGCTCGAGGAGCTCGCCGAGCGGGCCGGGCAGCCGGACGTCGTCGTCGTCGACCCGCCGCGGGCCGGTCTCGCCGGGAAGGCGTTGCGGCGAACGGGTGAGCTCGGCGCGCCGAAGCTCGTCTATATCTCCTGCAACCCGACCACGCTCGCCTCGGACGTCAAGGTCTTGCGGGAGCAGTACGGCTACGAGCTGGTGCGGACGAAGCCGGTCGACATGTTCCCGCACACGCCGCACGTCGAGACGGTCTCGCTGCTCACGCGCGAACGGACTTAGTGTTGAAACAACACTAAGTCCGACGGGGTCGCCGCGTTCAGCGGGGCGCGGAGGGCTTGTGTTGAATCAACACAAGCCCTGTTAGCGGCGCTCCCGCTTCAGGCGCTCGAGCTTGTCCTCGTCGGCGCCGAGCTGCTCCGGATGCGTGACGGCGAGGTAGGACGAGACCTCGTCCTGAGGCTCGACGACGAGGCCGTGCGGAAGATCGTGCACGAGCGCCGAGATCGGCTCCGCGTTCCCGATCGTGACGCGGCTCGCTATCGGGTCGCCTCCCGCAGGCTCGTCCGCGAACGCGCCTTCGACGACGGTCGTGACCGGGGGCCGGTCTCGCGTGAGCAGCACGATCCTCGAGGGCGTTCGCTCGATCACGTCGGCGTCGAGGTCGTACAGCTGCGCGTCTGTCCGGCCGTAGATCCGGCCGGGCGCGAGCCCGCGCCGCCGCAGCGCCGTCCAGAGGATGTCTGCGTTCGGAAGCAGGAACCCGACGCAGATCGCCGGCAGCGCGGGGAGGCCGGAGACGTCGGTCGTCGCGGTCACGATCAGCGTGGCGCCGAGGAGTGCCGTCATCCCGAGCCACGTCCACCCGACGCGCAGGGCGAAGCGATCGGCGGCGGCGAGGAAGAGGGCGAAGAAGAGGATGTCCGGCGGGCCGAGGTTCGCCGTCGAGTCCTCGCCCGGCACGCGGAAGGCGACCGAGACGTTGTCGAAGATCTGCGGCTGCTCCTCGACCACGTACTCCGTGGGGCCGCGCCAGACCGAGATCGCGTCGACCCACGGGATCACGACGGCGATCAGCGCCGCCCACATCACGTTCTCGAACCACGTCAGAAACCAGAAGCCGAGGCAGATCAGCGCGAAGAGCTTGGCGAGGTTGTTGAGGACGTCGAGCTCGGTGAAGTGGAGCAGCACCGCCAGGGCCGCAAGCGTCAGCCCCGCCGGCAGCATCGCCCGGTGGTCCCGGAGCGGCAGCAGCAGCCAGATCGCCGCGAACGTGACGGGGAAGAGGACGATCGTCAGGAAGAGAAGGTCGGGCCAGAGGCTGCCGTCCCAGAGGCGGTCAGCGCCGCCGGTGTAGAGCGCGAGCGCCAGCGTCAGCCCCGCCAGCGCGGCGAGGCGTTCGCGGGTCAATACGGCGGCAGCTCGGAGTACCAGCTGCCGACGGCCTTGAACGCATTCCAGAAGGCCGTCTTCGCGGGCGCTTCGTCGAGCGCACTGTCGATGTCCGGGACGACGAGAGCTTCGACGGTCGCCGTGAAGCGCTGCAGCCCGCCGGCGGCAGCGTCCACCGGGTCCGCAGAGCGGGAACGACAACGCGTTCGCGAACTCGACCGTCTCCGCGCCCATCAACACGAGCAGCTTCGGCTGGACGATGTGCAGCTCGCGCGTCAGCCACGGGGCCGCCTCCTCGAAGCTCTCGCCGCCGAACTTGAGGCAGTTCGTCCCGTAGACGGCCATCGGATCGACGTGGAGGCGCTGCAACGACTTCTTCAGCGCCTCGCCGGCGCGGCCGAAGAACGCCACGCCCTCCTGGATCTCCGACGGCTTCGGCGCGTGCTTCAGAAGGAAGACGTCCGCCAAGGGGTGCCCGGAACCGAGCACGGGAACGTGCGTTGCGTCACCCGCGCGGCCGATCTCGTGCCCGAGCTCGTTGATCTCGGCAATGGCCTTTTGCAGGTAACGCTCGTAGATCTCGTCGGTCGATGCGGCAGCCACAGGCGTCGTCTCTCGGTTCGCTCCTAGCGCACCTTCTCCTTGACTTGCGCCACCCACTTGAGGCTCTGCAGGTACGCAAGCGACTTGGGGCGGCGCAGCACTTCGGCGCTCCGCAGCGAGAGCATGAACTCCTCGGGCCCGTCGAACGCGCGCATCCGCAGCGCCCCCGTGCCGACTCCCTGGAGCACATGTGCGTCGGAGCCGGCTCCTGCGGGGAGCCCGTACTTGCGTGCGAACCGGACGGCCTCGTCGTTGTAACCCTCGAACAGGAGCCGTGCGTTGTAGACCTCGAGCACGTCGATCTCGTGGAGGTGCCGGTGCAGCGTCGCCGGGAACGGGATCGCGTGCATGCGGTCGAAGGGGTGGGGGAGGTAGACGACTCCCTCCTGCTCGCGGATCGCCGCGACCGTCTCGGCGAACGTCATCCCGCGCGGAATCTCCTCCTTCAGGAAGAGGCCGATCACCTCGCCCTGGTCATCCGTCTTCACCTCCTCGCCGGGGATCACGATCAGATCGCGCCCGTGCGCCTTCGCGGCCGCCTCGCGTGCGCCGCCGAAGACGTTGTGATCGGTGACCGCGATCGCGCCGAGCCCCTCGGCCTCGGCGTGGTCGAGCAGCTCGTCGACCTCGATCGAGCAGTCGTGCGACCACGAGGTGTGCATGTGCAGGTCGGCGACGATCCAGGGTCGGTCGGCGAGCGGCTCCCCGCCGCGGCGGCGAACCCGCCTGCGCCCGCCGAGGCCGCCGTAGATCCGCTCGAGCTCGCGCGCGACGGCGGCGAAGCTCTGTTCCTCGGCATGTGCCCGCGCTTCCCGGCCCTTCCGCTCGCAGAGGTCGGCATTCTCGGTCAGGCGCTGAAGCACAGCCGCGGCGAGTTCGGGCTGGTCGAGCACGCCCGGCGGGTCGGCCAGCGCAGCGCCCGAGGCCGCGGCTTCGAGGCGCAGCCGCGCGGAGCCGGTCGGCGCCGGGACGACGATCGCCGCCTCCGCCAGCACGGCCGCCCGCGCCTCGGCCGTTCGCCCGGAGCGGACGTGGACCCGGTCGCGGAGCGCGATCGGGATCCCGGGCCGGGTCGAGAGCGGCTTCGTGCGCAGCAGCACCGCCTCCCAGCCCGACAGCTCCTTCAGTGAGCGGAGCGCGGTCCGCGCGACCGGCAGCGAGCCGGAGTGAAGCTCGATCACGACGAGGTTCCGCTTGGCGGTCGGGGCGAACAGCTCCGTGTCGACTCCCGGCGAGAGGATCCGGTAGTCGCCGGGGAAGCGCTCTGCAGCCGCGGCAGCGGTCGCCTCGGAGGAGGCGACCAGCACGTCGATGCGGGCGAGCAGCTTCTCGCGCAGCGCGCGCCGTGGGGGATAGCCGAGCCGGTCCGGCGAGAAGAAGCTCGCGACGCCGAGCGCCTCGGAGTCGCGCAGGGCGAGGTAGGAGATACTCGGCAGCCCGGGCTCGAAGCCGTGGACGACGTCGAAGCGGCCCTGCTGGAGCGCGAGGCGCACGTTCGCGCGAACACCCACGGGAACGCCGAGGCTCGACCGGCGCGACACCGGCACCGCGGTGCCGATCGCGATCATCTCGGCGTCGCCGCCGCGCGCGAGCGTTCGCCGACCTGCGGCGAGATCGGCGGGGCGGCCGGACGGGGCGAGCACCGTCACGCTGTGCCCGAGCGCGCGCAGCTCCTTCGCGATCCCGGCCACATGCTGGTTGACGTCGTGTGGCAGTGACCACGCAAACGGGGTCACCAAGCAGATCTTCACGCAACCGAGTGTAGAGTCGAGCGGTGGCCGAGGTCACGATCACGGTGCGCGAGAACGGGCCCTACCGCGTCACCGGGCCGTTTCGGCTGATCGACGCGGACGGGAACGCCTACGAGCTGCCGGCCGGCGAGACCGTCGCGCTCTGCCGTTGCGGCAGGTCGTCGACGAAGCCGTTCTGCGACAAATCGCACCGCGTGCTCGGGTTTGCGGCGGCGGAGCGGGCGGTGGGATGAAGATCCGCGCCGCCGTCCTCGAGCAGTTCGGCGCGCCGCTCGAGGTGCAGGAGCTCGAGCTCGCGGAGCCGAAGGCGGGTGAGGTTCTCGTCCGGCTCGTCGCCTGCGGCGTCTGCCACACCGACCTCTACACGGCCTCCGGCGCCGACCCGTCCGGCTATGCGCCGACGGTGCTCGGGCACGAGGGCGCGGGGGTCGTCGAGCGCGTCGGCGACCGCGTGAGCTCGCTCGCGGCGGGCGATCACGTCGTCACGCTCTTCTCGCCCCAGTGCCGCGAGTGCGTCCACTGCCGCTCGACGCGCACGAACCTGTGCCTGGCGATCCGCGAAGAGCAGGGCAAGGGTCATCTCCCCGACGGCACCGTCCGCCTCTCTCGCGGCGGCGAGCCGATCCGCCACTTCATGGGCACCTCGACGTTCGCGGAATACACGGTGATGCCCGAGATCGCGCTCGCGAAGGTGAATCCGGAGGCGCCGCTCGAGGGGGTGGCGCTGTTCGCGTGCGGGCTCACGACCGGCCTCGGCGCGGCGATGAAGACCGCGGCGGTCGAGCCCGGCTCGACGTGCGTCATCTTCGGAGCCGGGATGGTCGGGCTCGGCGCGGTCGCGGGTTGCCGGCTCCAGGGAGCCGAGCGAATCGTCTGCGTCGACCTCTCCGAGGAGCGGCTCGAGCTGGCCCGTGGCCAGGGCGCGACCGAGACGATGGTCGGCGGCCCCGACACGGTCGAGCGGATCCTCGAGACGACGGGCGGCTTCGGCGCCGACTACACCTTCGAGGCGACCGGCAACGTCGGGGTGATGAGGCAGGCGGTCGAGTCGGCGCGAATGGGCTGGGGCCTCTGCACCGTCGCCGGAGTGGCGGGCAAGGGAGAGACCCTCGACATCGTGCCGCGCTACCTGATCACCGGCCGCCGCGTCGCCGGCTCGTCGTTCGGCGGAATCAAGGGCCGCGACGAAGTGCCGCCGCTGATCGACCGCTGGCTGGCGGGAGAGCTCGACGTCGAGCCGTTCCTCTCGCACCGGCTGACGCTCGACGAGGTGAACAAGGGCTTCGAGCTGATGGAGGCCCAGGACGGCATCCGCAGCGTAATCCGCTTCGACTAGCTGCGGACGACGAGCGTCTCGCCTGCAGCCAACTCGACCTCGACTCGGCCGGGCCCGCGGCCGACGACCCGCTCCCGCGGCGCGCTCGAGCTGCGGCCGAGCACCGGGACGAGAAACCACGCGAGCACGGTCACGATCCCGATCGTGCCGAGGAGCTTCTCCCAGTTGTCGCCCTGCGGGTCGGTGTGGATCGCCCAGACGTAGACCGCCGCGGTTACCACGGTCAGCGTGGCGCTGAGCCAGTAGAGCCACGCGAGCCCGCGGGAGAGCAGCCGCGCTGTTGCCACCATCAGCGCCGCCACGACAACGGTGACGGTGTCGAGCGACCAGTTCTCGTAATCGAACTCGGTCCAGATCTGCCAGGCGAGAATGACGAAGCCGACCGCGCTCGTCGCGACCACGATCCAGCCGAGCGGGACGAGGTCGCGCCGTTCGAGCAGCGCCAGCCCGGAGAGCGCCGCCGAGCCGGCGAGAAACGCAGCGGCGAGGGAGAAGAGGATGTTGCCGTCAGTCGGAGTGAGCTCGCCCCGCAGCAGGGCGACGATCGAGACCAGCGCGGCGACTCCGAGCAGAGCCGCCGCGCCGATCCAGAAGTAGCGCCGCATCAAGCGCTCGCAGCGGCCTTCGTCTTCTTGAGCGCGTTCTGGGCGATGAACTTCTCGGTCGCCTCGTACGCCTCGTCGTCGACGATCTGCACGGGCGGCGACTTCATCAGGTAGCTCGACGGGCCCTCGAGCGCGCCGGCGACGCCGTTGTTCAGCGCCAGCTTCGCCATCCGGACCGCGTCGATCACGATTCCGGCCGAGTTCGGCGAGTCCCAGACCTCGAGCTTCAGCTCGATGTTCAGCGGCACGTCGCCGAAGGAGGAGCCCTCCATCCGGATGTACGCCCACTTGCGGTCGGTCAGCCACGGCACGTAGTCGGACGGGCCGACGTGGACGTTCCCCTCGCCGAGGTCGTAGTCGAGCATCGAGGTGACGGCGTTCGTCTTCGAGATCTTCTTCGACTCCAGGCGCGTGCGCTCGAGCATGTTCAGGAAGTCGGAGTTGCCGCCGACGTTCAGCTGCATCGTCTTGTCGAGGTGGACGCCGCGCTCGCGGAAGAGGCTCGTGAGGACGCGGTGCGTGATCGTGGCGCCGACCTGCGACTTGATGTCGTCGCCGATGATCGGCAGGCCCTTCTCCTCGAAGCGCTTCTGCCAGTAGTTCTCGCGCGCGATGAAGACGGGCATGCAGTTGACGAGCGCGACGCCGGCCTCGAGGCACTGCTCGGCGTACCACTTCGCGGCCATCTCCGAGCCGACGGGGAGGTAGCTGACGACGACGTCGGTCTTCGTCTCCTGGAGGATGCCGACGATGTCGTCGGTCTCGCCGGGGGCCTTCGTCGTGATCTCGCCGAGGTACTTGCCGATCCCGTCGTGGGTCATGCCGCGGTTGACCGTGATCCCGGTCTTCGGCACGTCGGCGAACTTGATCGTGTCGTTCGGGTGCGCCCACATCGCGTCGGCGAGGTCCTTGCCGACCTTGTCCGCCGTGACGTCGAAGGCGGCCGTGAACTCGATGTCGCGGATGTGGTAGCCGCCGAGGTTCACGTGCATCAGGCCGGGGACGAAGGTCTCCTCGTCCGCATCCTTGTAGTACTGCACGCCCTGGAGCAGGGAGTTGGCGCAGTTGCCGACCCCGACGATGGCGACGCGGACTTTGTCCTTGGAGCGGGCGTTGCCGTTGGTCGAGCCGTTGCTCGAGCCGTTGCTGGAAGCCATGGTGTCCTTTCGATTGCTTGTGAAGGGGACCTCGAGTGCGTCACTGAGCGTGAGGAGCACGAGATCGTTGACGTTGAGCTTGCGGCGCCGGGCTCCCGCCTTCAGCTCGCGGCGGAGCTCGGGCGGCATGCGAAGGACGACGGCTCCGGCCGCGCCCGGAATCGCCTTGCGGCGACGGCCGCTGGGAGCGAACGAGATCCCGAAGCGATCCGCCAGGAGCGCGACGGCGACGTCGTTCAGGTTCGACTCACGGCGCGCGACCTCGCGGACGAGCGCGCGCTTGAGCGAGCCGGGCATGCGGACGAGCACGCTCGTCCGGACTGAGGGGGAAGTGCTAGCAGCCAAACTGCTAGCACTTTAGCGCAGATCGCTAGCTCGTGCGGGTAGCGAGCTCGCGGCGGACGTGCAGGATCCGCTGCAGGACTGTCACCCACGCGGTCACGGCGAGGACGCCGATCGCCCAGGGCAGCACGCCCCAGGGCGCGAGCGCCAGCCCCACCGCGATCACGGTGACACGCTCGGCGCGGGAGCCGATGCCGACGTCGCCCTTGATCCCGAGCCCCTCCGCCTTCGCCCGCGCGTACGGCACGAGGAAGGAGCCGCCGAGCGCGGCGACGGTGAGCGCGAGCGCGAGCTCGTTTCCTTCGCGCATGAAGACGAGCGCGATCGCGCCGAGGACGAGCCCTTCGCCGACACGGTCGAGCGTCGAGTCGAGGAAGCCACCGAAGGTCGTCTGCTTGCCGCCGGCCCGAGCGAGGGCTCCGTCGAGGATGTCGAGGATCGAGCCGACCACGAACGCGAGCCCGCCGAGCCAGAAGAAGAGGAGCTCGTCCCGGTACTCGAAGTAGACGAGCACGGCGGCGGCTGCGCAGAGAGTCACTCCCGCTGCGGTGAGCATGTTCGGCGTCACGCGCGTCCGGGCGAGCCCGGTCATCGAGCGGGAGGCGATCGCCCTCGCGCCCCCGGTGTACGCCGCTTTCAGGCTCATGCTGGGTTCGCGCGCAGCTGCCGCCACGGGCGATACACGATCGCCGCGGCGACGCCGGCCACGAGGACGCCGGCAGCGATGTCGAGCCAGAAGTGGTTGCCGGTCGCCATCACCGCGAACCAGACCCATGGCGCCCAGGCGAGCCAGAGCACTTTCGCCCAGCGCCGGCGGACGACCGTCGCCATCACGACGCTGACGATCAGCGCGTCGAGCGCGTGCAGGCTCGGCATCGCCGCGTAGGGGTTGGACGAGAAGGCGACGAACGTCGATGAGTGGTTGACGGTCGAGTGGGTCGCGAGCGTGTCCGTGAACCCGGCACCGGGGAACATCCGCGGCGGCGCCGTGGGGAGGAGCATGTAACCGGCGAGCCCGATCAGGTTGCCGACGATCAGCATGTTCCGGAAGGCGTAGAAGCGCTCGTGGGCCTTGAAGTACACCCAGATCAGCGCGAGGCCGACGACCGCGAACTGTGAGAGCCAGTAGGTGATCGACGTCGCCTGGATCAGGACGGCCGAGCTCTCGACCGCCCGCTGCAGGTTCAACTCGATCATCGAGCCGAGGCTGCGCTGGAAGTCGATGATCCACTCCCCGTTCGCGAAGGCGGCCTCGACGCCGTTGCGGTCGGCGACCCCTCGGGCCAGCTGATACGCGAAGTAGAAGCCGATCCAGAACCCGAACTGGAGTGCGAGATGCGCCCAGCCGCGTGGAAGTCGGCGTGCTACGGCTGCGGAGGAAACGGACACGAAGGCGACAATGCTACCCGCCGATGTAGGACATCTCGACCTTCGGGAGGCTGGTCGTCGCGGCGGATCGGCGCTCCGAATAGCGGTCGGTGCGCTTGCCCCAGATCGCGCTCAGGGCCTGCTGCAGCTCCTCGTCGGAGGCGCCCGCCCGGATCCGCGCGCGCAGATCGTGGCCGCGGAGGCCGAAGAGGCAGGTATAGAGGCGTCCTTCGGCCGAGATCCGCGCGCGGGTGCAGTCGCCGCAGAACGGCTGCGTCACCGAGGCGATCACGCCGATCTCGCCGCTGCCGTCGGCGTAGCGCCAGCGCTGCGCGACCTCGCCGCGATAGTTCGCGTCCGTCGGCTCGAGCGGCAGCTCGGCCGAGATTCGCGCCACGATCTCGGCTGCGGGGACGACGTCGTCGAGCCGCCAGCCGTTCGTCGCGCCGACGTCCATGTACTCGATGAAGCGAAGCGTGTGGCCCTGCTCGCGGAAGTACCGGGCCAGCGCGAGGATGCCGTCGTCGTTGAGCCCGCGCTTGACGACCGCGTTCACCTTCACCGGCAGCCCCGCGTCGGCGGCCGCTTGGATCCCCTCCAGCACTCTGGAGACGGAGAAGTCGACGTCGTTCATCGCCCGGAAGGTCGCGTCGTCGAGCGAGTCCAGGCTGACCGTGACGCGGTGAAGGCCGGCGGCCGCGAGCGCATGCGCCTTCGAGGAGAGCAGCGACGCGTTCGTCGTCAGCGTCAGCTCGGCGCCGAGCGGGGCGAGCAAGGCGATCAGCCGGTCGACGTCCTTGCGAAGGAGGGGCTCGCCGCCGGTCAGCCGCAGCTTCTCGACCCCGAGCGCGACAGCCGCGCGTGCGACTCGCTCGATCTCCTCGAACGTCAACAGCTCCTTGCGGTCGAGGAAGCGGTAGTCGGCGCCGAAGACCGACCTCGGCATGCAGTAGACGCAGCGGAAGTTGCACCGGTCGGTGACCGAGATCCGGAGGTCGCGCAGCGGGCGATCGAGGCGGTCCAGCACCATTGACGGAGCCTAGCGCCGGGCGGCTAGGCTGCGGGCAGGGTTTCCGCAGACGAGGAGGGTTTCTTGAGCACGTTTCAGAGGGGTTCCGCGCTCGTTGTCCTGACCGCGGTCGTGTCGCTTGTCGTCGCGATGTCCGCGTTCGGCGGCGCCAGCTCGACGGACGCGACGACCGTTGCCGTGACGGCGGGCAAGCCGTCCGAGCTCAGGTTCACGCTCTCGAAGAAGACGATTGCGAAGGGCGTGACCACGTTCAACGTCACGAACAAGGGCTCGTCCGGTCACGACTTCAAGATCGCCGGCAAGAAGACGCCGTTGCTGAACGCCGGGAAGAAGGCGTCGATCAAGGTGACGTTCAAGAAGGCGGGCAAGTTCGCGTTCCTCTGCACGGTCCCCGGTCACGCCGCGGGCGGGATGAAGGGCACGCTCACCGTCAAGTAGAGCGGTTCAGGCCGAGAGAAGACTGACGCTGCTCTCGTGCGTCGCGCGCCGGCGCGCGAGAGCGACCGCTTCGACGATCTCCGCCCCGATCGCGACGGCGACCTCCTCCGGAGAGCGCGCCCCAATTGCGAGTCCGATCGGAGCGTGGATCCGACCGAGCCCGGCCTCGTCGACCCCCTCGGCCCGCAGCCGCACCTCGCGATCGGCGGTCGTGACCTTGCTCCCCATGGCGCCGATGTAGACGGCAGGCGTCTCCAGCGCCGCGATCAGGGCCGGGACGTCGAACTTCTCGTCGTGGGTGAGGACGCAGATGACGGTGCCCTGGTCGACCGGCGCGCTGCGGAGGAAGCGGTCGGGCCACTCGACGACGAGCTCATCCGCTTCCGGGAAGCGCTCCGCCGTGACGAACGCGGCGCGCGCGTCGCAGACGGTGACGCGGTAGCCGAGCAGCTTGCCGACGCGGGCGAGGGCCGCCGCGTGGTCGATCGCGCCGAACACGTACATGGCGGAGCGGGGCGTGAGGGCGTGGACGAAGACGGCCTCGCCGTCGACGGTCGTCAGCGCGCTCTCCCCGGCGTCGAGGAGCGGTCCCTCGTAGAGCTTCTGCTCGCCGATCCGCTCGCCCGCAGCTGTCGTCGCGAGCGCGATCGGACGGTCGTCGCGCACGGCCGCGTCGATGATCTGGACGAGAGCGAGGTCGAGCGGCGCGATCAGGATCCCGACCGTTCCACCGCACGAGAGCCCGACCTCGAAGGCCGCGTCGTCGGCGATGCCGTACTCGCGCAGTCGCGCCGCGCCGCCCTCGAGTACCTCCTGCGCCTCTCGGATCACCGAGGGCTCGACGCAGCCGCCGGTGACCGAGCCGGCGATCTCGCCGAGGTCGTTCAGCGCCAGGGAGGCGCCCGGGTCGCGCGGGGCCGAACCGCGCCTCTCGACCACCGTCGCGATCGCAACCCGGCGGCCGTCTGCCCGCCAGCGCTCGAGCGTCGGAAGGATGTCCCGCACCCCCTCACGCTAGCCGTTCCGAACGGGGTTGGGATGCCGTCGAGCGGGGAAGAACCGCAGTAATCGAGGAAAGGGGCACGACGTGGACAGCGATCGCATCGAGGGCAACCTCAAGGAAGCAGAAGGCAAGCTGACCGGCGACGAGGCGCGCGAGCAGGAAGGCAAGGCGCAGGACTCGTTCGGCAAGGCCAAGGACAGCGCCGACGACGCGTTCGAGAGTGCCAAGGATCTCGGCGACGACGCCTGGGAGAGCACGAAGGACGCCGCCGACGCGGTCAAGGACAAGGTCGACGAGAAGATCTAGTCGACCGCTTCCTCGGGCTCCGGCAGCTCCCGGAGCCCGAGGATCGGCGACGGCAGCAGCCAGAGGACGCCGAGCAGGGCGCCGGCGGTGGCGATCCAGAGCGTCTCGCGCAGGCCGATCCAGGTGCCGAGCGCTCCGCCGGCGAGCGCACCGAGCGGCCGCACGCCGTAGTTGACGACCATGTAGCCGCCCGAGACCCTCGAGCGGAGCCGGTCGGGGACGACGGCGGCGGAGATCGCGCCCGCGCTGATGTCGAGCACCATGACGCCGAGACCCGCGCCGAACTCGGCCACGAACAGGCAGGTCAGCACGACCCAGTCCGGCCCCTGGGCCGCAGGGATGAGCAGGAGCGGAGCCGGGAAGAGCACGCAGCCGAGGGCGAACGCGGGGCCGAGCCCGATCCGGCGAGAGAGGCGTCCCGTGACGAGGGACCCGAGAATCCCGCCGAACGCGCCCGCGCCCAGCACGAGCCCCAGCGTGCCTGGCGCGACCTCGAGCTCTGTCGTCGCGTAGAGGATGAACAGCGCGAAGAAGGCGAAGTTGAAGAAGTTGATCGTCGCCGTCGCGCCGAGCGCGGCCCGGACGGTCGCGTTCCCGAACACCCACCGGATGCCCGCGGCCACGTGGCCCTTGCCTGCCGGCTCCGTCTCCGGCTCCTCCACCTCGACCGACTGCAAGAAGAGCGCCGAGACGATGTAGGAGACGGCGTCGACGACGAGGGTCACGGGCGCCGACAGCGCCTGGACGAGAAAGCCGCCGATGCTCGGGCCGGCGACGTACGAGAGCGCGCGGCTGCCGTGCACGAGCGACGAGCCCTCGACGAAGCGCTCGCGGGGCAGGAGGGCGACGAAGAGCGAGCTGTACGAGACCTGGAAGAGCACGCCGAGCGTTCCCATCAGGAAGCCGACCACGAGCATGTGGGGGAACGTCAGTGCGTCGAGGGCGTACGCGACGGGCAGCGACACGAGCAGGAGTGCGCGACCCAGGTCCGTGGCGATCATCGTCTGCCGCTTGCGGCCGTGGCGGTCGGCCCAGGCGCCGGCGTGCAGGGAGAAAAGGAGGTTCGGCGCCAGCTCGGCGGCCACCAGGTAGCCCATCTGCGCGGCGGTCGCGTCGAGCACCAGCACGGCGACGAGCGGCAGCGCGATCAGCGTCACCTGGTCGCCGACGAGCGAGGCTGCCTGGCCGATCCAGAAGCGGCGGAAGCGGGGGTTCTCGCGGAGGAGTGGGGGAATCAGCACGGCCGCGGAGGGTAGTAGCCTCGCGCGGTGCTCGCCCTGCTTGCGCTCGTGCTCGTCACCGCCGTCTGGGGCGTCACGTTCGTCCAGGTCAAGGACGCGGTGGCGCTGTACCCGCTGTTCGCGTTCCTCGCGGTCAGGTTCGCGATCGCGTCGGCCGTGCTCGCCGTGCCCGCGGCAGGACGGCTGCGAGCGCTCGGGCGCCCGGGGTGGACGGCGGGCGTCTCGCTCGGCCTGCTGCTCGCGCTCGGCTACGCGCTCCAGACGGCGGGGCTCGAGCGAACGACCGTCTCGAGCGCCGGCTTCATCACCGGGCTCTATGTCGTCTTCACGCCGCTGCTCGGGCTGCTCCTCTTTCGCACCCGTGTCGGCCGGGCCGTCTGGATCGGGGTCGCGCTCGCCGTCGCCGGTCTCGCGATGCTCTCAGGGGTCGGCGCGGGCGATCCGGTCGGCGATCTGCTGGTCCTCGGCGGCTCGGCGGCGTACTCGCTCCAGATCGCTTTGATGGAGCGCTACGCGCCGCGGTACGACCCGGTCGCGTTCACCCAGGCGGAGATGCTGGCCGCCTTCGCCGGCTTCGCCGCAGTCGCGGTCGCACTCGGCCAGATCGAGCTCCCGCGCGGCTGGACGGTCTGGGGCGCGCTGCTCGTGACCGGGATCTTCGCGAGCGCGCTCGGCTTTCTCGTCCAGACCTGGGCCCAGCGGCGGACGAGCGCCACCCGGACGGCGCTCGCGTTCGCGCTGGAGCCGGTCTTCGCCGGCATCTTCGGCTTCTGGCTCGCCGGCGACCGGCTGGGCGCGCTCGGCTGGGGCGGTTGCGCCGTGATCATGGCCGGGATCCTCGTCGCCGAGCCGGAGGCGGGGAGGACGCTGCGGCGGCTCGTCGAACGCGTATAGGCGCTCAAGTTTCGGCGCCACGTGCCGAAGAGTTAGAGAGCAGCAGTTCGTGCGACGTCTCCCGAAGTACGCGTCGCCAGTTTCGCGTGGAACTACGCCCACGAAGTTCCGCCCTCAGGTGAGCAGGGTCGGAGCAGGTCGCTCAGGCGGCAAAGCTCCATTTGAGGAAGGAACCGCATGTCGTTCTTCAAGAGACGAGTCGGCCTCGGCCTGCTCGTGCTGGGATCGCTGATCCCCCTAACGTTTGCCGGCAGCGTCGTCGCCGCAGGTCCGCCCGCCGTGGGCCTCGGTACCGCCGACTCCTACGCCGTTCTCGCCGGCGACACGATCACGAACACCGGTCCGACAACGATCAACGGCGACCTGGGTCTTCATCCCGGGACGTCCGTGACCGGCGCCCCGACCGTGACCGGGACGTCGAACGTCGCGAACGGCGCGGCGCTGCAGGCGAAGGCCGATCTGCGCACGGCGTATCTCGACGCCGAAGGCCGTTCGGGCCCGACCCTGGTCGTCGCAGGCGCTCTCGGCGGCATGACTCTCGCCCCCGGCCTCTACAAGGACGACGGCGCGCCGGCTTCGCTCGGGATCGCCACCGGGCAGACGCTCACGCTCGACGGCGACGCCAGCTCGGTCTGGATTTTCCAGTCCGCGTCGACGCTGATCACGGAGACCGGTAGTCGCGTCGTTCTCTCCGGTGGTGCGCAGGCGTGCAACGTCTTCTGGCAGGTCGGAAGCTCGGCGACGCTGAAGACGGGCTCGACGTTCGTCGGCACGATCATGGCCCACACCAGCATCGCAGCGGAGAACAGCGTCACGGTCCAGGGTCGGCTCCTTGCCGGAGCGCAGGCGAACGGTGCCGGCGCCCTGACGATGGACACCGACACGATCACCCGGGCGGGCTGCGCGGCGACGACACCGAGCCCGACGACGCCGACTCCGACGACGCCGACTCCGACGACGCCGACTCCGACGACGCCGGCTCCGACGACTCCGACAACGACGACTCCGACGACGACGCCCGCCCCGAGCGCGGCGGCGAAGCAGGCGGCCGCTGCACGGCAGGTCGCCGCACGGAAGCTCGCCGCGAAGAAGGTCGCGGCGAAGAAGGCTGCCGCGAAGAAGAAGGCCGCTCTGAGGCAGGCCGCTCCGCCGGCGTCCGGCGACAGCAGCGTGCGCGGCCCCGCGCTTCCGCCCGTGAATCCCCGCGGCTTCACCGGGTAGGTACGACGATGCTCCTCGGCCTCCGCTCGACGGCAGGGGTGCGCACACGCGCACTCCTGCGTCGCGGCACCCTCCTGTCGGCAATCGGCTTCGTCGCCCTCACTGCGTCGTGGGCGGCGGAGCCGGCTCCGGCCGGCGGGGTCGAGGTGGCGCGGGCGCAGGAGCTGGCTGTCGTCGTCCGTGGCCAGACTGCGATGTCGGGGCCGGCTTCGGGCTCCGCACGGCGCGCCTGGGTGGAGCGCCTACGCCCGATCACCGAAGGGCGGACCGTGCTGCCCGTGATCGGCCACAGAACCGGCCGAGACGGGGTGCGGTGGCTTCGCGTCAGGCTGCCCGGGCGGCCGAACAACGGCACGGGTTGGATCAGGAAGGCCAGGACCGTCCGGTCCTCGACGCCGTGGCATCTCGTCGTCGACCTCTCGGAGCGGAGCGTGACGGTGTACCGCAGCGGCCGGGTCGTCCGGATCTTCTCAGGCGTGATCGGAAGTCCCTCGACACCCACACCGCGGGGGAGGTTCTTCGTCGAGGAAACCGTTCTCCTCGGTGGAGGCCACGTGGGCGGCCCCTACGCGCTCGCCCTCAGCGCCCGGTCGTACGTTCTCCAGGAGTTCGCGGGAGGCCCCGGGCAGATTGCCGTTCACGGAGTCTGGAACGTCGGCGGGACGATGGGTACGGCGGCCTCGCACGGCTGCGTCCGCCTCGATACCGCGTCGATCAGCTGGCTCGGCGAGCGGATCGGCCCCGGCGTGCCGGTCACGATCTCGAGCTAGTCGGCCTAGATCAGCCAGGCGCCGTCGCGCTGGACGACCTCGCCGTCGACACTGAGCTCGCCGCCCGGACGCAGGTCCTTGACCATGTCCCAGTGAACGGCGCTCTCGTTCTTGCCGCCGGTGTAGGTGTAGCTCGCGCCGACCGCCAGGTGGACGGTGCCGTCGATCTTTTCGTCGAAGAGGACATTCCGGGTGAACTTCGTGATCCGCGGGTTGCAGCCGAGGCCGAGCTCGCCCAGGCGGCTGGCGCCCTCGTCGGTGGCGAGGATCTGGTGCAGGAACTCCTCGCCCTCGTCCGCCGACGACTCGACCACCTTCCCGGCGCGGAAGACGAGTCGCGCGCCGACGACGTCGTGGCCGAGGTAGACCGCGGGGAACTCGGCGTACGTGATCACGCCTTCAGCCGTGTCCTCGACGGGGCTGTAGAAGACCTCGCCGTCGGGCATGTTGCGGAATCCGGCCGAGACGACGCCCTCTCGGCCTTTGATCCCGAGCGTCAGATCGGTTCCCTCGCCGACGATGTGCACCGAGCGGGCGCGGTCGAAGCGCTCCTTGATCTGGCCCATCCGCTCCTCCTCGGCGTCCCAGTCCAGCAGGCAGGCGTCGTAGACGAAGTTCTCGAACTCGGGCAGCGTCATCCCCGCTTCGGCGGCGGCCGCCTCGGTCGGGTACTCGACGAGCGCCCAGCGAACGTCGAGCGCGCGGGCGCGGCGGCTTGCCGGCTCACCGGCGTGTTGGAGCAGCTTGCGCCGCTCCGGATCCAGCTGCGAGCCGGCGTAGACGTCCTCCGGTGCTCGGATCGTCAAACGCGCATCCTCGTTCGCGACCTGGTAGCGCTCGATCGGCGGCAGCTCGGCGAGTAGCTCGAGCGGGGCCTCCAGAGCCCAGTCGAGGTCGGCGCGGAACCGCTCGGGGCCCCAGTTGATCCGAGGGAGGTAGTAGGCGCCGCGGTGCGCGATGGCGCGAGCCACCTCCCGGACCAGCGGACGCGCGAGCGGCGTCGCCCGAACGGAGACCTGCCAGCCCGGTTGCACATCGAGGCAGCGGTTGACCATCAGCTCGGCCAGTTGGCGTACGCGCGGGTCGTCCACGGCGGCGGATCGTAGTCGCTGTAGCGTTGATCCGTGGATGCGGTCGTGCTCGCCCTCGCCTCGGCCGCGCTGTTCGGGTCGATGACGGTCGCGCTCAGATTCGCGCTCGCGCGCGAGCCGGACGCCGAGACGGGAGCGCTCCACACGATCGTCGCCGCCCTGCTCGTGACGGTGCCGTTCGTTGCGGCGGGTGACGTCGACCTCGCTGGGATCTGGCCGTTCCTGCTCGCCGGCGTGCTCGGGCCGGGCGGCTCGCAGCTCCTCTTCACGCTTGCCGTCAGAGACGCCGGGCCCTCGCGGACGTCGGTGACGGTCGGCACGGCACCGCTCTTCTCGGTGGCGATCGCGCTGCTGCTCCTCGACGAGCCGGCGAAGGCGGGAGTGATCGTGGGAGCGATCCTGATCGTCGTCGGGGGGATCGTGCTCGTTCGGGAGCCGGGGCGTCCAGAGCACGTCAAGTGGATCGGACTCGGCTTCGCCCTTGTCGCAGCGATCGTCTTCGCCGTCCGCGACAACCTCGTCCGGCACCTGTCGCTCGAGACCGAGGTGGAGCCTGCACTGGCGGCGGGGGCGACGCTGCTCGCCGGCGGAGTGACGGTCGCGGTCTGGCTGCTCGCGTCGCGGCGGCGAATCCCGGTCGACGGCTTCCGCGCGTTCGTCCCGGCCGGCGTCCTCTTCGGCCTCTCGTACCTCTGCCTCTTCGAGGCGTACTACCGCGGGCGCGTCACGGTCGTCTCGCCGCTCGTCGCGACGGAGTCGCTCTGGGGCGTCGCGCTCTCGGCGCTCCTGCTCCGCCGGCACGAGCTGGTGGGGCCGCGCCTGTTCGGCGGCGCGGCGCTCGTCGTCCTCGGGGGCGCCCTGATCGCCCTCTTCCGCTGAGGGCGAGCGATGCTGCGTCCAAATATCTGATATTCTCTCGCTCAGATTTTCTGACTCGACAAACATCAGCACGAAGGAGAGGATCAGGATGGCAAAGACACTCGGAATCGACCTCGGGACCACGAACAGCTGCATGGCGGTGCTCGAGGGCGGCGAGCCGACCGTAGTCGCCGCGAAGTCGAGCGCGACGGGGTCACTGGACTGGACTGCGCTCAGAGTCCGGTTCG
>CAWBKK010000009.1:0-142325 GCA_963789355.1 uncultured Gaiellaceae bacterium
CGCCGGACGCCGAGCCAATCGGACGGATGCACGAACGTCACCTTGGCGCCCGTCGGAGGCCCGAAGCAGAGGGCGCCGGCAATCGCAGCGTCGTCGAGGTAGTAGCCCCACCCCGAGGCCAGCTTCTCTCGCGGCGCAGGGCCCACCCGTTCCACGACCGCCTCGGCGAGCTCCTCGCGGGTCAAGCAGTTCCCCGCGAGCGCTTCGCCGATCGCGGCAACCACGGCGTCCACGTCCTCGAGGCCCTGCGCGAGCGCGTCCGCTTCCAGGTCCCCCGCCGCTCGGGCCGCCGTCCACAACCCGAGCTCGTCTGCCGGATGGATGTGGAGCGTGCCGCGCAGAGTCCACGTCTTCGCGAGCTCACGCCGCTCCCACAAGGCTTCGCGAACGTCCGCTTGCGTGATCCCGTCGACGCGTGCCGCCAGCTGGAGCTCCGCGGAGCCCATCACCTGAGCATGGATGCCGCAGACATCGCGGACGACCTCGACGAGCCGCTCGGCCGGAGCCCGGTCGTGCAGGTGGCTCCGGGCGAGCCGCCGCGAGCGAATCTCGTCCCAGGTGAGCGATCGCACCCGACCAGCGTAAGCTGTGGGTGTGGAGATCAATGCCTCCATGCTCGAGCTGCTGACGTGGGTGACGGCCCGCGAGCGCACGTACGACGACGTCGTCGAGGCGTGGAAGAGCAACTGCCCGCGGTATGCGGTCTGGGACGACGCAGTGACCGCGGGCCTCGTCACTGCCGGCCGCGACGGCGTCGCCCTGACAGACCGCGGTCTCGCTGCCCTGGGCTAGAGGAGAAGCTGCTTCAGCGTGTCGCCGCGGAGACCGAGGCGGAGCGTCTCCAGCGGGATCACTTCCTCGGGCGGGATGTTGCCGAGGTTGACCTCCGGCCCGAACTCCTTCACGAACCAGGCCTGCGCCGCCTTGTTCGGGGCCTCGAAGATCACGTTCTGCGTTCCGACCGCGTCCGCGATCTCGCCGATCAGTTCCGTACGCATGCCGCCGCCCGCGTCGAAGATCCCGGCCGTGCCGCCCTCGCGCGCCTCGGTGATCACCTTCCAGGCGCCCGCGTCGAGCTCCTCCTGGAGCCAGCGCGACCACTCCTCCGCCGTGTGCTCGACGGACGAGTCCTTCGAGCCGACCTCGGAGAGAACGGTGAAGTCCCCGGCAAAATCGGCGATCAGCTCGAGCTTGCGCTCCCGGGGGATGTCGACGGTGCCGTCGGAGATCTCGACGTGGGTGAGCCCGAGCTCGCCGAGCCAGCGCTTGTAGTCGTCCAGCTTGTCCTTGACGTAGACGACCTCGAAGAAGGTCCCGCCCAGCACGACCGGCTTCTCCTTCAGTACGCCGAGCTTCCGCTCGAGGCTCTTCGTCACGTAGGACGTGCCCCAACCCAGCTTGACGACGTCGATCAGGTGCCCGGAGACCTCGAGGACGTCTTCCCACCCACGCGGGCCGAGGCCCTTGTCGATCACATGCGTCAGCCCGGCTGCGCGCTTCGGCAAACCGAGGTCAAAGTCGGGCAAGGATCTCCTTCAGCTTCTCCTGCGCGCTCTCCTGGACGTCGTGGTAGAGCGAGTTCCCGTGCGCGTCGATGCCGACGGTGAGCGGGCCGAAGTCCTTGACCCGGAACTTCCACAGGCATTCGGGCATCAGCTCCTCCCACAGCACCTCCTCGATCTCCTCGATCTGCGTCGTCTCGAGCGCCGCAGCACCGCCGACGATCGCGAAGTAGACCATCCCGAGCCGCTGCATCGGCTCGATCGCCTCGTCGGGGAGGCCGCCCTTGCCGCAGATCGCGCGGACGCCGTACTGCTGCCCGAGGGGCTCGGTGAAGCGAACCATCCGCGCGCTCGTGGTCGTGCCGATGCAGACCTTCTCGTAGCGCCCGTTGTCGAGCTTGCGCACTCCCGGCGCGGTATGGAGTAGGAACGCGCCGGAGAGATCCATCGGCGGCTCGACGCCCTGGTCGAAGATCCGGATCTGGGTCCGGTCGCGGATGCCGATGATGTGGCCCTGGACGGTGACCTCGTCACCGGCGCGGAGCTTCATGATCTCGGCCGGATCGGTGATCGGGAAGGTGACGGTGTGCTGTGCCATCAGAACTCCCGGTCGAACTCGACGCCGCCCTGGGCGTCGACGTGCACGGATGCGCGCCGCGCCGCCCAGCACTGGTAGTTGACCGCGACCGGGTTCAGCGTCATGTGCGTGTCGGCGTGCTCGATGTGACATTGGAGCACGGTCACGTCGCCGCCGAGCCCCATCGGGCCGATCCCCGTCTCGTTGAGGAGCCCGTAGAGCTCGTCCTCGAGCTGGGCCACGAGCGGGTCGGCGTTGCGCGTGCCGACCGGCCGGGTGATCGCCTCCTTGGCCAGGTACATCGCGTAGTCCGCGGTGCCGCCGATGCCGACGCCGACGATCCCGGGCGGGCACGGCTTGCCGCCGGCGCCGACGATCGACTCGAGCACGAACTGCTTGATCCCCTTCACCCCGTCGGCCGGGACGCACATCTTCAGGAAGCTCATGTTCTCGGAGCCCGAGCCCTTCGGGACGCACTTGACGTCGAGCCCGTCCCAGTCCTCGATGAACTCCCAGTGCACGATCGGCAGGCGGTAGCCGATGTTCGGGCCTGTGTTCTCGCGCGTGATCGTGTGCACCGCGTTCGAGCGCAACGGGTGCTCGACCGTCGCGCGGGCCGTGCCGTCGCGGAGCGCCTCGTAGATCCTGGTTGGATGGAGCGGGAAGTGCTCGCCGACGCGGCAGGTGTAGACGGCGATGCCCGTGTCCTGGCAGACGAGGTTCTTCTCGTCGTCCGCGATCGAGACGTTGCGGTGGATCGTCTGGAGCACACGCTGCCCCGTCACCGAGGTCTCGCGGTCGAGCGCCCCCCTGAGGGCGTCACGCAGGTCCTGCGGGATGTCCTTCAGCGCCCAGACGTACAGGTGCGCCGCGGCATCCTCGACGGCGTGCTGGAGGTCAGTCGTGGTGACGGTGCTCATGCGCTCGCTTTGGCTGCGGCGGCTCTGCCGGCACGCCGGCCGAAGACGCAGCATTCCAGCAGGGAGTTTCCCATCATCCGGTTTCGGCCATGGGTGCCGCCCGCGATCTCGCCGCAGGCGTAGATGCCCTCCAGCGTGGTCTGGGCGTCCACGCCGATCGTGAGGCCGCCGTTCTGGTAGTGGAGGACGGGGTAGGTGTAGATCTTCTCCTCGAGGGGGTCGATGCCCGCGCCGCGATAGCGCCGGAGCATGTACGGCAGCGAGACCTCGGCGTCGGCCTGCGAGATCCGCGTCGTGTCGAGGTAGACGGCGGGGCGTCCGTCCTCGGTCTCGACCCCCTTGCCCTTCGCGACCTCGTCGAAGATCGCCTGGCTGACGACGTCGCGCGGTCCGAGCGAGTCGGTGAACTCCTCGCCGTCGGCGTTCAGGAGCACGGCGCCGTAGGCGCGGGTCGTCTCCGGGATCGAGTAGCCCTGCATCGTCTCGGGCCAGGCGCCCCCGTTCGGGTGGTACTGGAGCTCGTCCAGGTCGCGCGCCGCGGCTCCGAGGTCGAGCGCGATCCGCGTCACCTCCCCGGTCGCGTTCGGGTGGTTCGTCGAGAGCTCGCCGCGCTCTTCGGCGACCTTGAAGCAGCGGCCGCCGGCGGCGAGGATCACGGTCGCGGCGTCCAGCTCGTGCTCTCCGCAGGTCGCGCGCCAGCCGTTCTCGCGCTGCTCGAGCGCGCTCAGAGGGCTGTTCGCGAAGAGCGTGCCGCCGCCGGCCTCGAACGCGTCGCGGAGCGCCTTCGTGATCGCGTGGCCCGTACGGTCACCCACCTGGAGCAGGCGCTTGGCGCTCGCGCCTCCGCAACGCGCCAGCCGATAGCCGCCGTTCTCCTTCGTGAACTCGACTCCGAGCCCCTCCAGCCAGTGGATCGCGCTCTGCGCGTCGCCCGTGAGGATCTCGACGAGGCGCATGTCGGCGCTCTCGTGGGAGCTCTTGAAGACGTCCGCGGCGTGTTGCTCCGGCGAGTCGTCGTCGCCGAACGCGGCCTGGATCCCGCCCTGCGCCTTCGCCGAGTTGCAGGCCTGAATCGAGCCCTTCGTGGCGAGGCCGACGCGGGCGCCGGAGCGCTCGGCGGAGACGGCGGCGGCGAGCCCGGAGGCACCGCTGCCGATGACGAGCACGTCGAATCCGTTGCCTTGGCCCACTCGGGCAGAATAGCCAACCAGCTAATGCGCTGCATTAGCCGATCTTATTCATCGTCCTCCCGCTAATGGCAGGAGTCGCTCCCGCTGTCCTCGAAGGAGCTCCCCGGCTGCCCGACGAAGCGCCACGCATAGCCGTCGGCGCGGAGGGTGAGCTCGAGGACGCCGTGGACGCTGTCGGTCCCGGCGGCGCGCCGTGGGTCGGCGCCGAGCGGGTAGAGCCGGCGCCCACCGGTGCCGACGACGAACTCGCGCAGGCCGCGTAGGTCGTCGCGGACGCCGACGGGATCGAGCCGCTCGTAGCGCTGGTAGTTGTGGTCGTGGCCGGCAAGAGCGAGCTCCGCGCCGGCGTTATAGAGCTCCTGCCAGAACGGCGTGTACGACTCGAAGTCGTTGTAGTTGGCCGCGGTGAAGCGCGGCCTGTGCCAGTAGGCGAGCACGCACTTCTCCGTCGTCGCGGCCAGGTCGGCGCGTAGCCAGGCGAGCTGCTCCGAGCCGGCGTCGTGCGCGATCTCCGAGTTCAGCGAGATCAGATGCCACGTACCGAGATCGAACGAGTAGTAGCCGCGGGCGGCAGGGCCGGCGGCCGCGCCGAAGTACGCGAAGTAGCCTGCCGCCCCGGGATCGCGGTACTCGTGATTCCCCGGCGACGGGCGAGTGATGCCCCTGTGGCGTCCCCAGGTCGGCTCGTAGTACGAAATGAACTCGCTCAGCTTCCCGTCCGGATAGACGTTGTCGCCCGTGGTCAGGACGAGCGTCGGGGCGAGCGCGTCGACGAGGCTTGCCGTGATCTCGTCCCCGTTCGTGTTGTCGGCGATGTCGCCGGCCACGGCGACCGTCGGACACGGCTCGGTCGAGGCCGCGAGCACGGCGGGCGCCGACTCGTTGCCGGCGGCGTCGCGGGCCCACACCGTCGCGTCGTACGACGCGCCGCAGGCGAGCGCCTCGAATCGGTGCGAGAGCTGCGACGTCGACGCGCTGTTGACGCCGAGAGCCACCCTGTACGCGGTCACGCCGGTGTCGTCGGTGGCCGGGCTCCAGACAACCGTCAGCGTCGTTTGCCCTCTGCCGCCGACGTGGAGGTTCGACGGCGTCGAAGGAGGGGTCGCGTCGCCGGCCGGCGGCGTCGGCGACGATGGAGGCGGCGTCGGTTGAGGAATCGGCGCCGGTATCGGTTGCGGAATCGGACTCAGCGGCTCGTTCGGCGGCTTCTGCTCAGCCTCGGTCCGGGTGACGACGGTCAGCGTCGGCGCGAGCTCCGCGCCCGCTTGCGCGCTCCAGAGCGCGAGCCGGCCCGACGCCGACGAGAGCACGAACGTCACCTGACCCCGCGAGCGGACGAGCGACGTGACGTCCAGGGCGAAGCGGGAGCCCGAGCGCAGCCGCCGCTGGCGCAACCCGGGCGGCTGCGGCTTCGGGACGCTCGCGAAGGTCAGCTGGCCGCCCGACCACGGCGACACCGTGCGCGCGATGCGCAGTCCCTCGCCGCCGTGCCGGACGTGGAGCTCGAGCGTGGCGGAAACGAGCGAGCCTGGCTCGATGGGCTGAGCGAACGTGACGTAGGCGTGCCGCACCGGCTTCGCGGAGACCAGGAGCACCCGCTCCCGCCTCGTGTCCGCGCGAGGCGCGGCCGCGACGACGAAGGCGTCCGCGACGGGAGTCAGCGTCCGCACCTCCTCCCCCTCGACCCGCGCCGAGCCCGAAGCGCTGAGCGCGGCCGCAATCACGACCGTGACGGCGATCCCCGCGAGCGAGCGCAGCGTCTTCATCCCGGCCGAGTTTAGTACCGGAAGCTACTTATTCCTACCAAATTCCTCGCAGGATCTGCTCGATCTCCGCCACCGTCGCGCGGCGCGGATTCGCCCTCGCCCCGGGACGCTCGACGACCGCCTCGGCCACGACCCCCAGCTCGTCCGCCGGGACGCCGAGATCGCGCAGCCGGGCGAACCCGCCGAGCCGCGCCAGCTCCTGGACTCTCGCCGCCGGGTCGGCGGCCCCCAGCGCCTCCCCGAAGCGAGCCACGGCCTCCGGCGCCGCCTTGGCGTTGAAGCGGAGCGCCGCCGGGAGCGTGAGCGCATTCAGGGCTCCGTGCGGCAGGCCGTAGCGGCCGCCGAGCGCCTGAGCGAGCGCGTGCCCGAGCGCGAGCATCGAGCCGCCGAGCGCGGCCCCGGCATGGCAGGCGCCGCGCAGCAATCGCTCGCGGGCGTCGAGGTTGTCCGGTTGCGCCACCACCCGCGGCAGCCACTCGCCGATCAGCGCCGCACCGGCAAGCGCGTCGCGGTCGGTCGCGGTCGTGCGCTCGCGGACGTAGAGCGCCTCCGCGCAATGCGCGAGAGCGTTCAGCGCCGTCCCGACGGTCTCGGGTATCGGAAGCTCGAGGCTCAGCTTCGGCTCGTAGACGATCGCATGCAGGTTCGCCCCGGCGCCGCCGCCGCGGAGCTTGCGCTCGGGATCGCGGACGCCGAAGAACGTCGTCCACTCCGCTCCCGAGTAGGTCGTCGGCACCGAGACGAGCGGCAGCCCGCTCGCGGCGGACGCCGCCTTGCCCGTGTCGATCGCGCTGCCGCCGCCGATTGCGACGATCGTGTCGACGCCGTCCGGGACCTCGATCCGGTGCGACGGCACCTCCTCCCAGCGATCCGCGGCGTCGAGCACGTCGCGCCAGCGCGGGCTCGCCACTACGAGCGGACGTGCTCCTGCGAGCGCCGGCAGCTCCTCGATCCCCCAGCGAAGAATCATCCCGCGAGGCGGGCGCGCGCAAACTCGACGAATGCGTCGGCAGCGCGCGTCGGCGTGCGACCGGACGCGCGCGCGAGCGAGATCTCGCGCCGCGCGTCGAGACCCTCCACCCGCGCGGCCGTCAACGAGCCGCCGGCGAGCTCGGGCTCGACGGCCGAGCGGGAAATGAATGCGACGCCGTAGCCGGCCTGCACGGCGCTCCGCACCGACTCCTGCAGGCCCAGCTCGAGGCGGACGTCGAGGTCGCGCAGCCGCGTCCCGACTGCCCGCAGCTCGTCTTCGACGATCTGGCGGACGCCGGCACCTTCCTGCATCACGATCAGGCTCTCGCCGCGCAGCTCGTCGAGCGAGACAGTTCGTCCCGCGAACGCGTGGCCGGGCGGGCAGGCGAGAATGACCTCGTCGTCGAAGAACGGCTCGAAGGCGACCGCGCGGTGGCGGCGGGAGGCACCCACGATCCCGAGCTCGAGCTCGCGCGCAGCCACCCGCTCGACGACGGCCTGCGTGTCGGCGACGGTCAGGGCGATCCGGACGCCGGGATGCTCGCGCTGGAACTCGCAGAGGAGCAGCGGCACGACGATCGCAGCCGGGCCGGTGGAAGCGCCGATCTGCAGCTCGCCGGCCAGCTCGCCCTCCCCCTCGCCGGCGATCTCGTCGAGGATCTGCCCTTCGAGTGTCAGCAGCTTCTGCGCGCCGCGGTAGAGCCGCAGCCCGGCCTCGGTCGGCTCGACTCGCCGGCCGGAGCGGTCGAGCAGTTGCGTCCCGAGCCGCTTCTCGAGCGCGCGCACCTGCAGCGAGACCGCGGGCTGCGTGACGCCCAGCCGCTCGGCCGCCTGCGAGAAGCTCCGCCGCTCGACGACGGCGCAGAAGGCCGCCAGCTGTCGCGTGTCCATAAGGACAGCTTATCGACACGATTCCTGTCTATGCGAGCCCGGGCGCGACCAGCTCGCGGAGTGCCATCGGCGCGAGGGGCATAGGCTTGAGCGTCCGATGCGCGTCTGGGTCGACATCACGAACTCGCCGCACGTGCCGTTCTTCCGGCCGCTGCTGCGTCTGCTGGTCGAGGACGGCCACGAGGTCGAGGTGACGGCACGCGCCTTTGCGCAGACGCTCGAGCTGCTGGAGCTCGAGGGGATCGCGCATCACGTCGTCGGCCCGCCGCATGGTGGCGCCGGCGCGGTCGGGAAGGCGCGAGCGCTGGCGCGCCGCCTGCCCGCGCTGCGCCGCTTTGCGAAAGCGCGCCACTTCGATCTCGCGCTCGCGCACGGCTCGCACGAGGTGATGCTCGCCGCCCGCAGCCTCGGAATCCCGGGCGCGACGGCCCACGACTACGAGTTCGCGACGCTCCAGCACCAGCTCGGCCTGCGCGCAGCGAGGCGAGTCGTGTTCCCGGACGCGATCCCGGTGGAGGTGCTGGCGCGGCTCGGCGCGAAGCCGCCGAAGCTCGTCCAGTTCGAGGGAATCGAGGAGGAGTACTACCTGGCCGACTTCGAGCCCAACCCGGCCGTGCTCGACGGGATCGACCCTGCGAAGGTGCTCGTCGTCGTCCGCACGCCCCCGGACGTCTCGCTCTACCACCGGCACGAGAATCCGCTCTTCGGCGGCATCCTCGAGCGGCTTGGCGGGGACGAGTCCGTGCACGCCGTCGTCCTGCCGAGAACGGCCGAGCAGCGGCAGGCGATCCACCTGCTGGGGCTGCCCTCGCTCTACGTCCCCGAGCACGCGATCGACGCCCCGAGCCTCATCGGGCTGGCCGATCTCGTCGTCTCGGCAGGCGGGACGATGAACCGGGAGGCCGCCGCGCTCGGCACCCCCGTCTACACGACGTTCGCGGGCCGGCTCGGTGCCGTCGACGAGCTGCTGATCCGCGAGGGCCGGCTGACCTCGCTCACGCAGCCCTCCGCGCTCGTGCTGGGCAAGCGCACGCAGACGACCGCACGGCGGAGACGCGATCCACGCCACCTCCTGGAGTTGCTGCTGTCCTAGAAGCGAATGTTTCGATCTGGTTGAATCGGACTCAACACGAGTGGAGGAGAGGCATGAAAAAGCGGGGAACCACAGCACTACTCGTCCTGCTCATGGGGACATTCGTGACCATCCTGGTCGCTGCCGCCGTCGCGGCGACTGGCTTCAAGACGGCGAAGCCGCCGTACCTGGTACCCACAGCTCCCGGCGTCATCGTCGACCCGATCCTGTCCACGGGCGACATCGTCCCGCAGGGGCAAGCGCCGGCGTACCAGATGTCGGGGATCCCGGACGGGCTCGGGGCCTACGGCCGGAAGGAGAAGAACGCCTACACCGTGCTCATGAACCACGAGCTCGGGCGCACCTTCCCCGGCCAGCCGCCGGGTGTCGACGCGCGGATCTCCAAGTTGACGATCGACAGGAAGACGAACAGCGTCCTCGAGGCGAAGTACGTCTTCACCGGCCAGGAGGGCTTCGAGCGCTTCTGCTCGGCGCACCTTGAGGTGATCAAGGGCACGCCGTACTACTTCACGGGCGAGGAGTCGGTCATCTCGGGCCGCGACGGCAGCTCGATCGTCATGAACGCCGAGACGGGCGAGTGGACGGAAACGGCGCACTTCGGCCACATCCAGCACGAGAACATCATTCCGGCGAAGCTCTCCGAGTGGTTCTTCCTGACCACGGACGACGACTTCCGGCCCGGCTTCGACGCGTACCTGTACGCGTACATCGCGAAGTCGTTCGAAGGCGCCGTCTCGGGCGACGAGGGAGAGCCTCTACGTCTGGAAGGCGGACAGCGCAATCGACTCGACGCAGGCGCTGAAGGGCGTGCCGCTGACGGGGCATTTCGTCCCGATCACGCAGGCCGAGAACGCGAACTCCACCACGCTCAAGGCCGCCGCGGCGGCAAAGGGTGCGTTCAAGTTCGACCGGCTGGAGGACGCGGCGAAGTCGTGGACGAAGAACGGCCGCTTCTACTTCGCCGACACGGGCAAGTTGCCGCGAACCCTTCGCGGACGCATCTACCAGTTCGACGTCAAGCCGAGTGATCCGACGGACGCCACGCTCACCGTCATCCTCGACGGCGACAAGGGCGACGACATCTACAACCCGGACAACATCGACACGTCCGCGCAGTCCATTGTGATCCAGGAGGACAGGGAGTCTCCGTTCCGCGGCGGTCCGTCCCCGCCCAATCCACCGGTCGCCGACTCCGGGCACAACCGCGTGCTCGTCTACGACATCAAGTCGAAGACGCTGCAGTCGGTGGCACGCGTCGCGACTCCTGCGACGTTGCGGCCGGGAACATGGGAGTCGTCGGGCGTCTTCAACGCGTTCGACATCCTCGGCGCAGGCTGGTGGCTCACCGACGTGCAGGCGCACAACACCACCGCACCGCAACCTGGGCCGACACTCGTTCCGAACTCGAGCTCTGGTGAGGACGGGCAGCTACAGGCCGTCTACATCCCGCAGACGATTGGCGGGGAGGGCGACGACTAGATGGAGTCCGAGGCGGGCGTCGCGGCGATCGCGGCGTCCGCCTCCGCCTCTCGGGCGTCGAGTCTCAGTGGCTCGCGAACGATCGCGGCGAGCCGTCCGACGAGCTCGAGCGTGTCGCCCGCCTCGACCAGGCGGTCGAGCTCGTCGAGCTTGCCCTCGAGCCAGGCGCGCTCGACCGGTGAGACGTCGAGAGCGACGATCTTCGGATGGACCGTCGGCTTCCAGGTCTCCCCCTCGGCGAACAGCTCTTCATGGATCTTCTCGCCCGGCCGTGCGCCGATGAACGCGATTTCGACGTCGCGGTCGGGCTCCTTGCCGGAGAGCCGGATCATGTTCCGCGCCAGGTCGACGATCTTGATCGGCTCGCCCATGTCGAGCACCAGGATCCGGCCGCGGCCGCCGATCGCGCCCGCCTGAATCACGAGCGCGACCGCCTCCGGGATCGTCATGAAGAAGCGCGTCATCTCCGCATCGGTGACGGTGACCGGCCCGCCGCGCTCGATCTGGCGTCGGAAGAGCGGGATCACGCTGCCGGCCGAGTTGAGCACGTTGCCGAAGCGGACGGCGACGAACTTCGTCGGCACGTCGTCGCGGTCTCCGTGCGAGCCGACGATCCACTCGCAGAGCGTCTTCGACTGGCCGTAGACGCTGTAGGGGTTGAGCGCCTTGTCCGTCGAGATCAGGACGAACCGCTCGACGCCGTGCTCGATCGCCGCATCGGCGACGATGCGCGTTCCGATTACGTTGTTGGCGACCGACTCGAGCGGGTTCGCCTCCATCAGCGGCACGTGCTTGTAGGCGGCCGCGTGGAAGACGACGTTCGGCCGATAGCGCTCGAAGACCTGGTTCAGGCGCTTGCGGTTGCGCACGTCCGCGAGCACAGGGACGCAGGCGCTGAAATGGCGCTCGTCCACGAGCTCGCGCTCGATGTCGAAGAGCGAGCTCTCGGCCTGGTCGACCATCACGATCCGCTTCGGCTCGGCGCGGGCGAGCTGACGGCAGAGCTCGGCGCCGATCGAGCCGCCGGCGCCGGTGACGAGCACGACCTTGTCCTTCACGTACGAGGCGATCGCGTCGACATCGACCTCGACCGGCTCGCGCCCGAGCAGGTCCTCCACCTCGACGGGCCGAACCTGCCTCGCGAGGTCGAGATCGCCGGCGATCAGCTCGTTCAGCCCCGGCAGCGTCTTCACCGCGACGTTCTCGGCCCGCGCCATCTCGACGATCCGAGCGCGCTGCCCACCGGTCGCCGACGGGATCGCGATCAGCAGCTCGTCGGGGCGCCGGTCGCGCAGCAGGTGCGGCAGCTCGTCGCTCGTGCCGAGCACGCGGATCCCGTGCAGGCGCAGGTTCTTCTTGCGCGGATCGTCGTCGATCAGGCCGATCGGCGTGTACCCGAGGTCGGGCGTGCGCAGCATCTCCTTCAGCATCAGCTGCGCGGCATCGCCGGCCCCGACGACGATCACCTCCTTGCCGCGCGCGACGATCGAGCGGGCCTGGGGTCGCTCGATCACCGTCCGCGCGAGCATCCGCGAGCCGGCGACGAGCGCGAGCGTCAGCAGGCCGTCGATGATCCAGATGCCGCGTGGCACGGGCGAGGGGTGCAGTTCGAAGAAGCTGAAGACGAGGAAGACGACGAGCGATGCCGCGACGACACCGCGGGCCGCACCCCACATGTCCCGGGTCGAGACGTAGCGCCACCAGCGGTTGTAGAAGCCGAAGAGCGCGAAGACTCCGAGCTTGATCACGGCGACGAGGCCGACGAACTCCAGGCTCACGTACCGCTCGTGGTAGGAGAACAGGTCGGTGTCGAAGCGGAGCCACCAGGCGAGCAACCACGCGGCGACGACGATGGCGAGATCGGCCGCGAGCTGTGGCAGCCGATGCCGGTTGATCGGCGTTCTCACGCCCGGGCGGACACGCCGACGGCTGCGCGGACGACGTCGACGACGCGCTCCTGCTGCTCGGCGGTGATGCCGGCCCAGAGCGGCAGCGAGAAGTTCTCCTGCGCCGCGCGCTCGGTCTCGGGCAGTGCACCCTCCTCGTAGCCGAGGTAGCGCAGCGCGGGCTGCAGGTGGAGCGGCGGCAGGTAGTACTCAGCGTTCCCGATCTCGGCCTCGGTCAGCGCGGCGCGGATGCGGTCGCGCTCGGGAGAGCGGCAGACGAAGAGGTGATAGACGTGACCGGGCTCGTCGACGGGGACCTCGCACAGCTCCCCGATCCCGAGCTCGACGTAGCGCGCGGCGGCCTCACGGCGCGCGGCGGTCCAGCCGTCGAGCTGCCGGAGGAAGATCCGCAGCGCCGCGGCCTGGATCTCGTCGAGGCGCGAGTTGTAGCCGACGTACTCGAAGGTCTTCTTCGCCCTCGAGCCGTGGAAGCGGAGCATCCGGATCCGGTCGGCGAGCTCGGAGTCGCGCGCGGCGACGAGGCCGCCGTCGCCGAGCCCGAACAGGTTCTTGGTCGGGTAGAAGCTGAACGTCGAGGCGACGCCGGTGCCGGCGATCTCCGGCGAGCCGAACGCCTGCGCGGCGTCTTCGACGACCGGCAGCCCGAATCCCGCCACCTCGGCGAGCGGCGCGGGCCGGCCGAAGAGGTGCACGGGCATGATCGCCTTCGTCTTCGGCGTGATCCTTCGCTCCACGTCCTCGGGATCGAGGTTCAGCGTCACCGGATCGATGTCCGCGAAGACGGGCGTCGCCTCGCGGCGGGCGATCGCCTCGGCCGTCGCGTAGAAGGTGAAGGCGGGGCAGATGACCTCGTCACCGCGGCCGATCCCGAGCGCGTCGAGCACGAGCACGAGCGCGTCGGTGCCGTTGGCCACGCCGATCGTCTCGGGCACGTCGAGGTACTCGGCAGCTTCGGACTCGAAGGCGGAGACGTTCGGCCCGAAGACGAACTGGCCGCTCTCGAGCACGTCCGCGAACGCCTGCTTCAACTCCGGAATCAGCGGCGCGTACTGCGCTTTGACGTCGACGAGGGGGATCTTCACGGCGGCCAAGTCTACCGAGCGTCGGCGGCGGGCTTGCCGCGGCGCCGCATCAGCTTCCACGTCAGGTAGGCGGCTCCTCCGAGCAGGAGCGCCAGCACCGTGTAGTCCACGTAGTGGAACGCGTGGTGGAAGTCCTCCCAGCGGCTGCCGAGCGCCCAGCCGATGCCGGCGAGCCCGAAGCACCACAACGCCGACCCGATCAGAGTCAGAATCGTGTAGCGGCGGAACGGCGCCTCGAAGACGCCGGCCGGGATCGAGACGAACGAGCGGACGACCGGCGTGATCCGGCCGAGGAAGACAGCCCAGCCTTCCCAGCGCGCGAACCACCGCTCGGCCTTGTCAAGCCTCTCTTCGTTCAGATGCAGCCAGCGTCCGTGCCGCTCCAGGAACGGGCGGCCGCCGCGGAGGCCGAGCCACCAGCCGCCGATCGAGCCGAGGGTGTAGCCGATCGTCCCGGCGAGCGCGATCCCGAGGTACGCCTCGAAGCCGGGCTCGAGCGTCCAGCCGGCGAGCTGCACGTCCTGGCCGGCGAACGCGCCGGCCGCGACCGCTCCGCCGTAGACCATCACCGGCTCGCTCGCCGCCGGGAAGACGGCGTCGAGGAGCATCAGGCCGAAGACCGCGTAGAGGCCGTAGTCGCCGACCACGGTCGTGAGGAGATCAGTGATCTCCGAGAGGATCGACGCGACCGGCACGGAGGGAGGTTAGCCGGGCGGCTTGGGCTTCTTGACCGGCACCGGGGCCGCGCGGATGACGCGGAACGCCGGCGTGACGACTTCGACGGCGCCGAGCTCGTTCGTGGCGCGGAAGCGGACGACGTAGAGGCCGCCGTAGACGAGGAACTTGCCGCCGCGGGTCGTCCCCTTCCAGCTCGCCGCGAACCTGCCGGCCGGCAGGTTGCGCACCGCGATCGTCGCCACCTGAACGCCGGTCGTCGTCTCGACGGTGGCCGTCACACGAGCCGCACGGGTCAGCGTCACCCCCGCCGAGATCGTCTGCTTGCCGCGAACGCGAACGACGAGCGAGCGCCTCGACAGCCTGGCGAAGCCGAGCGTGTTGTTGACGGTGAACATCTGGGTCGTCGTCGAGGCACGGCCGAGATCGTCCGTGGCGGCGACCTCGAGCCGCCAGCGCCCCTCGGCCGGTGCCGCCGGCTCGACGGTCGGGTCGATCGAAGCGGGTGGGAAGGCGACCGGATACGTCCCCGGCTCGCGCCGCAGCGTCTCGGTGAAGGCGGCAGCACCGCCCGGCGCGACGAGCGTTGCGGTCACGTCGGAAGGGCGGACGACCTTGTACGAGAGCTCCCGCTGCTTCTCGGCGAAGCCGTCGCCGTTCGGCGAGATCACCGGATCCGGCGTGGGCGCATAGACCCCGTAGTACATGAGCTGGAGGGCGTTCGAGACGGGCCGCTCGCCCCCACGGTCGGAAGGCCGGTTCAGCAGCTGGCCGTCGAAGGCGAGCGAGGAGGAGCCGCCGCCGTCGAAGGCGGAACCGGTGACCGCCCCGAGCCGCGCCATCGTCTGCGCGAGCTCGAAGTTCGTCATCCCGACGCTGTAGCCGGGCCGGCGGCCGTCGGTGACGACCATCAGCACACGGCCGTCGGCGAGCTGGCCGACCCCGGTGCGCGGGTTGCGCGGGGCGAGCTGGTTGGACGTGAACGCCTCCTGCGCGCGGAAGACGGGGCCACCGCTGCGAACGAGCACCGGTCCTGCCGCCGACGGCGTTCGTGATCCCGGTCCACTCGGGCCGGAAGATCAGCCGCAGAGTCAGGGACACGCCCACGGGCGCCTCCTCGGAGAGTCGGGCTGCTGCCGTGCCGCGCGCGACGAGCACCGCGCCGCCCGGCGGGATCGGCGTGCCGCCGGCACCGCGCACCTCGACGACCGGTCCGACGAGATCGGTGTTCGGGGCGGTGGGCGGGAAGGGGGCGAGCACGACTTCGGTGGTGCCGCTTTGCGCGGGTGTGGTCGCGCCGTAGGTCGGCGTGAAGAGCGAGATCCCGTTCGCGCCCGGCGCCTGGTTCAGGTCGCTGAGCGCTCGCCGCTGGCCGAGGCCGCGCCAGGTGCCGAAGAACTCGATCCGGCGGACGTCGAGGCCGCCTTCGGGGGTGACGCCGGTGCTCGAGCGGTCGCCGTAGGGGGGCTCTCGACGACGTTGTCGCGCATCAGGACGCCGCTCGGGCGGCCGGAGTCGGCATAGAAGTCGCCGTTGACGCCGACCATCGTCGCGCCCGGGGAGAGCCGCTTCTGCATCGTGGTCACGCGCTCGACGCCCTGGATCGTCTCGTTCGAGAGCGTCGGGCGGAGCGCGTAGAGGCCGGTGGGCCGCGGCGCGCGGACGATGTGGATCGCAACGGGGCCGTGCGGCGTGAACTGGACTCCGCGCTCGTAGGTGACGCCGGGCATCAGCGTCGTCGGCGCAGCCACCGCGGGCGCGGCGACGATCAGGGCGAGAAGCCCACCGGTGAGGAGTTTCCGCAGCACGACCCCGACGGAGGCTAGCCGAAGGGTCGGCCCCCTTTGCAGGGATTTACCGAATCCGTACGGAATGCCGCTCGTCCAAGTCTTCAGCCCGCGTTTCGCAACGTCACCCAGACCGCGTCTGTACCGACCGCGACGCCGCCGATCGGATGGCCGAGGTGGAGTGTGCTCTGAACTGCGAGGGTTTCTGGATGGATCCGGTGGAGCATCCCCTCGCGAGTCCCCACCCAGACGGCTCCGAGCCCGACGCCCACGCCGCTCGGAAAGCCCTTGAGGGGAATCACGCCCGACACGACGCTGTCCTCGGCGTCGATTCGCTGCAGAGTTGCCGAACCGAAGATCTTGGCCGGGCAGCAAGAGCTGGCCGGGTGTGTCACGAGCCAAAGCGCTCCCTTACCGGCAGCGAGTCGTACGGGCCCACCTCGATCGCGCGTCTCCGCAGCCGCCCCCGTGCGGGCTGAGGGCGTAGAGATCTCGATCGAGCCGACAACCTTCCGATTCGCGGCGTCGACTTGGACGAGCGACTGAATCCCGGCGTTGACCCAAACGCTGCCGTCAGCGATCGCGATCGCCGGACCTCCCGCGACCGGCAACGGAACGGGGTCGGCGACCTTCATCGCCGCGGCGTCCACACGCTTGAGCGAGCCCGGTGGATACGGGTCGGTGATCCAGACGCTGCCCTCGCCGACTGCGATTGCGGGGCGTGATTCCTCGCCCCCGAAGCGACTCAGCGCGACATCCACGCGAACGCTCGCCGAGGCGATGTTGCGTTGTGTCTCCACTCGCGAGAGACGAGGCGCACTTCCGGGACGAGCGGCGAGCACCCAAACCGCGTCGTCCCCAGCGGCCAGATCGTCGACGTTGTTCTCGGTTCCTACTGCTGCGACCATCACCCTGGTGACGGGGTCGATGCGGGCAATCGTGTTGTTGCCGACGGCGACCCAGACCGCTCCCGGCCCGATGGAAATGCGTCTTGGATCCGGACCGACGCGGATCTGGGCGAGAATCCGGCGTCCGTTCGGATGGATCACGCCGACCGTGTCGGGGGAGAGCCGGCTTGGAGGAGGTGCTGTCGAAGCCGGCGCGGTTTGGATCGGCAATGCGGTGAATGCTGCTGCGACGGTCTCTCGCCCGGAGCTCGCCGAGGTCGATCGGGAAGCGACGGACTTCTCGTCCCCTCCGCGCGAAGCCAAAAGCCATGCCGCGCCCGCCCCGGCCAAGCCCAGCGCGATTGCAGCCGCCGCGAGAGGCCACGGCCGCCTCAGGTGAGCCGCCGTCCGACGCCCAGCCGGCGAGTGCGTCGCCGCGACGGGAGAAGCTTCGGCGGAACCTCGGGGCGGCGGGAAGTCCGAGGTCAGACCTTCTGCGCATGCCTGGAAGATCAGCTGCGCTTGTGGCAGATCCTTCAGACGGTGCTCACCGAGCGAAATCACCGTCAGCCCGGCTCCCAGCTCGCCTTCGACGAGATCGGCGGTGCGCTCGGAGACCAGAACCTGGCCGCCGTGGGCGGCGCTCATGATGCGGGCTGCCCGGTGGACGTCGAGTCCGGCGTAGAGGCCATCCGAGTGCATCGGCTCCCCGGTGTGTAGCCCGATCCGGACGCGGATCGGCTCCGACTCCCATTCGTGCTCGGCGAGGGCGCGCTGGCCGGCGACCGCGGCTGCCACGGCGTCACGCGCGTAGGGAAAGGCGAAGTGAAAGCTGTCGCCCTGCATCTCCACCTCGACGCCGCCGTGCGCCGTGAACGCATCGCGCAGCAGCCGACGATGCGCCGTCAGCGCCCGGACGTAGGCCTCACGGCCGAGCTCCTGGAGCATGCGCGTCGAGCCCTCGATGTCCGTGAACAGCAAGGTAACCGTGCCGCCGGGGAGCTCGCGGGCATCCACGTTCCCAGCCTATGGCCGCGGCTACGCAACTACCAACGGACTGTGTGTCGCCGACGTGACACTCGGCGTGTCGAGGTTGCGAACGACACGGTCGACGCCTGCTCCTAGCCTCGATCCATGCAGTTCACCAAGCGCCAACGATTGAAGGAGCGGATCATGAAGCGGATCGTTCTCACCCTCGCCCTCGTCCTCGTCGTGATGGTCACCGGACTCGCGACCGCCAAGGAGGCATCGGCTGCGACGTCCATCTCCGGGACCGTGACGGCCAATGGCTACCGGCAGCCCGGCGTCGACATCCACGTCTACCGCGCCGCTGCGGGAGGCGCGTGGCAGAGCCTCGGCCGCATGGGGCGCACTGACTCGCTGGGTCGCTACAACGTCGGCGGCTTGTCGAACTGGTTCTACTACCAGGTGCTCGCGCACGGCGTCTACGGTCAGTGCTTCATCGGCGTCCCGCCGACCATCTGGCAGGGCTGGTCGCAGGTGTTGTGGGCCACGGGCGGCCCCCGCGGCGCCAACATCTACATGAGCTACGTGACCACCGTCGCCTGCTAGGGCGGGCTTCGATCCGGGTCAGCGGCCAGCGGGCGCGAGGAAACTCGCGCTCGCCGGCCGCTTTGGGCGTTCAGCGGACGCGCGCGCGAGCTCGTCGGCTTGCAGCACGAGGGTCTTTCCCCGGCGCAGCTCGACCGTCCGCTCCTGCTTCTCCCGCAGCACCTTGTTGACGGTCGCGCGCGACGTGCCGGCGAGCTCGGCCAGTTGCTCCTGGGTCAGCGGAATCTCCCCGTCGCCGCGCGCGTAGGGGGCGTTGAGCTCGACGAGCCGCCGCGCCCCGGCGCTCGTTCCGGAAGACACTCCGCTCTGTCACCTCCCTGACGTTCGCTCCGTCGGCGGCGCGAACGACAGCCGGCCGCCGCTCCGCGATCGTGATCGCACCGGTTCGCGTTGGGCGAGCCGCCGATCGAAGGAGGAGCGATGCAGCGACGGACACACATCCTGGCTCTCGTGATCGCCTTGGCGGCCGCTGCGTTGCCGGCACCGGCTTCGGCATCAAAGCTGATCGACCGCAACGCGTCTGATGTGCGCCTGCAGGCGAACGGCCGCGGCGAGGCGATCCTGAGCTACGCCGCGAACGGGAAGCGCCGGAACGTCCTCGTCTGGGGGGCGATCAACGCCAACCATTCCACCCCCGGGAGCAAGCAGGTGGACTTCAAGCTCGACTATTCAGGGGATCCGGCACCTTCGCCGACTCCTGCGGGCCCTACGACGGCCCGAAGCTCCACTGGCTCGTCACCGCGTGCAAGGCGCCCGACGGGTCGTACTGGGCCGTCCAGTCCTGGCAGCGGATGCTGCCGAACTACGGTCTCGGCGGTACTCCCGACCGGATGGTGTGGGAGCTCCACCTCTCGCACTGGAGCGGGCCGATCGCGGAGCTCACCATTCACCAAAACTGGGCCTACAGGCAGTTTCACCACCTCTTCGGCTCGTTCACCTATCTCGGCAAGCCGGTTCACGGCTTCAAGTCGACCCGCACAGGCGTCCCGCTCGACGACTTCGGGCGCAATCTCTATGTCGACACGCTCGATTCCACCTACGGCTCGGGCTGGAAGCGCGAGAACAGCTTCCTCACGCACGTTCGCACGGGAAAGTTCTGCTACGGCTTCTACCCTCACGGCAACCGGCCGTCGGGGATGGGGACGCGCTACCGGGCAACGATCATCGGCCCCGGCGTCACACCCGACATCTACTGGGAAGCGCCGTCTCCGGGGTCGTACAATAAGTCATTCGACCTCGCGCAACACACGAAGCAGCAGCTCTTTCTCAAGGGCGATCACCTCTGCAAACCCGTGTAGATCTTTCTCGCTGTACGGCCGGCGCGCCCGCCTTTCAGCGGGCGCGCCGTGCGAGCTCGTCAGGCTGCAGGACGAGCGTCTTGCCGCGACGGAGCTCGACGGTCCCGCGCTCCTGCTCCTCGCGCAGCACCTTGTTCACCGTCGCGCGCGAGGTGCCGGCGAGCTCCGCAAGCTGCTCCTGGGTGAGCGGGATCTCCCCCTCGGCCCGTGCGTAGGTGCCGCTGAGCTCGACGAGCCGCCGCAGCACCCGCCGCTCGACCGGGATGTAGAGCGCCTCGAGCAGCAGCTCGTTCTGACGCCGTACTTCGCCCGCAAGGAAGGCGATCAAGCACCCGGTCGATCTGCGGGTGCTCCTTGCGCAGCCGCTGGAACTCCGCCTGGTAGACGGCGATCGTCTCCGAGTCCTCGAGCGCGGCGACAGTCGCGGAACGGTGCGCCGTCTCGTCGACGAGCGCCATCTCGCCGAAGCTGTCGCCCGGACCGCGGATGCCGATCGTCGCGGTCTCACCCAGCGGCGTCATGATCCTCAGCGCGAACCGGCCCTTCTGCACCAGGTGCAGCGAATCGGCCGGATCCTCGCGGTGGAAGACGACCTCGCCGCGGCTGAACGTCCGCCTGCGACCGACCGAGATCAGCCGCCGCACGTCTTCCTCGGGAACTCCCTCGACCAGCCGCCACCGCATCGATCAACTATGTCACCTCGGTGACACAACACCTGTCGGATTCACGAACGACGCCGGCGCCGTTTCAGGACGAGTAGGCACCTGGGTCACAATGCCGGCGAGTTGAGGAACTTCCGCGCGGCACTTCACCAAGAGGGGTCGACCGGCGAGTTCTTCGACCTCGCCCAGCACAAGGAGCGGCGGAGCTTCTACCGCGATGACGACCGGCGTGCGAGCCGGTCTGATGCCGTTAGTTCGGTGCGAGCGCACCCTCGACTGCGCTCCGCAGAGACTGAGCGCGGCCCTCGCTCCGGCCGCGCTCGAACTCTGTGCTCGTCGGGTCGACGACGGTCACGGCGAACTCGTCGCGATACCGATGCCAGCGTCCGAGCGGTGCCCTGGCCTCCTCCGCCTCGATCGCGCCCCACAGGCGCCCGGCACGGGCCTCCTCCCCGAGCGCCCGCGCCGTACGAGCTAGCATCGCGAGCGACGCAACGGTCGTCATGCGGTCGTCCATCTCTCGCGATAGCGCTACCGCGTCTCGCGCGTAATCCTGCGCCTCGTGCGCGCGCCCCAGAGCGAGCAACGCCTCGGCGAGGTTGCCGAGATCGACGGCTTCGCGCCAGCGGAATCCGACGGCGCGCGCGATCTCTTGACTCCGCCGAAGGAGATCCACGGCTTCTTCCCATCGGCCCTCGCGGCCGGCAAGAACGCCGAGGACGCTCAGCGCCTCCCCTTCGAGATACGGCGACTCCAGAGATTTCGCGTGCAAAAGGTTCTCCTCCAGTGTCTGCCGGGCGAACGAGGCGTCGCCTGCCGCCAGTGCCGTGGTCACGAGTCGATGCCGCATGTGCACCACGCCCCATTCGTCTTCGAGGCGCTGGTAGATGGCAAGGCTCCGCTCGTAGACGGGCTTCGCACGTTCGGCCTCGCCGCTGATCGTGAGACAGCCCCCCAAGCAACGGAGGGCGCGCGCCAGTAGACGCGGCTCGATATCCGCTGCCGCTTCGAGCAGCGACGTGAGCGTGCGGACGCCCTCGAACGGGTTTCGTGCGACCCAGAACTGCTCGAGCGCGACGGCAAGTCGGAGGCCGAGCTCGACATCCGCGTCGACGCTCCAGGCGATGGCGCCGCGCATGTTGTCGTGCTCGGCGACAGCGATCTCGTATCGAGGCGTGACGGCTCCCTCGTACGCCTCGACCGCGAGTGCGAGACCCTCGGCGATCTCGAGAAAGTACCTCGCGTGACGGCGCCGGAGCACCTCCGCCTCGCCCGTCCGCACGAGTTGGTCTGCAGCGTATTCCCTGATGGTCTCGAGCAGCCAGTACCGCTTCGAGAACCGGATGCAGGCTCTTCTCGACGAGCGCCTGCAGCGTGTCGAGGTCGGCTCCGGCTACCTCATTCGCAGCGTCGAGCGTGCAGCCGCCGAAAAAGGCCGAGAGGCCGGTAAAAGCGCACTGCTGTTCTTCGGAGAGCAGGTCGTAGCTCCAGTCGATCGTGGCGCGCAGTGTCTGGTGCCGCGGATCGGCGTCGCGACCGCCCGTGAGGAGGTCGAGCCGTTGCGAGAGGCGGACGAGGATCTCGGCTGGTTCAAGCGCCCTCGTGCGCGCCGCGGCGAGCTCGAGCGCGAGTGGGAGCGAGTCGAGGCGGCGGCAGAGCTCGCGGATCTCCTCGCTCGGCCGGAGCCGAGAGCGCTCGCAGAAGAGCGCCACCGCCTCCGGTTCCGGTAGCGGCGGCACGCCGTACTCGATTTCGCCGTCGACCCGCAGGAGCTCGCGGCTCGTGACGAGGAGCGCCAGCTTCGGGCACGTGCGCAGCAAGGCGGAGAGCTCGGGCGCCGCCTCGACGACCTGCTCGAAGTTGTCGAGGACGAGGAGCAACGGACGCTCGCCGATCTCGGTGGCGAGATCGTCTTTCGCGCCGATCGTCAAGGCGATCGTCTCGCTGACAAGGGCTGGGTCGCGGAGCGAGGCGAGCCCGACCCAGAAGATCCCACTGCCGAACGAGGGCAGGAGCGTTGCGGCTGCCTCGATCGCGAGCCGCGTCTTGCCGGCGCCTCCAGGGCCCGTGAGCGTGACGAGGCGGGCGCCGTGCCTGATCAGCTCGACGACCTCGGCCTGCTCCGTCTCCCTCCCGACGAACGAGCTCGCAGGTCGCGGCAGGTTCGTGTTGGAGATCGTCTTCAGCGGCGGGAACGCATTGTCGCCTACCTGGTAGAGACGCTGCGCCGCTTGCAGGTCTTTGAGCCGGTGCTCGCCGAGGTTGTGCGAGCTCGAGGCCGGGCTGTGCCTCGACGAGCTCGGCGGTGCGGGCCGAGAGCAGGATCTGGCCGCCGTGGCCGGCGCTCATGACGCGGGCCGCTTGGTGGACGTCGAGGCCGGCGTAGAGGCCATCGGCCTGCATCGGCTCGCCGGTGTGGAGGCCGATGCGGACATTGATCGGCTGCGACTCCCAAGCGTGCTCGGCCAACGCCCTCTGGCCCTCGGCGGCGGCGGAGACCGCGTCACGAGCGTAGCGGAAGACGAAGAAGAAGCTGTCGCCCTGCATCTCCACCTCGACGCCGCCGCGGCTTCCGAACGCCTCGCGCAGGAGCCGCCGGTGCTCGGTCAACGCGCGCACATAGGCGTCCCGGCCCAGCTCCTGCAGCATGCGGGTGGAGCCCTCGATGTCGGTGAAGAGCAGGGTGACGGTGCCGCTCGGCAGCTCGCGGGTCACGCGCGCAGCAAACCACTCTCGAGGACCGAGCGGAAGTGTCGCGGCGGTGACAGTGGGTGCGTCGGGCGCGCGAACGACAGCCGGACGCCGCGCTCGTAACCTTCGTCTCAGATGGTTCGCACAGGGCGAGCCGCAGATCGAAGGAGAGAACGATGAACCGCTCCAAGCACATCCTGGCTCTTCTCGTCAGCCTCGTCGCCCTCGTCGCGATCGCCCCCGCCGCCTCCGCGGCGAACAGCACCAACCCGATCAAGTGGAACTCGGTCGAGCGCGAACGGCCGCAGGTACGCCACTCAAGCCGAACCGTGGCCACGTCAGCGCGATCTGCAGGCCGACCCGGATCAGGTCGGGCCGCTCAAGCCGAACCCGCGCGAGTCGTCATCGAGCCTGAACGGCATCAGGCACAGTTCGGTAAGCAGTAGCCGAGTCGGAGCTGCGAAGGCCGCCTCCGGGCGGCCTTCCTGCGTCCGGGCCTAGGCGAAGACCTTGACCTCGCGGTAGAGCGTGTCCCGCTGCACCGGGGTCTTGCCCAGCGCCTTGATCAGATGCACGAGCTCCTCGGTCGACGTCCGGTAGGTCGTTCCCGCTGCCGAGACGACGTTCTCCTCGATCATCACCGAGCCCATGTCGTCGGCGCCGAAGCCGAGCGCGACCTGGCCGATCTTCAGCCCCTGCGTCACCCACGAGCTCTGGATGTGGTCGACGTTGTCGAGATAGATCCGCGAGACCGCCTGCGTCAGCAGGTAGTCGAACGAGGTCGGCATCTGCTCGTCCGTGACCTTGTCCGAGAGCCGGTTGCCGTCGCGCTGGAACGTCCATGAGATGAAGGCGCGGAAGCCGCGCGTCTCGTCCTGCACCTCGCGGACGCGGCGCATGTGCTCGACCCGCTCCTCGATCGTCTCGACGTGGCCGTACATCATCGTCGCCGTCGTCGACATCCCGAGCTTGTGCGCGTGGCGCATGACGTCGAGCCACTCCGTCGATTTCGTCTTCTTCGGCGCGATGATCTCGCGGACGCGGTCGACGAGCACCTCGCCGCCGCCGCCGGGAATCGAGTCGAGCCCGGAGTCGCGCAGCCGCGAGAGCGTCTCCCACACCGTCAGCTTCGAGCGCCGCGCGATGTGCTGGATCTCCGGTGGCGAGAGCGCGTGCAGGTGGATCTTGTAGCGCTGCTTGATCGAGCTGAAGAGATCCTCGTAGTAGTCGATCCCGAGGTCGGGGTGGTGACCGCCCTGCATCAGGACGCCGGTGCCGCCGATCGCGAGCGTCTCCTCGATCTTCTTGAAGATGACCGGCTTCGGCAGCAGGTAGCCCTCGTTCGTGTCGCCGGGCCGGCGGTAGAAGGCGCAGAAGTCGCAGTCGGTGACGCAGATGTTCGTGTAGTTCAGGTTCCGGTCGACGATGAACGTGATCTTGTCGGGGTCGGTCTTCCGGTTCCGGAGCTCGTCGGCGACCCGCCCGATCGGGACGAGGTCCCGGGAGCGGAGCAGCGCGACCGCCTCGTCGTCGGCGATCCGCTCCCCGTCGAGCGCCTTGCCGAGGATCTCCTCGACCGTGCGGGTCTCGGTGACCGTCACGCCTCGACCGCCTGTGGACGCTGGACGAAGCGCAGCTCGGGCACGTGCTCGAGCGCGCCGACGTCGCGCGCCATCTCGAAGAACGTGTAGAGACCTGCCCGCTCCCGCGGCCCGAACGAGTAGCGCAGCTTCTCGAAGTAGCGCGCCAGGTAGCCGGCGGGATAGCCGTAGCGCTCGCTCGCCTCGTACGCGAGCACACCGGGCTCGGCGCGGGCGAGCCGCACGGACGCGACCAGCGAGTGCTCGAGCTCGGCGACGCCGTCGGCGACCGGCTCGGGCGCCGCCCAGACGGCGAACACCATCGGCAGCCCGGTCTTGTCGAGCCAGAGCTTGCCGAGGTCGTAGTGCGGGGTTGGATCCTCGAACGCGCTTCGAAGCGCCGCGTCGCCGATCAGCAGCTTCGCGTCCGCGTCCTCACCGAGCGGCACGTGCTCCGCGTGGGGAAGCAGGACCTTCGCGAGCACGACCGAGGTCGCGCTCTCCGGCGTCACCGCGATCGAGCGGATTTGCGGGAACGGCGTCCGCGAGACGAGCTGGATCGAGTCGACCGCTCCCTCCGACGAGACGCACATCCTCGGCAGGATCCGCAGCGACGACGCGTGGCGGGCGTACTCGATCGAGGAGATCGGCGCCAGGTCGAGCTGACCGTCGAGGAGCATCCCGTTCAGCTCGGTCGGGACGCCCTGCACCTCCTCCACCTCGGCGTTCAGCCGGTGGAAGACCGGGGCCATGTTCACGTAGGAGATCCGGCCGAGCCTTACCATCGGCGCAGCTCGTGATAGAGCGTGTCGCGCTGCACCGGGATCCGGCCCGCGTCGCGCACGTAGCGGACGAGCTCGTCGATCTTCTGCTCGGTCTCGGTGACGGCGCCGGCGGCGTGGAAGATCTGCTCGCGCATGACCGTGCCCTGGACGTCGTTGGCGCCGAAGTGGAGCGCGACGGCCGCGAGCGGCATCCCCATCATGATCCAGTAGGCCTTGATGTTCGCGACGTTGTCGAGCAGGAGGCGCGAGACGGCGAGCATCTTCAGATCGTCGGCGCCGGTCGTGTGGCGCCAGCCACGCCGCTCGAAGACGGTGTTCTCTGGATGGAAGGCGAGCGGGATGAACGCGAGGAAGCCCCCGGTCTCGTCCTGCTGGGCGCGGAGCCGGAGCAGGTGGTCGACGCGCTCCTCGTAGGTCTCGACATGCCCGTACAACATCGTGCAGTGGGTCGGAATCCCCATTCGGTGCGCGGCGTCGTGGGTGCGGAACCAGTAGTCGGGATGCTCCTTGCCGGGCGCGATCAGCTTGCGCACGCGCTCGGCGAAGACCTCGGCGCCCCCGCCCGGCAGCGACCCGAGCCCGGCGGCCTTCAGCTCGGCGAGCACCTCCTCGTGCGAGAGGCCGGACAGCGTGGTCATGTGGTGGATCTCGGACGCCGTGTAGAGCTTCAGGTGCACGTCGGGGAGCGCCTGCTTCAGCGAGCGGACCGCGTCGACGTAGAACTCGAAGTCGACGTGCGGGTTCTCGCCGTTGACCATGTGGATCTCGGTGAAGCCCGTCAGCCGGTGCTGCTCGACCGCGTCCTCGACCATGTCGCGCGTCGAGATCGTGTAGGCCTGCTCCTGCTTCTGCGTCGCGGCGAACGCGCAGAACTTGCACTTCACGCGGCAGACGTTCGTCTGGTTCAAGTAGAGGTTCTGGACGAAGTAGACCTCGTCCGTGCCGCCGCGCTGCCGGCGCGCGCGGTCGGCGAGCTCGCCGAGCCCGAGCAGGTCGTCGGTCTCGAGCAGCGCCAGCCCGTCCTCGAAGTCGAGCCGCTCGCCGGCCTCGACCTTCTCCCAGATCGGCTCGAGCGTGGACGTGCGGGCGAGCGTGGCCAATTACTTCTTCCTGTTGACGACGGCGTCGGCGAGCGAGACGAGCTCTTCCCGGTGCGCCTCGCCGTTCAGGCTCGTCCGGGCTCTCTCAGCGTAGTTGAGGGCGACCTCCCTGGAACGCTCGAGGGCGCCGGTGGCGGCCACCCGGACGAGTGCTCCCTCGATCGGGCCTCCGGCGAGCGCCGCGCGCACCACCTCGTCCTCCTGGGCGGCGAGCAGCAGCGGCAACGTCGGCGTCCCTTCCCGCAGGTCGGTACCGGCGACCTTGCCGGTCTCGATCGTCTCGCCCGAGCAGTCGAGGATGTCGTCGGCGATCTGGAAGGCGATCCCGAGATTGAGACCGAAGCGTGCGAGTGCCCCGCCCGACCCGAGTGAGCAGGCCGCCTCGAAGAGCTTCCCCGTCTTCAACGAACAGCGTTCGAGGTACGCCTCGACGGTCGTGGCCGGGTCGCGCAACTGGCGCCGTTGCATCGCCTCGCCGCGAGCGAGGCAGAGGCACGCGTCCGCGAGCACGGCGACGGCGTCGATGTCGCCCTCCGCCGCCAGCTCGGCGAACGCGCGGGCGAAGAGGTAGTCGCCCGTCGCCCGGGCGGAGCCGGCCCCGTGCGCGGCCCACGCCGCGGGCCTGCCGCGCCGGACGCGTGCGCCGTCGATCAGGTCGTCGTGGACGAGCGTCGCCATGTGCACGAGCTCGACGGCGACACCGGCGGCTACCGGTGGAGCCGCGCCGGGCGGAGCGCAGAGAAAGGCAAGCAGGGGCCGCAACCGCTTGCCGCCGGCGGCGAGCGCGTCCGCGCCCACCTCGGCGACGCGGCCGCCGTACGAGCCGACCGCAGCCGCAAGGCGCTCCTCGACCTCGTCGAGGTACGAGTCCAGTCCGGGCAAAGCGCGAACGCCCTCGAGCGTCGTCAAGCCGCTGTCCCAGTGTGGAGCGCGACGATCCCGCCGCCGAGACGGCGATAGGCGACGTCGCCGAAGCCCTGCGCTCGCATCAGCGCGGCCAGCTCGTCCGGGCCGGGGAAGCGGCGGACGCTCGCGGGGAGATAGGTGTAGGCCTTGCCACCAGGAAGAACCTTGCCTGCGAGCGGGATCAGGAGGTCGAACCAGAGCTTGTAGAAGACCTTGAGCGGGCCGCGCGGCTTCGTGATCTCGAGGATCCCGACGCGGCCGCCGGGTCGCAGCACCCGCCGTAGCTCGGCGAGCCCGCGCTCGAGCTCGGCGACGTTGCGGACGCCGAAGCCGACCGTCGCGGCGTCGAACGAGCCGTCCTCGAAGGGCAGCTCGAGCAGGTCGCCACGGATCCACTCGATCGCCGTGTCCTTCCGGCGGGCGCGCTCCAGCATCCCCTCGGAGAAGTCGAGGCCGACGACCTCGCCCGCGCCCGCCTTCCGGGCCGCGACCGCGAGGTCTCCGGTGCCGCAGCAGCCGTCGAGGACGTGGTCGCCGGGAGAGACGACCGCGCGCACGGTCAGGCGCCGCCAGCGCTGGTCGAGCCCGGCCGTCATGACGCGGTTCATCAGGTCGTAGACCGGCGCGATCCGGTCGAACATCGTCCGGACGCCCTCGGCGGGCAGCGTCCCGGACTCGTGGCTCACTGCCCCCACCTGCCGGCGAGGGTGTTGTCGAGCCCGAGCTGGTCGAGGATCCGCGCGACGACGAAGTCGACGAGGTCGTCGATCGTCTTGGCGCCGTGGTAGAAGCCCGGTGCGGCGAAGAGGATCACGGCGCCCGCCTGCTGCAGGGTCGCGAGCCCGTTCAGGTGAATGAACGAGAGCGGCGTCTCGCGCGGGACGAGCACGAGCTTCCGCCCTTCCTTCAGCGCCACCGATGCGGCCCGGTGGATCAGGTTCGCCATCGCGCCGGTCGCGAGAGTGCCGACGGTCGACATCGAGCAGGGGCAGACGACGTAGGCGTCCACCTTCGCCGAGCCGGAGGCATAGGGGCTCTTGTAGTCGCTGACGCCGTAGACCGTCACGTTCGCCGCGCCGCCGGTGAAGCGCTCCAGCACCTCGTCGCGCGGCAGGGTCGCGTCGCCGTAGAGCTCGGTCGCGATCACCTCGACGCCGGCCGCCGAGGCGGCGAGGCCGACTTCGCAGCCCGCCTCCGTCAGCGCGCGCAGCAGCCTGGCGGCGTACGGCGCGCCCGACGCGCCGGTGACGCCGAGGAAGACGTTCAAGACTTAGCCCTTCGGGCCCTTGGAGGCGTCGAGGAAGGTGCCGAGCCGCGCGAGGTTGTCCTCGCCGAGGCCCGCGTAGGGCGGCATCACGTTGTTGCCGAACTGCGCCGGGTTGGAGACGTAGTTGGAGAAGTAGTCGGCACCTCGGTTGCTCGCACCGACGTCCGAGAGATCCGGAGCGCCGAGGTTGGCGGCACCGGTGCCGAGGTACTGGTGGCACTGGCCGCAGCCGGCCTGGGCGAAGATCTCCGCACCGGCGACGGCCTCCTCATCGTCGGCGAATCCCTGCCGGTCCGCCCACGACGGCACCGCCTCGACGAGCTGCGAGCCGAGGGCTTCCTCGGCCGTCGCGCCCTTGTAGGTCAGCGTCCCCATCGCGAGGACGACGATGACCGCGGCGACGATCGCCACCGGCCGCCGCGACAGCCGCCGCTCGCGGCGCAGGTCGATGAACGGCAGCGCGATCAGGATCGCGAGCAGGATGTTCGGGACGCCGACGGTGCCGAGCACGACGGTGTCCGGCCACTTGAAGATCCGGAGGAGGTAGAAGAGGAAATAGAAGAACCAGTCCGGGCGCGGGATGAAGTCGGTCGTCCCGGGATCGGCCTCCTCGGTGTAGTGCGGGCCGAGCCAGCCGGGATCGTCGGAGCCCTCGGCGGTGAAGTACCAGACGCAGGCGAGGCCGATGATGACGCCGACGACGACGAGGCTCATCACCGTGTCGTGGAACATCGCGTGCGGGAAGAACGGCTTCCCCTCGCGCTCGACGTCCTCCTTGTAGCGCTTGTGCTGCGCCCGGCGCTCCTCGATCCTCCTACTGGCCATTCGGGTCCCTTCGGCCGCCCGGCCGCATCAGCCCGCGGCGGCCGCCCACCGGCTCCTTCGGGCCGTTGCGCTCGCGACCGGCGGCTTCCGCAGACCAGGGCGGCGAGGTGACGCCGAGGCGGATCACGAGGTAGAGGTGCAGGATGATCAGCCCGATGATCGCCCCGGGGATCACGAGCATGTGCAGCGAGTAGAACTTGCTCAGCGTGTCCGAGCCGATCTCGGCTCCACCGGAGAGGAACTGGGCGAGGAACGGACCGACCACCGGCGCCGTCCCGTTCAGGTTGATCCCGACGACCGTCGCCCAGTACGCGGTCTGGTCCCACGGCAGCAGATAGCCGGTGAAGCCCTCGAGCATGCCCAGCGCGAGCAGGAGCACGCCGATGATCCAGTTCAGCTCGCGCGGGTACTTGTAGGCGCCGAACAGGAACACGCGCGCCATGTGGAAGAACATCAGGATGATGAAGACGCTGGCGCCCCACTTGTGCATGCCGCGGACGAGCCAGCCGAGCGTGACGTCGTTCGTGATCGCCTGGACCGACCGGTAGGCCGAATCGGGATCGGGCTTGTAGTAGAACGCGAGCACGACGCCCGTGATCGCCTGCACGAGAAACGCGGTCAGCGTCGCCGAGCCGAGGGTGTGGAACCAGCTCGTGTCCCGCGGGACCTTGCGAAAGAGGAAGTACTTGGTCGCGCCGACGAGCCCGGAGCGCTCCTCGAGCCAGTCGAGCGGGTAGAGCACGAGCGCCTCGAGTTGGGCGCGACGGGGCGACTTCTTCCGCGTCGCAACGGCCACTACTTCGGCACCTCGATCGGGTAGAGCCAGGCCGACGGCCCGTCGACGTGGACGCCCGGCACCTGCCGGCCGTACTTCTTGATCCGGGCGCGGGCGCCGGCGCCGTCGACCTCGGCGACGCTGTAGAAGCGGCCGAGGAAGAGAGAGCCGTTGCGGATCGAGAACTCGGCGCGGTCCAGCGCGCGCACGGGCGGGCCGGCGGTCCGGTTCCCCTCCGTGTCGTACTGGCCGCCGTGGCAGGGGCAGCCGAAGCCCGTGGCGAGCACCGGGGTCAGCTCGACGCCCTGCTTCCCGACCGTCTTCTTCGCCTCCTCGTCGATCAGGCCGTTCGGCTGCACCGGGCAGCCCAGGTGGGCGCAGCGCGAGTAGAGCGTCGTGAAGGACGGGACGCCGTTGTCGACGCCGTTGTTGCGGATGAACATCGTCCGCCGCGTCACCTCCCCGACCTCGGGATCCTCCATGTAGGTGGCGATCACGAACTCGCCCTCGGGGAACGCGTCGATCGGCCCGAGCTCGACGTCCTGCTCGGACTGGTTCGTGAAGGAGGGCAGGACGGCGAAGCCGAGCACCGGCACGGTGATCAGGCCGCCGATCACCCCGCCGAGGCCGAGGGTGGCGGCAGAGAGGAAGACACTGCGCGGATAGGCCTCCGGCTCGTCGGCGGCCGGCTCGATCGCGACGTACGTCTCCCGGCGCTCGGGCTCGACCGCGGCCGGCGGCGTCCGCACGGGTCGCGTCACGTCGCGGATCCAGAGAAACCCGAAGACGACCGCGATCACGGCGCCGACGATGGCGACGATCGTGCTGACGACGATCCCGGTCAGGACGCAGGCGATCCCGATCGCGAAGCCCAACGGCCAGAGGCTCGGCGGCGGCAGGTGCGGCTTGTCGGTGTCGCTCAAGTCTCTGGATTCAACCCCTGCGCTGTGCGCTCTGTCAACGACGTATCAGCTGCCGCAACCGGCGGCGAGAGCCATTCTCTACCGAATCGGAGTCGCCATGCGCCGGTATCCCGTACTCGGCCCAGCGCCGGTCGACGAGCTCGCGGATGTCCTCGCTCATCGCGATCTCCTCGGGCCACTCGCGCGCACCCTCCTCGGGCAGCTTGGCGGTCGCGTCGATCCCGAGCTTGCCGCCCACGAACTGCCGCACCGGCGCGTGGTCGAGGTGATCGAGCGGGCCCTCGGCGATGACGATGTCGCGCTTGGGGTCGACGTTCGCTCCCGCGTAGAAGAAGACCTCCTCGTAGTCGTGCACGTTCACGTGCGCGTCGACGACGACGACCGACTTCGAGAGGCTGAGCATCCCGAGCCCCCAGATCGCGTGCATGACCTTGTGCGCGTGGCCCGGGAACGCCTTGCGGATCGAGACGATCACGCAGTTGTGGAAGGCGCCCGCGACCGGCAGGTCGTAGTCGACGATCTCCGGCACGGTCATCCTGATCGCGGGCAGGAAGATCCGCTCGGTCGCCTTGCCGAGCCAGGCGTCCTCCTGCACGGGCTTGCCGACGACGATCGAGGGATAGATCGCGTCGCGCCGCATCGTGATCGCGGAGAGGCGGAAGATCGGGAACGGCTCCGGCGGGGTGTAGTAGCCGGTGTGGTCTCCGAACGGCCCTTCGAGCCCGAGCTCGCCCTTCTCGATCGTCCCCTCGAGGATGATCTCGGCGTTGGCGGGAACGTCGAGGTCGACCGTCTTCGCGGGCACGAGCTCGACGGGCTCGCCCTTGAGGAAGCCGGCGAGCATGAACTCGTCGATGTGCTTCGGGAGCGGCGCGCTCGCAGAGTAGGCGGTGACCGGGTCGAGGCCGAGCGCGACGGCGACCGGGATCCTGCCGTCGGTGGCGAGGTAGTCGGCGCGGCCGTCCTTGTGGATCTGCCAGTGCATGTAGGTCGAGCGGGCGTCGATCTTCTGCATCCGGTACATGCCGACGTTCCGGACGCCCGTGTGCGGATCCTTCGTGATCACCGCCGGGAGCGTGATGAACGGCGCCGGGTCGCCGGGCCAGCAGCGCTGAATCGGGAGCACGCCGAGGTCGACGTCGGCGCCGGTCAGGACGACCTCCTGACTGGCGCCACGCGAGACCTTCTTCGGGAGCGAGTCGGCGATCGACTTCAGCTTCTTCAGGCCGCGCACCTTGTCCACGAGCCCCTGCGGCGGCTGCATCTCGAGCACGTCCTCGAGCTTCCCGGCGACGTCGTCGAGCCGGTCGACACCGAAGGCCATGCACATCCGGCGCTCGGTTCCGAACTGGTTGATCAGAAGCGGATGCCTGGCGCCGCGCGGATTCTCGAACAGGAGCGCGGGGCCGCCGCTCTTCACGGTCCGGTCGACGATCTCCGTGATCTCGAGGTCCGGGTCGACCTCGGCGCCGATGCGAACGAGCTCTCCCTCGTCCTCGAGCAGGCGAATCCACTCGCGCAGGTCGGCCGGGGGCGCCATCGCGATCAGTCTACGTCGCGCTGCGCGAGCCGAATCGCCTCGTCGAGCGGCAAGGCGCGACCTCCTCCACGAGAGCCGTGAACCTGGTCTCGCCGAGCGCCCGCCGGACGCGTGGGCCGGCCACCGAGTAGATGTCGTCCTCTCCTTCGTCCTGTGGGATCACGCCTGCCTCTTCGATCCCGGCATCCGACGCGCCGAGAACCCGCAGAGGTATGTGAAGTCGACCAGATGGCGGAGATGCATCGCGAGGAGCCGCGGATTGTCCAGCGGTCGACTCATCGACACGTGACGGTTCCGCTCGGAAGCTCACGCAACTTGCCCCTCGAGCGCCGCTGCCACCGCTTCCTGGAGCAGGAGCTGTCGCCCTGCCGCACGTTCCCGCTCGAACGCCTCGCCCGACGTGGCCGCCGCCCAGGCGGTTCGCAGCTCGCGGTGCAGCCAGATCGTGAACATCCGAACCGGGCCCCGCTCGAGCTCGCCCTCGACAGCGCCCAGGAGCGTGCCCGCCAGCTTAAGGTCGCCGCGATCCGCGGCCAGCTCGGCAGCGAGCGCGAGCGCGACGACCGTCCCGCGTCGATCACGGATCTCACTGGCAGTGGCCAGCGTCTGTCGCGCCCATGGCGTTGCCTCCTTCGCGCGACCCAGCTCGATCAGGATCAAGGCGATGTCCGAGCACACCCCGGAGAGCCACCACCGGAAGCCGATCTGCCGTGCGAGCTCGGCGCCCCGCTCCAGAAGCTCGAGGGCGCGGTCGAAATCACCCTCGGCCCAGGCGACATAGCCGAGCATCGTCGTCGCCTGCGCCTCACCCTTGGTGAAGCCGGTGCGCCGGAAGACCTCGAGGCTGTACTCGGCCAGCTCACGGGCGCGATCCCACTCCCCGCGCATTCGTGCGCTCGTCGCGAGGCGGTGCCGGAGGATCGCGATGCCCCGTTCGTCTCCGAGCTGCTCGAACTCGGCGAGGCTCTGCAAAAACACACCTTCAGCTCGCTCGAACGTGCCGACGACGTTCAGCATGCCTCCCTGAACCCGGAGTGCGCGTGCTCTGAGCAGGCGTGGCAGCTCGCGACCGCTGTCGAACGCCGCAGTCACCCAGCGGTCGGCCTCGAACGGGTCGGTCGTGGCCCAGAAGTTCTCGAGCGCGACGACCAGCTCGAGCATCGAGGCGACCGCGCCCGTTGCGAGAAATTGAGCGAGGGCCGCGCGCATGTTCGCCTGGTCGGCAATGACGATCTCGTTGCGCTGCGGTCCTTCGGCATCGGCCGCGAGGTTCGCGGAGAGCGCGAGGCCGAGGTAGTACTCGGCATGACGCTGTCTCGCGTCGTCCTCGAGGCGCGTGGCCGCGAATTCGCGGATGGTCTCGAGCATGAAGAACCGTCCCGCCTCGCCCCTGCGGACGAGGCTCTTGTCGACGAGCGAGTGCAGCGTCTCGAGCTCTGCCTCCACTACCTCCTCGGCTGCCTCGATCGTCCAGCCGCCTGCGAAGACGGCTAGCCGCCCGAAGAGCTCTTGCTCCTCGGGCGTGAGCAGGTCATAGCTCCACGCAATCGTCGCGGTCAGCGTTCGCTGCCGTTCCGGCACGTCGCGGGCGCGGCTCGCGAGCAGGTCGAGCCGCTGCTCGAGCCGGGCGAGGAGCGCTGCCGGCTCGAGCAGTCGAACCCGGGCGGCAGCGAGCTCCAGGGCGAGCGGAAGCGCGTCGAGGCGCTTGCAGATCTCGCGAACGTGCTCGTCGGGCTCGAACCCGCGCTGAACGAGGCGGGCGCGGGAGACGAAGAGCTCGACAGCGTCGTCCTCTTGGAGCGGCTCGACCTGGTACTCCTGCTCCCCCGCCAGCCGCAGCGGCTCCCGGCTCGTGACGAGCAGCGTGATTCCGGGCGCCTCGCTCAGCAGCTCGGCGAGAGCGGGCGCCGCCTCGACCACCTGCTCGAAGTTGTCGAGCAGCAGGAGCGCGCGCTGGCCGCGGAGGTGCGCGACGAGCTCGTCGGCTCCGATCGTCGCCGCGATCGCCGGCAGCACCCGCCCCGGGTCGCGCACGGGCGAGAGCGGAACCCACCACACACCGTGCGGGAACTCGTCCAGCAGCTCGGCCGCCGCCTGCAGCGCGACGCGCGTCTTGCCGCTCCCACCCGGACCGGTGAGCGTCACCAGGCGCGACGTGCGCGCGAGCTCGGTCAGCTCCTCGAGCTCGCGCCGCCGCCCCACGAGCGGCGTCGGCTGCACCGGCAGGTTCGACTGATGGAGCGTCTTCAACGGGGGAAATTGCGCGACCCCGAGCTGGTAGAGGCGCTGCGGCGCGGTCAGGTCCTTCAGCCGGTGCTCGCCCAGGTCGCGCAGCTCGAAGGAGTCGTCCAGCAGCCGCCTGGTCGTCTCGGAGACGAGCACTTGCCCGCCATGGCCGGCGCTCATGACGCGCGCCGCCGAGTGGACGTCGACGCCCACATAGCCTTCGTCGGTGACGAGCGGCTCGCCGGTGTGCACGCCCATCCGCACCCGCACCGGCCCGTCCGCGAGCGCCCGCTGCGCGTCCTCGGCCGCCGCGACCGCGTCCGTCGCCCGCGGGAAAGCGACAAAGAACGCGTCGCCCTGGGTGTCCACCTCCACACCGTCGTGCCGGCCGAACGCATCCCGGAGCGCGCGCCTGTGCTCGGCCAGCACCTCTGCGTAGTCGGTGCCCAGCTCGTGCAGGAGTCTCGTCGAGCCCTCGATGTCGGTGAAGAGCAGGGTCACGGTGCCGGATGGAAGAGCTGGCATGGGACCAAGCATCCCGGTCTGCGCGACTCGCGTCCAGACGGCGACGTCAGTCGTCCAGGCGGTGGTGCTGCTGCAGCCACGACGCCAACTCGTCGAGCAGGCGATCGACCTCTGCCTCGCGGCCAGCTCGGGTTGCGCGATCCAGAACGTCAGGGGTCAACGTCGCCCGGATGGCCTCGACGGCAGCCTGATCCCGCTCGCGCTCGGCCCGCGTGAGCGCAACGACGCCTGACTCGTCAGCCAACGTCTCGGCGGCGGCGAAGAGCCGGGCCGCTCGCTCGGGGTCTCCGAAGGCGAGCGTCACGAACGCTCCGACGCGCAGCACTGCTGCGTCGTAGTACGGATCGTGCACCTCCCCTCGATCGTCCAGCGCGCGGGCCAGCGTCGCCGCCGCAGCGGCTTTCCTGCCCAGGAGCAGCTCCAGCTCTGCGGAGACGGTGCGAAGCCCACCGACCTCCTGGGCGGGCATCTGGGCCGCCTCCGACCGGAGCAGGGCTTCGTGCACGAGCTCGTAGGCGAATTCGTACTGGCCGGCGGCCTCCTCGATGGCGATCAGCGCCGAGAGCGCGTGCGCGATGCCGGCAGGTGCGCCGGCCTCCCGACGGATGGCCACAGCCTCTTCGGCGAGCTCACGCGCCTCTTCCTCCTCGCCGACCTCGAGCAGGATGTGGGCGAGATCGGTGATCAGTGCCGGCACCCAGCGGCCGATCGGCCAGTCGTGGACGCATGCCTCCGGATCTGCGCGAGCGATCGCCAGCGCCGCCCGCTTGGGCTCGATCGCTCCGGCCGCGTCGCCGATGCTGCGGAGCACCTCCCCCGCGCCGAGCAGGCCGGCGAACCGATCGGAAGCGTCTGCGGGTGCCTCGAGGCCGAGCCAGGAGCTCGTCGCCGTGGCCGCTTCCCGTCCGAGGCCGATCATCAGCCAGTGGAACCAGAGCCCGTACAGATACCGAGCTGCGATCGCTGCATCTCGGCCGGCGAGCGAGGTTGCGAGCCCGAGTCGCAGATTTGGGAGCTCGGTTGCGACGATCCTCATGGCGACGTTGTCGTACCGACGGAGCGCAATCGCGTGGCCTGTCGCAAGATCCGCGTAGTAGCGCGCGTGTCGTTGCTTCAGCTCGCCAGCCTCGGCGCTGCCGGCCAGGAGCTCTGCGGCGAACTCGCGGATCGTCTCCAACATCCAGTACCGCGGGCCCGAGTCGCTGTCGCGGCGACGCAAGAGGCTCTTGTCGAGAAGTGACTGCAACAACTCGATCTCGCCGCAGCAAACGACTTCGATCGCTTCGTAGTCGGATCCTCCAACGAAGACCGACAGTCGTCGGAAGAGCGTTTGCTCTGCCTCGTCGAGCAGGTCGTGACTCCACTCGATCGTGGCGCGCAGCGTCCGTTGCCGCGGGTCTGCGTCGCGGCCGCCCTTGAGGAGGTCGAGCCGGCTCCCGATTCGCTCGAGCAGCTGCTCGGGAGTGAAGAGCAGCGTCCGCGCCGCCGCGAGCTCGAGCGCGAGCGGAAGGTCGTCGAGTTGCTCGCATAGCGTGTCGAGCGTGGGCGAGGGGTCGACCCGACTCCCGAGTGCGGCCGCCCGGGAGGCGAAGAGCGCGACCGCGTCAGGACGGGTGAGCGAGGGGACGGAGTAGACGTGCTCTCCTTGCAACTGGAGCCGCTCGCGGCTGGTGACGAGCAGCGTTGGTCCTTCGATCTCCCGAAGCTTGGCCACGTCTGAGGCGAGCCCGGGGAGCAGATGCTCGGCGTTGTCGAGCACTAGCAGCATCCGTCTTCCGGCGAGCGAGCTTGCGAGGGTCTCCTCGAGTGCCCGCTCGCCATCCTGCTGCGGGCCGACCGCTTGCGCGACTGTCGCCAGTGCGAGCGTCGGGTCGCCGAGCGCGGCGAGAGGGATCCAGGTCATTCCGTCGGGGAACGCCTCGGCGGCCTCGGCCGCAGCCTGCAGCGCGAGCCGGGTCTTGCCGGTGCCGCCGGGACCGGTCAGGGTCAGCAGCCGCACGTCGACCTGCCGGATCTTGTCGGCCACGGCGGCAAGGTCGTCCTCCCGTCCGATGAACGGGGTCGCGGGCACGGGCAAGTCCGCACGGAAAAGGCTCTTGAGCGGCTCGAATTCGCGCTCACCCAGCTGGTACACGCGCTCCGGCGCCGCCAGATCCTTGAACCGGTGCTCTCCCAGGTCGCGCAGCTCAGCCCCGTCGGCGAGCGCGGCCGTCGAGGCCGAGACGAGCACCTGCCCCCCATGCCCGGCGGCAGCGATGCGGGCGGCGCGGTGGACGTCGACGCCGACGTAGCCCTCCTCCGCGAGCAGCGGCGTGCCGGTGTGCACCCCCATCCGCACGGGGATCGCCAGCCGCTCCTGGGCCTGCGCCGCTGCGGCCAGCGCGCGCGGTGCGGTCGGGAACGCGACGAAGAAGGCGTCTCCCTGCGTGTCCACCTCCACGCCGTCGTGCTCGCGAAATACGTCGCGGAGCAGCCGCCGGTGCTCCGCGAGCGCCTCGGCGTACGCCTCCTCGCCGAGCGCGTGCAACAGGCCGGTCGACCCCTCGATGTCCGTGAAGAGGAAGGTCACCGTTCCCTCGGGGAGCCGCCGTCGCGTCGGCGCAGCGGCGGTGAGAGCTTCGTCCTGTCGCAGGATCTGCCGTTCGAGCGTCTGGAGCTCGGGACCCGGCTCGAGGCCGAGCTCCTCGTCGAGGCGGACGCGCAGCTGCCGGTAGACCTCGAGAGCCTCGCTCTGGCGGCCAGAGCGGTAGAGCGCGAGGATCAGGAGCGCGTGCGGGCGCTCGCGGAGCGGCTGGGAGTGGCAGAGCTCCTCCAACTCCCCGACCAGCCGCGCGTGGTGGCCGAGCTCGAGCTCCAGCTCCAGCCGCTCCTCGTCGGCAGCGAGTCGCTCTTCGTGGAGCCGCTCGATGTGCGGTGCCGGCGAAGGGCTCGTAGGCGAAGTCTGCCAGCGCCGGGCCTCGCCAGAGCGAAAGTGCCTCACGCAGGCCGGCGAGAGCGCCCTCGCTGTCGCCCGCCTCGCGGCGCGCCCGCGCGTCGGACGCGGCCGCTCGGAAGCGACCGACATCGACCTCCCCGGCGACTGTGTAGCCCGGCGATCGTGTCAGGAGCGCGTCCGGACCCAGCGCCTTCCGCAGCCGCGAGACGAACACCTGCACCGTGTGCGCGGCCCCTCGCGGCGGCGCTTCCCCCCAGAGCTCGTCGATCAGCCTGTCGGTCGAGACCACCTCGCCTGCCCGCACCAGCAGCAGGGCGAGCAGGGCGCGCTGCTTCGGCGCGCCGAGGGCGACCGCCTCACCGTCGCGGCGCGCCTCGAGCGGGCCGAGGATCCGAAACTCCAGCGCCGCATCACCCTCAGTCACCGTCCGCCGACGCTAGCGCGGCTCACCGCGGAAGACAACGGCGGTGAGCGGATGGAGATCGGCTGGTGAGCGGCGCGACCGAAGCTGCCCTCACATCGGCACGCACAGGGCGGGCCGCAGGAACGGGAGGGCAGCATGTTCACGAAGATCCGGCTCATCCTCATTGCCGCAGCGATCGGCATCGTTCTGGCAAGCCCGGGCGTCGCCTCGGCGGCGACCACGCCGGACGCCAAGCGCTTCCACGGGATCGGACTGGATGCAAAGCGCTTCCACGGCGTCGCACCCGGCGGCTACAAGGGCTGGCGCAGCACACCTCTGGGCCGCAACTGGTAGCGGCCGCCATCCAAACGCAACGGTACGGGCCGCCTCCGGGCGGCTCGTCGTTCGTTCTAGTGGCCGCGGCGGCGGTGGCGCGCTGCGCGCGAGAGCTCGCCCAGTGCGATCACGGCGATGAAGATCAGGCCGACGACGAGCATCCCGGTGATCACGTTCCTGCCCTCTTCGGCGGCGTTGGCGACGAGCCAGGCGGTCATGACGCGAGCTTAACCAACCCGGTCGGCATGCGCGACCAGAGACCGCTCGACCGCGTCGGGGTCAGGGTTGCCGCCGAGCCGGCGAACGCAGCCGATCCAGGCGTCGCCGTCTCCCGCCTGCCCGTCGGCACGCAGGGCGGCACAGGTCGCGATCAACTCCGCCAGCCCCGCGACCGCGTCGAGGTCGCCGGTGGCGGCGATCCGGACGAGGCCGTGCGCGTAGAGGTAGTCGCCGAGCAGGAGCGCGACGTCCGCGTCGGGCGGCGCGAAGAGGCGCGGCCTGCCGTAGTGGAGCAGGTACCCCTCGTAGATCGTCTCGACGCCGAGCGCGAACCGCTCCGGCACGAGCTCGCCGAAGACGCGCAGGCGCTCGGGGTCGTCGCGCAGGGCGTCGCCCCAGAGCGGGCTCTCGGCCGCGGCTTCGGTCGCGATCGTCGCGAAGACGTCAGTCGCGGAAGAAGTCGCCAACGGCCTCGACGGTGCGGTCGATGTCCTCGTCCGAATGGGCGAGCGAGACGAACAGGCACTCGAACTGCGACGGCGCGACGTAGATCCCGCGCTCGAGCAGGTGGCGGAAGAGGGCGCCGTAGCGCTCGGTGTCGCTCGTCTTCGCGTCCTCGAACGTGCGGACCGGGCTGTCGCGGACGAAGAGCGTCGCCATCGCGCCGACACGCTGGACCCGGCCGAACGGCGCCAGCCCGGCCTCGAGCCGCGCACCCTTCTCCTCCAGCTCGACGTAGACGCCGGGATCGCGCAGCCGGCGCAGGACCGACGTCCCGGCCGCGGTCGCCAGCGGATTCCCCGAGAGCGTCCCCGCCTGGTAGACGTCGCCGGACGGGGCGAGCCGCTCCATCACGTCGGCGCGACCGCCGAACGCCGCGGCCGGGAGCCCGCCGCCGACGATCTTGCCGAGGATCGTCAGGTCGGGCAGGACGCCGAAGCGCTCCTGGGCGCCGCCGCGGGCGACGCGAAAGCCGGTGATCACCTCGTCGAAGATCAGCAGCGCGCCCGACGCGTCGCAGAGCGCGCGCAGCGCCTCGAGAAAGCCTGGCGCGGGCGGGACGACGCCCATGTTCCCGGCCACGGGCTCGACGACGATCGCGGCCAGCCCCTCGCCGTAGCGCTCGACCGCCGCCGCGGTGGCGTCGAGGTCGTTGTAGGTCGTGACCACGGTGTCGGCGGTGGTCGCGGTCGGCACACCGGGGCTGGAGGGAATGCCCAGCGTGGCGAGCCCGGAGCCGGCGCTCGCGAGCAGCCCGTCCGAGTGGCCGTGGTAGCAGCCGGCGAACGTGATGATCCGGTCGCGGCGGGTGAAGCCGCGGGCAAGTCGGATCGCGCTCATCGCCGCCTCCGTCCCGGAGGAGACGAGCCGCACCATCTCGACCGACGGCACCGCGTCGACGATCTCCGCGGCGAGCTCGACCTCGGACTCGGTCGGCGCCCCGAACGTCGTCCCGCGCTGCGCCGCGTCGGCGATCGCGGCGAGCGTCTCCTCGTCGGCGTGCCCGAAGACCAGCGGCCCCCAGCTCAGGACCCAGTCGACGTAGCGGTTGCCGTCGACGTCCTCGATCGTCGAGCCGCTGCCGCTGCGCATGAAGACCGGCTCGTCGAGCCCGACTGCCCGCATCGCCCGCACCGGCGAGTTGACGCCGCCCGGGATCAGCTTCTCGGCGCGGCGCGCCAGCTCGGAGCGCTGCCTCAGAGCCACTGGGCCAGATCCTTCGTCCAGTAGGAGAAGACGAGGTCCGCGCCCGCGCGCTTGATCGCGGTCAGCGACTCGAGCGCGGCCTGGCGCTCGTCGACGTGGCCCGCGGCCGCGGCCGCTTTCACCATCGCGTACTCACCCGAGACGTTGTACGCGGCGACGGGGCAGTCGAAGCGCTCGCGGACTGCGCGAATCACGTCGAGGTACGGCAATGCCGGCTTCACCATCAGGACGTCGGCACCCTCGGCGAGGTCGAGCTCGCACTCGCGGAGCGCCTCGCGCACGTTCGCAGGATCCATCTGATAGCCGCGCCGGTCGCCGAAGGACGGCGTTGACCCGGCGACGTCGCGGAAGGGGCCGTAGAAGGCAGAGGCGTACTTGGCGGCGTAGGCGACGATCGGCGTCTCGGGGAGCACCTCTCGGATCGCGCCGACACGGCCGTCCATCATGTCGCTCGGCGCGACAGCGTCCGCACCGGCCTCGACGTGGCTGACCGCCGTCCGCGCCAGCAGCTCGAGCGTCTCGTCGTTGACGATCTCGCCGTCGCGCACGACGCCGCAATGGCCGTGCGACGTGTACTCGCAGAGACAGACGTCCGTGATCAGCACGAGCTCCGGCAGTTCGGCCCGCAGCGCCCCCAGCGCCCGCTGGACGATCCCGTCCGCCTCCCAGGCACCCGACCCTTCGTCGTCCTTCTCGTCCGGGACGCCGAAGAGGAGCAACGCCTTGACGCCGCTACTCGAGAGCGCGCGCGCCTCGTCGACGAGATCCTCGACCGAGTAGCGGCTCATCCCGGGCAGCTCCTCGTTCCGCAGCGTCGAAGAGCCGGCGAAGACGGGCATCACGAAGTCGTCGAGATCGAGCCGCGTCTCGCGCACGAGTCCCCTGAGGGCACCGGTTCGGCGCAGCCGCCGCAGGCGTGTCGCAGGGAATGCGCTCACGCCGACACTGTACGCAGGCCGCGGCGCCTGGGGGGTCGCCGCCGCCTGTTGGGTCCGAGCGCGCTAGGCGCCCGCGATTCGCACCTGAAGCGATGCGAACGGGGAGTTACGGAGCTTCCGCTTGAGCTCTGCCGCAGTCATTCTCGTTCCGCCTTTCGGCCGCAGGAACCAGTCCGGCGCAGCATGGTCGATCCGAGCCTCGTGTCATCACCCCTCCGAGGCATCCGCCGCCGGGGTCGTCCAGCAGCAGGGTCGGCTATGGTGCCGCGCATGGCTTCGGCCCGAAACCGCCATGCGGAGCCGCTGCGTGTCCCGAGGGTGAGACAGCGCCGGGAGATCGAGCGGCTGCGCGCACGCCGCCGCCGGCCCGAGCGACACGCGGCTCGCTTTCTCCTGACCGCGCTCCTTTCGGCGGTTTTGCTCCTGACCCTGCTTCTGACCGCATTCGGGACCTGGAGCGCGGAGCCGATCGCGACCAAGCCGCTCGCGACGCCGGCTGTGCTCCCCGGCGGCGAGCCGCTGCGCCAGATCGTCGCGACCGCGGGAGCGCTGCACCTGCAGCTCCCCGTCTCCCAGAGCGCCGTCACGGCGATCGGCTACCACCACGGCGGCGACGGCTCGCTGATGCTCGATCCGATCGGGCGGCAGGGGAACGCGGGACTCTTCGCCCGGCTCTGGCACAAGCTCGCCGGCTCGAACGAGACGAGTCTCGTCTGGTACCAGCTGCGCGGCGACCGCGGCCCGGGCACGTCGGTGCTCTCGGTGGGGGCGGCCCCGGGCACCGATGTCTACTCCCCCGTGGACGGGACCGTCGTCGGGATCACCGACTACGTGCTCTCGAACCGGACGCACGGGGCGCGGATCGACATCCGGCCGCTGGATACGCCCTCCGTCGTCGTCTCGGTGACGCACCTGCGCGCCGACCCCGCGCTCACCGTCGGCTCGAGCGTCCAGAAGGCGCGCACGAAGGTGGGCATGATCGTCGACCTCACGACCGTCGAGCGCCAGGCGCTCGCCCGGTACACGCAGGACAAGGGCAACAACGTCTCGCTGTCGGTGCGCCCGGCCGCGCTCTTGTCGGTTCGCTGAAGATCCTTTTCGTCGGGGATGTCGTCGGCGCGCCCGGGAGGCGAGCCGTGGAGGAGCGCCTACCGCAGCTGAAGGAGGAGCTCGGCGCCTCGTTCTGCATCGTCAACGGCGAGAACGCAGCCGACGGGGTCGGGATCACGCCGAAGCTCGCCGCACGAATCCTGGCCGCCGGCGCCGACGTGATCACGCTCGGCAACCACACGTGGCGGCGCGCCGAGATCGCGCCCTACCTGAAGACGTCGGAGCAGGTGATCCGCCCCGCCAACTTCTCGCCGCTGACGCCGGGTCGGGGGCTCGCCGTCCGGGAGGCCGCGGACGGAACCCCGGTCGCCGTGATCAACCTGCTCGGCTCGCTCTTTCTCTCCCCCGCCGTCTCGATGTTCGAGCTCGTCGACGGCCTCGTCGAGCAGGCGCGCGAGCGGGCGCAGGTGATCGTGGTCGACGTCCACGCCGAGGCGACGAGCGAGAAGGTCGCGCTCGCGCACTGGCTCGACGGCAAGGTGACCGCGGTGATCGGCACCCACACCCACGTCCAGACCTCGGACGCGCGGGTGCAGCGCGGCGGCACCGCCGCGCTCACCGACGTCGGCATGACCGGTCCGCACGACTCCGTGATCGGCGTCAAGGCCAACCTCGCGATCCACCGGATGCGGACCGGGATGCCGGTCCGCTTCGAGGTCGCGGAGGGCGGCGTCCGGATCGAGGGCGCCGTGATCGAGTGCGACGAGTCCGGCCGCGCTACGGCGCTGGAGGCGATTCGCGTCTCGTTTCCCTGACCAGGATCACGAGGACGGCGACGAGGGCGAGGTCGCGGAAGAGGACGAGCGTCGACGGGACCGGGTCGAACGCGAGGGCGAGCTCCCAGTAGCGCGAGGGAAACCAGAGCTGCGTCAGGAGGAGACCGGCAGCGAGCAGAACGGACGCGCGGAGGCCGCGGACGGAGGCGACCAGCGGGACGACGGGTGCGAGCCAGATCAGAAACTGCGGCGAGAGCACCTTCCCGAGGGCGACGAAGGCCACGAGCGCGGCAGCGCTCCAGCGAACGAGCTCCTCGGCCGAGGACGGTCGCCGCAGCCAGATCCAGACGAGGGCGCCGACCTGGACGAGGCTGAGCAGGATCGCCGCGACGGCGGTGCCCGTCGCGTGCAGGTTCTGGGAGCCGTGGCCGGAGCGCATCTCGACGTCGAGACCGACGAGGTGATGCGCGGCGAGGTAGAGCGCCGAGCCGAGGCTCTCGATCTGGAGCGGCCGCGAGAGCTGGCGCCCGATGCTGTGCGCGACGCCGTCGGGCGCGACGACGAGGAAGGGGAGGAAGGCAAGCACCACCACGCCCGCCGAGACCGCGAGGCAGACGAGCGCCTCCCGCCGGCCCCGGCGGCGCCAGACGTAGCCGAGCGCCACCGGCACGAGCACGGCCGGATAGAGCTTCACCGCCACCGCAGCGCCGAGGAGGCCGAAGCCGAGCCGGTCGCGGCGATGGACGAGGGCGGCGAGCGCCGCGAGCACGAGCGCCGCGGGATAGAGGTCGAAGCGCGTCAGCACGACCGAACCGAGCAGCAGCGGAAACGCGGCCACGAGCGCCAGCGCCGCGACCGTCCGCTCTCGCGAGGCGCCCAGCCCGCGCAGGATCAGGGCGGCCAGGAGGACGGCCGCGACACCGAACGCCGCCATCAGCCACTCGAAGGCGTTCCGGAATCCCGGCTCGTCCTCGCTCAGCAGCGCCGGCACGACGAACGCGGGCAGCGCGCCCGGCGGGTACTCCGGCCTGATGTCCCGGTAGGGGACGGCCCCGTCCTCGATCGCGGTCCCGTAGGAGGCGTAGACGGGGATGTCCACGATCTCGCCGTCGTCGTACCAGGCCGTGTGCAGCGCGGCCCAGGAGAGAAGGAAGAGCGCAGCCGCGGCAACCGCCGCGAGTTCAGTGAACCTGCGCGGCGCGATCACGGCGGTAGAGCAGGGCGAAGGCGACGAACGGGAAGAACCAGGGGATGTAGAGGTAGAACCAGTGCGTCAGGACGAGCTCGAAGCCGAGCAGGATCGCGGCCGACAACGCCGCGAGCTGCAGGATCGACTTCCGCCGCGGCAGAAAGGCGGTCAGCACGGCGCCGGCGGCGACGAGCACCTGCAGCACCTGCTGGACGAGGTGCAGGTCGGGCACACCGGCGGCGCGGTACTGGCCCCAGCCCCAGAGCGAGAACGGCGACTCGCGATCGAGCTGGAACCCGAACGTGCGCTCGGCGAAGACGCGCGCCGCATGCAGCGGCGCGGGCTCGAGCAGGAGCACGAGAAAGGCGGCGGCGGTCGCACCCGCGAAGCCGAGCACGAACCGGCGCGCGGGCACGCGCAGGCCGTTCGGATACGAGAGCCAGAGCGGCGCCAGCAGGAGCGCCGCGAACTTCGTCCAGCCCGCGAGCGCGACGGCGGCCCCGCGCGCCCACGCCGAGGACGCGAGCCAGAACCCCCAGATCAGGAAGGCCGGCATGATCGCGTCGTTCGTGTTCGAGTTCGAGACGTAGAGCGTGAACGGGTACGCGGTCCAGGCGAATGCGAGCGTCGCGGCGAGGCGAGGCCCTCCGAATCGCCGCCCGACCAGCGCGAGCCCGAGGATGCAGAGCCCGTCGAAGAGCAGCGAGGTCGCGTGCGCGGCCCAGAGCTCGTCCCACTTTCCCGTCCAGCCGAAGACGGCGTACCCGGGCAGATAGGCGAGGTACGAGACCGGGCCGTAGGTGTCCCCGCGGGGGTTCGAGGCCTCGCAGCGGCCGTTCGTCTGGATCCGCTCCCGGATCTCGCCTTCAGCGTCGGCCGTCCCGCACGGCTTCTGTTCCTCCTGCACCGGCATGTGCCCGTAGGGCATCTCGCCGTTGGCGATCCGCTGCGCTCCGACCACGCCGGCGAACCCGACGTCGATCACGCTCCGCTCGGCCTCGACGTTCAGGCCCACGCGGAAGCCGGCGAGGAAGACGCAGGCGGCGGCGAGGAGCCAGACCGGCCAGACGGGGGCCGACGTGCGCGGCGGCCGGTTGCGCCGCGCGATCCAGAGACAGCGTCCGAGCAGGTAGAGGAGCGGCGGGTAGGCGAGCGGCGCGCTCCAGAAGATCTCGCCTTCGTTGAAGAGCCGCAGCGAGACCGAGAACGAGAGCAGTGCGAGCAGGTCGAGATTGCGCAGCGAGAGCGGCCGGCGCAGGTCGGCAAGGCCGATGAGGAAGACGGCGCAGAAGCCGAGCCAGAGCCAGGCCCCGTTGATCGTCTTGCCGCCGAACGCCCCGGTGCCGCCGCGAGCCATCGTCCACGCGACCTGGGGACCCGTCCACGCCTCCTTCACCTCCCCGGTCTGGTCGTCGACCTTCCCGAGCACGATCTGGCCGGCCTTGCCCGACCAGGCCTTCACCACCCACTCGTCCGAGGCGGGTCGATACTCGGCGTCGGTCTGCGGCTTCGGCGGATAGCGATCGAGCCAGTCCGCGACCTTCTCGTGGCGAAGCAGGATCGCGGTCGCCTGGTCCTCCGTCAGCCGGGCCGCACCCACACCTGGGACGAACGGCGTCTCGATCAGCCGTCCGTCCGCATCGAACACCGGCTCGGTCGGGGCGGTCGCCGCGCCGGCAGGGGCGGCAAGCGCGAGCGCGGCTAGGAGCGGGAGGAGTGTCCGAATGACCAAAGCTTGTTCCCCACGAAGTTCCACGGGGTCACGAGCACGATCGCGAGCGCCTGCGCGAGCACCTTGCCGACCTCGAACGAGTCGACGAGCGTGCGCAGGATCACGAGGTTCGCGGCCAGGGCGATCGTCGAGACGACGAGGAAGCGCAGCCCCTGGTAGGCGACGTGCCCGCGCTGGCCGCGGAACGTCCAGAGCCGGTTCCACGTGTAGTTGCTCGTGACCGCGACGAGAAACGACCCGGTGGCGGCCAGGAGGTAGTGGACGCCACCCACCTTCAGCAGCACGGTGTAGACGGCGAGGTTGACGGCGTAGCCGCTCGCGCCGACCAGGCAGAAACGGATCAGCTGCAGCCAGTTCTCGAGACGGCCGAGCGCGCCGCGGGTGCGAGCAAGCGCAGCCGAGGCGCTGGGAGCGGTGGTGCGCTGCATCGCCGCGCGAGCGTAGCCGTTACCGGAGCCTCTGCTCGGCGAACCCTTCGGCGCCGAGGAGCGGGACGAACCGGCACGGCACCGTCCGCCATCGCCTGGGCCCGGCTTCCCGGCGCTCCACGACCTCGAGCCACTGGTCGCGGCGTGTTCCGACGGGGACGACGAGGCGGCCGGCGGGCGCGAGCTGATCGTAGAGCGCTCCCGGCGCCGAGGGGGCCGCAGCGGCGACGACGATTCCGTCGTAGGGCGCGCGCTCAGCGACGCCGAGCGTCCCGTCGCCGACGCGAACGTCCACGCTCCCGTACCCGGCGCCCTCGAGCGTCGCTCGCGCCTGCTCGGCCAGCTCAGGAACCCGCTCGATCGTCACGACGTCGTCGGCGAGCTCCGCGAGCAACGCCGCCTGGTAGCCCGAGCCGGTGCCGACATCGAGGACCCGGCCGCCCTCGAGTGCCAACGCCTCGAGCATCGTCGCGACCATGAACGGCTGCGAGATCGTCTGCCCGGATCCGATCGGGAGCGCGCGATCGGCGTACGCGTGGCGACGAAGACGCTCGGGGACGAAGAGCTCGCGCGGCACGGACGCGAACGCCGCCAGGACTCGCTCGTCGCGGATTCCCCGCCGGGCCAGGAGCTTCGCCAGCTCCGGGCCCTCTCTCATGCCTTCGAAAGCGTGCGCGCGTACGGCGGCGCGGGAACGCCGAAGTGGTCGAGCACCGCGGGCATCACCTCGACGATCGAGCCGGGGAGGACGTCGAGGCCGACGGCGAGCATCGGCACCTCGGAGTCACCGGTGACGAGCGAGCCGTGCGAGCCGCCGCCGGAGTGGTGACGTCCGGCGAGGTCGGCGAACTCCCAGCCGGCGGCCGCAGAGACGATCAGCTCGCCCGCGTTCGGATTCGCGAGGGCTGCCCACGCCCGTTCGAGTCCGTCCGGGTACTCGAGGATCGACGCATCGCCGCTCGCCCCGGCCGGGGTGAAGCGCAGCTCCGCTCCGTCCCGGCGCGCGACCGCCTCGTCGCCCTCACGCCAGAGCACGACCTCGACGGCGGGGTTGCCGTCGAGGAGTGGCGCGAGCACGCCGGCCTCGGCGTCGGTGTAGACCATCCCGGCGCGATTCGATGCCGTCACGATCTCGTCCGGGAAGACATCCTGCAGCCGCGCCACCTCGCTCACCTGCGTCTGCCCGTGATCGGAGCAGAGGATGACGGCGTAGCGCTCGAGGAACTCGTCCGCGCCGCCCGCCGCCTCGATCAGCGTCCCGACCGCGTCGTCGCAGCGCGCAAGCGCCGCGTGCGCGGCGTCGGGCCCCTGCGCGTGCGAGGCGTAGTCGTAGTCGGAGAGGTAGAAGACGAGGAAGTCGAAGCCGTCGCGGGTCACGAGCCAGCGGCCGACGGCGGCGGCGTAGGCGTCGATCGTGCCGCGCGGGCGGTTGCGGACGGAGAGCGGCGCGCCGGTCACGTCCGACTCGAACAGGTTGTAGAAGAAGAAGCGGCTGGGTCCGTGGGCGGGGCGCGTCAGGAACGGAACGGTCGGCCGGTGCGGGTGGCGACCCCGGTAGCAGGTGATGTTGATCGCGCCCGCCGTCAGTCCCGCGTCCTCGAGCGCCTCGTAGACGGTGACCGCCCCCGTGCCGAGATGGCTCGCGTTCAGCCCGTAGATCGTGTCGATCAGGGACTGCTTCGCGCCGGCGGCCATCACCGCTCCGAACGACGAGCCGTACTCGACCAGGCGCTGCTCGCCGCGGTGGTACCAGACGAGGTGTGGGATCTCGTGCACATCGGGGTGCGCGCCCGTTGCGAGCGCCGAGAGGCAGACCGGCGTCAGCGACGGGAAGGTCGAGATCGCGCGCCGGTAGCGGCCGTGCTCGAAGAGGAGGCCGAGCGACGGCGCCACGCCGCGCTCGAGCGTGTCCTCGAGCATCGACGGCGTCAGGCCGTCGATCACGATCAGGATCAGCTTCTTAGTCGCGGGCAAGAGAGCGGAGGCCGGCGTACCGGTCGGCCTGGGTGCGGCGGAGCCGTGCGGCGAGAACCGGCAGCGCGACCGCCTCGAGGTAGCCCGCGCCCGGGACGAACGCGAGCCCTGCCAGGCCCGCGGCGAGCGCAGCGACGATCAGGGCGAGCCCGCTCCTCGTCCCGCCGCGGCGGAGCGCTCCGGCCACGACGATCACGGCTGCCGCCGCTCCGACGAGGCCTCCAAGCGCACCGGCGGCGAGCTCGGTCCAGTCCTCGATCACGATCCCGACGACCGCACCCGCGACGCCTGCGAGCACGACTGCAGCGGCCCGACCCAGCGGAGTCGACGAGAGTAGCCCCGCGAAGAGGACGCCGAGCGCGGTGCCGATCCCGAGCGCGAGGCCGATCGTGTACCAGTCGCCCATCGACGGTCAGTGTAGAGACGGCCCGCGTTTCGACCGAGCGTTTTCTGGACATACAACACGCGACCCGTACGACGCTCTCTCAGGAGGAGAATCCTTGAACGACGACCGGCCGTTGCTCGTGTTCTTCTGGTCCGAGCGCTCGGGCCCCGCCCGGCGAATGGAGAGCCTGCTCGCGCATCTCGAGCGGAAGGAGCGCGATCGCCTGCGCGTCCGCCGGGTCGACGTCGACGCGAGCCCCGAGCTTGCGGAGCGGTTCCGGGTCGAGATCGTTCCGACGCTCATCCTCGTCAAGGACAAGTGCGTCGTCTCGCGGCTCGACGGCCGCATGAGCGCGCCCAAGATCGAGGCGATGCTCGAGCCGCACCTGCACCAGCTCGCGGCTGCGTAAAACCGCGGTCGCCCTCAGTCCGTAGTTCCGTAGGCCACGTCTACGGCACTCACGGAGAACAAGGAGGGATGGGATGCGGAAACTCGTGCTCTTCGCCGCCCTCGGCGGCGTGCTCGTGCTCGGGGTCGGCTCGTTCGCGCTCGCGGACGGCGGCCGGGACAAGGCCGGCGGCAAGCTGATCGGCTATCAGGAGGTCCCCTCGGTCTCCACTCGCGCGTCGGGCACGTTCGAAGCGAGGATCGTCGACAACGCCAGAATCGAGTACACGCTCACCTACAAGGACCTCGAGAGCGCCGCGACGCAAGCCCACATCCACTTCGGGCAGCGGTCGGTCAACGGCGGCATCTCGCTCTTCTTCTGCAGCAACCTGACGTCCCCGGCTCCGCCCGCCGGAACGCCGGCGTGCCCGGCCACGGCCGCCACGTTGCGGGGCACGTTCACGGCGGCGAACGTCGTCGGACCGTCAGCTCAGGGGATCCTCGCGGGAGAGTTCGCGGAGCTGCTGGCCGCGATGCGCGCAGGGAAGACGTACGCGAACGTCCACTCGACGACGTTCCCCGGCGGCGAGATCCGCGCCCAGCTCAGCGACAAGCGCGGGAAGAGCGGCAAGGACAAGGACGACGACGACTAGGAGGAGAGCCCGGATTCCAGGCGCGCGATCACGTCGAGCGTGAACGCAGCCGCCCGCGCCCCGTCGACGACGCGGTGGTCGAACGTGACCGAGACGTTGGCGACCTGGCGGACGACGACCTCTCCGTCACGGACGACGGGGCGCGGGCCGATCCGGTGCAATCCAAGAATGCCGACCTCGGGATGGTTCACGAGCGGCGTCACGAAGACCCCGCCGAGCTTGCCGGCGCTCGTGACCGAGAAGGTGCCGTTGCGCAACTCCTCGGGTTTCAACGTGCCGGATCGCGCGGCTTCTGCAAGGCGCGTCACTTCTTCGGCGAGCTCCTCCAGCGAGATCGTGTCGACCCCGCGAACGACGGGTACGACGAGGCCTTGCTCCGTCTGCACGGCGATCCCGAGGTCGTAGCGTTCGAGGTAGACGATCTCGTCTCCCTCGAGCCGGGCGTTCAGCTCCGGAAACTCCCGGAGCGAGGCGGCGGTCGCCTGCAGGGCGAGCGGCAGGAGCAGCTTGAGGTCGGCGCCGGTGAAGTCCGCCTCCTCGACGAACGTGACCGCCGGGACTTCGCGGTGCGAGCGGGTGAGGTGCTCGACGATCTGGCGACGCACCCCGCGAACGGGCTCGCGGCGCTCGGAGACCTTGTGTTGAATCAACACAAGCTCGTTTCCGCCGGCGTTGCGAACGTCGTCCTCAGTGATCCGGCCGTTCGGCCCTGTACCGCTCAGCTGAGCCAGATCGACGCCGAGCTCCTGGGCGATCCGGCGGACGATCGGCGTCGCCTGCACGCGAGCTTGTGTTGAATCAACACGAAGCTCTTTCGGCGCCGCGGCGACGGGCGCGGCGGCAGAGGGGGCGGCGGCCCGCTCGGTGCCGTCGCCGCCGATGACGACGAGGACGGTGCCGACCGGGACGACGTCGCCCTCGGCGACGAGGATCTTCGTCACCGTCCCCGCTGCGGGCGAGGGAATCTCGACGGTCGTCTTGTCGGTCGCGATCTCGACGAGCGGGTCGTCCTCCGCCAGCTCCTGGCCCTCGGTGACGAGCCAGCGCGCCACCTCGCCCTCCGTCAGGCCTTCGCCGAGGTCCGGCAGCTTGAACTCGTAGGCCACGGCGGTCAGGCTACCGCGGCGTTCCCACCCAGGCGCCGGCAGGGAGGATCAGGACGCGGAGGCCGCCGTCGACCCGCCAGAGTGAGAGCGCCTGCTCGTCGCCGGCGAGCTCGGGCGCCACCGCGGCCGGGACGTAGCCGACCTGCAGGGTGCGCTCGTCGTTCCAGATCGCGACGGCGTTCGGATCGTGCTCATTGGTGGGCTCGGGGACGAGGACGAGCCGTCGTGGAGGGTCGAACGAGGGATCGGGAAGCGCCTCGGGGCGATAGGTCACCCCCGCCGCGGCGACGACCCGGATCCGCGGATCCTCCCAGCGCACCGGTTCGCCCGTCGCTGCGTCGCGGAGGTGGAATCCGCTCGCGCCACGCTCGAGCCAGAGCCGCAGCCGCTCGCTCACCGGAGCGCATCGTCGCGCAGGACCGCGTGCACGCCGAGCACCTCGTTGACGACCTGCGTCACGCGGAGATCGACGACGACAGACGCGAACGCGAGCGCGTCGGAGCGGGAGAGCCCGTACTCGCGGCCCATCAGGTCGAGCATGCCGTCGACGGCGATCTTGGCAGCGGCACCAAGGTGCTCGTCGAAGCCGAACGCCAGCCACGCGCCGTCGATCCGAGCGATCGGCCACTCGAGCTCGAGGTCGTCGCGGACGTCCAAGGTCACCTGCGCCTCGACCGGAGCCTCGATCGCCGTCCCCGAGACCTCGCCGTCTCCCTGGGCGGCGTGCCCGTCGCCGGCCGAGAAGCGTGCGCCGTCGACCGGAATCGGGAGCAAGAGCGTCGTGCCCGCGACGAGCTCCTTGCAGTCGATGTTGCCGCCGCAACGCCGGGGCGGGACCGTCGCGTGGACGCCCGGCTCGTCCGGCGGCATCCCGAGCACTCCGAGGAACGGAGCGAGCCGAACCGAGCGACCCCCGGTGGTGCCGACATCGCCGGCGAGCTCCCAGTCGATCCGGTGATCCGGGCCGCCGAAGGTGACGCCCCACGAGGCCGGAACGACATCGTCGATCCTGACCGCGAGCACCTGCCCGGCCCGGGCGCCGCGCACCTCGATCGGGCCGGCGAGGGCGTGGCCCGTGTCGAGCTCCGGGTCTCGAGCCGCGAACGGCTCGTCCCGTCCGACGTCCCAGCCCGCGTTCGGCGTCGAGAACCGCACCGAGTCGCCAGGCTCGATCGTCACCACCGGCTCGAGCTCGCGGGAAAAGTGCCCGTGCAGGACCGAGGCGTCGAGCGGCAGCTCGTGCAGGGCCACTAGAACGAGAGCAGGGAGCGGGCGGCGTCGACCACCCGGGCGACGGAGGGCATGTACGCGTCCTCGAGCTGCCAGTACGGATACGGGACGTCGAAGCCGGTGACCCTGACGACCGGCGCGCGCAGGTCGAGCAGCGCCTTCTCGGCCAGGATCGCCGCCAGCTCGGCCGCGTACCCGCACGTCCGCGGCGCCTCCTGCACGAGCACGACGCGGCCGGTCTTGGCAGTCGACGCGAGCAGCGCCTCCTCGTCGAGCGGCTTCAGCGAGCGGAGGTCGAGCACCTCGACGGAGGCATCGAGCTCGTCGGCTGCCTGCTCGCAGACCGGCACCATCGCGCCGTAGGCGACGAGCGTCAGGTCCCTCCCCTCGCGCGCGAAGCGCGCCTTGCCGAGCGGGACGACGTGCTCGCCGTCCGGCACCTCGCCTCGCTCGGTCCGGTAGACGAGCTTCGGCTCGAGGATCACGACCGGGTCGGGATCCCGGATCGCCGCCGCGAGCAGCCCCTTCGCGTCGGCGGGCGTGGACGGGATCGCGACCTTGATCCCCGGCGTGTGCACGTAGTAGGTCTCGGGCGAGTCGTCGTGGAGCTCGGGCGCGCGAACGCCGCCGCCGTAGGGCATCCGGATCGTGATCGGGAACGTCATCTTGCCGCCGGTGCGCCAGCGGTAACGGCCGACGTGGGTGATCAGCTGGTCGAGGCACGGGTACGAGAACGCGTCGTACTGCATCTCGCAGACGGGCCGGTAACCGGCCATGCAGAGCCCGACTGCCGAGCCGAGGATCCCGGCCTCGGCGAGCGGCGTGTCGACGCAGCGGTCGGCGCCGAAGCGGTCGAGCAGGCCCGCGGTGGCGCGGAACACGCCGCCGGAGCGGCCGACGTCCTCGCCGAGCACGAGCACGTCGGGATCGCGCTCCATCTCGACGTGGAGCGCGTCGTTGACCGCCTCGACGAGGTACTTGCTACTCACCGAGAATTCTCCGCAGCTCCGCGAGATCGTGCGCGAACGAAGGCGGCGGCTCGGCGAGCGCGTGCTCGAAGAGGAGGCCGACGTCGGCGGGTGGCTCGCCCTCCGCAGCCGCGATGCCGGCGCGCATCGCGTCCGCAGCCTCCGCCTTGATCTGCTCGGCGAGCGCGTCGTGGAGGATCCCCTGCCGCCGCAGGTAGCCGGCGAAGCGGCCGACGCATTCGTTCGCGCGCTCCTCCTCGACCCGAATCGGATCGATGTAGGCCTTCGGATCGTCCGCGGTCGCGTGCGGCGCGGAGCGATACGTGACCGCCTCGATGAAGCTCGGCCCCTCGCCCGCGCGGCAGCGCGCGACAGCATCGCGCGCAGCCTCGTAGACCGCGAGGACGTCCCCGCCGTCGACCCGCGTGCCCGGAATCCCGTAGCCGGCCGCCTTGTCGACGAGCGCCTCAGCCCGCGTCTGGGCGGAGAGCGGCGTCGAGATCGCCCACTGGTTGTTGTTGCAGAGGAGCACGAGCGGCGCGCGCATCACCGCGGCGAAGTTGGCGCCCTCGTGGAAGGCGCCCTCGGAGGTCGCCCCGTCGCCGAAGAACGTCAGCGCGCACGCGGCCTCGCCCCGAAGGCGCTTCCCCCAGGCCAGCCCGGCCGCGTGCGGAACCTGGGTCGCGATCGGGACGCAGATCGAGGCGAGGTTGTAGTCGGCCGGGTTCCACCAGCCCGCTGGATGGCCGCGCCACCAGGAGAGGATCGTCGACGCCGGCATGCCGCGCAGCAGGCCGATCGCCGACTCGCGGTAGCTGGGGAAGATCCAGTCGTCGTCCTCGAGCGCATGGACCGCCCCCGCCTGGATCGCCTCGTGTCCCCAGTAGATCGCGTAGGTGCCGATCCGGCCCTGGCGGTGGTAGACGACCGAGCGCTCGTCGTAGGTTCGGAGAAGCACCAGCGAGCGATAGAGAGCGAGCAGGTCCTGCTCGCCGACGCCCTCGACCTCTCGATCCGGAATCGCGTCGCCGTCCCCGATCACGCGGCGGAGGTCGCGCTCCGCGGGCATCGTGCTCGCCATTGCGGCGCGGACGATACCGCTCAGAGCCTCTTTCAGGGCAACGCGAGCGCAGCGGTGAGGACGGGGTCGCGGCCGGCGAAGAAGTCGGCCGCGGTCGGCTCCACGAGCACGTCCACCGGCGTCTCGCGCCGCGCGTCCCCGGGCGGCCCGAACTCCCAGTACGAGGTCGCGACGTGAACGGTGAGACCGGAGTGCTCGAGCGCGATTGCGGTCGAGTCGCCCCACTGGCTCGGTGCGCCACCGGCCGGCTCGCCGACGAGGCGCGCGCTCGTGCCGCGATCGACGTCGGCGACGAAGTTCCCGGCAGCGGAGAAGGTCGACCGGCCCGTGAGCACCACGAGCTTGCGCTGCACCACCGGTCGCGAGAGGACGTCGAGCAGCGGGCCGTAGGTCGTGTTGTCGCCGCCGTGGTTGAGACGGACATCGACGACGACGCGGCGCACCGAAGGCTTGCGCGCGAGCGCGAGCAGGCGCTCGGAGAGCTCGTACGTCGAGTCCGTCGTCAGCCGGTAGCCGACGTACACCACCCTCCCGCCCTCGAGCATCGTCAGCCACTGCGGGTCGTCAACGCTGCGCAGCCAGACCGGATCGTGGTCGGTCGGCAGCGGCGCCGGCGCACCTCCCAGCGCGGCTGCGACCTCGCCCGCCTCGACCGGCTCGAGCGTCGCCTCGGTGCCGTCCGCGAACGCGAACGTGGCGGTCTCGCCCTTCACGATCCCGAGGCCGCGAAGCACCTCGGCGGTCGCCAAGTACTCCGGCAGGAGCCAGCGGCGTCCCGACTCGTTGTCGTGCGGCACGAGCGGCCGCACCAGCTCCACGACCTCGTCGATGGGCCTGCCGGCGATCGCCGTCACCCGCCGCCCGGTCAGGTCCTCGTCGGTGATCGAGCCGACAACGTGGAGCCCGTCCGCGAAGTCGTAGAGGCGCAGCGGATAGACGTGGAGCGGGCGCGCGTGCTGGTCGAAGGGATACAAGGCCGTGTGCCCGTCACGCTCGCCGGGCAGCGCGGCCAGCCGCATCACACCGACGACGAGCTCGTCGCGGCTCAGCTGCGGCGCGGCGTCGGCGAGCCGCTTGGCCTCGGCCCGGAACTCGCTCCGAGAGACGTCGTGGAAGAGGTCGGGGTGCGTCGTCTCCATCGTCTCGGCGAGCGAGCGGAGCTCACGCTGGAGGGGAGTCGGCGGTTGCGGATCGTCGCCGCCGGCGCAGCCCGCGAGGAGGAGTGCGAGGACCGCGATCCGACGCATGCCACGAGTGAAGGCAGTCGCCGCCGACATGTCAAGTCTGACACGTCGCGGTTAACGCACGCGCAACGGTCAGACGAGCACGGTGACCGCGTCGCGCTCGGCCTCGAAGACGACCTCGGTCACGTCGCCGACGTCCTCGCCGTCGAGCTGAAGCGGCAGCGGCTGATCGCAGCGGATCTCGAACCGGTCGCGGTCGTGCAGCTCGAGCAACGGCAGCCGCGTCCGGCCGGTGGCGAGATAGCGGATCGCACCCGGCAGGGATCGCGCGCGGAAGGCTCTGGGCGCGAGCAGGTCGAGCCCGCCCTCGATCAGCGCGCCGCGCGCGAGGCGCAGCGGGAGGCGGCCGACGTAGCTGTACGGATCGGCGTTCGCGACGAGCGCGAACGCCGCCCGGCCGTGGCCTTCCACCTCGAGCGCCGGGTCGAACCGGAGGCGGTGTTCCGCCAGAGTCGTGATCGCCGTCCAGGCGAAGACGGCGTCGCCGGGCCGCTTGCCGTCCGCGCGGCGGCCGCGGGAGTCCATCCGCCGGATCAGCTCGGCGTCGAGCCCGACTCCGGCGGCGAAGCCGAAGCGGCGGCCGTTCGCCCGACCGAGCCCGATCCGCTTCGTCCGGCCCGACACGAGCCGGCGAGCGGCCGCGACGGGATCGCGCGGAAGCCCGAGCGCCCGCGGCAGCACACTCGTGCCGCCGCCGGGCACGAAGCCGAGCGTTGTCTCGGGCCGGGCACCGTTGAGCGCCTCGTTGAAGCCGCCGTCGCCGGAGAAGACGATCACGGCGTCCGCGTCAGCGTCGCGGGCGAGCTCGGTCGCGTGCCCGGCCCGCTCGGTGAAGACGGTCGCGGCAGCCCCCAGAGCCTTCCCGACCTGCTCGGCGAGCTCAGGCGTCACCCGGCTCGCGTAGGGATTGACGATCAGGATCGTCCGCATCGCGTCCGATCGTCGCAGGATCCGCAACCGCGAGGGGGCCGCGACGCAGCAGCCCCCTCGCTTCGGCTTCCTCCCTCAGGCTGTTACGAGTGCCGGGACGACGCCGAGCTGCTGCATCAGCCCGAGGGTGTCCCAGTTCGTCCAGCTCTCGACGAAGCGCCCGTTGACGATCCGATCGACCGTGATCCCGGTCACCGTCGCCTGCTTGCCGGTGGCGGCCATCCCGAACAGGTCGCCCTCGTGCGTGCCGCGCGCAGTCCAACGAGTCGTCACGAGCTCGCCCTCGGCGATCTGCTGCTCGATCGTGAGCCGCAGGTCGGGGAAGGCATCGCGGTAGCCGGCAATGCTGGCCTTCGCCCCCTCGATCCCGATCATCGGTTCCGGGAGCGCCGCGTCGTGGTTGACGAACCTCGGATCGACGAGCTCGTCGACCACATCGAGGTTGCCGCCGTTGAATGCCTCCTCGAGGAAGCGGCGGGCAATCGCCTTGGTCTCAGCAGACATGGAAACTCCTTCCGTCGATGTCCGCCGTATCGCGGTCGACCCTACGCCTGCGCCGGGCGCGAACGCAAGCGCTCGCGTTCAGCCGAGCGCAAACGGCACTCGGAACGTCTCCGGCCCGAGCTCACCGCCGGCCTTCACGAGCACGAGATAGCGACCCGGCGGGAGGATTCCGCCGGCGTCGTCGCGTCCGTTCCACCCAAGGATGAGCCGCTGACGAGCGGACACCGTGTAGTGGCCCAGGCTTCGCACGGGCCGGCCTGCAGACGTCATCACCTCGACCTGGATCGCCGCTCCCGCCGTGACGAGGAAGGTGACCCGGATCCCGCTCGCCCGCAGCTGCTCGATCGACCGGGCCGGACGAAGCTCGGCTCGCGGGGGTGACTCCGGCGCCCGGAAGCGCCGCTCGTCTCGGAACCTGGAGAACGCGGCGGCGTCGAACGTCCGGCAGCGTGCGCTTCCCGACCAAGAGGAGAGCACGATCCCGGCGCCGAGCCGGGGCAGAGGGGCGACGACCACGGCGACGCGGTCGCGGCGGTACCACGCTTCGAGGCGGCGTACCGTGTGCGCCGGCACGGCCGCTCCGTACTGGACCGCGACCCCGCCGTGGCGGAGGTTGTGGTTCAACCGGCCCGCCTGGACGGGATGCGCGTACGCGTCCCAGCGGAGCGGAGCCTCGGACGGCTCGCCCGTCGTGACCCCGAGGCGTTCGGCCCGCTCGTCCGCGGTGCACACGCCCGGACGGCCGCCGCCGTTCGTCGCGGCCCACACGAGCGGGACCGCGACGAACGGGAGCGTCAGCAGGAGGCCGACGAGGGCGAGACGCCGCACCTAGCCGCCCGCGGGCACCGGTGGCGCGGGCAGCGTCACCTCGTAGATGTCGATCGCGCTCCGGCCGGCTGCTCCGAGGAGGAAGTCGCCGGTAGCGCCCCAGTAGGTGAACGTCCCGTCGGCGTTCTTGCGCGTCTTGAACACCGCCGACGTCCACGTGTTCGCGTTCTCGGGGATGAACCAGCCCGCCTCCCGGAACGAGATCGTGCCGTTCGGATGCTCGACGAAGTCGACCACACGCGTTCCCTGCGTGTACCAGCCCATGAAGATCCGGTTCTGGCCCGGAATCTGCTGGAACACGTGCGCCGTGCAGAAGGTCGCCTCCGCCTGCGTCCGCACGGGCGCCCGGAAGATCGCCTTGTCGCCGAACGGCGTCCGGGCATACGCGTCCCAGGCCGCCTGCGGCGTCGTCGGCCCGGCCGTCGTCAGCTTGTCGGCCGAGTAGAAGTGGACGCCGCCGTTGCCGCTCGCGATGTCGGCGAACGGGGAGCAGGTCGCGCCGGGGGGCGTGATCCCGCCACCGCGCTCGTCGGTCGCGATCAGGAGCTTGCGCGACGCCGAGAGCTCGGTCTCGTGGTTGAAGTCGTTGTCCTCCGCAGACGGGAACGGCCCGCCGCGGCCCTGGTGATGGATGCTGCCGACGTAGCGGACGCCTTCGAGCGACGGCGCACCGGCGGCGAGCCAGGTCGGGACGTCGAGGCTCGTGCCGTCCGGCTTCTTCGTGCAGTCGGTGACGAGGGCGCCGGTCACGTACGGGCCGGTGGAGCTGCTCGGCCGCACCGTGCAGTCGAGCGGCGTCCCCTTCGGCTTCCCGTTGGCGTCGAATGCCCCGGACATGTCGAAGACGAGCGCAGCCGCCCCGGAACCGCACGTGAGCCGGTCGTCGGGGTAGACCTCGAGCTCGTGGCAGCCGTAGACGGTGCTCTTGAGACTGTGGCCCTGCGACATCGCGAGCGTCGGGAAGCGGTAGCGGTAGACCTGCGGCTTGCAGAGCATCCGCTTCAGGTCGACGCTCGTTCCCAGCGGGAAGTTCAGGCACGAGGAGAGATCGACCACCTCGAACCCGTCCAGGTCGTTCCGGTCGGCCGAGCCGGCGACTTCGTTCTGCCGCTTGCCGCCCGAGACGCCGACGGCGTCGGAGGTGACGGAGTAGGCGATGTGCGGCCGCTTCGGATCGATGTTGACCGTGTGCGACTCGCCGACATGGCTCGTCAGCCCGATCTCGACCGGGTCGACGACGTTCGTGACGTCGACGATCTCGAGCCCGCCGCGCGGGGCGCCGGAGACGCCGAGAACACCCTGGTCGTGGCAGCGCCCGTTGGCGTCGGTTGCATCGAGCAGGAGCTGCGCGTCGACCTTCGGCGTCGCCTCGACGTCGTGCTGGAGGCCGGTCACGGAGCTCGTCGCGCTCACGCACGACGCCGACGGATGACTCGAGACGATCTTCGGCTCGACGTTCCCCTGCCGGGTCAGCTGAACGATCGTCTGCCCGCCCGCGTTGGGGCCGGCGGCGAGAGTGCCGACGGATGCGTACGTCTCACCGCGCCAGCTGAAGAAGTCGAGGTCGGTGTGCGGATTCCCGGTCGGGAAGGTGGTCAGGAGCTTCCACGACGCGCCGGGCCCGCCCGCGTTCAGGGCGGTGCCGATCGGTGCGTTCGCCTTCACGACCGGCGCCGAGTGGTCGAGCCCGTCGGCGGCCGCCCCGCTCGCGAATGCGAGCGAGGCGACGACGGTGGAGGTCAGCAGCAGGCGCTTCATGACGAGAACACCTGCAGTTCGGCGATCCGGACCTCGTTGTCCCGCGGTGCGAGCACCTGCGGGAGGTCGCCGATCAGCTGGATCGTCGACCCGGTGCCGGGCGACCCCTCGCGGCAGTCGGTGCCGTTCGCGGGATCGTTGTCCTGCTCGCCCTGGAAGGCGTCGCTACCCGTGCACTGGTTCGTAACGACGACGATGCGGACGTGGGTGGCCTTGACCGCCGCCGGCAGCGTGAAGCTGCGGAGGATCAGGTCGGGCGACGCCGGCCGCGGCGCAACGCCGGGGAAGGCATCCGCCGCGCTCGCCACCTGGGTCTTCCACCCAGAGGGCAGCGAGCAGTTCGCGTTCGCCGCGTCCTCGACGCAGGTCTGAACCTCGAACTGGCGCAGGGCCGTGAAGCGGTTCTGGCCCGGCAACAGCATCGCGCTCACCTGGACGCGGCGGATCGTCTGCACGGTGCCGCTCAGGTTGACCGTGACCTGGCTGCCGCGGACGTCGGGCTGCGCACCCGTCCGCTCCCAGTTCGTGCGCTCCGTGTCGTCGATCAGGTCGGCGAAGCGGGTGCCGTCGCCGGATGCGGTCGCGCCCTTGGCCGCCGACGCCCAGTTCGTCCGCAGCGGCAGCGCCACGGTGACCGTCTGGCCGGCCCTGAACGTCTGCGTCAGGCGGAGGTGGCCGTACCCCGGCGCATGCACGACGAACTCGTACGTGCCCGGCGCGAACTGCGCCGTCGCGTCGAGGTTCTGCCCCGTCGTCGCCGGGTTGGTGTCGGCGATCGGCGAGACACGGGCCTCGTACTTGCCGACGTAGACGCGCGCCGGGACCGCTTGCTTACGCTCGTCCTGCGCCGTGAACGTCACGGTCGCGTTCGAGTGCCGCGGCGACGCGAAGTCCGGCGTCGGATCGGTGTCGGTATCGGCCGCCGTGTTCGTGGCGACCGCGCCGCTGCCGAAGCCGCGCTTGGCGAAGGCGAGCCACAGCTCGGCCTGGTTCGCGCCGCCGAAGCGCATCACGTCGGCGGCGAGATACGCGTCCCGCGCCTCGAGCATCGAGGGCGCGGTCGGCATCAGCAGATACGCGTCGAACATCAGCTGCACCCAGCGCCGGTTGCCCGGGCAGCTGGAGGCCGGCTGCTTGCCCTCGGCGCACGCAAGCTGCGTCGCCGCGTCGCCGGCGCCGTACTTGGCGACAAGAGCGGCGCGGATGTCGAAGTTCGTCGCCGACCAGATCTCGCCGTCGGCGTGGACCTGCGGGCCGGTGAGGTCGTAGCCCATGTCGGAGAAGTTGAGCGGGCTCGCGTTCATGCCGTAGTTGCGGATCCCGCGCTGCTTGTTGCCGGTCACGTACGCGCCGACGGCGTAGCGGTTCTCGCCGGAGACGGGCACGAAGCCGTACTCGTTCAGGACTTCCATCCCCATCAGGTCGCCGGAGCTCTCGCCCATCGCGCCGGCGTGGTGGCCGCCGCGGTTGCCGCCCTTGCCGATCAAGCGGTTCTCGACCATGTGGCCGTACTCGTGACCGATTACGGACATGTCGTAGTCACCGTCGACGCACGGCGAGTAGAACGCGCCCGCGAGCGGCTGCCAGAGGTACATGTTCGTGATCGGGGAGACGCCGTCCGGCAGCGAGATCATGTTCGCGTTGTCGCGGCCGAGGTAGCTCGGGAAGCCACCGTCCGCAGCGCCGGCCTGGGCGTTGCCGATCACCGGGTCGTTCTCGGCGGTGCCGCCGGTGCCGAAGTTCGAGTCCTGGGCGTTCCAGTGCCGCTCGGTCAGGCCGAGGTGGTACGTCCAGTCGTGCATGCGGTTGTGCATCACGAAGAGGTTCGTGGTCGCCGCGGCGATGTCGTGGCTCTGACCGGGCACGAACGGGGTGAAGCACTTGCTCTCGCTCCACGCGTTCGTCCACGGGTAGCTGTAGTCACGCGAGGCGCTGACCGGCCGGAAGCCGACCGGGCCGGGCGTCAGCGGCGTCGTCCATGCCTCCGCCGTGCGGGCGTTGTTGCCGACGGTGGTGAAGGTCGGCGTGCCCGTGCGGACGCTCACGTCCCACGGCGCGCGGGAGGCAAGGTTCTGGACCTCCCGCTGGCACTCGGCCAGGGTCGTCGGCGGCTGGCCGACGTTCGACTCCCAGCACCACGTCTCGCGGGTGTCGGTATTCGGCATGTTCCACGGATACGCGTCGCCGCCGAGAAGCGGGTTGGCCGGGAAGACCTTCCACTTCGGCGGGTACGGCGTCGCGGAAGAGGCGCCGAGCGGGCTGAAGATGATCTCGCCGCTGTAGGTGGCGGGGGCGTCCCAGCCGGCGCCGTCGGAGTAGTCGCAGACGCGCACCTTGTAGGTGCCGACGCCGGAGTCGGCCGGGTCGTAGACGAGCGCCTCGGGGCTCGTGGCGGTGTCCTGGCTGGCGACAACCGCGCCGTCGCGGACGAGGTTGATCACGGCGTCGTTCGTCGTCAGCGTCGCCTCGACCCCGACGACGACCGAGCCGACGCTCTCGCCTGCCGCGACCGTGAAGGGGCCGTTGTCCGGCGCGCAGACGCCGTCGCCGGTGGGCATCGTGCCGGTGAAGGTCTCGGCGGTCGAGTGGGACTGCTCGGCGATGTCCTTCCGGAGCAGGACCTCGCCCGTGGCGGCGTCGACGATGGTGCTGTAGCCGGTGCCGCGGACCGAGTCGACGACGAGCGTCTCCCAGGCGGGCCGGACGCCGTCGGACGGCGTCGGGAAGGCGACCAGCCGGGCGTGCTGCTTGTCGGGGAAGCCCTTGACGGAGAAGCTCGTCCACTGGGAGCCCTGCTTCGCCGAGCCGAGCGCGAGCACGGAGACGTCGCGGCCGACATTCGCGGCCGCCTTCGTCCACGCGTCTGCGACCGTCAGCGTCGGCTGCGCGGCGAGCGTCGTGTCGCCGGTCAAGGACGAGGAGACGTATGCGACCTTGTCGCCGACGACGCCGACGACAGCGAGTCCGCCGTCCACGGCCGGGAGGCCGCCGAACGTCTGGCGGAAGATGATTGCGTGGCCTTCGCTGTCCGCGAGGGGCACGTCCTTCCAGCGCTCGAGCTTCGCGTTGCCTTCCTCGGAGAGCCGGAAGAGCTCGGCGTTCTCGCTCAGAAAGGTTCGCGCAACGGCGGCCGCATCGCCGCCGGTGACGCCGGTGGCCAGGTAGCCGCCGTCCTTGATCAGGGACGAAGGCGTCCCGAAGTCGTTCCAGCGGACGTCGGCGCCTAGCGCCTTCGCCACCTCCGCCTGCGCCTCCGTCGCCTCGACTGCGCCCGTCCGGGCGTCGAGGTCACGGAAGACGCCGCCGTTCCCCGTCGCCGGCAGCGCCAGGGCTGCGAGAGCGACGAGCACTACGAAGCGATTCCACATATCGAAAGCTCCTGTGAGAGGGACGAGTTGCACGGCGCTGGTGCACCGGCGACCGGTCCTCTACCGCCTCGAATCTCACTTGAAACCTATGTCTCTATGATTGACAAATCAGTCAACGCGGGCCGGCGTAGCCGCGAATCCCCTCGACCAGGATCGCTGCGAACGAGTCCGCGATCGCGTCGGTGTCGCGATCGGCCGCGAGCCACGTATAGGCCCAGTTCGCCGCCGAGAGCACGAGCAGCGCGGCGGCGGCGTCGTCGAGATCGGTCCGCAGCTCGCCGCGCTCCCGGCCCTCGCGGAAGAGCGCTCGCAACCGCTCCTCGTACCGACGCCGCTCGGCGAGGATCTGCTCGCGCCGCTCCCCCTCGAGGTAGCGCCACTCGCGAATGAAGACGGTCGCCATGTCGAGCTGCTCCGAGACCACACGCAGGTGCGCGCGCAGGGCGAGCCGGATCCGCTCGGACGCGCCGGCCCCGTCGGGGATTGCGTCGAGCCCCTCGTGAAAGGCCGCGGCTCCTTCGCGCATCGTCTCGTAGAGCAGCTCCTGCTTCGACTGGGTCAGGGAGTAGAGCGAGCCCTTCTGGACGCCCATCGCCGTGGCGAGGTCGCCCATCGAGGTGCCGTGGTAGCCCTTCTGCGCGAAGAGCCGCGCGGCCTGGCGGGTCAGCTCGTTTCTACGCGTGCCGATACACTCAATGCTAACGACCGTTCGGCAGGGAGGCCAGACCGTGGAACCTCGTGAGCAGGAGTTTCTCGACTACGTCCAGTCCGGAGGGCTCGTCGAGACCGGCGACTGGATGCCCGACGAGTACCGCAAGCGCTTGATCAAGTTCATCGAGATGCACGGGAACTCGGAGCTGATGGGCGTCCTGCCCGAGCGCGACTGGATCCTGCGCGCGCCGACGCTGCAACGGAAGCTGGCACTGACGGCGAAGATCCAGGACGAGGTCGGCCACTGCCAGCTGATCTACCGCGTCGTCGAGGACCTCGGCAAGCCACGCGAGCGCTGTCTCGACGACCTGATCGCGGGGACGTCGAAGTTCCACAACGTCTTTCACTACCCGACGAAGAGCTGGGGCGACGTCGGCGTGATCGCGTGGCTCGTCGACGCGGCCGCGATCATCAGCCAGAAGGCGTTGCTCAAGTGCTCCTACGCGCCCTACGCGCGGGTGATGAAGAAGGTCTGCTGGGAGGAGTCGTTCCACATCCTCCACGGCCGCGACACGGTGCTCGCGATGGTGACCGGGACGCCGGAGCAGTTCGAGCTCGTGCAGGAGGCGCTCAACCGCTGGTGGGAGCCGCTGATGCACTTCCACGGGACGCCGATCCCGGCCGAGGAAGACCCGATGGTGCATTGGCGAATCAAAAGTCAAGCCAACGAGGAGGCGCGGCAGCAGTTTCTCGAGGGCTACGTGCCCCAGATCCTCGAGCTCGGGCTGACGATCCCGGACCCGCAGCTCCGCCGCGACGACGACGGCCTCTGGTCGTACACCGAGCCCGACTGGGACAAGCTGCTCGCCGTCGTCACCGGCCACGGGCCCGCGTCGCAGGAGCGGCTCGACTTCCGCCGGCTCTCCCGAGCCGAGACGGACTGGGTCTCGAAGATCGTGCTCGCGGAGGCCGCTTGATCTGGGAGGTCTTCCGGCAGGAGCGCAAGGGCCAGCCGTTCGTGCACGGCGGCTCGTTCCACGCTCCCGACCAGGCGTTCGCCGATGCGTACGCGCGCGAGTTCTACGCGCGGCGGGGCGAGTCGGTCGCGCTCTGGGTCGTGCCGCGCGGGGCGATCACGTCGATCGAGGAGTTCCCGGACGAGTTCGACCTCAAGTACCGCCGCGTCGACGGCTACTCGATCAAGGCGAGGCTGAAGGAGGCGCGCGACCGCGCGGGGACTGCAGCCGTGGCGGAATGAGCCTTGTGTTTCTGAAACACAAAGTCTCCTTTCGCGCCTCGATCCCGCATCAGATTGCGATCCGCAGCGTCCGCGAACCGCTTGTGTTTCTGAACCACAAGCTCTCTTTGGGGCACGGATGACCGACCGGGTCACCCTGTTGCTCGAGCTCGCCGACGACGAGTTGATCCTCGGCTGGCGGAACTCGGAGTGGACGGGGATCGCGCCGTTTCTCGAGGAGGACGTGGCCTTCTCGTCGATTGCGCAGAACGAGATCGGCCACGCGCGGGCGCTGTACGACCTCGCGGCCGCGGAGCTCGGCACCGACGCCGACGCAATCGCCTTCGACCGCAGGCCGGAGGAGTACCGCTGCGCCCCGCTCGTGCAGCTGCGGCTCGTCCCGGACTGGGCCCGCACGATCGCGCGGCACGTCCTGTATGAGACCGCCGACGCGATCCGAATCGAACGGCTGAAGGAGCATGAGGACGCCGAGCTCGCCGGGATCGCGGCCAAGATCGAGCGCGAGGAGGTCTACCACCGCCTTCATGCCGAGATGTGGCTCGAGCGGCTCCGCGGCGAGGAACGCTACGCCGCCGCGGTCGAGGAGCTGTGGCCGTATGCACTCGGGGTGCTCGGGCCCGAGCTTCGCCCGGCCCTGGCGGAGCGCGTCGGCCGTCCGGAGGTGGAGGCGGTCGAGCGGAGCGCGCCGGGCGCCGACTTCGCCGAGCTCTGGAACGAGATGACGATGGTCCGCCGCTCCGCCCCGGTCGGTGCCCAGTGGTAACGAAGGCACAGCTGACCGAAGCGGACGTCTGGGACGCGCTCGCCGAGATCCCCGACCCCGAGATCCCGGTGATCTCCCTCGTCGACCTCGGCGTCGTCAAGGGCGTCGCCGTTGACGGCGAGCGCGTGCGGATCCAGTTCACACCCACGTTCATGGGCTGTCCCGCCCTCGACGCGATGCGGACGCAGATGGAGGCGGCCGTGACCGCGCTCGGCGGCGAGCCGCAGGTCGACGTCCTCCTCGACGACTCGTGGTCGACGGACAAGATCACGCCTGCCGGCCGCGAGAAGCTCCGGGAGGCAGGCTTCGCGCCGCCGACTCCACGCACCGAGCGCGCACCGACGCTGCTGCAGCTCCAGAAGGCGGTCCACCGCTGCCCGTACTGCGGCTCGACGGAGACGAAGCTCGAGAACATCTTCGGCCCCACCCCCTGCCGCTCGGTGCGCTACTGCGAGAGCTGCCGGCAGCCGTTCGAGCAGTTCAAGACGATCTAGTGCTCTAGGCTGGCTGCGTGCCGGACGGGACGTCGACGTCGCAGGACGCGCTCCGGCGTCGCGCTCGCGCCGGGCTCCAGAGCGGGGCGGAGCGGGCCGGAGCACGGGCCCACTTCCGCGCGCTCGGGATCGACCCCGCGCGGCTCGGCGGGCCGATCGTCGGGATCGCCTCGACCTGGACCGGGACGATGCCCTGCAACCTGAACCAGCTCGAGCTCGCGGCCTCCGTCAGCGACGCGGTCGCGACGGCCGGCGGCGTGCCGCTCCACTTCAACACGATCGCGGTCTCGGACAACCAGTCCCAGGCGACGCCCGGGATGCGCGCGTCGCTGATCTCACGCGAGGTGATTGCGGACTCGATCGAGCTGATGGTCCACGCTCACGACTTCGACGCCCTCGTCTGCCTGGTCGGCTGCGACAAGACCGGCCCCGCGGCGCTGATGGCGCTCGCCCGCGTCGACAAGCCGGCCGTCGTCCTCCACAGCGGCCCGATGCGCGCCGGGAGCTGGCGTGGTCGCGACGTCACGATCCAGGACGTCTGGGAAGCCGTCGGCGCGGAGGAGCGCGGGCTGATGCCGCGGGCCGATCTCGACGAGCTCGAGCGGCACGCGTGCCCCGGCTCGGGCACGTGCGCTGGCCACTTCACGGCGAACACGATGGCCGTGGCGATCGACTGCCTCGGGCTCGCCCGGATCGGCGACGGGCTGATTCCCGCCGACGACCGCCAGGAGAAAGGCGAGGCTGCTGCACGCGCCGGCGCGCTGGTCGTGGAGCTTGCGGAGCGCGGCGCCGGAGCGCGTCAGTTCCTCGATCGCCGCGCGCTCCTGAATGCGATGGCGGGGATCGTCGGCAGCGGCGGCTCGACGAACGGGATCCTGCACCTGCTCGCGATCGCCCGCGAAGCCGGCGTCGAGCTCTCGCTCGAGGATCTCACCGAGGTGGGAGGCCGCACCCCCGTGCTCGCCGCGCTCGCGCCGTCGGGCCGGTGGATGGCGGAGGACTTCCATCGCGTCGGCGGCACCGCCGCGCTGATCCGTGAGCTCATGCGAGGTGGTCACGTCGACGGCTCGGCGCCCACGGTCGCAGGGCCGAAACTCGGGGAGGCGACAGCCGACGCCCCGGCACCCGACGGCGAGGTGCTGCTCCCGCTGGAGGCGCCGTTCAAGCCGACGGGAGCCCTGTACGCGCTGCGCGGCAACCTCGCTCCGGACGGGAGCCTCGTCAAGCTTGCGGGCACCGACCTCCGTTCGCACACAGGCCCCGCCCGCGTCTTCGACGCGGAGGAGGCGTGCACCGACGCGATCCGATCGGGGCACGTTCAGGCCGGCGACGTGCTCGTCGTCCGCTACGAAGGGCCGGCGGGCGGTCCTGGGATGCGGGAGATGCTGAGCGTGACGGCGTCGGTCGTCGGCGCTGGGCTCGGCGAGTCGGTCGCGCTGGTGACGGACGGCCGGTTCTCCGGAGCGACTCGCGGGTTGATGATCGGCCACGTCGCGCCCGAGGCGGCCCGCGGCGGCCCACTCGCGATCGTCCGCGACGGCGACCCGATCACGATCGACGTCGACGCCCGGACGCTTCGGCTCGACCTCGCCGAAGCCGAGATCGCCGAGCGAATGGCCGCCTGGCGGCCTCCGCCGACCCGATATGCGGGCGGCGTCTTCGCCCGCTACGGCGCCCTCGTCGGCTCGGCGTCCGAGGGCGCAGTCCTCGTCAACCCCCTCACGGGTCACTGAGTTGCAGGCGCTGGTCGTGCGACCGGGCGCGGCACACTCGGCCCACGTCGCCGAGGTCCCGACGGCGGATCCCCGCGAGGGCGAGGTGCCGGTGCGGACACTCGAGGTCGGCGTCTGCGGCACCGACCGGGAGATCTCCGAGGGGCTCTTCGGGATCGCGCCGGAGGACGACAGCGTGCTCGTGCTGGGTCACGAGCTGCTCGGCGTCGTCGAGCGCGACGGGGACGGGTTCGCGCGCGGCGACCTCGTGACCGCGATCGTCCGCCGCTCGTGCACGCGCTGCCACGCCTGCGCCGAAGGCTCGCCCGACTCGTGCCTCACCGGCGACTACAGCGAGCGGGGGATCACGCGCCTGCACGGATTCGCCCGGGAGCTCGTGGCCGAGGATCCGGCGCAGCTGATCGGCATCCCGCGCTCGCTCGGCCGGCTGGGCGTGCTCGCGGAGCCGACCTCGATCTGCGAACGGGCGATCCGGCACGCGCGGGAGATCGGCGGTCGCCACCCCTGGCAGCTCCAGCGCGCCCTCGTGATCGGCGCCGGCGCGATCGGCATGCTCTCGACGTACCTGCTCCGCCTCGCCGGGCTCGAGGTCTGGACTGCAGCGCTCGACCCGGCCGGCGGCCCGCGGGCCGATCTCGTCGCCGCCTCGGGCGCCCGGTACGTGTCGACGCCGGCGCAGCCACTGGACGCGCTTCGTCAGGAGGTTGGCGGCTTCGACCTGGTGATCGAGGCGACCGGCAACGCCCAGGTGATGGCCGACAGCCTCGGGCTGCTGCGCCGGAGCGGCGTCGCCTGCCTGCTCGGGCTCGACCCGCGCCGGCAGACGGTCGAGCTCGACGGCCGGGTGCTCGGCGTCGACGCGATCCTCGAGAACCGCGTCGTCTTCGGCAGCGTGAACGCCCACCGCGTCGACTGGCTCGCAGCGGTCAACTCTCTCGATCGGGCGCGGGAGCGCTGGCCGGACGCGCTCGAGGCCGTCGTCGGGCTGCGCGTCCCACTCGATCGCTTCGCGGAGGCGTTCGGCCATTCCGGCGTCAAGGCGACGCTGGTGCTCGACGGCTAGGTGCCCGCCAGCAGCACGAGCCGGTCACGATGGATCGCCTCAACGTTGGCCGGTCGGCCGCTGAGCTCCGCCGAGTCGACCGAGGTGATTCCCCGCGCGAACGGAACCTCGTCGGTGCCGCGGAGCTCGACCCCGTCCCCGGCCCGAAAGTCCGGCGTCCAGCCGACGACGCCGACGGCGAGGAGACTGGCGCCCCCGACGACCGCGCGCCTCGCCCCGTCGTCGACGGTGATCGTCGCGTCGATCCGCTTGCCGAAGCGGAGCCAGAGCTTGTAGGCCGAGGCCGGGCCCGCCGCTGCCGAGAACCGAGTGCCGCGGCCCTCGCCCGCGACCAGCGGCCCGAGCACGGACGGGCCGGTGCCGCTCGCGATCACGGTCGGGATCCCGGCCGCAGCGGCGAGCTCGGCCGCCTGCACCTTGCTCTCCATCCCGCCGCGGCCGAGCGTCGTGGCGCCGCCGAACACCGCTTCCCTCGCGTCGGATCCCTCCGCGATCAGCGTCGCCCCCGGACGGCCCGGCGCGTGCGTGTGGACGCCTTCGACGGACGTGAGCAGGACGAGCAGGCGGGCGCGGCAGAGGACGGCGACCTGGGCGGCGAGAGCGTCGTTGTCGCCGAAGCTGATCTCGTCCGTCGCCGTCGCGTCATTCTCGTTCACGACCGGCACGGCCCCGAGCGAGAAGAGGGCATCGAGGGTACCGCGGACGTTCACGTACGCCCGCCGGTCGGCGATCTCCGAGCCGGTGAGCAGCACCTGGGCGGCGCGGAGGCCGTTGCGGGCGAAGACCTCCTCCCACGCGCGCTGCAGCTGCGACTGCCCGAGCGCCGAGGCGGCCTGCAGCTTCGGGAGCGAGCGCGGTCGCGACGTCAGGCCGAGCTGCGGCAGCCCGAGCGCGATCGCTCCTGAGGAGACGACGCAGACCGGCGTCCCGACGGCGACGAGCTCGGCGATCTCGGCCGCCCGCGCTCGCAGCAGCTGCCGCCGGACGCGCCCGCGGCCGTCGGCGACGAGCGCGGAGCCGAGCTTGACGACGACCGGCCGGCTCATCGGCTCTGGGTGCCGTCGCCGACGACCCTGTACTGCCGCAACCAGAGGTCTCGGTAGGTGACCGGGCCTCGGGGCCCGGGCACCCAGTCGACGTTGATCCCGGTCTCGGGCGCGCCGGTGAGGGCGAAGCCGTCGGTGAACCTCGTCGAGGCCTGCCAGAACGCGGCCGTGCCGCGATAGCGGTCGAGGAAGAGCTCCGCGACGGCCCTGTCCTCGGAGACGATCGTCGCGGCGAGCGCGGAGGTCTGGCCGTTCGCGATCGCGGCCGCGTCCTCCGGCCCGGCGACGACGTCCACCGAGACAGTGGCGACCCGGTCGGGATCGTTCGCCCACTCGTGCCCCAGCCGGACGTCGAGCGGCGCCAGCTCGGAGTGAGCACGCGCCCGCTCGGTCCCGCGGAGCTCGATCCCCAGCCGCTCGAGCAGCGGCACGATCCGTTCCAGCATCGCCGCGGCGACGTCCTCGTCCAGCAGGAGGAGGTTGAGCCGGTTGCAGACGCCGAGCCGGTCGAGGCTCGCCTCGACGATCGCCTCGACCATGCTCGGGTCGGCGGACGGCGCGACGTAGAGCACGCCGCCGCCCTCCGCATGAGCGAGCGTCCGGACGCCGTGCTCGGCCGCGTGGCGGGCCAGGGCCGCCGTCGTCTCGCCGCTACCGCGCAGGATCACGAGGGGGACGAGCCGCGGCAACGAGACGAGCACTCGAGCGCCCTCACGGTCCGGCGAGCGCACGAGCCCGACCGCCTCGGGCGGCAGCCCGGCCTCCGCGAGCGCCGGCCGCAGCACCTCGTCGACGAGCGCCGTCACGGTCCCGAGGGCGGCGCCGCCGGTGCGCAGCACCGCCCCGTTCAGGCTCTTCAGCAGCTGGCCGGCGACATCGACCGCGACGTTCGGCCGCGCCTCGAAGTTCGCGCCGACGACGCCGATCGGGATCCGCCGCTCGGACACCTCGAGTCCGTTCGCGAGCCGCCAGGAGTCGATCTCGCGCTCGAGGGGAGGCAGCGCCGCCAGCTCGCGCAGCTGCGCCTCGATCGCCCCGAGCCGCTCAGGATCGAGGCGAAGCCGGTCGAGCGCGCCCTCGTCGAGGCCGTCGGCCCCGGCGACGTCGGCGGCGTTGGCCGCGAGAATCGAATCGCGGCACACAGAGACTCGATCGGCGGCGATCTTGAGGGCGGCGGTCACCGCAGCATCGGCAAGGCGCGGCACCGCCTCGTTCGCGGCCGCGGCCTCGCGGGCGACGGATTCGTGGAGCGTCAGGCCGCTCGCCGCCGTGCCTCTTCGATCACCTGCTCGGCCTCGGCCCGGTTGCCGTAGCCACGCGTCTCGGTCTTCTTCGCCTCGAGATCCTTGTAGACCTGGAAGAAGTGCTCGATCTCGTCGCGGAACTCGGACGGGATGTCGTGGATGTCGTGCACGCGCATCCAGGCGGGGTCGCGGAGCGGGACGAGGATCACCTTCTCGTCCGGGCCCTTCTCGTCGGTCATGTGGAAGACGCCGACGACGCGCGCGTTGATACGGCAGCCGGGGAAGGTCGGCTCGCCGACGAGGACGAGGGCGTCGAGCGGGTCGCCGTCCTCGCCGAGCGTCCCCTCGATGAAGCCGTAGTCGGCCGGATAGGTCATCGACGTGAACAAGCGGCGGTCGAGGACGACGTGGCCCGTGGTCGCGTCGACCTCGTACTTGTTCCGCGAGCCCATCGGCACCTCGACGAAGACCATGACGTCCATCGGGAGCGAGCCTACACTCGGCCTTATGGATCCGAACGCCCTCGAGGTGCTGGAGTTTCCGGCGATCCGGGAGCGGCTCGCGAGCGCCGCCGCGACGGACTTCGGCATCGAGCTCGCACGGGCGCTGACGCCGTCCCCGGATCCCGAAGAGGTCGCCCGGCGGCAGGCGCTGACGGCCGAGGCGATCGGCCTCCTCGACGAATCGCTCGAGCCGCCGCTCGAGCAGATCCGGGACGTGCGCGAGCAGGCGGCGCACGCTGCGCTCGGCGGCGCGCTCTCGCCCCAGGCGCTCCGGCACGTCTCCGACACGGCCGGCGGCTCGCTGCGGGCGCGCGCGGCGCTCGACGACGTTGCTGCGCCGCTTCTCCGGACGCTCGCCGCTGCTGTCGACCCGGCGCTCGCACCGCTCGCGAAGGCGATCGACCGCGCCATCGAGGAGGACGGCTCCGATCTGCGCGACAACGCCTCGCCGAAGCTCCGCAAGCTGCGCGGCGAGCTCCGAACCGGACGCCAGCGCGTGCGCGACAAGCTCGAGCAGCTCGTGCGCTCGAGCGACCTGCGCGAGCACCTGCAGGAGGACTTCATCACCCTCCGCGGCGGGCGGCCCGTCCTCGCGGTGAAGGCGAGTGCGCGCCGCAGCGTGCCCGGGATCGTCCACGACGCCTCCGACTCCGGCCAGACGCTGTTCGTGGAGCCGTTCGACGTCGTCGAGCTGAGCAACCGCCAGTCCGAGGCGACGAGCGCCGAGCGCGAGGAGGTGGAGCGGATCCTGCGCGAGCTGTCAGCTGCCGTCGGCGAGGCCGACGCGCTGCTGACCGCGGCCGTGGTGGCGACGGGCCGGATCGACCTGACGCTGGCGCTGGGCACGCTCTCGCGCGGCTGGAAGGGCGCGGCAGTCGAGGTCTCCGACGAGGTGCGGCTCGCCGGCGCTCGCCATCCGCTGCTCGACGCGAAGCTCGCAGTGCCGATCGACCTCGACCTCGGCGCCCTCCGCGCGCTCGTGATCAGCGGCCCGAACACGGGCGGCAAGACGGTGGCGCTGAAGACGCTCGGGCTCGCCGCGCTCCTGCATCAGTCCGGGCTGCGGCCGCCGGCCGAGACGGCGGCGCTGCCGGTCTTCGACCAGGTGCTCGCGGACATCGGCGACCGCCAGTCGATCGAGATGAGCCTCTCGACCTTCTCCGGCCACGTCGCCAGCATCGTCGCGATCCTGGCGGCGGCGGGCGAGCGCTCGCTCGTGCTGCTCGACGAGCTCGCGTCGGGCACCGACCCCGTCGAGGGCTCGGCGCTCGCGCAGGCGCTCGTCGCGCGGCTGGCGGAGCAGGCGCGGCTGACGCTCGTCACGACCCACTACCCGGAGCTGAAGGAGTGGGCGAGCGCGAGCGAAGGGGTCGCGAACGCCGGCACCGGCTTCGATCCCGAGACGCACGCGCCGCTCTACCGCGTCGCCCTCGGCCGGCCGGGGACGTCGCACGCACTCCAGATCGCCGAGCGGCTCGGGCTCGACGCGAGCATCGTCGCCGCCGCGCGCGAGCGGGTGGCGCCCGAGCGCCTGCGGATCCAGGAGCTGCTCGCCGAGACGGAGGCGGCGGAGCGCGAAGCCGCGTCCGACCGCGAAGCCGCTAAAGGCGAGCGCGCCGAAGCTGCCGAGCTCGGAGCAACGCTGCGGACCCGCGAGCAGGAGCTGCAGGCCGAGATCGAGTCCGTCCGGGCCTCCGCGGCCTCCGCCCGCGAGCGGGCGGCGGAGGAGGCCCGGAGCGACCTGGCTGCGGCCCGGGCGGAGCTCGCGGCTCTGCGCGAGGAGATCCGAACCGCTCGACGCCGCCGGCGCGACGAGCCGGAGCGCGACCGCCGCCTCGGGGCGGCCGCCGACCGCGCCGTTCGGGCGGAACGCGCGATCAGCCGGCTCGACGAGCCGCTGCCCTTCACCGGCCCACTGGCGGCCGGCGACCCCGTCGAGGCGCCCGCACTCGGCGTTCACGGCACGATCGCAACGATCGAGGGGGAAGAGGCCGAGGTTGTGGGCGCGGCCGGCCACCGGCTCCGGATCCCGCTCGCCCGGCTGCGCCCGTCGCGCAAGCGGGAGCCGGAGGCTGAAGCTCCCGTCAAGGTCGTCGCAGCGGCGCGCGGCGACGTCTCCGATGAGCTCGACGTCCGCGGGCAGCGGGCACAGGAGGCTCGCGAGGCCGTGCGGTCGTTCGTCGACGATGCAGCTCTCGCAGGGCTGCCGAGCGTGCGGATCATTCACGGCCGGGCGACGGGAGCGGTCCGCGCGGCGGTCCGCGACGAGCTCGACAAGCACCCGCTCGTGGACAGCCGCGAGAGCGACTCGGCCGACGGCGCGACCGTGGCTCAGCTCGGCTCCTCGACCACCTTCGCCGCGTAGAGCTGGTAGGGCAGCGCCTCGAGGACTCGAAGGCGCGGCTCGGGGACGTCGAAGAAGCGCTCCAGCGCGAGCGGCTGCAGCCACGCCAGGTCGCCACGAGACTCGAGCGCACGCGAGACGGCCGACCGGTCGCCGCCGAGCGCGACGTGCTCGACGCGCTCGCGCCACGGCTCGAGGACGCGGGCGGCCTCCGCTGCGGCGGCGTCGATCAGCTCGCGCTCCTGCTCGCCGCGCCGCCGCCGGAAGCGGTTCGCCGAAGAACCCCCCTTCTTGTGCCGGTTCTTGACGAAGCGGCTGCCGACCTTCGAGGCGACGAGGCGCTCCCCCTCGAAGACGCCGACCGCGTAGCCGCCCAGCCGGACGAGCAGGGCGGCGACCCTGGGCTCGACGGCGAGCGCGTCCAGCAGCGGGTCGGCGCGGACGACCTCGTACTCGCCCTCGTGGTCGAGCCCGAACGGGGGCGAGATCGTCAGCACGGCCTCGTCGAGCTCGATCCGAGCGCTCCCGCCGGCGTAGACGATCCGGCCGGGCGTGCCTTCGAGCGCAGCCACGCGCTTGGCGACGTTGGCGCGGCCGATGTAGCGGGTCTCCGTCACGAGTAGACCGTATTGACCCGAGCGCGACAGCGTGAGTACGCTCGCTGACGGTGAGCATCAGCGCCCTCGAGCCCGCTGCCGCGGCCCGCGGCTTCGCGGGTGACTTCCTCACGGACGACCACCCGGCGTACGACGAGGCGCGGACGACCTTCAACGCGCTCGTCGACCGGCGTCCGCTCGCGATCGCGCGTTGCCGCGGCACCTCGGACGTGGTCGTGGCGCTTGCGATCGCAGCGGAGAACGGTCTCCCGGTCGCCGTGCGCGGCGGGGGCCACAACGTGGCCGGTCACGCCGTCTGCGACGGCGGGCTCGTGATCGAGCTCTCGAGCATGAACGCAGTCGAGGTCGACGCGGACGCACGCATCGCACGTGCCGGCGGGGGCGCGACGTGGCGGGTGTTCGACGCGGCGACGCAGGCGCATGGCCTGGCCGCGCCGGGCGGCACGTTCGGGACGACGGGAGTCGGCGGGCTGACGCTCAGCGGCGGCATCGGCTTCCTGATCGGCCGCCACGGGCTCACGTGCGACAACGTCGTTGGCGCCGAGATCGTCACCGTCGCAGGCGACGTGGTGGAGGCGAGCGAGCGCGAGAACGCCGAGCTCTTCTGGGCGATCCGAGGCGGGGGAGGCAACTTCGGCGTCGTCACGCGGCTCGACTTCCGGCTCCACCCGGTCGACGAGATCGTCGGCGGCGTGCTCGTCTGGCCGTTCGCCGCAGCCTCGGAGCCGATGCGCGTCTTCCGCGACACCGCCCTTGTCGCGCCCGACGACTTCACGACGCAGGCCGTGCTCGGGCACTCCACCGAGACCGGCACGTGCCTGTTCGCCGTCATCGTCTGCTCGACCGGGCCGGACGACGAGCCGGAGCTCCTTCGCCGGCTCCGTCGCGTGGAGGGACTCGAGGCCGACGAGGTGCGGCGACGGCCGTACCTGGAGCTGCAGAGCATGCTCGACATGCCGTTCGGGCTCCGGCACTACTGGAAGGGGCATTTCGTGCGCGAGCTGCCGGACGCGCTGCTGGACGACCTGGAGCAGTCGATCGACCCGGAACGGCCCCGCGGCTCGATCCTGTTGGAGGCGATCCACGGCGCAGCCTCGCGCGTCCCGCGCGGGGCCACACCGGTCGGCTTCCGCGATGCGGCCTTCAACGTCAGCGCACTCGGGATCTGGAAGGACCCGGCGGCCGACGAGGAGGTGATCGCGTGGGCGCGATCGACGGCGGCAGCGGCGGCAGCGCACTCGCTCCAGGGCGGCGGCTACCTCAACTACATGCAGGCGGACGAGCCAGTCGAGCGCGTCCGCGCGGCATTCGGAGCCGAGACGTTCGAACGCCTGCGTGCGGTCAAGCGGCAGTACGACCCGGGGAACGTGCTCCGCTTCAACCAGAACGTCCCGCCGGCCTGATGGCCGTCACCGGGACACGCGGCGCGAATCAGCCGCCGCCGCTCGCGGGCTACAACCTCTTCGAGCAGGACACGGCGCTCGTCGAGGGGCTACGCCGGGAGGGCGGCGCACCGTGGGAAGCGCAGGTCGCGGCGTTCGGAGAGGCACTCGGCGGCGAGCCGCTCGAGTGGGGCCGGCTCGCGAACGAGCAGCCGCCGCAGCTGCGGACGCACGACCGCTACGGCGAGCGGATCGACGAGATCGAGTTTCATCCCGCGTGGGACTCGCTGCTCCGGCTCGGACTCGAGGCGCGGGTGCAGTCGCTGCCGTGGGTGGAGCCCGCGCCGGGCGCCCACGTTGCCCGGGCCGCGCTCTTCATGCTGCTCGGCCAGGTCGAGGCCGGGGTCGGCTGCCCGCTCTCGATGACGTTCGCAGCCGTGCCCGCGCTCCGCGCCGAGCCGGAGCTCGCGGCCGAGTGGGTCCCGCGGCTGACGAGCGGCAACGTGCTCTGCGGGATGGCGATGACCGAGCGCCAGGGCGGCTCCGACGTGCGCGCGAACGAGACGACCGCGCGATCCAGCGGCGATGCCTGGGAGCTGGACGGGCACAAGTGGTTCTGCTCGGCGCCGATGAGCGACGCGTTCCTGGTGCTCGCGCAGGCGCCGGCCGGGCTCTCGTGCTTCTTGCTGGAGCGTCCGCAGCCGGGCTTCCGGATCGAGCGGCTGAAGGACAAGCTCGGCAACCGTTCGAACGCGTCCGCGGAGATCCGGCTCGACGGTGCGGTCGCACGGCTCGTCGGCGAGGAGGGTCGCGGCGTCCGGACGATCCTCGAGATGGTCATCCACACGCGGCTCGACTGCGTGCTCGGCTCGACCGCGCTGATGCGACGCGCGGTCGCGGAGGCGACACACCACGCCGCCCACCGCTCCGCATTCGGCCGGCTCCTCTCGGAGCAGCCGCTGATGCAGAACGTCCTCGCCGACCTCTGCGTCGAGTCGGAGGCCGCGACGGTGACGGCGCTGCGGCTCGCGCGGGCATTCGACGAGGCGGACGGGCCGTTCCGGCGGCTCGCCACGGCCGCCGCCAAGTTCTGGGTCTGCAAGCGGACGCCGCCGCTCGTCGCCGAGGCGCTCGAGTGCCTGGGCGGCAACGGCTTCGTCGAGGACTCGCAGCTCCCGCGCCTCTTCCGCGAGAGCCCGCTCAACTCGATCTGGGAGGGCTCCGGCAACGTCAACGCGCTCGACGTCCTGCGCGCCCTGGAGCGCGAGCCGGCGAGCGGCGAAGCGTTCCTCGCCGAGGTGCGCCTCGGGGCCGGCGCCGACCGGCGGCTCGACGCGGCGGTTGGGCGGCTCGAACGGGAGCTCGCCGCACCGGAGGAGCAGAGCGCGCGGCGGCTCCTGGAGCTGCTCGCCGTGACGCTGCAGGGCTCCCTGCTCGTCCGCCACGGCGCGCCCGAGGTCGCGGACGCGTTCTGCGGCTCACGCCTCGACCGCCCGGGCGGGGTCTTCGGGACGCTCCCTTCCGGCCTCGACCTGCCCGCAATCGGAGAGCGGCACCGACCGCGCGTTGCCGGGTAAGCTCGGCGGGTGGCCGTCGAGATCCACTACTGCCCGGTCTGAGGCGGCTACGACCGCCGGGCCGCGAGTCTCGCGGCCGTGCTGAAAGCGAAGGGGATCGAGGCTGCGGCCGTCGAGGGAGCGAAGAGCCAGTACGACGTCCTCGCCGACGGCGAGCTCGTCTTCTCGAAGCAGCGCGAGGGGCGCTTCCCCGAGGATGACGAGGTCGTGGCGCTCCTCAGCTCCCGCTGAAGCGGGGCTCGCGCTTCTCGAGAAACGCCGTCACGCCCTCGGCGAAGTCGGCGGTACCGGTCGCCTCCTGCTGCAGCTCCGCTTCGAGCTCGAGCTGCTGCTCGAGCGTCGCGTTGTAGGCGTGGTCGAAGAGCCGCTTCGTCATCCCGATCGCCCGCGTCGGCAGGCCGGCGTAGATCTCGGCGACCTCGGCGACGTGCGTGGCGAGCCGGTCGGCCTCGACCACCTCGTTGACGAGCCCCCACTCGTGCGCTTCGGCCGCAGTCACACGCTTGTTCGTCGTCATCCAGTCGAACGCGCGAGCGAAGCCGAGCAGGCGGTGGATGAACCAGGAGCCGCCCGAGTCCGGGATCAGGCCGATGCCGATGAAGCCGGGCACGAAGGTCGCCGCCTCGGACGCGATCCGGAGGTCGCAGGCGGCCGCGAGCGAGAGGCCCGCGCCGGCACAAGGGCCGTTGACCGCCGCGATGACGGGCTTCTCGAGTGCGCGGATCAGGCGAATGTTCGGGTGATAGGTCTGCTCGAGCCGGTCGCGGATCGAGCCCGGCATCTCCTGGAACTCCTTCAGGTCCTGACCGGAGCAGAAGCCGCGGCCCGCGCCGGTGATCACGACTGCCCGCACGTCCAGGGCAGCCGCCTCCTCCAGCGCGACTCGAAGGGCCTCATGCAGCGCAGCGTTGAAGGCGTTGAAGACCTCGGGCCGGTTGAGGGTGATCGTCAGGACCGCGCCCTCGCGCCCGGTGAGAACCTCGCTCATCGGCCGAGCCTAACCGCTCGGCTTGCGGTCGAGGAAGCTGCGGATCGCGCCCTGGGCCTCGTCCCCCAGCATCGAGAGCGCGAGCCAGTCGCGGGCGTGACCGACCGTCTCGTGCCAGGAAATGTCACGCCACCAGTTCAGCTGCTGCTTCGCGTAGCGCGTCGTCTCGGGCAGCTTGCGCGCGAGCTTCTCGACCCACTCGTCGACGGCCGCGTCGAGCTCGGCCGCGGGCACGGCTCGGTTGATCAACCCCCACTCGGCCGCCTGCGCCGCCGGTACCTCGTCGCAGAGGAGGATCATCTCGCGGGCACGCCGGTCGCCGATCATGATCGGGAGCCACTGGGTGGCGCCGCCCGCGGGCACGGAGCCATGCTCCAGGCCGACGTGGCGGATGAACGCGTCGTCGACCATCACCGCGAGGTCGCAGCCCATCTGCAATTCGTTGCCGCCGCCGACCGCGATTCCGTTCACCCGGGCGACCGTGGGCTTGCCGATCTCGCGCAGCCGGTCGTGCATGTCCTTGAAGGCGCCGAACCACTTCCAGTACTCCTTGGAGTTGCCGAGCAGGTCCTCGCCCCAGGCGCGCAAGTCGGCGCCGACGCAGAAGGCGCGGCCGGTGCCGGTGACGACGACGACGCGGATCTCGTCGTCCCACGAGGCGTCCTCGAAGGCGCGCGCGAGCTCACGGAGCATCCGGAAGTCGAAGGCGTTCAGCACCTCCGGCCGGTTGAGCCGGACGGTCGCGCGCGGGTAGTCCTTCTCGTAGACGATCCGCTCGAAGCCGAGCTCGTCAGGGGAGAGCGGGCGCGGCTGGTCGGGCTCCGTCACTCGGCGAGCTCCGCGAAGGTGACGGTGAACGGGATGCCCATCTCCATCGCATCCTTGCCGCTGGCGGCGAACGCGTCCGAGCGCGCGGCGGCGTTGAACGCGTCCATGTCGTCCCACTCGAACTCGGCGTAGTAGGCGAACGCAGGCTCGCCGAACGGGGCGCCGAACGACTTGCCGTGGCGAAACGCGCGGCACTCGACCTTGCTGCTGAACTCCTCGTTGTGCCGGGCGTAGCGCTCTGCCTCAGGTTCGCGCTCGTACTGGATCACCGCTCGCACCATCGCCTGCTCCTTTCGCCTCCGGGACGTGCCGGAGCGTATAGCTTGAGCCCGTGTCGGGAGGAACCGCTGCTGCGGCGTCGCTCGCGCTGGTCGCGGGCCTCGCCGGCTCGATCCAGGTGGCCGTGATGGGTCGCTTCGGCCAGCGAATCGGCTCGTTCGAGGCGCTCGCCGCCAACCTCGTCTTCTCGACCCTCGTCGCGACCGCGGTGCTGCTCGTCGTGCGCCAGAGCCTGGCGGGCTTCGGCGGGGCGCTCCGCGCGCCCTGGTGGTACTGGCTCGGCGGCGGCGGGATGGGCGTCGTCGTCGTGCTCACGATCACGGTGGTCACGCCCCGCCTCGGCGCTGCCGCGACGATCGGCCTCCTGATCGCAGGCCAGCTCGCGATGGGAGTGGCGATCGACCGCTACGGCCTCTTCGGCGTCGACCAGGTCGATCTGACCTGGCCGCGCGCGCTCGGCGTCCTGCTGCTCGGGGTCGGTGCTGCGCTCGCCCTCTACAGGGGCTGAGGCCGCATCGTCTCTGCCGGAGCATTGCAACCGACCTCGCACTCTGATAGGGATGCCCCGACCGGCACGCGACTCGGCGACGCCTCTCCGGCAGAGGGCTCATGACGAGGTACAGCAGGGGATACAACACGTGTTCACGCCCGCGGGCGCTCGCCGTGGCCCTGGGGCTCGCCGCGTTCCTCGCCGTCGCCGCGGGGGCGGCAACCTATCCGAGCCCCCCGTTCGACTTCGCGCATCCGGGCGCGCTGCATGCCGACCCGGACCCCGGCACGGACGCCCTCCTCAGCCCTGCCAGCGGAAACGACGACCGGGCGCTGCTGGTCGTCCTGGGGCGCTTCTCGGACGTCACCGATCCAGCGGGAGCGACGGCCGCCTCGGTGCAGCAGCTGTTCTTCGGCGGCTTCCCGAGCGCCACCGACTACTTCCGCGCCGAGTCGTTCGGCGCCCTCACGATCTCGGCCGCACAGGAGTCCGACGGGACCGCGAACGATGGCGTGATCGAGCTCGACCTGGGGACGCGCCCGGCCTTCAACGCACTCACAGAGGAGCAGCGCGGCCGCCTCATCGTCAACGGGGCCGATCCCTTCGTCAACTACGCGCAGTACGACGGCAACAGCGACGGCAGGGTCGACGCTCGCGAACTGCTCGTCTTCCACGTCTTCGAGGCGCAGCCGGTCCCCGGGGACACCAACGACTGCGGCGCGACCCGCGGCGTGGGTGCCGGCGGGGCGCTGGACGGCAAGAACCTCGGTGGCCGCGGCTACTCGTCGGGAACGACGCTCACCAATCTGATGACCCACATCCACGAGCTCGACCACCAGGGGCTCGGTCATAACGACGGCAGCTACCAGGTCGGCGCACTCGACGTCTCGGGCCCAACATGCGCGGGCGGGACCTCGTTTTCGCCGCTCTTCTCGACCAACTCGTGGCACAAGCTGCACTTCGGCTGGGTGACGCCGACGGTCGTCACCCGCGACGGCTACTACACAGTCGACCGGTGGGACACCACCGGCCAGGCCTACCTTCTCTACGACCCGGACCGCGGCACCGAGGATTACTTCCTGGTCGAGAACCGCCGCCGCACCCCGGGGACATACGAGCGCGACGCCGCAGACTCCGGTCTCGTGATCTGGCGCATCGACGATCGGCGCTTCAACATGCCGCCCCCCGACAACATGGTGCTGATGCGCCCCGACGCGATGATCCCGGGAGCGCTCTACTCGGGGAGCAACACCGACGCGTGGGATCCGTCCGACCCGCAGACGAGCCAGCGCACGATGGACAGGCCTTGGGGGGACGGCACCGCGTCGAAGGTCGCGGTGCGTGCGATCGGAGATTCCAGCACCCAGATGCGCGCGTACTTCGACGTGCGCGGCCCAGGCGTGCTCGTCGACACCTACGACCTGCTCCAGGCCGCGCCGATCGACGTCATCCTCGGCGAGCCGGGCTCGATCGCCGTACCCGTGATGAACACCGGCGAGGCAAGCGACAGCTTCGACTTCACGGCGACGGGTCTCCCGTCCGGCTGGTCGGCCACGACCGACACGAGGACGCTAGCCGCGGGCGCTGCCGCGACAGTCACCTTCACCGTGACACCGCCGCTGACAGCGGCGACCGGCTCCTACACCCTGACCGCGACCGGCACGAGCGAGACTGACGGGTCGGTGACGTCGAGCAGCACGTTCAGGGTCAACGTCGTCAAGAGAGAGACGACGATCGAGTACACGGGCGCTCTGACGGCCGATTATCACGACTCCGCGCAGCTCTCGGCCGTCCTCACGGACACACTCAGCGGCGCAGCGCTGTCCGGGAAGACCGTGGACTTCGCGCTGGGTAGCCAGTCGGCGAGCGCGTCGACATCGGCGGCAGGTGAGGCATCCACGTCGATCTTCATCGAGCAGGCGCCGGCCGCCGCCGCGCTGAGCGCCTCCTTCGCAGGTGACGCCACGTACGAGTCGAGCTCGGATGCGGAGATCTTCACCATCACGAGGGAGCAGACGACGACCACGTACACCGGCCCGACGGTCATCCTCCAGGGCGCTGCGGGCGTCACGCTCGAGGCTCGGCTGCTCGAGGAGGGAACGGTCGCCCCCGTCCCGTTCGGGCAGACGATCACGCTCTCTCTCGGCGGCCAGAGCTGCACCGGGACGACGGATGCGACCGGACGGGCGAGCTGCACGCTCACGTTCACTGGACCGCTCGGATCGCAGCCGCTCGCAGCGCACTTCGCCGGCGACACGTACTACCTGCCCTCATCCGACACGGGCCGGACCGCGACCGTGTTCGCGTTCCCGAGCAGCGGCGTCTTCGTCCTCGGGGACAGAACGGTGGCGTCGGCGGGCTCGGCGGGGACGGTGACCTGGTGGGGTGCCGGCTGGGCGAGCTTGAACAGCCTCACAGGAGGGTCGGCTCCGTCCGCGTTCAAGGGGTTCGCGCCGACCGCGCCCGACCTGCCTACATCGAGCCCGCCGTCCGGCTGCGGAGGGACGTGGACGACGTCGGGAGGGAACAGCTCGTCGCCCGTGAGCACGATTCCGTCCTACATGGGTGTCGTCGTCGCGAGCACCGCCAAGAAGTCCGGCAGCACGATCTCGGGCAACTCGGTCAAGATCGTCGTCGTCAGGACGAACGCAGGCTACGCGGCGAATCCCGGCCATGCGGGCACGGGGACGGTCGTGGCCACCTACTGCCCCTAGCGGCCACCCGCGGGCAGCTACAGGCCGACGATGTCGTCCGGCCGCACCGGGACGCGTGTCAGCTCACGCCCGGTAGCGGCGCGGAGCGCGGAGACGACGGCCGCGGTCGAGACGACGGTCGGTGGCTCACCCACGCCCTTGGCCCCGTAGGGGGCGCCGGGCTCGGGATCCTCGATCAGCTCGGTCGTGACGGGGGGCATGTCGAGCGTGGTCGGAATCAGGTAGTCGGTGAAGCTCGCGTTCGTGATCAGGCCGTCGCGGGTGCGGATCTCCTCCATCAGCGCGAGGCCGAGGCCCTGCGCCGTACCGCCCTCGATCTGGCCCTCGACGGCGAGCGGATTGATCGCCTTGCCGACGTCCTGGGCCGTGCCGATCCAGACGATCCGCGTCAACCCGAGGTCGACGTCCACCTCGGCGACGACCCGCATCGCGGCGACGGCGAAGGAGACGTGGGCGCGCTCGCCCGTGATCTGCCCGTTCTCGGGGTCGAGCGGGGTCGTGCGCGCGTGGCGATAGACCCGCTCGACGTCGACGTCGCCGCCGGCTCGCTGCTGCTCCTCGAGGGCCGCGCGGCAGGCGTCCTGGACGGCGCCGGCCGCCATCCAGGTCATCCGCGAGGCGGAGGCGGAGCCGGCCGAGCCGACCGCGGCCGTGCCCGGCGGGGCGAGCACGACGTCGTCGGTGCCGAGCTCGGTCCGCGCGACCTGGAGGATCACGTCGGTGACGCCCTGGCCGACCTCGGCCGAGGCGCAGTGGATCTCGGCCGAGCCGTCGGCGCGCAGGAGCACGCGCGCGGCGGTGAAGTCGTCGAAGCCCTCGGAGTAGCAGATGTTCTTGAACCCGACCGCGAAGCCGACACCGCGCTGAACGCCCTCGCCGCGAGTCGTGTTGCCGGCGCCGCCCGGCAGCCGGATCGCCTCGCGCGGCAGCTGCTCGGGATCGGGGACCGGGAGCGCGGCGGCGCGGCGGATCACCTCGGCTGTCGGCAGCGTTCCCTCGATCGTCTGGCCCGTGGGGAGCGTGTCGCCGCTGGCGAGGGCGTTCAGCAGGCGCAACTCGACCGGATCGATCGCGAGCGCGGCCGCCAGCTTGTCCATCTGCGCCTCGGCCGCAAAGCACGTCTGCACGGCGCCGAAGCCGCGCATCGCCCCGCAGGGCGGGTTGTTCGTGTAGACGCAGGTCGACTCGATCAGGGCGTTCGCGACCCTGTACGGCCCGATCGCGAAGCAGGCGGCGTTCGAGGTGACGGCGGTCGAGCTCGAGGCGTACGCGCCGCCGTCGAGCAGGATCTTCATCCGGACGTTGACGAGCTCGCCGGCGGATGTCGCTCGGTGCTCGCACCAGATCCGCGCCGGGTGGCGGTGGACGTGGCCGAAAAACGACTCCTCGCGGTTGTAGACGATCTTCACCGGCCGCTTCGTGTGCAGCGCGAGCAGCGCGCCGTGGATCTGCATCGAGAGATCCTCGCGGCCGCCGAATGCGCCACCGACGCCGCCGAGGTGGATTCGCACCATTTCCGGGGCGAGGCCGAGGCAGGGCGCCACCTGGTCGCGGTCGACGTGGAGCCACTGGGTCGCGACGTAGATGTCCACCCCGCCCTCGCCGTCCGGAACCGCGAGCCCGGACTCCGGGCCGAGAAAGGCCTGATCCTGGATCCCGATCTCGTAGACGCCACTGACCGCGACGTCGCCGACCGTCTCGGGATCGCCGTGGCGGATGACGAGGTGGCGGACGACGTTCGGGCGCGCGTCCTCGCGGTAGCCGTGCGCCATCGTCGGCCGGTCGGGATGCAGCGGCGCCTGCTCGGTCGCGCGCTCCATGTCGATCACCGGCTCGAGTAGCTCGTACTCGACCCGGACGGCAGCGGCGGCACGGCGAGCCTGCTCAGGCTCCTCTGCGGCGACGAGCGCGACCGGCTCGCCGTAGTAGCGGACGCGGTCGCCGGCGAGCACCGGCTGGTCGGCGAACTCGAGCCCGTACGTCTTCTGGCCGGGGACGTCGGCGTGGGTCAGGACGGCGTGGACGCCCGCCATCGCGAGCGCCTCGGAGACGTCCACCGAGACGATCTTCGCGTGCGCGTGCGGACTGCGAACGGTGACGCCCCAGAGCATCCCGGCGGCGCTCAGGTCGCTCGAGTAGGCAAATTCGCCGGTCACCTTCGGCGTCGCGTCGTGGCGCGTGGCCGGGTCGCCGACGCGGCCGAGCCGGAGCTCCGTGGCGGGCTCGTGGCTCGTCGTCGTCATGCGAATTGGCACGCGCGCGTTGCGGAATTGTCGATTTCGTGGTCTCCCGGCGCAGTACGCTCGCAGCGGGGAGGAGGCGTGGAGGCCCCCTCGACCCAGCAGACCGTTCCGCCCCGCGGAGACACGTCCCTTCCGGTCATGCGCGTGCGGCCGCCAGCCTGACGGCGTCGAAGATCTTGGCGTAGCCGGTGCAGCGGCAGAGGTTGCCGGAGAGCTCCTCGCGGATCACGTCGTCGCTCGGGCTCGGCACCCGCGCCAGGAGCGCGGCCGTCGCGACCACCAGCCCGGGCGTGCAGAAGCCGCACTGAACGGCGCCGGCCTCCACGAAGGCCTGCTGGACGCGATGGAGCCCTTCGTCGGCCCGCAGTCCCTCCACGGTCGTCACCTCGTGCCCGTCCGCCTGGGCGGCGAGCACGAGGCACGCGCAGACGAGGTCACCGTCGAGGAGCACGGAGCAGGAGCCGCACTCGCCCTGCTCGCACGCGTTCTTCGAGCCGGGCAGCTCGAGCGTGTCGCGCAGGGTGGTCAACAGGCTCTCGCCCGCCCAGACGTCGGCCTCGCGCGCCTCGCCGTTGATCGTCAGCCGGATCTTCACGCGAGCGCCCGATCGAGAGCGCGCTTGGTCAGCACGGCGAGCGCGTGGCGACGGTAGGCGGCGGTGCCGCGGACGTCGTCGATCGGGCTCGCCGCGTCGGCGACGAGCCCGGGGAAGTCGGCTCGCGCGGAGAGCGGCGCGGTGACGAGCGCGGGCACCGGTCCCGCCGAGCCGTACGCCGCGCGCAACTCGCCGCGCTCGCGGTCGGCGAGGACGGCGAGCGAGCAGACCGCGATCACCATTGCGTTCCGTGGCCCGACCTTCATGAAGGTCTGCGGCTGACGGCTCGGCTCGATCCGGACGGCGAGCACGAGCTCGTCCTCGGCGAGCGCGTTCCGTTTGGGCCCGAGAAAGAACTCGGTCAGGGGGAGCGTGCGCACGCCCCGAACGCTGCCGAGCTCGACCGTCGCATCCTCGACGAGGAGCGGCGGATGCGCGTCGCCCGCAGGGGAGGCCGTGCCGAGGTTGCCCCCGATCGTGCCGCGATTGCGAATCTGCGGCGAGCCGACCGTGCGGGACGCTTCCGCCAGCGCGGGCAACAGCTCGGCGAGGCCCTTCTGCATCGCCTCGGTGTAGGTCAGCCCGGCCGCGAGGCGGACGGAGCCGTTGTCGCGCGACCACCCCTTCAGCTCCGGCACCTCGGCGAGATTGAGGATCGTCTCCGGCCTGGCGCGGTCGAAGTTGAGCTCGACGAGCAGGTCGGTGCCCCCCGCGATCGGCCGCGCGCCGGGGCGCTCGGACTTGATCCGGAGCGCCTCGTCGAGAGTGCGGGGGGTGATCACCTCCACGCGCCAACGATACGGTACGCAGCGATGAAATCCCTGCTCGCCGACGCGCACGTGCTGACGCTGGACGACGCGGGGACGGAGCACCCCGACGGCTGGATCCTCGTCGAGGACGGCTTCGTGGCGGCGGTCGGGACGGGCGCGGAGCCGAACGCCGACGAGCGCACCGGGCTCGGCGGCGCGGTCGTCACGCCGGGCCTCGTCAACACCCACCACCATCTCTACCAGACGCTCACCCGCGCGCGCGCCCAGCAGGCGACGCTCTTCGAATGGCTCGTCGAGCTCTATCCGACGTGGGCGAAGATCGACGCCGAGGCGGAGTACGCGGCCGCGCGCACCGGGATCGCGGAGCTGATGCTCTCGGGCTGCACGACCGTCTTCGATCACCACTACGTCTTCCCCCGCGGCCGCGCCGGCCTCGTCGAGGCGGAGGTGCAGGCGGCCCGCGAGCTCGGCTGCCGTCTCGTCGCCTCGCGCGGCTCGATGGATCTCGGCGTGTCCGACGGCGGCCTGCCGCCGGACGAGCTCGTCGAGGACATCGACGCCGTGCTCGAGGACACGGAGCGGCTCGTCGGCGAGTTGCACGAGACCGGCCCGGGCGCCCGGATCCAGATCGCGGTCGCGCCGTGCTCGCCCTTCTCCGTCACCGGCCGGCTGATGACGGAGTCGGCCGAGCTCGCGCGCAGGCTCGGCCTGAACCTGCACACCCACCTGGCCGAGACGGTCGAGGAGGAGGCGTATTGCCGGGAGCTGTACGGCTGCACCCCGGTCGAGTACCTCGACTCGCTCGGCTGGCTCGACGGCGACGTCTGGTGCGCTCACTGCGTCCACCTCTCCCCGCCCGAGATCGCCCGCTTCGCGGCGACCGGCACCGGCGTCGCCCACTGCCCCACCTCGAACCTGCGCCTCGGCGCCGGGGTCGCACCCGTGCGGGAGCTGGCCGATGCGGGCGTGCGGGTCGGACTCGGCGTCGACGGATCCGCCTCGAACGAGCGCAGCCATCTCTTCAACGAGGTCAAGCAGGCGCTCCTCGTCGCGCGTGGTCGCGGCGGCCCGGCGGCCATGACGGCCCGCGAGGCATTCCGGCTGGGAACACGCGGCGGCGCCGAGGTGCTCGGCCGCAACGACCTTGGCGCGATCGCGCCTGGGATGTGCGCCGACCTCGCTGTCTGGCCAACGGACGGGCTCGAGCTCGCCGGCGCTGCCGATCCCGTCGCCGGCCTCGTCTTCGCCGGAGCCGACCGCGTCGAGCGACTCTACGTCGGCGGCGAGCTCGTCGTCCAGGGCGGCGCGCTCGTGCGGGCGGACGAGCGCGAGATCGCCCGCGAGCACCGGGCGCAGGCGACGAGATTCACGACGTAGAGATCCACTGCGTAGTAGGTTCGCTCGGTGATCTCGCTGTCGACCCACGTGCTCGACACCGGTACCGGCAAGCCGGCCGACGGCGTCCTGATCGTCCTCTACCGCGGCGACATGTTCATGGCGGAGACGCGCACCGACGGCGACGGGCGGGCGCTCCTCTCGGACGACCTCGACCCGGGCGTCTACCGGCTCGTCTTCCATCCGCCGTCCCCGTTCTTCAAGCGGGTCGAGCTGGAGGTCGATCTCGACGAGGGTCATTACCACGTCCCGCTGCTCGTCTCTCCCTACTCGTGCGCGAGCTACCGCGGCAGCTGAGCGTCGCGGAGCTGACGCCGCTGTTCTCCGGGCGGACGCGGCTGGTCGACGAGCTGGCGGAGCGCCCGGATCCCCTCGCCGCGGCCGAGGAGGTCGCGCTGGCCCTGCCCGAGGCGGATCAGGTCGCCGCCCTCGCGACCCACCCGCGGATCGGGGAGCCGTCCGCGGAGCAGCGCGGCGCCGAGCCCGACGTGCTGGAGGAGCTCGCGCGCCTGAACGACGAGTACGAGCGCCGCTTCGGGTTCGCGTTCGTCGTCTTCGTCGACGGGCGCACGCGGGCCGAGCTGCTCCCCGTGCTACGGGAGCGACTGAAGCGGACACACGCGGAGGAGCTCGAGACGGGCCTGCGGGCGCTCTGCGAGATCGCACGGTCGAGATGGGAACAGCACCGGTGGACGCGGACTACCTGAGAGATCTCGCCGACCTCGTGCTGCGGCTGCTCCACGTCGTCGCCGGGATCGCCTGGATCGGCGCCTCCTTCTACTTCATCCGGCTCGATCTCGGGCTCGCATCGCCGAAGGAGGCGAAGGAAGGCGTTGCGGGCGAGTACTGGGGCGTGCACGGCGGCGGCTTCTACCACTCGCAGAAGTACAAGGTCGCGCCGCCCGCAGCTGCCGGAGCACCTGCACTGGTTCAAGTGGGAGGCCTACACGACGTGGCTCTCGGGCTTTGCGCTCCTGGTCGTCCTCTACTGGCTCGACGCCGGCGACCGGCTCGTCGACCCGGCAGTCGCCGACCTGAGCGCGTGGAGCGCGGCCGGGCTGTCAGCGGCGGGGCTCGCCCTCGCCTGGCTCGCGTACGACGCGGCCTGCCGGGTGTTGCGGGACGATCGGCTCGTCGCGCTCGCGGTCGCGCTGCTCGTCGCCCTTTCCGCCTTCGCCGCCGGGCAGCTCTTCGCCGCACGCGCCTCGTTCCTCCAGGTCGGCGCGATGCTGGGGACGATCATGGCCGCGAACGTCTTCTTCACGATCATCCCGGCGCACTGGGAGCTCGTCCGCGCGAAGGAGCAGGGCCGGGAGCCCGACACCGAGCCGGGGCTTCGCGCCAAGCAGCGCTCGGTGCACAACAACTACCTGACCCTTCCTGTCGTCTTCACGATGCTCGCCGGCCACTTCCCGCTCGCGTTCGGGCAGGAGCACGCCTGGCTCGTGCTGCTCGCGATCTTTGCGATCGTCGCCGCGATCAGGCACTTCTTCAACCGCTGGCACACCGGCCGGCGGGACTGGTGGATCCTCGGCGCGGCCGGTGCTGCGGCCGTCGCGCTCGCGTTCGTGCTGGCGCCGGATGACGTCCAGGCGACAGAGGTTCCTGACGACGCGGTCGCGCAGAGCATCGTCACCGAGCGCTGCCAGACCTGCCACTCCGGCGTCTCCGCGCCCAACGGCGTCCGGCTCGAGTCGGTCGCGCTGATGGAGCGGTACGCCTCCGAGATCGAAGGTCAGGTGTCGTCGCGCGCGATGCCGCCCGGGAACGCGACGGGGCTCACGGACGGCGAGCGCGAGCAGCTCGTCGCCTGGGCGGCGTCTCGAGGTTAGGGTCTCGGCGTGCTCGAGATCACCGCCGCCGGAATGCACTTCGTCGCCCGCTGGGAGGACGAGCTGGCGCCGAAGACGGTCGCCGCGTTCAAGGCGATCCTGCCGCTCGACGACCGGATCATCCACTGCCGCTGGAGTGGCGAGTCGAACTGGATCCCCTGGGGCGACCGCGACCTCGGGATCGGGCCCGAGAACGCGACCAGCTACCCCCACCCCGGCGAGCTCGCGCTCTACCCCGGCGGCGAGAGCGAGACGGAGCTGCTGTTCCCGTACGGTTACTGCTCGTTCGCGAGCAAGGCGGGCCACCTCTGGGCGAACCACTTCGCGACGCTCGTGGAGGGCCAGGAGCAGCTGAAGGAGCTGGGCCGGCTGACGCTCTGGGAAGGCGCGCAGCCGATCTCGTTCCGGGAGACCGGCACTTAGGGCAGGCCGAGCAGCACGTACGCGTCCACGGGCTCGTCCTTGCCCTTCATCCTCAAGCCGGCTCTCGCCTCCACGAGCGCCCCGGCCGGTAGGGCCGCATGCGTCCGGGGGCCGATCAGCACGCCGCCCGCCGGTGCGAGGCTCTCCAGGCGCGCGGCTGTGTTGACGGTGTCACCGACCAGCGTGTAGGCGACGTGGCCCTCGCCACCGATCTCGCGCATCACCGCTTCGCCGCTGTTGACGCCGATGCGGAGGCGCGGCCAGTCCGGATGCTCCTCGGCGAGTTCCGTCACAGCCCGCTGCAGGGCGAGAGCCGCCCGCGCGGCCCTCACCGCGTGGTCCGGCTGATCACCCCGGCTGTTGAACGTGGCGACGATCCCGTCGCCGATGAACTTCTCGACCTCGCCGCCGAAGCGACGGGTGAGCAACGGCGCAGCGGTGCCCCAGTACCCGTCGAGAACCGCAGCGGCCTCGGACGGGGACGACCGCTCGGAGAAGCTCGTGTACCCCTCGAGGTCGCCGAACAGGACGCTGAGCTCCTGGCGGCGCTCGCGCGTAGACGGCAGATAGAGCGTCCGGAAGCGCTCCTCGCGCCACTCGCGGCGGGCGGCGAAGCCGATGATCAGATAGGCGAAGACGATCAGGCCGTGCCATTCCCACCAGCTCGCGTGCCACTTTCGCTCGCCCGTGACGGCGACGCCGATCATCGCCTCCGCGAGCAGCAGGAAACACGCGATCACGGCCGTCGAGAGGAGCGTGGGGCGGTGCCGGAAGAGACGCCAGTAGCGGACCGCGCTGACCGCGTAGATGATCGTCCCGAGGATCGCCAGCGTGCCGAGCACCTTCCCCGTGGCGGCCTCGCTGTTGGGCCCCCGCAGCGGCGGCAGATCCGCGAGCGTCCAGAGGAACCAGATCGCCATCGTGATCAGGACGGCCGCGCGGAGCTTCGCGCGGTGCCGGATCAGCCGCGGCCCTAGCTCCGGCCGTGCGTCGACGAACGCCGAGCCGGCGGCGAAGAAGGCGCTGACGAGCAGGCCGACGGGAATCGCGATCTGGAAGCCCGCGCGGCTCTCGGAGAAGAGGACGCCGGCGGTCCCGAAGGCGTGGAGGCCCATGAAGCCGCCCGTCGCCATGAACGCCAGGGAGAGGAGGAGCACGCGGGCGTCACTGCGCCGGTTGGCCGCCTCGCCCGCCGCGTAGCCGAGCGCCACCGCCACGCCCCCGACGAGGCCGAAGATGACGAAGTGCGCCTGATGGTTGTGGAGCTGGGGATCGAGCTGCTCCCGCAGCAGCAGCGAGACAAAACCGACGAGCGGCAGCGTCACCGCGAGGATGCCGGCGATCACGACCGCCCCGGATCCCGCACCGAGCCAGGCGGTGCTCAACCCGACGGGGCGAGAGCTCAGATTTTCGGACGAAACCATCCCATGAGCGTAGGACGCGCCCCCTCGTCGGCGGGGACGATCTTGCGTCCTTCTCGAGGACGACGTTTTCGGCGGGGATTACTCGTCCTGTTGCAGCCGCAGGTCGAAGCCAGCGGGAGCGTGCACGTTGATCATCCGCACGACGGCGCTGCCCTCGTTCGCGAACGTGTGCTGCAGGCCCGGCGGGACGAGGACGAATGTCCCCGGACCGGCCACGACCTCTTCGCCCTCGACCGTGAAGGTCAGCTCGCCCTCGAGGATGTAGAAGGAATCGTCCTCGGCCGCGTGGGCGTGAATCGGCGGGCCGCTGCGATGCGGCTGGATCTCGATCACGGCGAGGTTGAACCGCGGTGTGTCCCCACTCTGCGCCAGGAACTCGACGTTGCCGACGCGGTGGCCCTCACCCGGCTTGACGACGACGGCCTTCATGCGACCAGCCTCCGCAACGCACCGGTGAGCGCGTCGAGCGCGAGCGCGATGTCCTCCACGGAGCTCAACTCGGCCGGATTGTGGCTGATCCCGCCGTTGAGGCTGCGGACGAAGAGCATCCCGGAGGGGACGCCGGCGCTCGCGAGGATCCCCGCGTCGTGGCCCGCGCCCGAGGGCAGCTCGAGCACGGGCAGGCCGAGCTCTTCGACCTCCGCCCGCAGCGCCGCCCGGATCTCCTCCGACATCGGCGAGGGCTCGGTGCGGATCGGCTCCTCGATCTCGAGCGCGGCGGCGAGGCGGTCGAGGCGCTCCGCGTCCGGCGCGCGGGCGTCGACGGAGACCACGACACGGCCGGGGATCACGTTCGTCCCGCCGGGCTCGACCGTCACCTGGCCGATCGTCGCGACGGCCCCCTCGAGCTCGCGCGCCGCATCGCGGGCGTGGAGGACGAACTCGGCCGCCTCCACGAGCGCGTCCTCGCGCACGTCCATCGGCGTCGTGCCGGCATGGCCGGACGTGCCGGTGAACGTCCGCCGGCCGCGGACGTAGCCGACGATCGCCGTCACGATCCCGAGCGGAACGTCCGCCCGCAGCAGCGTCGGCCCCTGCTCGATGTGCAGCTCGACGTACGCGCCGGGGCGCGCAGCGCAGCCGCGGCTGCCGGCGCAACCACGCTCCTCATCGCGGAAGACGACGACGCCCAGTCCCGGCGTGCCGAGCCGCTCGACCGCCTCGATCCCGGCGACGACGCCGAGCGTCCCGTCGAAGCGACCCGCGCCGGGGACGGTGTCGAGGTGCGAGCCCGTCCACACCTCACGCTCGCCGCCCGGAATCCGCCCGATCAGATTGCCCGCCGCGTCGACCTCGACCTCGAGCCCGGCCTCGCGGAACCACCCGGCGGCGAGCTCGTGCGCCACGTCCTCCTCGGGCGAGTAGCCGATCCGGTCGCCGAGAGCGGCAAGCTGGTCGAGGCGCTCCAGGATCCGCACGCCCGGAACCTATCGCGGCTGGAGTCCCGCCTGATCCAGCTCGGCCGCGACGAGCGCGTCGTAGCGGCCCGCCTCGAGATCGCCGAGCGGATCCTTCGTGAAGCGGAGCAGCTCGCCGTAGGGGAGCCCGAACGCGGCGCGCATCGCCAGCAGGCGCCGCCGCTCCTCCGACAGCTCGCCGACCGCCTTCACGGCCGCGTTCAGCCGTCGCACCTGGCGCACCCGCGGCGGGAGCGCCCAGAGCAGGAGCAGCGCGGCCGGGAGCGCGAAGAAGAGGAGACCGAGCAGATTCGCGAGATCGTGCGCAGCTCCGGCGCCGCCGCGGCCGAGATCCTCGACCTCGCCGCCCGAGCCCTCCCCCGCGCCGCGCAGGGCGTCGCCGAGGGAATCGCCGATCACCGGCGTGCCGTCGACGGCGTCGGCCGCCGCGCCGAAGCCACCGCTGACGCCCTTCCCCGCCGACTCGACGCCCTCGCCGAGGATCGCCAGCCGGTCGACGGCGTCGTGCACCTCGAGCGCGATCAGCGCAAAGAGCACGAGCGCGAGCACGACGGCGAGGTCGCGCGCGATCAGGTCGAGGCGCCGGCCGGGCACATCGGGATAGAGGCGCACGCTTTCACCTCTACCCAGCCTCACCGTTCCCGCAACGGCCGCAGGATCGCCCAGCCGGCGAGCGGGAAGGCGGCGGCGAGCCCGTAGGCAAGCGTCCACGATCCGGCCGTGACGACGGCTGCGAACGCGATCGGGGTCGCCACCGCCACGAGCGAGAGCACCGTCTGCTGGACACCGAGCGCGGCTCCGGCCCTGGCGCGCCCGGCGAGCTCGGCGACCGCGGTGAAGGCGATCCCGTTCCACGCCATCGAGAGCGCCCCCGCGACCACGAAGGCGGGAATGAGGAGGACGAGCGGCCCGTCCAGCAGCACCGTCGCCAAGACGAGCGTCACCGTCATCGCGATTCCGATTCGCTGGAGCGGCGCGATCCGGGAGCGCAGCGTGTCCGACCAGTGCCCGGCTGCGACCCGCAGGACCATCGCCGCGAGCTGGACGACGCCGAGCACCGCCGCGGCCTCCCCCTTTCCGAGCCCCCGCTCGTCGTGGAGGTAGAGGACGACGAAGCTCAGAACCGCCATCTGCCCGACGACGTAGAAGCCGCTGACCGCGGAGAGCCGCCAGAGCTTCCCGTCCCGAACAGTCCACTCGACGTCGTCGGCCTTGATCGGAGCTCCCACCGGCTCCCGGATGAGGAGGGCGCCGACCACGCCCGCGAGCAGGCAGAAGGCCCCGAGCGAGGCATACGCCTGCGCCACGGTCAGGAAGGGGAGCACGATCGCACCCAGGAGTCCGCCGACGGGGACGGCAGCCTGCCGGATCCCCAGCGCCAACCCGCGCTCGGAGGCATCGAACCAGCCCATGATCGCCCGGCCGGTGGCGGCGTTGACGCTCGCGCCCGCCGCCCCGGAGAGGAAGAGCAGCGCGTACAGCTCCCAGAACGAGTCGGCCCGGCCGGCCACGATCAGCAGGACACCGCAGGTCCCGAGACCGGTCGCCAGCACGACCCGCTCGCCGACGCGGTCGGTCAGGAATCCCCAGGGCACCAGCGTGACGAGCGTGCCGAGCCAGTGGCTGGAGAGGATCGCCCCGACCTCGGCAAGGCTGAGGCCGAGCGCGTCGCGGATCGCCGGCGCGATCGCCGGCAGGCCGATCCCGATCGTCGCGAAGCTCGCCTGCGCGCCGGTGCCGGCGGCGAGGACGGTCCAGCGGTAGCTCGAGCGCGCTACAGGCCGAAGGGGTTGATCGGGCGCGAACCCGTGTTCACGGTGACGCTCTTCGTCTCGAGGTAGAGATCGAGCGTCTCGATCCCGAGCTCGCGGCCGAAACCGGACTGCTTGTAGCCGCCGAACGGCAACCCGGGGAAGGCCGTGTAGGGCATGTTGATCCCGACCGTGCCGGCCTTGATCCGGGAGGCGAGCCGGTGGCCGCGCGCAGGATCGCCGGTCCAGACCGATGCCATCAGGCCGTACCTGACGTCGTTTGCGATCCGGATCGCGTCCTTCTCGTCCTCGAACGGGATGATCGTCACGACCGGGCCGAAGACCTCCTCCTGCGCGATCGCGGCCGAGTTCTCGACCCCGGCGACGACCGTCGCGGGATAGAACGCGTGCTCGCCCGGCTCGCCCCCGAGCACGATCTCGCCGCCGTCCGCGCGCGCGCCTTCGACGAAGGCGTGCACGCGCTCCTGGTGCGCCTGCGAGATCAGCGAGCCCATCTGCGTCTCGGAGTCGAGCGGGTCGCCCATCTTCAGCTGCCCCGCCTTCTCGGTGAAGGCGCCGACGAAGTCGTCGTAGATCGACCGCTCGACGAGGACGCGCGAGCGCGCCTCGCAGCTCTGGCCGGCGGAGTAGTAGATCGACCAGACCGCGCTCGGGATCGCCGAGTCGAGATCGGCGTCGGCAAAGACGAGGTTCGGGCTCTTGCCCCCGAGCTCGAGCGTCAAGCGCTTGATCGGCTCGGAGCAGAGCCGCATGATCTCGCCGCCCGTCTTCGTCGAGCCGGTGAACGCGACCTTGTCGACGCCCGCGTGCTTGACGAGGTACGCGCCGGTCGTCGGGCCCTCGCCGGTGACGATGTTGATCGCGCCGGCCGGGAAGCCGACCTCGGCCGCGAGCTCGGCGAGCCGCAGCGCCGTCGCCGGCGTCTGGGGATCGGGCTTGAGCACCACCGAGCAACCGGCGGCGAGCGCGGGCGCGAGCTTCCACGTCGTCATCAGCAGCGGGTAGTTCCAGGGGACGATCTGGCCGGCGACGCCGACCGGCTCCTTCAGGGTGTACGAGAGGAGCGAGCCCCCGATCGGGTTCGAGCGGCCGCCGATCGAGCCGATCGCGGAGGCGTAGTAGCGGAAGTGCTCGACCGCGCCGAAGAGCTCGGCCTTCGTCGAGGAGATCGCCTTGCCGACGTTGCGCGACTCGAGCTCCGAGAGCTCGTTGCGGTTCGCTTTCAGCGCGTCGGCGAGGGCGTGCAGGAGCCTCGAGCGCTCGTTCCCGGGCGTCTTGCCCCAGTCGCCGTCGAGCGCGGCCCGCGCCGCCTCGACCGCGCGGTCGATCTCAGCCGGGCCGGCGAGCTGGGCGGTGCCGAGCGCCTCGCCGGAGGCGGGCTCCGTCAGCTCCCGGGAGGACGAGCCTCCGACGGTCTCGCCGTTGATGAAGAGCCCGTACTCGTTCGTCGCCACGGCCACGGCCGGACGATAGCGCTACGGGCCCTGATGGCGGAGACTGACGAGCAGCGCAGGCGGGTCGACGTCGTCTGGCAGAAGCCGCGCGTCCTCCAACAGGGTCACGCCGAGCTCGATGCGGCCCGAGGCGACACGCTTGTCCGCGACGAACACGTCCTCGTCGTCAGCTCCCACCTGGTTCCAGCCGGCTGCGGTGGCCTGCTCGCGCGCGTCCGCGAGCGCCTGCGCCGAGCCGCCGGCTCCGAGCTGGAACAGGCGCGTGAGCCGTGCGGAGACCGGCTTCCCCAGCGAGGAGCCCTCGTTCTGAGAATCGGTGTCGACGAGCTTCCCGCCCGGCGGCGCGTACGTCGCCATCGGTCCTCCTCGAGCGCGCGAAGCCGGGCGGAAGGCTCCTCGCCGCGCGCGAGCACGATCACGAGCACGCCGAGTGCGGCCGCGGCGGCAAGAATCTTGGTGCGCGTGCTCACCGCTCGAACAACGCGGCCTGGCCCTGGCCGACGCCGACGCACATCGTCGCGACTCCGTAGCGGCCGCCGCGGCGACGGAGCTCGTGCAGGAGCGTGACCACGAGGCGGGCTCCGCTCATCCCGAGCGGGTGGCCGATCGCGATCGCGCCGCCGTTCACGTTCACCTTCTCCTCGTCGATCCCGAGCTCGCGAACGACCGCGAGGCTCTGCGACGCGAACGCCTCGTTCACCTCGACGAGGTCGAGGTCGCCGACGCCGATCCCGGCGCGGTCGAGCAGCTTGCGCACGGCCGGCACCGGGCCGATTCCCATCACCCGCGGGTCGACGCCGGCGACGGCGCTCGCGACGAACGCCCCCAGCGGCTCGGCGCCGAGCGAGCGCGCCTTCTCCTCGGACGCGAGCACGAGCGCTGCGGCGCCGTCGTTGAGCCCGCTCGAGTTGCCCGCGGTGACGGTGCCGCCGTCGCGGAACGCCGGCTTCAGGGCCGCCAGCTTCTCGAGGCTCGTGTCCGGCCGCGGATGCTCGTCGCGTTCGAGGTCGCCGACAGGTACCAGCTCGTCGTCGAACTGCGCCTGGGCCCAGCGCCTCTGCGAGCGCAGCGCGAACGCGTCCTGATCCTTGCGCGACACCTCCCACCGCTCGGCCACGTTCTCGCCCGTCTCGCCCATCGCCTCGAGCGGGAAGCGCTCCGCGAGCGCCGGGTTGGGGAAGCGCCAGCCGAGCGTCGTGTCGTACATCGTCCGGTCGCCACGCGGAAAGGCGGCGTCCGGCTTCGCGGTCACGAGCGGCGCGCGGCTCATCGACTCGACGCCGCCCGCGACGAAGAGGTCGCCGTCGCCGGCCGCGATCGCGTGGCAGGCGCCGACGACCGCGGAGAGCCCCGAGGCGCAGAGGCGGTTCACGGTCACGCCCGCGACCGATTCCGGGAGCCCGGCCAGGAGCGCGGCCATGCGGGCGACGTTGCGGTTGTCCTCGCCGGCCTGGTTCGCGCAGCCGAGGTACACGTCCTCGATCTCGGCCGGATCGACGCCGGCGCGCTCGACCGCGGCGGCGACGGCGATCGCGGCGAGGTCGTCGGGGCGCACGCCGGCGAGCGCACCGCCGTACCGTCCCACCGGCGTTCGCACCGCCGAGATCACGACCGCGCGGCTCACGCCACGTAGTCGAGCCGGACCGGCTCCGGAAACGCTCCGATCGCCTCGCCGCGGCGGAGCAGCTCCGCGACCGCCCTGCGGCCCTCGTCGCCGTAGTCGCACGTCAGCTCGTTCACGTACATGTCGACGAAGCGCTCGTTCGTGGCCGCGTCGATCCCGCGGCCGAACCGCATCGCATAGCGCATCGCGTCGCGGCGGTTTGCGAGCCCCGCCTGGATCGACTCGAGCAACACCGCCGAGAGGTCGCCGACCCGCTCACCCACGTCGCGGCGCACGAGATTGACGCCGAGCGGCAGCGGCAGGCCGGTCTCGAGCAGCCACCACTCGCCGAGGTCGAGCACCTTGTGCAGCCCCGACGCCTCGTAGGTCAGCTGCCCCTCGTGGATCACGAGGCCCGCGTCGGCCCGGCCCGACGAGACTTCGTCCACGATTCGGTCGAACGGGAGCTCACGGTGCCCGAACTCGCCAAGCGCGAGCCGCAGCGTCAGGAACGCCGTCGTCATCCGACCGGGCACGACGATCTCGGCAAAGCGCAGCTGCTCGAAGGTGAGCGGCTCGCGCGCGACGAGGATCGGGCCGTAGCCGGCACCGATGCTGGCCCCGTGAGGCAGGAGCGCGTACCGGTCCTGCACGAACGGGTACGCGTGCAGCGACGTCGCCGTCACCTCGAGCCGCCCCTCGAGCGCCCACTCGTTCAGGGTCTGGATGTCCTGCAGCACCTGCTCGAAGCGGAAGCCGCGCGTGTCGATCGCTCCGGCCGCGATCGCCCAGAACATGAACGCGTCGTCGGGATCCGGGCTGTGCCCGAGGCGGATGCGCATGCTCTGGGTCAGCATCGCCCGAGGCTAGCACCGGGCCTAGACTGACCAGCGATGGTCGACCTGAGCAATGCGATCCAGGATTATCTGAAGGAGATCTACAAGCTCGGGGTTGTGGCCGAACGCGTGTCCACCTCGGCCCTCGCGGAGCGCCAGCAGGTGTCGCCCGCCTCGGCGAGCGCGATGGTGAAGAAGCTGGCGGCGCTCGGGCTCGCGGAGCACACGCCCTACCGCGGAGTCACGCTGACGCATGCCGGCGAGCAAGTCGCGCTGGAGGTGATCCGCCACCACCGGCTGCTCGAGCTCTACCTCGCGGAGACTCTCGGGATCGGCGTCGACGACGTCCACGACGAGGCAGACCGGCTCGAGCACGCGCTCTCGGAGGAGCTGGAGGCGCGGATCGACAAGGCCCTCGGCTTCCCCACCCACGACCCGCACGGCGACCCGATCCCGAACGCGAAGCTCGAGTGGCCGAAGGAGAGCTAGCGTCGCCCGAAGAAGAAGCGTTCCAAGACCGGTAAGACCTCCTTGCGCGTGAACGGCCTGATTCGCTCGGTCGAGCCGTCGTCCTCGAGCACGCGCGCGTCGTCCTCGAGCGCCCCGTTCGCGGCCTCGAGCGCGTCGCCGAGCTCGTGGCCCTCGAAGAGGTAGTCGTCGCCGCGTGGCTCGTCGCTCGGCCGGTGCTGCGGGTTGACGGCCCGGCCGACCGCCCAGAGCGCACCCTCCCTGCGCTCGAGCCAGATCACGATCCGCTCCTCGCGCCCCGCGTCGTCGACTCCCCGGAGAGTCCGTTCGGCGCACCTGCCGTCCGAGCTGGTCCTGCGCATCGAAAGGAGGATACAATCGTCCGCGATGGCGTTCCGGAACCTCTTCTCGTTCCTATTTCAGCGCTCGTCGGCCGACGACCGGGTCGCGGCCTACGTGATCCGCGAGCACGACCGCGGTCGCGACCTCGCCGAGATCCTCGAGGACCGCTACGTGCTCAACCGCCTCGGCCCCGACCAGCGCGCGCGCTTGCTCGACCGCCCCGAGGTGATCAAGGCGCTCGGGAATGACACGATCGCCAGCGCCCGCCAGACGGCCGGCCAGACCTAGACAGTCGTTCCGACGCCGCGCTCCTGCGCCCGCCGCAGCAGCTCGGCCGCGATCGCGACGTCCCAGACGGCGAGCCCGTTCGACTTGAAGACGACGATGTCGGCGTCGGACTCGCGGCCCGGCAGCGCACCCGCGACGACGTCCTGGAGCTCGTGCACCTCGAGCCAGTCGAGGACGCCGTTCTCGATGGGATCGATCAGGTCGCCCGACTCGAGCTTCGCGTTCTCCCTCGAGTCGCAGCAGACGAAGCTCGCGCGCTCGAGCACGACATCGTCCAGCTCGCGCTTGCGCGGATCGTTCGCGCCGGCGGCACAGACGAGCGCGCCCTCGCGCAGCCACTCGCCGCGGAGGACCGGATCGCGCGAGGTGGTGACCGTGACGACGATCTCCTGGGCCGCTGCCTCGACGCTCGAGTCGGCCGGCTCGGCGCCGACCTTCGCGCAGAAGGTTTCCAGTCGCTCCGGCGTCCGGCAGTAGGCGACGACCCGCTCGAGGGAGGGAACCGCAGCGCGGATCGCCTCGACCTGCGCCTCCGCCTGCCAGCCGCAGCCGATCACTCCGAGCGTGCGGGCATCGCGCCGGGCCAGGTGCTTGGCGGCGACGCCGCTCGCGGCGCCGGTGCGACGCTGACCGGCGGTGTCGGCCTCGAGCACGGCGACGAGCTCACCGGTGCGGAGGTCGAACAGGGAGACGGCGAAGACGGCCTGCCCCGCGACGACCGTGTACGCCTTGACGCCCGCGTAGCCGAGCTCGCGGTCGACCGCCGACATGACGGCGAAGCTGCCGTCGTCGAGCGAAAGTCGCCGCCGCGGCACATTCTCGACGGCGCCGGCGGCCATCCGCGCGAAGCACGCCTCCAGGACGGGGACTGCCTCGCCGGCCGTGATCAGGCCGGCCACGTCCGCCTCGGTCAGGTAGAGCGGCAAGCCGGAGACCCTACGCCTCGCCCTTCTTCAGGAAGGTGATCCGGCCGTTCGTCTCCAGCACCGCCCACCGGACCTGGTCCACCGACCCGATCCCGTTCGCACGGGCAGCGGCCGCGAGCTCCTCGAGCGTGATCCGGTTCCGGCGGAGGTTGCGGTCGATCGGCTTCCCGTCCTCGACCACGATCAGCGGCTCGCCGTCGAGCACCGGGCGCAGGCGCGGCACCTTGAAGCTCGTGTAGGAGACACCGACCGTCATCAGCGCGATCGTGGAGCCGACGAGCAGGGCGCCCGTCACCGAGAAGTCGTTCTGCGTCACGCCCTGCTGCACGAGGTCGCCGATCATCACGAGCATGATCAGGTCGAACGGCTGCATCGAGGAGAGCTCACGACGTCCGATCACCCGCGTCAGCAGATAGACGAAGAGAAACGCGACGACTGCACGGACGACGAGATCCATCAGGGATAAATGGTCATCGTGCGGTCGAGTGAGAGGATCGGCGCCTCGCCGTCGAGCAGCTCGACGTCCTGCGAGCGGCGGCCGATCTCGGTCGGGTTGACCTGAAAGTGGAGGAAGAAGACGTGCTCGGTCCCGGCGCGGACACGGCCGAGATCGAAGGCGATCTTGCCGTCCCGGTTCGCCTCCCCGACCGGCGACGGGACGAGCGTGTTCAGCGTGATCCCCTCCAACCAGCCGGGGTCGAGGAGCAGCGTCGCCGCCTCGATCTCGCGCTCGGCTCGAATCGTGAAGCGGGACATGAAGAAGAGACCGCTGCGGACTCGCTCGGGCGAGTAGACCTCGAGCTCGACCCCGCTCGCCGACGCCGTGCCAGTCTGTGGCCGCTGGCCGAACACGTTCAGGAGCCCGAGCAGGCAGAGCAGGCCGAGCACGGTCAAGATCGCCCAGCGGACATACGGGCGATGCTCGCGGCCGCGAAGATCACGGTGTCGCGCGAGCGTCAGCTGGTCGGGCGCGGCCGCCACACGCATGGCTTCGCCGCCGGACGCTCCGGTCCTACCCGTGATCCCACCCTTCCGCCCCTTTACAGCGGCAACGACCCCGGGCACCATGGGTCGGCCGAGTCGGATGACCGTAGGCGACAGGGGGGTTCGAGGGGATTTGAGAGTGGGATTTCGTGTGCTCGCGCTGTGCGCGTCGGTCGCCGCGTGCCTGACGTCGACGGCTGCCGCACGCGTCGATGCGGGCGGCGCCGAGCGACGGGCGCCCCAGCACCCCGAAGGGGTCGAGAAGCACCCGCGGCTCGATTCACGACTGCTCGGGGTGGTGTCGGCGGATCGGGCCGCCGGTCCTGCCGCCGCGCTGCAGGCGGCTCGCGCTCGGGCGCTCGCGACCTCCGGCGACCAGGTCCGGGTCGTGATCCAGGGCGCGCCTGCTGCTGTCCGGGCCGCGGTGGAGGCGAACGGCGGCGAGGTCGACGGAACCGCCGGAACGCTGACCGAGGCCCTCGTTCCCGCAGGCCGGCTGGCCGAGCTCTCGGCTCAGGGCGGGGTCGAGTACGTCCGTCCACCGAGCGCGCTCGTCCCGCTCGGCACCGACAGCCAGGGCGTGGCGGCCGCCGCCGCTTCGGCGTGGCACGCGAAGGGGGTCACCGGCTCGGGCGCAAAGGTGGCAGTGATCGACACCGGCTTCGAGGGGCTCGCCGCGCGCCAGGCCGCCGGTGAGCTCCCGGCGACGACCACGAGTGTCGACTTCTGCACGGCGTCGATGGGAGCGCCCGAGAAGCACGGTACGGCCGTGGCCGAGGTGGTCCACGAGATGGCACCGGGCGCTCAGCTGTTCCTGATCTGCATCGAGACCGAGGTCGACCTCGCCAACGCGGCCGCGTATGTCAAGGCCAACGGAATCACGATCGTGAATCACTCGATCGGCTGGTACAACACCGCCCGCGGCGACGGCACGGGTGGCGCCGGGACGCCGGACGCCATCGTCGCCGACGCGCGCGCACACGGGGTGCTCTGGATCAACTCCGCAGGCAACGGCGCGCAGCAGCACTGGGCCGGCTCCTATACGGATGCGAACGCCAACGGGCTGCACGAGTTCGCAGGGTCCGACGAGACGAACACGGTCACGATCAACGCGGGCCGGACGTTCTGCGGCTACGTCAAGTGGGACAGCTGGCCGACGACGGATCAGGACTTCGACCTCTACCTCCGTCGGAACGCCGACCAGGCGCTGCTCGCCAGCTCGACCACCCTGCAGAACGGCGCCCAGACGCCGGCGGAGGCACTGTGCTTCACCAACATGACCGCCGCGCCGGAGACCTACGCCTTCACGATCCGCCGCGCCAACGCCTCGACCGCGCCGCGCTTCGACTTCTTCGTGACCGTCGGCAAGACCCTGGAGCATCAGGTTCCGGCGGTGAGCCTCCTCGAGCCGGCCACGTCCCCGGGCGCCCTCGCGGTCGGTGCCCACTGCTGGGCGAACGACACGCTCGAGCCCTACAGCTCGAACGGCCCCACGATCGACGGCCGGGTGAAGCCCGATCTCACCGGCCCGGACTCCGTGACGTCGGCGCTCTACGGCCCGTTCACCGCCTGCGGCACGAGCGGCTTCAACGGCACCTCGTCCGCCGCGCCGCACGTCGCTGGGGCGGCGGTGCTGCTGCGGGGAATGTTCCCGCTGGCGAGCGCAAACGAGCTGCAGGCGTGGCTCGAGGACGACGCCGCCGACCTCGGCCCGCCGGGGAAGGACACGAGCACGGGCTCCGGGAAGCTGCTGTTGCCGACGTCGCCTCCGCTCGCGTCGACCAGCGCGCCGGGAACCGACGCGCCGACGACCTCCGGCTTCACCGTGGCGGGCACGGTCTCCCCGCTCGGCGTCGCGACCACGTATCGCTGGCAGTACGGCCTGACGACGGCCTACGGCTCCGACACGTCTCCGCTGGCGCTGGCCTCCCCGCGCACGGCGCAACAGGTCTCGGCGAGCCTCACCGGCCTCGCGCCCGACACCGAGTACCACTACCGCCTCGTCACGACGAACCTCTTCGGGACCACGGTCGGCGAGGACCGCACGCGGCGGACCGCCAAACCGCTGCCGCCGGTCGCTGCGACCTCGTCCCCGACCTCCGTCGGCCACGACCAGGCCGTCCTCGCCGGAACGGTGACGCCGAACGGGACGTCGACCGACGTCCGCTTCGAGTGGGGCACGACGACCGCGTACGGCAACCTGACGCCGGTGCAGAGCGGCGGCGCGACCGGCACCTCGGCTGTGACCGCTCCGCTCTCGGGGCTCCAGCCGAGCACCACGTACCACTACCGGCTCGTCGCCTCGAGCCTCTACGGCCAGTCGGCCGGGCCGGATGTGACGTTCACGACGCCGAGCCCACCCCCGCCGCCGCCCGCGCCCGCAACGGGAGGTGGAGGAGGGGGCACGATCCCGAATCTCCGCCTGACCCTGGCCGGAAGCCGGACGTCGCTCGTGCCCAACGGTTCCGTCGACGTGATCGCGACGCTCGCAAACGCCGGCAGCGCGGGCTCACTCCAGACTCGGCTCCTGATCGACCTCCCCACGACGATGACGCTCCTGGGGCCGCCGGCCTACGACCGCGGCTCGGGCTGCACGGGCGCCCAGCGACTCGATTGCTTCCTCGACTACGTCCCGAACGGCGTCGCGACGAGAGTGCTGTTCTCGGTCCGGGTCGCTGGCACCGGTGCCCAGACGCTGACGGCGACCGCCGGCGCCGACCGCGACTCGGATCCGAGCGACAACGCGGCCTCGCTGACGTTCCAGGTCGGCGGAGGATCTCGGGCGATCGCGGTGTCCGTCCCCACCGGCACGAAGACGGGTACGGCCGGAGCGAACGTGCTCACCGGCGACGGGGGAGCGAACATCCTCCGCGGCCGGGGCGGACACGATCGCCTCTACGGCCGCGGCGGCAACGACACGCTCTACGGCGATGCGGGCAACGACCTTCTCGACGGCGGCGCGGGTCTCGACCGGTTCTTCGGCGGTACGGGCCGCGACACGATCCGGGCCCGCGACGGCCGCCGGGAGCGGATCGACTGCGGCCCCGGCCGGGACACCGCCATCGTCGACAAGGGCGACGTCGTTCGCGGCTGCGAGACCGTCCGCCGCAGCTGATGCGCCCGGCACGATTCGAACGTGCGACCTCTGCCTCCGCAGGGCAGCGCTCTATCCCCTGAGCTACGGGCGCTCGGGACGGGTCAGTGTAGCGGCGTCGCGACGAGGGGGCCGACGGCGAGCTCGGCGTCCTCGGGAACCTCGCGGCGCACGTAGGCGAGCGCGACGGCGCCGCTCCCGTCCGCAGCTGCGCTGGTGATCCGGCCGACGCTCTTGCCCTCGTAGACGAGCTCGGCGTCGGGCTCGGGCAGCTCGGCGAGCTCGAGCACGCGGAGACCGCGATTCGCGTGGCCGCGGTAGTGCAGCCGCGCGATCGGCTCCTGACCCGGGTAGCAGCCCTTCGTGAAGCTGACCGCCCGCTCGGTCAGGCCGGCTTCCGCCGGAAGGACGCGGTCGTCGATCTCCTTGCCCCAGGCCGGTGTGCCGGCCCGGATCCGGAGCAGCTCGAGCTCCTCGGCCGAGACCGTCGGCTCGAGCTCCGCGTCCAGCAGCTCGGCCGCCGGCTCGCCGTAGTCGCCGGTCGTGATCCCAGCGCCTCCGAAGACGACGTGGGAGGTGTGCTCCTCCGGCTCGATCTCGGCCTTGGCGGCGAACCGCGCGCGGACGAGCTCGGCACGCACGCGCTCGCCGAGGTCAGGCTCGGTCAGCAGCAGGAAGTCCTCGTGGCCGCGGCGGAGGACGACGAGCGGGGCGATCACGCGCGCCTTGGGCGTCAGCAGCAACGCCTCGCACGACTCGCCCGGGCCGAGCGCGGCGACGTCGTTCGAGACCATCCGGTCGAGGTACTCCTCCGCGGCGGGGCCGGAGACGCGAACGAACGACCGGGGACGGAACGCGACACGCATCCCTGGTTACTGTAGAGACGATGTTTCGCTCCAAGGCGGAAAAGAAGGTGCGCGACGCCGGCTACGACCCGGCCCGGCTCCCTCCCGGCCAGTATCTGACCGAGAAGTGGCCGGTCCTCCACGCCGGCTCGGTCCCGTCGATCGACTTGTCGACCTGGACGTTCGAGGTCTCGGGCGAGGTCGAGAACCCGGTGACGCTGTCGTGGGACGAGCTCAACGCGCTGCCGCGGACGGAGCACGTCCAGGACATCCACTGCGTCACCCGGTGGTCGAAGTTCGACATGGCGTTCGAGGGCGTGCACTGGCGCGAGCTCGAAGGTCTCGTCCGCCCGAAGCCGGGCGCGCGCTTCGCGATCGCCCACGCCGAGCAGGGGTACACGGCCAACGTGCCGATCTCGATTCCTCCGCGACGAGCACGCGCTGCTCGGCAACGCATGCAAACGGCGAGCCGCTCGCCGCCGAGCACGGCTACCCGCTCCGGCTCGTGATCCCGGGCAAGTACTTCTGGAAGAGCGCCAAGTGGCTGCGGGGTATCGAGCTCTCGGCGAGCGACAAGCCCGGCTTCTGGGAGCGCTACGGCTACCACAACGACGCCGACCCTTTCAAGGAAGAGCGCTACGGCTTCTAGGCTCGCCGGCCCGGCCTTCGATCGTGTCTTCGAGCATGAGCGCGCGTCTCCCTTCGGGCTGGCGTCCCCACGACGAGGGGGACGAGCCAAGCCGCGGAGACGCGGCTGCGCGTCCTCCGCCGACCTCGGCGCCGGCGGACGTCTCGAGGCTCGCACACGACCTTTCCGGAGAACCGCGCGCGAATCACCCGTTCGAGTGACTTCAGCGCAGAGGCCTGACGCCGATACCTGGGCTACCCACCTCCCCCTAGTCTCACCCCTCGAAGACCCGGCCCCCACCGGGTCTTCATTTATGGGCGAAACCATGTTTCCCCCATAAGCCCCCTTCTTCTTCGTCGCCAGCCTGTCGGGGCCGCCGGGCCTCCGGCCGCGGCGCGCTTGGGCGAGCGATCCTCTCATCCGGAGAACGGCGAAGGGCCGGCGCGATGGCCGGCCCTCCTGGTCTTCCGTCGGCCAACGGGCCGACTGTGGCGGGCGGAGCCGGGTTCATCCCGGCGGGAGCCCAGACCCCGTTCCATTCGCAGCTGCGAAGAAGAAGGGGGCCCACGGGGGAAACATGGTTTCCCCCGTGCCGTTTACATCATCCCGCCCATGCCGCCCATGTCGGGCATGCCGGCGCCGGCGCCGGCCTTCTCGGGCGCCTCGGCGACGATCGCCTCGGTGGTGAGGATGTTCTTCGCGATCGACGCGGCGTTCTGCAGCGCCGAGCGCGTCACCATCGTCGGATCGATGATCCCGGCCTTGACCAGGTCCTCGACCTCGCCGGTGTCGACATTCAGACCCTGGCCCTTGGTGGCCTGACGGACCTGGTTGACGACGACCGAGCCCTCGAGCCCGGCGTTGTAGGCGAGCTGCCGGAGCGGCTCCTCGAGCGAGCGGGCGATGATCTGCGCGCCCGTCTTCTCGTCGCCCTCGAACGAATCGAGCTTGATCGACGAGACCGCCTGCAGAAGCGCGACGCCGCCGCCCGGCACGATGCCCTCCTCGAGGGCTGCGCGGGTGGCCTGGAGCGCGTCCTCGACGCGGTGCTTCTTCTCCTTCATCTCCGTCTCGGTGGCAGCGCCGACCTTGACGACGGCAACGCCGCCGGCCAGCTTTGCGAGCCGCTCCTGGAGCTTCTCGCGGTCGAAGTCGGAGTCGGTGTTCTCGATCTCGGACTTGAGCTGCTTGATCCGGGACTTGATCGCCTCGGCGTCACCGGCACCGTCGATGATCGTCGTCGTGTCCTTCGTGACGACGATCCGGCGGCCGCGGCCGAGCTGCGCGATCTTCGTGTTCTCGAGCTTGAGGCCCATCTCCTCGGTGATCACCTCGGCGCCGCTGAGGATCGCAATGTCCTCGAGCATGCGCTTGCGGCGGTCGCCGAAGCCCGGAGCCTTGACCGCGACGGCCGTGAAGGTGCCGCGGAGCTTGTTGACGACGATCGTCGCGAGCGCCTCGCCCTCGACGTCCTCGGCCACGATCAGAAGCGGGCGACCGGCCTGGATGACCTGCTCGAGCACGGGCAGGAGATCCTTGACGGAGCCGATCTTCTGGTTCGCGACGAGGATGTACGGATCGTCGAGCACGGCTTCCATGCGCTCGGCGTCGGTGATCATGTACGGCGAGAGGTAGCCCTTGTCGAACTGCATCCCCTCGGTGAACTCGAGCTCGAGGCCGAACGTCTGGCCCTCCTCGACGTTCACGACGCCGTCCTTGCCGACCTTCTCGATCGCGTCCGCGATCACGTCGCCGATCTCGCGCTCACGCGCCGAGATGGTGGCGACCCGGGCGATGTCCTCCTTGCCCGAGACCTCCTTCGACTGCTTCTTCAGATCCGCGACGACGGCCTCGACGGCCGCCTCGATGCCGCGCTTGATCCCCATCGGGTTCGCGCCCGCGGCCACGTTCTTGAGGCCTTCGCGCACGATCGCCTGGGCGAGCACGGTCGCGGTCGTGGTGCCGTCGCCGGCCACGTCGTTGGTGGCCGTCGCCACCTCGCGAATCAGCTGTGCTCCCTGGTTCTCGAACACATCCTCGACCTCGATCTCACGAGCGATCGTGACACCGTCGTTCGTGATCGTCGGCGCGCCGTACTTCTTGTCCAGCACGACGTACCGGCCCTTGGGGCCGAGCGTCACCTTGACGGTGTCGGCGAGGATGTTGACGCCGCGCTCGAGCGCGCGACGTGCGTCCTCGTTGAACTTGAGCTCCTTGTGAGCCATTTCTGGTGTTCCTCCTAATCCCTAGACTGCGGCGCGGTCGCCGACGACCTTCGCGAGGACGTCCGACTCGCGCAGAATCAGGACATCGTCGGCGCCGACCTTGATCTCGGTTCCGCCGTACTTGGAGAAGATGATCTCGTCACCCTCCTCGACGTCCATCTTGATGTACTCCCCGTCCTCGTCGCGAGGGCCGGGACCGACCGCGAGGACGTTGCCGCGCTGCGGCTTCTCCTTCGCGGTGTCCGGCAGCACGATGCCGCTGACCGTGATTTCCTCTTCTTCGAGGATCTCCACGATCAGGCGGTCACCAAGAGGCTGCAAATTCATGTGATGCCTCCTCAATCTTCAGACTTTGTGACAGTACCTGGCACTCTCGCTGTGAGAGTGCCGACGACAGTTTACAGCCGCCGGGACGCAAGGCAAGCGACAACCGGTCGTGGAGAGGACGAAGTGTCACAAAGTCGCGATGAAACGTGAGTTCTCTGCGGGCGGCGTGATCGTCCGGCGGCTGCGGGGCCGTTGGTGGCTCGCGGCGATTCGCCCGAATGGGAGGGCCGAGGGGGTCTGGGCGCTGCCGAAAGGCCTGATCGACCCCGGCGAGAGCGGCGCCGCGACGGCCGTGCGCGAAGTGGCCGAGGAAACGGGGCTGTCGGGACGGCTGGAGGGCAAGCTCGGCGACGTCCGCTACGTCTACACCCGCGGCGGCGAGCGGATCTTCAAGGTCGTCAGCTTCTTCTTGCTCCACTACACAAGCGGGCGGATCGGCGAGCTCCCGCCGGGGATGGAGCTCGAGGTGGCGGAGGCACGCTGGCTCCCGCTCGACGACGCGCCGCGCCTGCTCGCGTACGGCGGCGAGCGGGAGATGGCCACGAAGGCTGCCGCGCTTCTATGATCATCCCCCGGTGGCCATGTTCGCGCTGAACTTCTACTCCCCGCTGGTCGCCGACCAGCTGCGCACGCACCGGAAAACGGCGACGATCAGGCTCGGCGACAAGTCGGGCAAGTACAAGAAGGGGATGATCGTGACCGTGCTCGTCGGCGTCCGCTACGGCCAGCGCGAGAAGATCTTCGACGCCGTGATCGACAAGGTCGAGGTGAAGCAGATCAAGGAGCTGTCGCCGCGCGAGATCGAGCACGACAACCCCGAGATCCGCCGCCCCGACGAGATGACCCGTTTCCTCGGTCAGCTCTACAACCGGCCCGTCGAGGAGGACGAGACGGTCACCGTGATCCGCTTTTCGCAGATCATCGGTTCGATGTTCTAAAGGCGTCGCCGTAACATGGCGGAGGAGCGCCCGTGACCTCCCCCGCCGCCCGAATGCCGCTGCTCGTGGTCGCCGACGACGACCCGGCCGGGCGCGGCCTGATCGAGGAGGAGCTCGGCCGCCGCTACGGCGCCGACTACACGGTCACAATCTGCGCCACCGCCGAGCTGGAGCGCGTCCTCGACGCGGCCGCAGCCGACGGCGACGACGTCGCGCTTGCCCTCGCCTCGGGCAAGGAAGGAGCCGACCTGCTCGCGCGGATGCGCGGCCGCTTTCCGACCGCGCGGCGCGGCCTGCTGATCCCGTGGCTCGGCTGGAGCCGCCGCGGCGTCGGCGAACTTGTGCTGCGAAGCATGGCCCGCGGCTGGATCGACCTCTACGTGATCCGGCCCACCCGGCGGCGCGACGAGGTCTTCCACCGCACGATCAGCGAGCTCCTGCAGGAGTCGGAGCGCCTGCGCGGCGAGGGCCCCGCCGGCGCGACCGTCGTCGCGGACGGCCGCTCGGCGCGGGCGCACGAGCTCCGGGCTGCTCTCGCCGGCCTCGGGATCCCGCACCGGACGCTCGCCGCCCCGGACGGCGCTCCACCCGCCGTGACGCTCGCCGACGGCCGTACGCTGACCGATCCCGACGCAGCCGAGCTGACCCGCGCGCTCGGCTTCCCGACCGAGCTCGACGCGCACGAGGCAGACCTCCTCGTCGTGGGCGCCGGGCCAGCGGGGCTGAGCGCCGCGGTCTACGGCGCCTCGGAGGGACTGCGAACGACGGTGCTCGACGCGGGCGCCGTCGGGGGCCAGGCCGGCTCGAGCTCGCTGATCCGCAACTATCTCGGCTTCCCCCGCGGTCTCGGCGGCGGCGAGCTGGCCCAGCGCGCGTACCAGCAGGCCTGGCTCTTCGGCGCGCAGTTCCGGCTCACCCACCGCGCGACATCGCTGGAGCCGCGTGACGGCAGACACGTCGTTCGCACAGGTGACGGCACCGAGATCACGGCGCGCGCGGTCGTGCTCGCGCTCGGGGTCGAGTACCGGCGGCTCGATGCTCCGGGCCTGACCGAGCTCGAGGGCGCCGGTGTCTACTACGGCGCTTCGATGTCGGAGGCGCAGGCCCTTGCCGGCGAGAGCGTCTACGTGGTCGGCGGCGGCAACTCGGCCGGCCAGGCCGCGCTCCACCTCGCCCGCTACGCGTGCAAGGTTCGGATCCTCGTTCGAGGGCCAAGCCTCGCGGCGACGATGTCCCAGTACCTGATCGACACGATCGACCGGGATCCGAACGTGGAAGTGAGCCCGCACACCGAAGTCGCGGCAGCGCTCGGGGACGGCAAACTCGAGCGGCTGGAGCTGCGCACGCCGGCCGGGATCGAGACCGCGCGTGCGGCCGCTCTCATCGTCCTGATCGGAGCCCATCCGCACACGGAGTGGCTGCCGGACGAGATCGCCCGCGACCAGTGGGGGTACCTTGCCACCGGCCCCGGCGCTCCCGGCTGGCCCCTCGAGCGCTCGCCGCTTCCGCTCGAGACGACCCTTCCCGGCGTCTTCGCCGCAGGGGACGTCCGCGCCCGCTCGGTCAAGCGCGTCGCGTCGGCCGCGGGCTCCGGCGCGCTCGCAGTCAGCGACGTCCACTCCTTCCTCTCTCTGGAGCCGTCCGCCCGATGGCCCGTCCGCAGCTGACGCTCGCGGCGCTGCTCGCGCTGCCGCTCGCCGGGCTGGCGGTCCTGCTCGCAGCGCCCGATGCGGATGTGCACTGGCAGCACCAGCCGTCGCACTTCTGGCTCGTTCTCGTCACCTCCGGCCTGAATGCGGTGCTGGCCTACGCGACCGGCGTCGCGGCCCGTCGCCGCGGCGATCGGCGAGTTCACCTCGTCTCGCTCTCGTTCCTCGCCGCCTCCGGCTTTCTCGCGCTGCACGCGCTCGCCACGCCCGCCGTGCTCCTCGACAAGCCGAACCTCGGCTTCGTGATCGCGACGCCGGTCGGCCTCGTGCTCGCCGGCGCGCTCGCCGCCCTATCCGCTCTCGACAGCGAGCCGGTCCAGCCGAAGCTGATCGAGCGGGGGCTCCTCGTCCTGCTCGTGGGCTGGACGGTCGCCGCGCTCACGCTCTTCCCGGAGGTGGACGACTCGGTCGTGCCCGAGCGCCTGTCGGCGCCGCTCGTCTCGCTCTCGATCGTCGGGATCGCCTTCTACGGGTTCGCGGTCGCGCGCTATCTCGCGCTCTACCGGGAACGGAGCTCGCGGCTCGTGCTCGGCTTCACCGTCGCCTTCGTCCTGCTCGCGGAGGCGATGATCGCGGTCGCGGTCGGCCGCAACTGGCAGGTGTCCTGGTGGGAGTGGCACGTGCTGATGCTGCTCGCCTTCGGCGTGATCGCCGTGATGGCCCACCGGGAAGGCTCCGAGGAGCGGTTCGGACGCCTCTATCTCGACCGTGACGCGCAGCCCGTGACCGTGCTCTTCGCCGACCTGAAGGGCTTCACCTCGTTCTCGGAGCGGCATGAGCCGACGGTCGTGTCGCGCATGCTCGACGAACTCTTCGGCGCGGCGATCCCCGCGATCGAGCGCCACGCCGGCCGCGTCGACCGCCTGATCGGCGACGCGGTCTTCGCCACGTTCGAGGGCGACGACCACGCCCAGCGTGCGGCTCGAGCCGCGCTCGGGCTGCAGCAGGAGACGGGAGCGCTGGCGGCCGAGCATCCCGACTGGCCGCGTTTCCGGGCGGGGCTCCACACCGGCGAAGCGTCGGTCGGCGTCCTCGGGACCGGGAGCGGCCGCACCTACAGCGCGATCGGCGACACCGTCAACCTCGGCTCCCGGATCGAAGGGCTCGCCCCGCCCGGCAGTGTCGCGATCAGCGCCGAGACCGCCAAGCACCTCTGGGGCGCCGAGACGGAGTCGCTCGACACGTTTCAGGTGAAGGGCCGCGAGGAGCCGGTCGAGGTGCTCCTGCTGAAGCGCGTGCCGCCGGGCTGACTAGCCGGCGGCCCGGCCGCTCATCGACCTGGTTTCCGGATTCGCACGCCGAGCACCTCGGGCGGGCGCACAGCGGCGCCGCACTCCTCGCACTCGATCGCGAAGGCCGACGGGAACGGCGCCGAGCACTCGGGGCAGCGGTGGCGCGTCTCGCCGCCGCAGTGCGGGCACTTGGCCGGCAGCTCCGCCTCACCCTCGAGGAAGTAGCGCCAGACCGAGCCGCAATCGAGGCAGAAGCACGTGTAGTCGCCGAGGGTCTTGCGCCGCTCCTCCTGGATCCAGTTGCGCTTCGCCACGACGCGACCGTACCTCTCTCCCGCGGGCCGGCGACGGCGCTAGCGGCTCTGCAGCGCGTCGAGCGCGATTCCGAGCGCGATTGCGAGCCGGCGGTCGATCGTCCGCTCGGGGTCGTTCGAGAGGTCGAGCGTGTAGCGGTCGCGCATCCCGAACGCGCGCGTGAAGTCGCCCAGGTGCTGGTCGCCGCGGTCGATCCGGAAATGGAAGACGATCGGGATGAAGTCGCCGTAGGGCACCGCGTCGATCACGCGCCGGACGATCGCCCAGAACTGCGAGCGCTCCTTGGCGATCGCGAGCTCCTGCTCGTTCGCGTCCATGATCGCCCACGTCGAGCGGAGCAGCGACTTGCCGAAGACCTTGCCGAGGACGCCGATCTTCTCCCCGGCCGGCGTCGTCACGTCGTAGCGGCCGCCGAACTCCATCAGCGAGCGCGCCTTGATCCGGAAGAGCTCCTCGGTCTCGTCTTCGTGGGCGAAGAAACGGATGTCCTCCTTGATCGCCATTCGCTTCTGGCGCACGAACGCGACCGGCTGGCCCTGTCCGGAGATCTTGTAGAGGTTGACGAGCGGCCGGATCAGCTGCTCGATCTCGAACCGGTCGGCGTCGAAGACGGTGCTCACGCGCTCCATCCTACGCACGTCGATAAAGTGCAGCCGTCGTTCCCGATCCGACAGGAGCAGGTGGAGATGGCGGTGCGTGAGGCGGAGCCGATGGGCTCGCTGAGTGAGGTACGGGAGGCGGGCCTCGATCGCGAGGACCTGCTCGGCGTCTACCGCAACCTGCTCGTCACACGAGGGATCGAGGAACGCGGCCACATCCTCTACAAGCAGGGGAAGATTCCCGGCTCGTTCTACACCGGCCGCGGCAACGAGGGCGCCGCCGTCGGCGTCGCGACCGCGATGGGCCCGAACGACGTCGGCACGCCGCTCCACCGCGACATGGGCGTCCACGTCACCCGCGGCGTCGAGGCGTGGCGGATCTTCGCGCAGTACATGGGCCGCGAGGACGGCCCCACGCGCGGCCGCGACGGGAACGTGCACATGGCCGACGAGCGCCTCGGGCTGATCGCGATGGTCAGCCACCTGCCGGCGATGATGCCGGTTGCGGTCGGCTGCGGGCTCGCATTCAAGATCCGCGACGAGAAGCGCGTCGCCGTCGGCTGGTCGGGCGAGGGTGCGATGGCGCGCGGCGACGCGCACGAGGCGATGAACTTCGCCGGCGTCCGCCAGCTCCCCGTCGTCTTCATCTGCGACAACAACCAGTGGGCCTACTCGACCCCGACCCACCTCGGCTACGCCGTCGAGCACCTCGCCGACCGCGCCGCCGCCTACGGCTTCGAAGGGGTGGTCGTCGACGGCACCGACGTGCTCGCCGTCTACCGCGAGGCGAAGGTTGCGATCGAGAAGGCCCGCAACGGCGGCGGCCCGACGCTGCTCGAGCTGAAGACGCTGCGGATGGAGGGACACGCGGTCCACGACGACGCCTTCTACGTCCCCAAGGAGCTGTTCGAGGAGTGGGCGAAGCACGACCCCGTCGAGCGCTTCCGCACCTGGTTGCGCGAGAACGCCGACCTGACCGGCGAGGAAGAGGAAGAGATCTCCGGTCGCGTCAAGAAGCTCCTGAACGACGCGCTGGCGCGCGCGGAGGAGTCGCCGCAGCCCGACCCGGAGACGCTGCTGGAAGGCGTGTACGCAACGCCCGAGGACCTCGACACCCCCCACCACAAGTAGCGATGCCCGAGAAGACCTACCTGCAGGCGATCAGCGACGGGCTCCGGCAGGAGATGCGCCGCGACGACCGCGTCTTCGTGATCGGCGAGGACGTCGGCGTCTACGGCGGCGCCTTCAAGGTGACGCTCGGCTTCCAGGAGGAGTTCGGCCCCTGGCGCGTGCTGGACGCGCCGCTCGCCGAGACGGCCATCCTCGGCGCCGCCACGGGCGCGTCGATCATGGGGCTGCGGCCCGTCGCCGAGATGCAGTTCGCCGACTTCATCTCCTGCGGCTGGGATCACCTCGTCACCGTCGCCGCCAAGCAGCGCTTCCGCGTCGGCACGCCGGTGCCGATCGTCGTCCGGCTTCCGTCCGGCGGCGGCTTCTCCGGCGGCCCCTTCCACTCGCAGAACCCCGAGAGCTCGTTCGCTCACATCCCGGGCCTCAAATGCGTCTGCCCGGCGACGCCCGAGGACGCGAAAGGGCTGCTCGTCGCCTCGATCGAGGATCCCAACCCGGTGCTCTTCTTCGAGCACAAGCACCTCTACCGGCGGATCAAGGCCGAGGTTCCCGACGAGCGCTACGTGACCCCGATCGGGAAGGCGCGCACCCACATCGAGGGCGACGACATCTCGGTGATCACGTGGGGCGCGATGGTCTACACGGCCGAGGAGGCGGCGAAGCAGCTCGATGCGGACGGCGTCTCGGTCGAGGTGATCGACCTGCGCACGGTGATGCCGTGGGACAAGGAGGCCGTGCTCGCGAGCGTGCGCAAGACCTCGAAGGTGATCGTGCTGCACGAGGACAACCGCACCGGCGGCTTCGGCGGCGAGATCGCCGCGACGATCGCGGAGGAGGCGTTCGAGGATCTCGACGGCCCCGTACGCCGCATCGCCGCGCCGGACTGCCCGGTGCCGTTCGCGCCTGTGCTCGAGAAGGCCTTCCTCCCGCAGGTCGAAGACGTCGTGCAGGGACTCAGAGAGCTCGCGGAGTACTAGGAGAGAGATGTCGACGGGAACGCAGACCGAAGTCGTCATGCCCCAGATGGGCGTGTCCGTCTCCGAGGGGACGATCACGAAGTGGCTCAAGTCCGAGGGCGAGCAGATCGCCCGCGACGAGGCCCTGCTCGAGATTTCGACCGACAAGGTCGACACTGAGATTCCCAGCCCCAGCGAGGGCGTCGTCGTCCAGATCCTCGTCCAGGAAGGCGAAACGGTCGAGGTCGGCACCGTGCTCGCGCTGATCGCTCCCGAGGGCTCGGCGCCCGCAGCCGCCCCGGAGGCGGCACCCGAGCCGGCCACGCAGGCGGCCGCCGATGCCTCGGAGGCTGCCGCGACCGAGACCGCGGAGCCCGCCGCCGCTCCTGCTCCTCCTCCGGCCGCTCCAGCTCCTGCCCCCGCTGCTCCTGCCGGCGCACCCGCGTCCGGGAACGGCCGCACGTTCGTCTCCCCGGTGGTCGCGCGGATCGCGTCCGAGCACGGCGTCGACCCGAACACGGTCCAGGGCACGGGCACCGGCGGCCGCGTGACGAAGAAGGACATCCTCGCGTACGTCGAGAGCGGTGGCGGGGCCGCCGAACCCGCCGCAGCGCCCGCACCTCCTCCGCCTCCCGCTCCCACTCCTGCTCCCGTTCAACCTGCCGAGCCCGCGCCGGCACCGGTCGCACAGGCGGCTCCGGTGGCTCCGCCGGCCCCAGCCCCGGCCCCTGCCGCCCAGGCGCCTCCGCCCGCTCCGGCCGCCGCGCCGGCCGCGAGCGCCGAGGCCGAGCCCGAGCCGGGCGAATCGCTCGAGCCGATGTCCGCGATGCGGAAGGGCATCGCCGAGCACATGCGCCGCTCGCTCGACACCTCCGCCCATGTGACGAGCGCGATCGAGGTCGACATGTCCAAGGTGGTCGAGATCCGGAAGAAGCTGAAGAAGGAGTACGAGGCCGCCTACGGCGTCAACCCGACGTACCTCTCCTTCGTCGCGCGCGCCACCGTCGAGACGCTGCGCGAGTACCCCTGGATCAACGGCGAGATCCGCGGCGACAAGATCGTCACGCGCAACTACGTCAACCTCGGCTTCGCGGTCGAGCTCGCCGACGGCAAGGGCCTGATCGTTCCGGTGCTGAAGCACACGGAGGGGCTGAACCTGCTCGGGCTCGCGCGTGGCGTGGCCGACATCGCCAAGCGCGCCCGCGACAAGAAGCTGATGCCCGACGACGTCCAGGGCGGCACCTTCACGATCACGAACCCGGGCGGCTACGGGACGTTCCACGGCACGCCGGTGATCAGTCAGCCGCAGGCCGGGATCCTCGGCACCTACGCAGTCGTGAAGCGGCCGTGGGTCGTGACCGACGAGCTCGGCCAGGACGTGATCGCGATCCGCCCGATCATGAACATCACGCTCACCTACGACCACCGCCTGGTGGACGGAGCCCTCGCCGGCCGCTTCCTCAGCTCGCTGCGCGAGAAGCTCGAGGACTGGGGAGAAAGCGACTACTAGTTCTGGGGCGCAACCAGAACCGGAATCTGCTTCCGCAGATCCCGGTTCGCGCCAAGACCCCTGAAGGGGCCGCCTTCGGCGTCCCGGGCTCGATGACCGGACCAATACGTGAGCTTGGTAGCCTCGGTCGGGTGAAGGGGGCCTACGTGATGAACCTCGGCCTCGTCCCCTACGAGGAGGCGTGGGAGCTCCAGCGCTCGCTCGCGGGAGCGGTCTCGCAGGGCGCGATCCCGGACACGATCCTGCTGCTCGAGCATCCGCCCACCGTCACCACCGGCAGGCGCACCGAGGACTCGGAGCTGCACATCCCCGCGGGAGCGGCAGTCGACGTCGTCGAGACCGACCGCGGCGGCAAATCGACCTTCCACGGCCCCGGCCAGCTCGTCTGCTACCCGATCTTCGACCTGAAGCGGCACGGTCAGGACGTGAAGCGCTACTGCCGTGACCTCGAGGAGGCGTTGATCCTGACGCTCGCGAAGCTGGGGGTCGAGGGCGAGCGGATCGACGGGCTCACCGGCGTCTGGCTGACACCCCCACCCAGGAAGATCGCGTCGATCGGGATCCATATCGCGAAATGGGTGACGACCCATGGCTACGCGCTCAACGTCGACCTCGATCCTGCGCCGTTCACGCAGTGGATCACGGCGTGCGGGATCGAGGATGCGGCCTTCACGACGGTCGCGGCCGAGCTCGGCCGCCCGGTCGCCGTCGACGAGGTGCGCGGCCCCGCCCTCGAGGCGCTCGCGCAGGTCTTCGAGCTCGAGCTCGAGGAGCTGCCGGCCGACGGCGACCACGGCCTCTGGCCGCAGCCGGTGCACTCGCAGCTCGCCGCGCGCGGCTGACTTTGTGTTTCTGAAACACAAGCTGCCGTGAACGCGCCGAGAATGGCTCCGTTCGGTGGCTCGGGAAGCGCTTGTGTTTCAGAAACACAAGGCTCCCTCTGTCCGACCCGGCGGCCGCGGCCGCAACTAGACTCGAAGCCATGGAGACGTCGCTGCCAGTCGCCGAGCGCCCCCGCCGGCCAGAATGGATGAAGGTTCGCGCGCCGAGCGCCGACGGGCACTTCTACGACGTCAAGAAGCTCCTGCACGGGCTCTCGCTGAACACCGTCTGCGAGGAGGCTCGCTGTCCGAACATCTCCGAGTGCTGGGGGCGCGGGACCGCCACGTTCCAGATCCTCGGCGAGACCTGCACCCGCGCGTGCCGCTACTGCTATGTCCACTCCGGCAAGCCCGAGCACGCACCCGATCCGCTCGAGCCGCTCCGCGTCGGCCAGGCCGCAGCCCAGATGGCGCTGAAGCACGTCGTCGTCACCTCTGTCGACCGCGACGATGTGCCCGACCGCGGCGCGGGTCACTTCGCAGCAACGATCCGCGCGATCAAGCTGAAGCTCCCGGAGGCGAGCGTCGAGGTGCTGACGCCGGACTTCCTCGGGGTCGAGGAGGAGGCGCTCCGCACCGTCCTGGCAGCCCGTCCTGAGGTCTTCAACCACAACATCGAGACCGTCCGCCGGCTCCACCGGAACATGCGCGGCGCGAAGGCGAGCTACGACAAGGCGCTCTGGCTGCTCGGCCGCGCGAAGGAGCTCGCCGACTATCCGGTCCTGACGAAGTCGGGGATCATCGTCGGCCTCGGCGAGACGAACGACGAGGTCGTCGAGACGATGCGCGACCTGCGCGCGCACGGCGTCGACGTGGTCACGATCGGCCAGTACCTGCAGCCGAGCCCGAAGCACGCCGCGATCGACCGCTGGGTGCACCCGGACGAGTTCACGTGGCTGCGCGAGCAGGGCGAGGCGCTCGGCTTCGGCTCAGTCTTCGCCGGTCCGCTCGTCCGCTCGAGCTATCGCGCAGACGAGCAGCGCCACGCCGCGGAGACCGGGCGCGGCGCGGTGGCGTACTAGCTACTAGCTAGGAGGGTTTGGCTGAAATGGTAGACCGACAGCGGCTGTCGCTTGCCGCCTGACTAACCGCTGCTCGAACGAGGGTTCGCCGGGATCGCGGCGTGCGAGCCCCACGACCGGAGCGCCTGACCAGCCGCCCGGAATCCGCCAGCAAGGCGAAACAACCCAAGAACGAGGACGTAGAGGATCAGAATGACGATCCAGTCCCGCATCGGTGCCTCCTTTGGCTGCACCCGAAGTCTACTCCTTCGACCCAATGCTCCCGCTCTGCGCACCAATCGCTCCTCGGAAAACTAGGGGCGGTCGATCCTGAAGCTGGGCGACGTCCAGGTCTCGACGTGCGCGGGGTTGCGCCGCTCCGCGAGCGGCTTCTCGACCTCGAGCACGAGCGTGTAGACGCCGTCCGGCGCCGACCGCACGCGTGAGCTCCGCTCACCCGGCATGTACGTGCCGTCCCACGAGAGCTCGAAGATCTGATCCGGGCTCGAGTTGCGCGACAGGTACTCGAGCTCGGTGGCACGGCCGAGCGTTCTCCCGCGCGCGTCGACGACGTTGACCGTCAGCCGGCGAGCCTGGAAGAGGAGCTGGTAGACGACATGCGGCCGCTGCGCGGCGTCGACGAGGGTGAACGGCCCGGAGGGATCGTTCCACTGCTGGTCGACGAGCCACGGGAGCCCGAAGTCGCGCCCGAGCACGGCGATCGACTGGTAGTCGCCCTTGAAGCCGGCGTAGGGGACGCTGAGCGGCTCGCCGGAGCTCGGGGTGGCAACGATGTAGCCACCGTAGAGCCCATTCGCGGGAAGCCCCTCGTCCGTCGCCGGGTCATAGTCGGCGGGCGGCGCGATCGTGACCTCGAGCGAGCGGGAGTCGCGCGGCTCGACCGTCACCGACGGCGAGCTGAACGAGACGGCGGCGTCGGCGAGGAAGAACGACGCCTGGAAGACCTCGGGCCCGTTCGCCACCGCCGGCGCGTGACTGAGCGTGTAGGTGACGGCCGTGCGGGCGTTGTTCCGGATCCTGATCCGCTTCGTCACCGCGCCGGACGTCTCACCGAGGGAGAGCTTTCCCGGCACGATGCTGGACGTCGACTGCACGGCGCCGACGATGTCGAGCATGCCGGCGCCCTGGCGGTTGACGTTCTCGAGCAGGCCGGAGCCGGGCGCGAGGAAGAAGTCTCTCGGGTCGGCGCTGTTCTGGAGGATGTCGCGGATCTCCTCGGCACGACGGCCGTTCCGGTCGTCGTCGTCGCGGCTGCGCCAGCGATTGTCGTCGTCGTCCCCGCGCCTGCGCAGATCGCCCCGCGACTCGAGCAGTAGCGCGACGGCGCCGGCGACGTGTGGTGCCGCCATCGACGTGCCGCTGTTCGTTCCGTGCCCGCCCTGCTCGACCGGGATCGTCGAGTAGATGAACCCGCCCGGGGCGCCGAGGTCCGGCTTCAGCGAGAGATCCGCTGCGAGCCCGAAGGAGCTGAACAACGAGATCTGGTTGTCGGTGGCCGTCGGGAAGCGGGCGACGTTCTTCGTCCAGGTCATCGTCACCGGCCCCGAGTCGAGCCGGACGTCGATCAGGTTGCCCTGCGCGCCCGAGCTGTTCACGACCGGGATCGTGATCGGCGCTCCGCCGGGGACACCGCCGACCGTGGGGTCGACGCTGATCGAGCCCTGCTGGCCGGGCTGATTGTTGTAGAAGACGACGGCCTTCGCGCCCGCGTTCGTCGCGTTCACCGACTTGACGTAGAAGCTGCAGCCGCCGCGGCGAATGAGCGCCACCTTGCCGGTCAGACTCCCAGCGGGGAGCGCCGCACAGGCGTCGGCGGGTGCCGTGCGCGAGCCGGTCCGGGCGATCGGGTGGGTGCCCGCGGTCGGGGCGGCAGGCGCGGCTTCCGCCTGCGCGTAGCCGATCACGGCGCCGTCCGGGGTGATCGTGAACGTCGACAGCGTCGCCTCGACGTTGTCGAACGACGCGACGCCGATCACGCGCTCGCCGACGCCGGGAGCTCCCGCGGAGTAGACGCCGCCCGTGCCCCCGTTGCCGATCGACGCGACCACGACGACGCCTTTCCTGACGAGGCGGTCGGCGGCGACGGCGACCGGCGAGCCGGGCCAGTTGTTGAACTCGTCGCCGATGCTGATGTTGAGCACGTCCATCCGGTCGCGGAGGACGCGCTCCATCGCCGCGATCATGATCTCGTCGGTCGTCGAGCCGTCGCAGCCGAAGACGCGGTAGGCGCCGAAGGTGACTTCAGGAGCGACGCCGGTGACCTCTCCCTTGGCGCCGAGGATCCCGGCGACGTGGGTGCCGTGGCCGTTGCAGTCGTCCGGATCGCCGTCGGGGGACGGCACGGGGTTGTAGGTCGGATCCTCGGGGTCGGCGTTGAAGGCGTCGCCGACGAAGTCCCAGCCGGTGACGACTCGTGCGTCGCGGCCGAAGCCGCCGCCGAGATCGGGGTTGTGGTAGTCGACGCCCGTGTCCATGACCCCGACCCGAACGCCCTTGCCGGTCAGACCGAGCTCGTGCTGCGCCACGTCGGCGCCCGTCATCTGCAGGGCGGTGGCGAGATCGGGGGAGATCGCTGTGGTGCTCGGCAGCGTGTGCGTCTGCACCGGGTAGACGGCCTTGACGGAGGCAAAGCGGCGGATCTTCGCGATCTCGGAGGACTTCGCCTCGACCGAGATCCCGTTCCAGAGGGCCTTGAAGCGCAGCCGCTCCTTGAAGGACGCCCGCTCGGACCGGGCCTCAGCCCGGAACGACCTGTCGTCGCCGTCGACGTCGGCGTCGCGCGCACCCTCGGCGAGCGGTGAGCCCTGGTACTCGACGAACCAGAACTTCGGCGTCTCGTTCCCGAACTGGCGGCCCTTGGCGCCTGCGGAGCCGGTACCCGCGACGGCTCCGAGCACGATGAGCAGGACCAAGCACACGATTGTTCGTTTTGGCGGCCGCATTTCTCTCCCCGTTCGACTGGACTAAACACCATTTTCGGCACAACCTCGGACGGCACTGAACCCTCTTCTGGGGGGTCTCAACGCCGTCGTGCTGTGGCTTCATGTGGTCAGGAGGGAGAGATGCGCGTTGCAGCCGCCGCTGCACTCATGCTGGTCTTTGCACTTCCGGCCGCGGGAGCACCCGCGCGGCGCAGCGCTGCGCTGAATCTGGAGGCGCTCGCACCGCTCGTCGTCAGCGGGAAGCGCTTCGGCGCCCGGGAGCTCGTGCTCCTCACCTATCTCGCCGCCGACTCGACGAGACGCGAGGTGGACGTCCGCTCGCAGCGCAACGGCAGCTTCAAAGCCTCGTTCGGCCTCCGCCTCGACCGCTGCGCCGTCTTCACGGTTCACGCCGCCGGCACGCGAGGGAGCAGGGCGGTGCTCCAGGTCGAGTCGGGCTGCGAGCGGCACAAGCGCGCACGGGAGCGGCCCCGGCGCTGACGCTGTTACCCGTGTGGCTTGGCCATCTTCCGGTAGTCGAGCGCCTCGTCAAGGGTCGCGTCGTCGACGCCTTCCTCCCGGGCGACCTCGCGGAGCGAGCGCCCCGAGGCCGCCGCCTTCTTGACGATCTCGGAAGCCTTGTCGTAGCCGATGTGCGGGTTGAGCGCGGTCGCAGCTGAAAGCGTCAACTCGGCGTACTGCTCGTTCTGCTCCCGGTTCGCCTCGATCCCGTCGACGCACTTCTCCGCGAGCAGGCGCGACGCCGCGGCGAGCAGCTTGATCGAGCCGAGCAGGTTGCGAGCCATCATCGGAATGAAGACGTTGAGCTCGAAATGACCCTGAAGCCCGCCGACTGTGATCGCCTGGTCGTTGCCGATCACCTGCGCTGCAACCTGCGTCACGACCTCGGGGATGACCGGGTTCACCTTGCCGGGCATGATCGAGCTGCCCTTCTGTAACTCGGGCAGGAAGATCTCGGCGAGCCCGGCGCGCGGCCCGGAGCCCATCAGGCGAAGGTCGTTCGCGATCTTCGTCAGGCTGACGGCGACCACCTTCAGCGCGCCCGAGGCCTCGACGAGACCGTCGCGGGCCGCCTGCGACTCGAACGCGTCCGCGGGCGGCGAGATGTGGAGCCCCGTGTCGTTGGTGAGCAGCTCCCGCACCTTGGCAGCGAACTCGGGGTGGGTGTTCAGCCCCGTGCCGACGGCGGTGCCGCCGAGCGGGATCTGGCCGAGGCGCTTGCGGCTGTCCCGAACGCGCTCGATCCCCTCGCGCACCTGCGCGGCGTAGCCGCCGAACTCCTGGCCGAGCGTCACGGGCACCGCATCCATCAGGTGGGTGCGACCGGACTTGACGACGTCGTCGAACGCCTTGGCCTTCGCCTCGAGCGAGGCGGCCAACAGGTCGAGGGCGGGGAGCAGATCGTGCTCGAGCTCGCCGAGCGCGGCCAGGTGCACGGCCGAAGGGAAGACGTCGTTCGAGCTCTGGCCCATGTTGACGTCATCGTTCGCGTGGACGCCGTCGCCGGCGAGCGCGGCGATCACCTCATTCGCGTTCATGTTCGAGCTCGTGCCGGAGCCGGTCTGGAAGACGTCGATCGGAAACTGGTCGTCGTGCTCACCCTGGGCGATCGCATCGCCGGCGGCGGCGATCCGCTCAGCCTTCTCGGCGTCGAGGAGCCCGAGCTCGGCGTTCGCGCGCGCCGCGGCGGCCTTGATCCGCCCGAGCCAGCGCGCAACGGGCACCGGAATCGGCTCGCCGGAGACGGGAAAGTTGGCGACCGCCTTGCGCGTCTCGCCGCCCCACAGCTCCCGCTCGATCTCGGTGCTCACGAGGCCGAAGTGTACCCGCGGTCGAAGGCGGCTCTGAGCGCCTCGGCGGAGGCGCCGCCCTCGCTGTAGCCGGACGTTCCGGCATCGCGCAGCTCCTGCGCGCCTCCGATCAGCGCGCCATAGGCGACCTTGGCCAGCGCACCGCCGGTGGAGACGCGGCGGACGCCGATCGAGCCGAGCTCGGAGACGCTCGGGCCGTTCGGCAGGGCGAGGACGTTCACCGGGACGCCGACCTCGTCCACGACTCTCGCGATCGCTTCGCGGTCGGCGAGCCCCGGCGCGTAGACGACGTCGGCCCCCGCATCGCGGTAGGCCTGCAGGCGGGCGATCGTGTCGTCGAGGTCGCCGACGCCGTGAAGGTGGTTCTCCGCGCGGGCGGTGAGCACGAGCGGCGCTGCTGCGGCCGCGATCGCCACGCGCTCGGCCGCGACCTCGAGCGCCTCGATCGCTCCCGTCGCCGGATCGAAGTCCTCGATCGAGCAGCCCGCCGCGCCGGCATCGGCGAGCAGGCGGACGGTCTCCTCGACGCCACCAGGCTCGTCGGGGAAGCAGCGCTCGCTGTCGACGTTCAGGGGCAGCGTCGTCGCGGCTGCGATCCGGGCCACGTGCGCCACGAGCTCCTCGCGCGTCACCTGCATGTCGAGCTTGCCGAGCGACCAGGCGAGCCCGGCGCTCGTCGTCGCGAGCGCCTCGAAGCCGAGCGACGCCAGCAACTTCGCGGAGCCGACGTCCCACGGGTTCGGCATGACGAAGATCCCGTCGGCGTGGAGTGCACGGAAGCGAGTCATCCGGCCCTCGACCATGGCCACAAGCTAGCTGCACCTCGGGGGATGCGGCGGGCCGCGGAACGCGGCCCTTCAGGGGTCTTCGCGCGACGCCGGATCCGCTCCCGCGGATTCGGCGTCTTGCGCCAACAAGGATGGCGAGAGCCGGACTTGAACCGGCGACACCACGGTTTTCAGCCGTGTGCTCTACCAACTGAGCTACCTCGCCTCAGGCGCTCGGATTGTAGCCAGTAGGTTTCCGCCCGTGGCTGCAGGCAAGCAAGTCGCGATCATCGGCGCGGCGCTCGATCTCGGCGCGGGGCGCCGCGGGGTCGACATGGGCCCGTCTGCGATCCGCTACGCCGGGCTGCACGAGCGCTTGCAGGGGATCGGCTACGACGTCCTCGACTGGGGCGACGTCGAGACCGCGGTGCTCGAGGCGACCGAGGAGACCGACGAGAGCGCCCGCTACCTGCCCGAGATCAAGGCGGCCTGCGGGCGGGTCGCCCGGCTCGTGGGGCTCGCACTCGACCAGGGCCTGGTGCCGCTCGTCCTCGGCGGCGACCACTCGGTCGCGATGGGAACGCTCGGCGGGCTGGCCCGGACCGCCGGAGTCGGCGGCGTGCTCTGGATCGACGCGCACAGCGACCTGAACACGCCCGAGACGTCGCCGACCGGCAACGTCCACGGGATGCCGCTGGCCGCCGCGATCGGCCTCACGGACGAGCGCTTCGACAACGCCTCCTGGACGCTGCCGGCGGTCGAGCCGGAGCGCGTCGCGCTCGTCGGCCTGCGCTCGGTCGATGCGCGCGAGCGCGAGCGGATCCGCGAGCTCGGGATCCGCGCGTACACGATGAGCGACATCGACCGGATCGGGATCGAGCGTGCGATCCGCGAGTCGCTGGCCCATATCGCGGGGCCCGGCTTCGTCCACGTTTCGCTCGACATGGACGCCCTCGACCCCGAGGTCGCGCCGGGCGTCGGCACGCCGGTGCGCGGCGGCCTCTCCTACCGCGAAGCGCACCTGGCGCTCGAGCTGGTCGCGGAGTCGGGCCTCGCCGGCTCGCTCGAGGTCGTGGAGGTGAACCCGATCCTCGATCGCGAGAACACGACCGCCGCGCTCGCCGTCGAGCTCGTCGCGAGCGCGCTCGGCAAGACGATTCTCTAGCGTGCGCTCGTCACGAGCGCGACGCCCGGAAGCACGTAGCCACTCTCGGTGCGGTACGGCTCGAGCCGGGCCTGCGCGGCCTCATCGACCTCCGCACGTTCGTCGTCGTCGAGCTGCTCGAGCGCCGCACGCAGCTTCGCGGCGAGCGATGACACCACGCGCCGGTACTCGGCCCAGTCCGTGGCCGGGAACTGCACCGGCACCTCGGTCACCGAGATCTCCTCGAAGCCGGCCGCGCGGACGAGCTCCTCGATCTCTCCAGGCTCGCTGAGCGCGAACTGGTTCGCCTCGCCCGGCTTCGGCGGCTCGAGATGGCCCCGCTCGATCAGGACGGGGCCATACGCGGTCGCCCAGGGGTTGCGCTTCGCGGGCGCCCAGGTCGCGAAGGCGAGCGGACGGCCGGACCGGAGCACGCGGCGCGTCTCGCGCATCGCGCGATCCGGCTCGGGAACGAGCATGTAGCCGAAGCGCGAGACGACGGCGTCGACGCTCGCGTCGGGGAGGTCGATCGCCTGCATGTCCATCACGCGGTGCTCGGCGCCCGGCACGCCGCGCCGGCGAGCCGCCTCGACCATCACGCGAGAGAGGTCGGTCGAGATCACCCGCGCACCCCGAGCGCCGAGCGCCTGCGTGACGTCGCCCGTGCCGGACGCGAGATCGAGGACGGTGTCGCCCGGGCCTGGGTCGACGGCTGCGACCAACGCGTCGGCAACCGGCGCGCCGAAGGCGGACACCGTCGCCTGCTCGGCCTCCCAGCCGACCGCCGCGGCGTCCCAGAGGCGGCGATCGTCCTCGCTCGTCGTTACGCCGTCACCCCGCTGAACTGCGGCAGGATGTCGCGTCCGTAGGCCGCAAGCGTCTCCTCCTGCCCATGCGTCATCAGGTAGATGTTGAACTGGTCGACCCCGACCGACTCGAGCTCGCGGAGCTTCGCGATCACTTGCTCGGTGTTGCCGATCGCGCAGAAGCGGTCGCAGATCTCGTCGGTGACGAACTCGCCGTGCTTGGCGCCGACGCGGGAGTGCTCGTTGTAGTCGTAGAACTTCCGCGCCTCGACGTAATCGGTCAGCACCTTCGGGACGACCGAGCCGTCGGTGCCGTAGCGGTCGATCAGATCCTGGACGTGGTTCGACACCATCGCCGGGAACCACCGCACCTGGTCGCGCGCGTCGGCGAGGTCGTCGGAGATGTGGCTCGGGGCACTGACGATGCACTTGAGCGCCGCCGGGTCGCGGCCGGCCTCGTCCGCCGCCTTCCGGGCGGTGTCCATGATCCAGACGATGATGTCCGGGTCGGCGAGCTGGATGATCACGCCGTCGCCCTGCCGCCCCGCCACCGCCAGCGCCTTCGGCCCGTAGCCGGCGACGTGCATCTCGATCTCGGGCAGCTCCGGCCGCACCCACTTCAGCTGGAGCTCCTTCTCGTTCCAGGTGACCTCCTTGCCGTTCATGAACGGCTTGATCATCGTCAGCGCCGCTTCGAAGTCCGCGACCCTCATCGGCTTGCGGCCGACGTAGCGCACCGCCGAGTCGCCGCGGCCGACGCCCATGATCATCCGGCCGTTCGAGATGTCCTGCAGCGTCGCGTAGGCGCTCGCCAGCACTGTCGGGTCGCGCGTGGCGGGGTTCGTGACCATGTGGCCGAGCTTGATCTTCGACGTCTCGTTCGCGACGAGCGCCATCACCGGCATCGACTCCTGCCAGAGGACGTGCGAGTCGTACGTCCAGGCGTACTCGAAGCCCTGCGCCTCGGCGAGCTTCACCAGCTCGATCAGGCGCTGGTACGGCGGATCGGGAAGGACGGTGACGCCGAAGCTGAGCATGGGACCCCCGGAGGTCGTGGCAGGGAAAGAGGCATTCTCGCGCGAATCCCGCCGCGTGGCAACGTGGCCCTACTACCTGTTCGCCGTCGCCGCGGGCGCGATGCTGCCGATCCAGTTCGGGATCAACGCGCAGCTGGCGAGCTGGGTCGGCAATCCGGTCCGGGCGACGTTCGTCTCGTTCGCGGTCGGCGCTGCCGTGCTGCTCGTCGCGATGCTCCTCTTCGCGCGGAGCTGGCCCGCGGGGGAGCAGCTCGGCGGCGCCCCGTGGTGGGTCTGGGTCGGCGGCTGCTTCGGCGCCTTCTACGTCCTCGGCTCCGTCGTCACCGCGCCGAAGCTCGGTGCAGCCGCGCTCTTCGCGTTCATCCTCGCCGGCCAGGCGGTCGCCTCGCTCGCAGTCGACCACTTCGGCTGGGTCGGCTTCGACGAGAACCCGGTCACGCCCGGCCGCCTGCTCGGGCTGGCGCTCGTCGCGGCCGGCGTCGCGGCAGTCCGCTTCCTCTAGCGGGCGGCCGCCCAGACAAGCGTCTTCGTCGCCAGGCGGTCGAGGGCCCGGACGGCGAGCTCGAGGTGCTCGGGCTTCGTGTCCTCGAGCTTCGTGTGGCTGAGTCCGCGGAGGCTCTGGACGAAGACCATCACGGTCGGGACGCCGGCGCGCGAGACCTCGGCGGCGTCGTGGAGCGGGCCGCTCGGAAGCCGGTGCGAGGTGCCCGCGACCTCCCGGATCGCCTCGTCCGCGAAGCCGACGAGCGTCTCGTCGAACAGGATCGGCTCGATCTGCCAGATCCGCTCGAACTCGACCTCGAGCCGCTCCTCCGCCGCGAAGCGCTCGCACGCCTCCCGCACCTGCTCCCACATCGCCGCGAGCTTGTCCGCGTCGAGGTGGCGCATGTCGAGCAGCTGCTCGGCGGTCTCGACGACGGAGGTGACGATCCCGGGCCTGCAGATGACGCCGCCGCTCGTGAGCACGGCGCCGTCGCCGACGCGGGCGGCGATCTCGCGCAGCTCGAGCGCGAGCTTCGCGGCGCCGGCGAGCGCGTCGCGGCGCTGATCCATCGGCGTCGAGCCGGCGTGCGCGGCCTGGCCGCGCCAGGTGATCCGGTGGCGCTCGACGCCGAACGTGCCGAGCACCGCGCCGAGCGGCAGGTCGATCGACTCGAGCACCGGCCCCTGCTCGATGTGCAGCTCGAGATAGGCGGCGGCGCTCTCGAGCTGCGAACGCGCCTCGAGCGCGGAGTCGAGCTCGACGCCGTGCTCCCGGAGCGCGTCCGGCAGCGCGACGCCGTCGCGATCCTTCAGCTCGCGCAGCTCGTCCTGGTCGGCCATCGAGCCCGCCGCCGCCGAGGAGCCGAAGAGCGAGCGGCCGAAGCGGGCGCCCTCCTCGTCGGCCCAGTTGACGAGCCGCACCGTCACCGGCGGCGTCCTCTCCTCGGCGATCCGGCGCAGCACCTCGACCGCGGCGACGACGTTGAGGCAGCCGTCGAGCCAGCCGCCGTTCGGGACCGAGTCGATGTGGCCGCCGATCAGCACGGCACGGTCCGAGTCGCCGCGGAGCGTCCACCACTGGTTGCCGGCCGCGTCGACCTCCTCCTCCAGCGGCAGGCCCTCGAGCTTCGACGCCAGCCAGTCCTGCGCCGTCACCCAGGTCGGCGTCCAGGCGACCCGCTGGGCGCCGTTCTCGTCGCCGGTGAGCTCGCGCAGCTCGCGCAGCTCCTCGACGGTGCGGGACGGATCCAGCGGCACGCGGCGATCCTAACCATGGAGTGTGGTACGAAATACGCGATGTCGAGCGCCGCAGTCGCCCGTCCGGTCGTCGACGCCTCGTCGGGAGCACCCGCTGCCCGCACTGCGCAGCGCCGGGCTCTCGCTGCTCGTCCTTGTCGTCCTCTGCGCGCTCTGGGAGGCGTACAAGTGGTTCGGCGAGCGGCTCGAGCTGACGCGGCCGTTTCCCGGTCAACGAGCGGACGATGCCGCACGTCTACGACATGGTCGGCCAGCTCTTCGAGCCGTCGCGGCGCAACGGGCCGCTGCTGATCGACGTGCTGCTCGACGCCGCCGCCTTCACGGCGAAGGAGGCCGCGGCCGGCTTCCTGCTCGGCGCCGCGATCGGCTTCGCGATCGCGGTCGTCCTCTCGGAGTCGAGGCTGCTGCAGCGCGGCTTCCTCCCGTACATCGTCGCCTCGCAGACGATCCCGATCCTCGCGATCGCGCCGATGGTCGTCGTCTGGGTGAACCCGAAGCTGCCCGAGTCGCTCGCCGGCTGGGGCGCGGTCGCCGTGATCGCCGCCTACCTGACCTTCTTCCCGGTCACGATCAACACGCTGCGCGGGCTCCAGTCCGCCGACCCGCGCGCGCTCGAGCTGATGCGCTCGTACGCCGCGAGCCGCTGGAGGATCCTCTGGAAGCTGCGGATCCCGGCCTCGTTCCCGTTCCTCTTCACGGCGCTGAAGATCGCGGCGCCGGCGGCCGTCGTCGGCGCGATCATCGGCGAGCTGCCCTCGTCGATCCAGGACGGGCTCGCGGGCGCGATCCTCAACTTCAACCAGTACTACGTCACCTCGCCCGAGAGCCTCTGGGCGACGAACATCGTCGCGGCCGCGCTCGGGATCCTCTTCTTCGTCGTCGTCGCGATCGCCGAGCGGCTGCTCGTCCGCCGCGCGCCGGAGAACGTCGCATGAGCGCGACGCAGCCGCCGTCTCGGTCACCGGGCTCTCGAAGCGCTTCGAGCGCGGCGACGTGCTCGCGCTCGAGCGGATCGACCTCGACGTGCAGCCGGGCGAGTTCGTCTCGCTGATCGGCCCGTCGGGCTGCGGCAAGTCGACGCTGCTGCGGATCATCGGCGACCTGATCCGGCCGAGCGAGGGCGAGGTGCTCGTCAACGGCAAGACCGCGCACCAGGCCCGGCTCGACCGCGACTACGGGATCGTCTTCCAGGACGCCGTCCTCTACGACTGGCGCACGGTCGCGAAGAACATCGCGCTGCCGCTCGAGATGGCCGGCTGGGACCGGAAGCGCCGCGAGACCCGCGTCGGCGAGATGCTCGACCTCGTCGAGCTGACCGGCTTCGAGAAGCACCATCCCTGGCAGCTCTCCGGCGGGATGCAGCAGCGCGTCTCGATCGCGCGGGCGCTCTCGTTCTCGCCGCCGCTGCTGCTGATGGACGAGCCCTTCGGCGCCCTCGACGAGATGACGCGCGAGCGGATGAACAACGAGCTGCTGCGGATCTGGCAGGAGACGCTCTCGACGGTCGTCTTCGTCACGCACTCGATCGCCGAGTCGGTCTTCCTCTCGACGCGCGTCGTCGTCATGTCCGCGCGCCCGGGCCGGATCGCCGGGATCGTCGAGATCGACCTGCCGCAGCCGCGCGGCCCGGAGACGCGCGAGCATCCCCGCTTCGCCGAGCTGATCACGCAGGTGCGGCGGCTGCTCCGCAAGGGCCACGCGCTCGACGCGCCCGAGGAGGACGAGACGCCGCTCTACGTCGCGGAGGAGGGGCTGTGAGCGTCGTCGCTCCCGTCCCGCGCGGAACGCTCGGCGCCCGCGTGGGCAGCGGCGCCGTCGACTGGATCCCGGCGCTGGCGGTGTTCGTGCTCGGGATCCTCCTCTGGGAGGGGCTCGTCCGCGGCGCTCGACGTCCAGCGCTTCCTGCTCCCCGCGCCCTCGGCGATCCTCGACACGCTCTGGGAGGAGCGCGACCTGCTCTGGTCGGCCGGGATCTACACCTTCTCGGAGGCGCTCGGCGGCTTCGTGATCGGCAGCACGCTCGCGATCCTCTCCGCGATCGTGCTCGCCCGCTTCCGCAGCCTCGGCCGCGCGCTGATGCCGTTCGCGATCGCCGCCAACGCCGTCCCGATCATCGCCTTCGCGCCGATCACGAACCAGTGGTTCGGGCCGCTCGAGAAGACGTCGAAGATGGCGATCGCGGCGATCCTCGTCTTCTTCCCGGTGATGGTGAACACGCTGCGCGGCCTGACGTCGGTGCGGCCGCAGTCGATCGAGCTGATGCGCTCCTACGCCGCCGGGGAGGTCGAGATCTTCCGGCGCGTGCGGATCCCGAACTCGCTGCCGTATCTCTTCTCGGCCTTGAAGGTGGCGACCGTGCTCGCGATGATCGGGGCAGTCGTGGGCGAGTACTTCCTCAGCTCGCAGGAGGCGCTCGGGTTCCAGATCAGAAACTCGGCCGCGCTCTTCCAGTTCGAGCTCGCGTGGGCTGCGATCGTGGTTGCGAGCGTGCTCGGAATCCTGTTCTACTCGGCCGTCGCACTCGTCGAACGGCTGACGATGAGCTGGCATCCGTCCTTCAGGGCGGACTGACAGTGTCAAGAGGGCAAACGAACGAAGGAAAGGACAGCGCATGAAGAAGGCTCGGATCTGGCTCCTGCTCGCCGGCCTGCTCGCCGCGCTCACGCTCGTGGTCGCCGGGTGCGGCAGCGACGACGACGAGGCCGGCGACACCGGAGCGTCGCGACGACCTCGGAGGAGCCGCAGGAGCTCGACGCGGTCACGCTGCAGCTGAAGTGGGTGACGCAGGCGCAGTTCGCCGGCTACTACGCGGCGCTCGAGGAGGGCTACTACGAGGACGAGGGCCTCGACGTCGAGCTCAAGCCCGGCGGCCCGGACATCACCCCGGAGCAGGTCGTGGCGAGCGGCCAGGCCGAGTTCGGGATCGACTGGCTGCCGGCGCTGCTCGCGGCGCGCGACCAGGGCGGCGACCTCGTCAACATCGCGCAGGTCTTCTCGAGGAGCGGCATGACCGAGGTGACCTGGAAGGACAGCGGCATCACCGACGTCGCCGGGATGAAGGGCAAGAAGGTCGGCGTCTGGTGCTGCGGCAACGAGAACGAGCTCTACGCCGCGCTCGTCAAGAACGGGATCGACCCGAAGAACAAGGACGACGTCACGATCGTCAACCAGCCGTTCGACATGAACCTCTTCCTGAACCGCGACGTCGACGCCGCGGCGGCGATGACCTACAACGAGCTCGCGCAGGTGCTCGAGACGGAGAACCCGGACACGGGCGAGCTCTACCAGCTCGACGACCTGAACGTGATCTCGATGGAGGACGCCGGCACGGCGATGCTCGAGGACGGGATCTTCGTCCAGGGCGAGTGGATCGCCGACGAGGCGAACCAGGACATCGCGAAGCGCTTCCTGAAGGCGAGCTTCAGGGGCTGGGTCTTCTGCCGCGACAACCAGGACGAGTGCCTCCAGCACGTGCTCGACAGCGGCCCGACGCTCGGTGAGGGCCACCAGGTCTGGCAGCTGAACGAGATCAACGCGCTGACGTGGCCGAACGACGACCGGCATCGGCGTGATGGACGAGGCCGCGTTCCAGCGGACCGCCGACATCGCGAAGCAGTTCGGCGTGATCAAGGCCGACGCGTCGAGCGACGCCTACCGCACCGACCTCGCCGAGGCTGCCGTCAAGGAGCTCGAGGACGAGGGCGTCGACGTCAACGGTGCAGACTGGGAGAAGGAGACCGTCGAGGTCACGCCCGGCGGCGAGTAGAGCGAGACGACACCGAGAAGGGAGATCCGCAATGTCCGTTCTGATCAAAGGCGGCCGCGTCATCACCGCGGCGGACGACTACGTCGCCGACATCTTCGTCGAGGACGAGCGGATCTCCCTGATCGGCGAGTCACTCGACATCGCCGCCGACACGACGATCGACGCCTCCGGCAAGTACGTCCTGCCGGGGGCGGTCGACCCGCACACGCACCTCGACATGCCGTTCGGCGGCACGACGACGATCGACGACGTCGAGTCGGGCCAGCGGGCGGCGGCGCGCGGCGGCACGACGACGCACGTCGACTTCTGCATCCAGGCGCCCGGCACGAGCTTCGGCGACGCGCTCGCCGACTGGAAGTCGAAGGCCGAAGGCAAGCAGCTGATCGACATGGGCTACCACATCGCCGTCACCGACCTGAAGGACGGCGGCTCGCTCGAGGAGCTCGCGTCGCTGCCCGACCAGGGAATCACCTCCTACAAGCTCTTCATGGCCTACAAGGGCGCGCTGATGGTCGACGACGAGACGCTCTTCAAGACGATGGAGGTCGCGGCCGAGACGGGCGCGCTCGTGATGGTGCACGCCGAGAACGGCGACGCGATCGACGTGCTCGTCAAGAAGGCGCTGGCGGAGGGGAAGACCGAGCCGAAGTACCACGCGCTGACGCGGCCGCCCGAGACGGAGGGCGAGGCGACGAACCGCGCGATCCAGCTCGCCCGCGTCGCCGGCTGCGCGCTCTACGTCGTCCACGTCTCCTGCAAGGAGGCGGTCGAGCCGATCGAGCTCGCCCGCGAGAAGGGCTGGGACGTCTGGGGCGAGACGTGCACGCAGTACTTCTTCATCGACTACACGCACCTCGAACAGCCGGACTTCGAGGGCGCGAAGTACGTCTACACGCCGCCGCCGCGCGACAAGGCGAACCAGGACGTGCTCTGGAACGCCGTCCGGACGGACGTGCTCAGCGCGATCTCGACCGACCACTGCGCCTTCACCTGGGGCGAGCAGAAGGCGATGGGCCGCGACGACTTCTCGAAGATCCCGAACGGCGGGCCCGGGCTCGAGAACCGGCTGCACATGATCCACCACTTCGGCGTCCGCGAAGGCCGGATCGGCCTGAACCGGATGGTCGAGCTGCTCGCGACGAACCCGGCCAAGCTCTTCGGCCTCTATCCGAAGAAGGGGACGGTCGCCGTCGGCTCGGACGCCGACCTCGTCGTCTTCGATCCCGAGAAGCGGCACACGATCACGGCCGCGGGCCAGCAGTCGAAGACCGACTACAACCTCTACGAGGGCACCGAGGTCACCGGCGACGTCGAGACGGTGCTCCTGCGCGGGAACGTGATCGTCGAGGGCGGCGAGGTCGTCGCGAAGCCGGGGATCGGGCAGTTCGTCGCCCGCGCGAAGTTCGGCGAGCGGCTGCACGCGAAAGCGACGGAGGCGGCCACGTAACGAAGCTCGGACTCGTCGCCGGAGCGGCGGTCGGCGCCGTCGTCGTGGTCGCGGCGGTGGACGCCGTTCGCAACCGCGACTCCGGCGACCGCCGCCCGCCGCGACGACGACCACCGAGCTTCCCGAGCGCGACGCGCTCGCCGAGCAGGCCGCCCAGCTCGGCATCCGCGGCGAGCTGCTCCTCTACGGCGACGGCTGCAGCGTCGAAGTGCTCGCGCTGCCGTCGCTCGAGCTCGACCCCCAGGAGCGCGTGTGCTGGCCACGCGGCACACGCTCTCCGTCCGGCGGGGTGGTCGCCGTCTGTCGCGGCGAGACGACGGAGGTCTACTCCACGGTGGGCGGCTTCGAGAACAGCCATCGCGGCTGCACGCCGGCGTGGCAGCCCGGGGGAGCGTTGACGCTCGCACGACACGGCGAGGTCGTCACGCCCGACGGCACCGTTCTGATTCCGAGCAGCGAGCTCGAGCGGGCGGCGCGGCGCCATCCGACGGTCCCGGACCTCCCGGTCCGCGTGCGTGCGCTCGTCGACGGGATCGCGTGGATCTCGAACACCGCGGCGGCCGTGCTGCTCTCGATCCGAATCGGCGGCCGGCTCGACCGGCTCGGCCCGCTGAGCGCGATCGCGTTCTTCGAGAACGGCCACGCCACATCGGAACGACCGTACCTCCGCGACACGGGCGGACAGCTCGACGTGAGCCCGCGCGGCACGTACGTGACGATGACCCCGGACGTGATCCTGCGCCGCGACGGCTCGCAGGTGAGCCTGCCGCCGCACCTGCGCGAGGCGCATGACTTCGCGTGGTCGCCGACGAGCGCTTCGTCGCGATCGCGACGCCGTTCGCCGTGACGATCGTCGACGTGAGCAGCCTCGCTCGCTACGACCGGATCGGCTCAGGCCTGCGCTCGGTCACGCTGCCGCTGCGCGTGACCGAGCTGGCCTGGCGCTGACGGCTACGAGCGTCCCGGCTCGCAGTCGACCTTGGGGTTGTACGGCGCAGAGCGCGCCGCTCGGGTTGTGCCGGAAGATCCACGCATGGAGCGCGTAGAACGGCGGCAGCCCGTAGCGGTTGCCGGCCGGCGTCAGCGAGAACTCCTCGCCGAAGAGCCTCGGCGGCGCCGACCCCTTCCAGTCGGACTGGAAGACGAGGTACTCGAGCGCGACCAGCTTCATCCGGCCCTTGAACCCGGGCTCGTAGACGAGCAGCTCCGGCTTGCCCTCCTCGATCGCCCCGTCCAGCAGGGACGGGTTGAGCATGTGGATGCCCATGCGTGCCCTCGGCGGACTGGATGCACTCGATCCCGGCCGCGTCGGCGACACGGACGGTGTAGCCGGCGCCCTTGGCGACCTCGATGTCGCGGAAGTCGGCCGTCGCGTTGCGGGCCTCGGCGAAGAGGCCGCCGGCGATCGCGAGGCTCGTGGCCACGAGGACGGGCAGCACCGCGAGGACGACGATCAGGATGCGCTTCTTCATCTGCTCTCTCCCTTCTCAGACGGCGGCAGGCTGGGGATCCGGCCTGACGATGACGGTGTCGGCGACGCGGACGATCTCGTCGACGGGAAGGTCGGCGGCGGCCGCGTGGGCGCGGATCGCCTCCGGGCTCGACGCCTGGTAGATGCAGACGGTGCCGACGCCGTTCCCCTCCTCGAGCACGTAGCTGCGGATCCAGCGGACGTCGTCGGGCATCTCCTCGCCCACCGTCGTCGAGCGGGCCGCCGCCTCGCCGAGCTCCTCGCCGCTGCGCCAGCCGCTGCGGCGAAGGATCACGTAGGTGTCCATCGAGACTCCTTCTTCGGGTGTCTGGACGCTACGGCCGCGCCGGCGCGGTGACATCGGCGGGATCGCCCATGTTGGCGTCGTCCGCTACCGATATTTCGCGAAACCGAGAAGCAGCCTCGCCGCGTGTCCGGGCACCGAGCTTGCGCAGCACGGAGGAAACGTGGTGGTCGACCGTGCGGGTCGAGAGGACGAGGCGCTCCGCGATCTCACGGTTCTGCAGCCCGCCGGCGACGAGCGCCAGCACCTCGAGCTCGCGCGAGGTCAGGCCGGCCGGGTTGCCGCGGGTCGCCTCGCGTGGGCCACGCAGGCCGAGCCGTCGCCGCAGCGCCTCGAGCGCCGGGCGCGCGCCGAGCTCCTCGAGCTGCGCGATCGCCGACGCGTCGCCAGCGTCGGCCAGGGTCCGCGCAGCCTCGTAAGGACACAGCTGTGCGCGCCACGCCTCAGCCGCCGCGTGCACGTCGCCGCCGAGCTGCAGCCGGTACGGCTCGGCGATCCAGTCGGGCGCCTCGTCGAGCGTGCCCGCCCGCCACTGCCAGTAGGCAAGCTCGCCCCCGTACCAGAGATGCCGCTTCTCGAGGGCGAGCTCGTACGCCGCTGCCGCCTCCCGGGCCGTGCGTTCGGGATCGCCCGCGAGCCACCCCGCCTCCGCGCGCGCCGAATAGATGTGGCCGAGCCGTTGAAGGTGGCCGCCGGGCCGCGCGAGCTCGAGCGCCTCGTCGAGCGCGTCGAACGCACCGGGGTCTCCCCGGCGGGCACGTACGCGACCGAGTGCGATCAACGCCGAGACCCGGCTGATCGGATCGTGTAGGCCCTGGAGGACTGAGCCCGCGAGCCGAGCACCTTCGTCCCAGCGGCCGCGATAGACGTGGACGAGCGCCAGCCACGCCCGCGGGTAGACGGGCCAGAGATCATGCGCCTCGGCGAAGGCGATGCACTCCCGCAACCACGCCTCTGCGGGCTCCAGCTCCATCATCTCGCCGAGTCCCGTTCCGAGCATGTTGAGCGCTGACATGCTGAAGACCTCGAGCTCCCTTTCGCCGGCGATCGCGAGGCTTCGCTCCAGCTCCTTCACTCCCTCGTCGAACCTGCCGGCCATGATCAGCGAAGTGCCGACCATGTTCAGGCCATAGGCTTCGACCTCGCGGTCGCCGACGGCGATAGCTGCCGCGACAGACTTCCGTCCCCACGAAACACCCTCGTCGTTGTCGCGGCTGAGCATTCGAGCGTACGCCTGAACCGAGTACGCCCACGCGAGCTCACGCCCGGCGGGAAGAGCTTCGAGGATCTCGATCGACTCGCGGCTCGCGTCCTCCGCCTCCTGGTTCCGCCCCAGCCGGGTGAAAGCATTCGTCAGCCGCGAGAGCGTCTCACCGACGCGGAGGCGGTCGCCGAGCTCGCGATAGATTGCGAGCGCTTCTAGCCGCGCGTTGACAGACTCCTCGTAGAGCCCCGTCACGAGAGCTTCCTCGGCGTACCCGTTCAGGAGAGCCGCCCGCTCCGCGGCGGGCACGCCCTCGGCGAACCTGAGCGCACGCTCGTACTGCACCGCCGCTTCACGGTGCGAGCTCGCGGCCGCGGCCGCCTGGCCCGCCGCCGGCGCGTAGCGCAGTACAGCCTCGACGTCGCCCGCCTCCTCGGCGTGAAAGGCGAGCCGCGAGAGATCGCCGCGGTCGGTTAGCGCGCCGAGGATGGTCTCGTGCAGCGTCCGCCGGCGATGGGGTGCGAGCGAGGTCTCGACGGCGAGCCGCGCCAGCTCGTGGCGGAAGGCAACGCCGTCCCGGTCGGCTCGAATCACGCCCGATTCGAGACAGGCGTCGAGCCGGTCGAGCTCGGCCGGGACGATCTGCTCGAGGAGCCAGAGCTCGGCTCGGAGCGGGATCACGGCGATCGCCTCGATCAGCCGTCTCGCCGCCTCGTCGAGGAGCGCGACGCGCGCGAGCACGGCGTCGCGAACCGTTTCGGGAAGCTCGCCGCCGCCGGCCGCGAGGACTTCTGTGACGAAGAACGCGTTCCCGAGCGTGAGCCGGTGGATGGCATCCGCGTCGGCGCCGAGGGGCGAGGCCAGCTCACGAACGGCCTCGCGCGAGAGCCGCGGCACCGTCACTCGCACGACGCCTGGCGCGGACGCGAGCTCACCGAGGACGACGCGTAGCGGATGATCGCCCGTGACCTCGTCGTCGCGGTAGGTGGCGACGACGAGCGCATCAGAGCCTTCGACACGCCGCCCGAGCACGCGCAGGACGTCGAGCGAGGCGCCGTCAGCCCAATGCACGTCCTCGAGCACGAGCACCCCGCCGCGCGCGAGCACCGAGGTCGCGATCGTGCGCGGGTCGCCGGGCTCGAGGCCGACGTCGAGGAACGGCCCGAGCGGTGTCGGCGCGGCGAGGTTCTCGCACGAGCCGCGCAGCACCTCGCCCGCGTCCTCCGCGAACGCACGGACAAGCGCCGTCTTGCCGACGCCCGCCTCACCGCCGACGAAGACAAGGCGCCCGCCGTCGGCGCGAAGCGCCTCGAGCTCCGCCAGCAGCTGCTCGCGCTCGAGAAGCTCGACCATCTCTTGATCCTCCCGCGTAGGCTGCCGCCGTGCAACGACGCGTCCGCCTCCCGAGCGCTGAGAATCCTGAGATCGCGGCCGCATTCGCGAGCCTCCGCGACAGCCTCGACGTCGAGCTCGGCTTCCCCGACGACGTGCAGGCTGACGCCGAGAAGTCGGTTCGGTCACGACGCCTGCCCGACAACGACGAAACCTCGATCCCGTTCGTCACGATCGACCCGCCCGAATCGATGGACCTCGACCAGGCTCTCCATCTCGAGCGGGACGGCAAGGGCTTCCGCGTGCGGTATGCGATCGCCGACGTCGCTGCGTTCGTCGACCCCGGCGGGCCCATGGACCGGGAGGCGCACGAGCGCGGCCAGACGCTCTACGCGCCGGACGAAAATGCACGCCTCTATCCGCCCGCACTCTCCGAAGGCGCCGGCAGCCTGCTTTCGGACGAGACGCGGCCGGCGATCCTGTGGACGATGGACGTCGACGAGACCGGCGAGGGGATCGAGGTCGACGTGCGTCGTGCACTCGTCCGCAGCCGCGAGAAGCTCGACTACGACGGCGTGCAGCGCTCGCTCGACGACGGCAACGCCGGCGAGTCGCTCCAGCTCCTCCGCGAGGTCGGGCTGCTGCGACAGGAGCGGGAGGCGCGCCAGGGTGGCGTTCAGCTGGCGATCCCGGAGCAGGAGGTCGAGGAGACTGCGACCGGCTACGAGCTCCGGTTTCGAGCGATGCTTCCCGTCGAGGGCTGGAACGCTCAGATCTCGCTCATGACCGGTCAGGCGGCGGCCGAGCTGATGCTGAAGGCGGAGCTCGGCGTCGTGCGGACTCTTCCCAAGGCGAGCCGCCGGGCGGTCGAGCGGCTGCGGCGGACGGCGAAGGCGCTCGGGATCGAGTGGAAAGAGGAGCAGACCTTCGCGGACGTGATCCGCGACCTCGATCCCAACGTGCCTGCGCACGCCGCCTTTCTCGTCGAGTCGACGGTGCTGCTCCGTGGCTCAGGCTATGCAGCCTTCGACGACGAAGTTCCGTCGCAGCCCGCGCACGCAGGCGTCGGGGCGCCCTACGCGCACGCGACCGCGCCGCTGCGACGGCTCGTCGACCGCTACGTCGGCGAGGTCTGCATCGCCGTCTGCGCCGGTGAGAGCGTCCCTACATGGGCAACGGAGGCTCTACCCGGCCTGCCGCACACGATGGAGCAGTCGAACAAGCGGGCTCAGCAGTACGAGGCCGGGATCATCTCGGTAGTCGAGGCAGCCGTGCTGAAGCCGCACGTCGGCGAGACCTTCGAGGCAGTCGTGGTCGACGTCGACGAGCACGACGGCGGCGGCACGATCCAGCTGACCGATCCTGCCGTCACGGCTCATTGCAAGGGCGACCTGCCGCTCGGCGAACGCGTCAAGGTTCGGCTCGAGCTCGCGGACGTGGCGTTGCGTCAGGTTCGCTTCGAGCTCGCCTAGCGGCAGGGATATCCGAACGCAATGCGCACACGCTGCGTGCGGCCGCCCTCGACAAGGACGTCGAGCGGATAGCAGCCGGGCCGCGTCATCGAGAACCCACCGCTGAAGCCCGTCACTGCGCCGACCGTGCCGTCGTAGGAGAAGGCCCTCGTCCCGGGTGGGCACGGGACGATCCGGACGACCGATGTGCCCGCCTCGCCGCGCGTGTAATGCAGGAAGAACCGGTCGCGATACCGCTCCGGGACGGTGAGGACGACTGCCCGTCCAGCGCGAACGACGACACCGCTCTTGCGCCCGAGCCGTCCGTCGTTACCCCAGGGACCGAGGGCTCGTCGCGGAGCGGCATCGAGGAGGCCGGAGAAGGCGATCGGGCCGACGACGACCGCGCGGTGCTGAGCGAACCCGAGCGGCCCGCGGCCGCTCTCGATCCGGCCGCGGCAGTCCCGCGTCGGCAGCTCCTCTTCCTGCGCTGCGGCGACGGACGCAGCGGCCGCAGCCGCCGCGAACGCCGCAACGAGCGCGACCTTCATCGCGTCTGCGGGAACCCCAGGTCGACGCGCGAGCCGTGCGGGTCGGGCCAGCGCGAGGTGACGACCTTGCCACGGGTGTAGAAGTTGATCCCCTCCGGCCCGTAGATGTGCGTGTCGCCGAAGAGGCTCGCCTTCCAGCCGCCGAACGAGTAGTAGGCGACCGGGACCGGGATCGGGACGTTGATCCCGACCATGCCCGCCTCGACCTCGAACTGGAACTGGCGCGCGGCGCCGCCGTCCTGCGTGAAGATCGCCGTCCCGTTTCCGTACGGGTTCTCGTTCACGAGCGCGACCGCCTCGTCGTAGGTCTCGACGCGCGTGACGCCGAGCACGGGGCCGAAGATTTCGTCCTTGTAGGCGTCCATCTCGGGCGTGACGTCGTCGAGCAGCGTGACGCCGAGGAAGAAGCCGTCGCCCTCCGGCGCGGTCTCGCGGCCGTCGACGACGACCGTCGCGCCCTGCTCGGCACCGCCCTCGATGTAAGAAGCGACCTTGTCGCGATGCTCGCCCGTGACGAGCGGGCCCATCTCGACGCCGTCCTCGAGGCCGTTGCCGACCTTGATCTTCGGCAGCCGCAACTTGATCGCCTCGACGAGCCGGTCGCCCGCGTCGCCGACGGTGACAACCTGGGAGATCGCCATGCAGCGCTCGCCGGCCGAGCCGTAGGCGGCACTCACAGCCGCGTCCGCAGCGAGGTCGATGTCGGCGTCGGGGAGGACGATCATGTGATTCTTCGCCCCGCCGAGCGCCTGCACGCGCTTGCCGTGCTTCGTGCCCGTCTCGTAGATGTAGCGCGCAATCGGCGTCGAGCCGACGAAGCTCACCGCAGCGACGTCCGGGTGCTCGAGGATTGCGTCGACA
>CAWBKK010000010.1:0-627277 GCA_963789355.1 uncultured Gaiellaceae bacterium
CTCGGCGAACGGATTGACGGTGTAGAGCGGCTCGGTCGCAGGGCTCGCCTGGAACGAGACGAGATCGCTCGCACGGTCGAGCTTGAGCAGCGCGTCCGCGAGGCTCTCGCCCGTGCCGAGCAGGGACGAAGCCATGCGATCGGCGGCGAGCTCGCGCCGCGGCGAGAGCAGCAGGTGGACGAACGCGGACGCGATCGGGCCGAGGACGGACAGCAGCGCCCGCTCGAACCAGCCGCCGATCCGTGAGAGGTCGACGAGGACGACGGCGAGCATCACCGCCGAGGTCTGCGTGAGGACGTCACGGCGCCGCACGTGTGCGAGCTCGTGCGCGATCACGGCCTCGAGCTCCGCCGGGGACAGCGCACCGAGGAGGCCCGTCGAGAACGCGATCGCCGAGCCGGCCGGGCCACGTCCTGCAGAGAGCGCGCGTGGGTACCCGTCGGGGATCAAGTAGAGCTTGGGCGGGACGACGCGGAACTTGGCCGCGAGCGCGTCCACCGTGGAGCGGAGGAGCGGATCTTCTGCGAGCGCGTACTCTCGTGCGCCCAGCATTCCGAGCAACGCCCGGTCCGCGTACGCGTAGACGGCAAGAGCCGCGAGCAAGGTGCAGAAGACGAACACCGAGGCCGTCTGCGGGCCGCCGAGCGCCCACCCGAACGCACCGAAGAGAGCGGCGAGCATTGCCGCCACGAGCCACCACTTTGCGATGTTGGCCGCGGCGGCTACGAGTCGTCGTCGCCGAGTCCGTCGCGCTCGTCGTCGCCGAGGCCGCGTGGCGGCCAGTCCGGCTCGGGCGCGTCGCAGCGGCTCGAGCAGTGCAGCGACGCGACGTTCTGGAGCGGCACGAGAATGTGGCCGTTCAGCTCGATGTGGGGGACGTCCTCGATCGAGCAGTAGGCGGTGAGAACACCCTCCTGATACTCGCCTCCGAACAGGGCGACCTCGATCTGCTCGCCCTTGTACTTGTTCGTGTAGTCGTCCACGGCCGCTCAGTCTAGCTCGACGAAACCGTCGTCCCGAACCGCCAGCTTGTAGACGGCGCAGTTGGCCCAGCGCTCGATGCGAACCCCGAGGGCGTGATGCCAGAGCGTGTTCAGCGCGCCGCCGTGCGAGACGATCAGCACCTGCTCACCCGGATGCTTCGCCGCGATCTCCTGCACCGCCGCGAGCATGCGCTCGCGGACCTGCTCATCGCTTTCGCCGTCGTGCCGCGAGCCTTCCGGGAAGGCCGTGATGTCCTCCCGCGTCAGCCCTTCCCAGGATCCGAAGGAGCGCTCGCGGAGCCGCGGATCGATGTTCACCTCGAGCGCGTGTGTTGCTGCCACGGCCGCTGCGGTCGCGCGCGCCCGGCTGAGGTCGCTCGCGTAGATCGCATCGAGGTCGACATCCGTCAGTTCCTGGGCGAGGAACTGCGCCTGCTGCCGGCCGAGCTCGTTCAGGTCGATGTCCGACGATCCCTGGATTCGCAGCTCGCGGTTCCAATCGGTCTCGCCGTGCCTCGCGAGAAGGAGCGTGGTCATGCATCTAAGCTAGCCGCCGATGGATCTCGGACTGAGCGGAAAGGCGTGCCTCGTCACCGGCTCGACCGGGGGGATCGGTCTCGAGACCGCCAGGCTGCTCGTGGCCGAGGGTGCCCGCGTTGCGACTTGCGGACGGAGTGACGGGCCCGGGATCGGCGAGGACACACACATCCGCGCCGATCTCTCGGAGCAGGACGCGCCGGCGGGCGTCGTCGCCGCCGCAGCCGACTCGCTGGGCGGCCTCGACGTCCTGATCAACAACGTCGGCTTCGCCGTGCAAGCGCGCTTCGAAGAGGTGCCGGACGCCGACTGGGACGCGATGTGGAATCTGAACGTGATGGGCTATGTCCGGGCGATCCGGGCCGCACTCCCGCACTTGCGCACGAGTCGCGGCTCAATCGTCAACGTCTCGTCGACCTCCGGCAAGCGCCCTTCGGGCGCGATGCCGCACTACTCGGTGACCAAGGCGGCGGTCCTGTCGCTCTCGCGCCTCGTTGCAGACCTCTACGCGGCGGAGGGAATCCGCTGCAATGCCGTCACGCCGGGGCCGACCGCGACGGACGCCTGGCTGGGCGAGGGCGGCCTGGCCGACCAGCAGGGTGGTGAGCGAGCAGACGTGCTCGCGAAGGTCGGCGCGGGGAGGCCCCTGGGCAGGCTCGCCGAGCCGGACGAGATCGCGGCCGTGATCGCCTTCCTCGCGTCCGAGCGCGCCTCGTACGTGACCGGCGCCGCCTGGAGCGCCGACGGCGGCACCGTCCCGATCATTCTCTGAGTCGTCCGAAAGCGCCGATGTTCGCGCGTCCCGGCTGGACGTGTCCGCGTGCGAATCCTTCGCAACAATCGCTCCACAGGCTTTCAGCGTGGTTTGGTCCCGGTGCTCGATCCGCCTTGCGGGATACCCTGAGCACCATGCCGGATCTCGCCGGACGGGTCGCTGACGCCTTCGAGGGGCGTGTCCGCGCGGCCGAAGAGGAGTTGCTCTCCCCGCTCGCCGTCCGCTCGTACGAGACCGGCGGCAGGCTGCGCGAGGAAGCGTTGAGCGGGATCCGGACGCCGTTCCAGCGCGACCGCGACCGGATCATCCACTCGAAGCCGTTTCGGCGCCTGAAAGGGAAGACGCAGGTCTTCATCGACCCGGCCGGCGATCACTACCGGACGCGGATCACGCACACGCTCGAGACCACCGGGATCGCGCGCGTGGTCGCCCGGGCACTGCGGCTGAACGAGGACCTCACCGAGGCGGTCGGGCTCGGCCACGACATGGGCCATCCTCCCTTCGGGCACGCGGGCGAGCAGCAGCTCGACGCTTGCCTGCAACGCCGGTTCGGCTCCGGCTTCCGCCACAACGAGCAGTCGCTCCGGATCGCGGAGGAGCTCAACCTGACCGAGGAGGTCCGCGACGGGATCCTCACGCACACTGGCGAGCGGGAGCCGCGCACGCTCGAGGCGAAGATCGTCCGGCTCGTCGACCGCGTCGCCTACATCAACCACGACATCGACGACGCGATCCGCTGGGGGCTGCTGACGCCCGAGGACCTCCCACGTGCCGAAATCGAGCTGCTCGGCGACACGGGCTCGAAGCGCATCGACGCGCTCGTCAACGACCTGATCGAGACATCCGACGCCGCCGGTGACATCCGCCAGAGCGAGGATGTCGGCGCCGGGATGCTCGCGCTCCGCGCCTTCATGTTCGAGCGCGTCTATCTCGGCGAGCACGCCCGCGGCGAGCACTTGCGGGCGCACGAGACGATTGCTCGGATCTTCGATCACTTGGTCGCCCGCGGCGACGCGGAGGACGAGATCCGTGCGTTCGTGTCCGGGATGACCGACCGCTTCGCGCTCTCGTACGCCGAGTCTCTCTAGTGGCGCGAATCAAGGAGTCGTCGGTGAGGGAGGTCGTGTCGGCGGCCGACATGGTCGAAGTGGTCTCCGGCCGCACGGCGCTCCGCAAGGCCGGCGCACGCTACTCGGGCCGCTGCCCCTTCCACGAGGAGCGGACGCCGAGCTTCTCTGTCAACCCTGCCGACAAGCTCTACCACTGCTTCGGCTGCGGCAAGGGCGGGGACGTGATCACTTTTGTCCGCGAGACCGAGAACCTCGACTTCGCCGGGGCGGTCGAGTGGCTCGCGGAGCGCTTCCGCGTCGCGCTCGAGTACGAGGAGACGTCGCCGCAGCAGGAGGAGTCGCGCAAGCGCCGCGACCGGCTGCACGCGGTGCTCGACCAGGCCGCGACGTTCTACGAGCGGTACCTGTGGGAGTCGGCGGCGGGTGTGCCGGTCCGCGCCTACCTCGAGAGCCGCGGTCTCGGCGAGCCCGTCTGCCGCGAGTTCCGGCTCGGTCTGTCCCCCGGAACGGGTCTCGCCAAGAAGGCGCGGGAGAAGGGCTTCACCGCCGACGAGCTGCGCGCGGCGGGTCTCACGAACGCGCGCGGCAACGACTACTTCCCGCAGCGGCTGATGTTCCCGCTCGCGGACGCCCGAGGGCGGATCGTCGGCTTCCAGGCCCGGAAACTGCACGACGACGACCCGCTCCGCGGCAAGTACGTCAACTCGCCCGAGGGGGAGCTCTTCCACAAGTCGGCGATCCTCTACGGCCTCAGCCTCGGCCGGACCGCGATCGCGAAACAGGAACGGGCAGTGGTCGTCGAGGGGAACACGGACGTGATCGCGTTGCGCCAGGCCGGCTTCGAGCCCGTGGTCGCCTCGATGGGGACCGCGTTGACCGAGCGCCAGTTGAAGGAGCTGCAGCGGCTGACACGCCGGCTCTACCTCTGTTTCGACTCCGACGCGGCAGGCGAAGAGGCGACGCTGCGCGGGATGGAGCTCGCCAGCGCCCTCGGGTTCGACGTGCGGGTCGTCACGCTGCCGAAGGGACAGGATCCCGCAGACGAGCCGGCGGGATTCGAGCAGCGGCTCGGCGGTGCGGCCAGCTACGTCGTCCATCGCGTCCGGCTCGAGCTCGAGCGCACGCCCGACCGGCAGGAGGCGTTCGTGCGGGCGCGCGAGGTGCTCACGAAGGTCGAGGACTCGCCGGAGCGGCAGGATGCGCTGCGGCTGCTCGCCGACACGCTCGACCTGCCCCGGGAGACGCTCGCCGGTCTGGGGGCGAAGGCGCAGGGGCGCGCGCCCGCTGCGGATCTCTCGCCGGCGATGCTGGAGAAAGGGGAGCAGCTCGAACGGCGCGTCCTGGCCGCGTGCCTGCTCCATCCGGCTCTCGTCACGCTCCTGGCCGAGCTCTCGGCCGACCATTTCGACTCCGAGCTGCACCGGCGCTTCCGGGCGTCGCTCGTCGAGGGCGGGGAGGAGGACGACGCGCTCGTTGCCTTGCGCGCCGAGCTCGACGCGCGTGCCGCCCGCGAGGCGCTCGACGAGCGAACCGGAAAGGAGCTGCTCCTGAACCTTCGCGCGCGCCGCCTGCGCCGCGAGCTCGCCGGCGCCGAGCTCGAGCGGGTCAAGGAGTTGCAGGCCGCCCTGGCGAAGCTGTCGGAAGCGGCGCAGGAGATTCACTGAGGCTCGCTCTCACGCGAGCATCAAGTTTTTGCTGTTAGTGTCCGATCCTTCAGGTAGGACTACGTGACCCCCGCAAGGCCCGTTCGCCGTCTGATGGATGTTCTCAGCCGCACACTCGCCGCTCTCGCCCTCGTCTGCGCCATTGCAGTAGGCGCCTGGGGTCTGACAGCCACCGGCGCGGGCGCTGCCGCCGCCGCCGACTGCACCCCGGCCTCGGATTGGGGCACGACGAAAGCCGACTTCGCTGCGCAGACGATCGACCTCGTCAACGCCCACCGCGCCGCTCGCGGCTTGCGGCAGCTCGTCGTCGGGCCGGCGCTCCAGGCGAGCGCTGTCTGGAAGGCGAGGCACATGGCCAAGTACAGCTACATGAGCCACAACGACCCGGCTCCGCCCGTTGGCCGGTCCACCGCCGAGAGAATGAGCGCGTGCGGTGTCACGGGAGGCTGGGGAGAGAACATCGCCTTCGGCTACCAGACACCTGCAGCCGTCGTCAACGGCTGGCTCAACTCGCCCGGGCATCGCGCCAACCTCGAGAACGCGAGCTACGTCGCGATCGGCTCCGGCGCCGCCGCGAGCGCTTCCGGCCAGGTCTACTGGGCCCACGCGTTCGGGACGGGCGGAGGCGGCTCAGCGCCGCCGCCCGCGCCATCCCCGCCGGCGCCGACCCCACCCGCGCCATCTCCGCCTGCGCCGGCTCCGGCGCCCGCGCCGAAGCCCTCGCCGCCGCCGACCCCGACCCCTCCCCCGGCACCGAAGCCTCCGGCCACGCCGCCGGCGCAGCCGTGGAATCCAGCGCCGACGCAGCAAGTGACGAAGGTTTCCTCGGCTGCCCCAAGCGCGATCATCCTCCACGGGCTTACGCTCAATCCGCGGCGGCCCGCCGCTGGGCGCGTGCTCGCCAGCAAGGTCGCCGTGCTCAAGGGCGGAAGGCGGATGACGGCCGGGCACGTCTTCTGCAGCGCGCGGTTCCAGGGACGGCCGCTGCGGGTGCTGAAGCGGCGTCTCCAAGCCGGCACCGCACTTTGCGCCTGGCGTGTCCCGCAGGCCGCCCGCGGGCAGACGGTGGCCGCTGCAGTGATCGTGCAGCAGGGCCGGGTGCAAACGCACGCGTCCTTCCGCGCCACGATCTCCAGCCGAAGGTAATCCCCTAAGGTTGCCAGCTCCTCCTAGAGGATGCTAATTCCTTCTAAAGGATAGGGCGGACGTGCCGATAGCGAGACGGTGCTCTCGCTCAGCCGCTCCCTTCTCCTCGTCGCTGCGACCCTCATGCTGCTCGCGGCTCCGGGCAACCTCTCGTCCGCGTCCAGCGGACCGGTAGCGGCCGCGAGCGCCGACGTCGTCGCCACCGTGGGCAAGCCCACCGGCAAGCCGACCAAGAAGAAGGTCCGGCCGCGCCCGGTCGCTCCTCCCGCCCCGGCCCTGCCGAACGACCCGCTCTGGAACGAGTCCTGGTCGCTCGCCAAGGTCCGCGCTCCGGCCGCCTGGCGCGTGACCAAGGGCGCCGCGGAGGTCGTCGTCGCCGTGCTCGACACCGGAATCGATCGCAACCACCCCGATCTCCAGGGCTCGTTCGTCGAAGGCTGGGACGCGGTCAACGAGGACGCCGACGCGAACGACGACCACGGCCACGGCACGCTCGTCGCCGGTGTGATCGCCGCGCGCTCGAACAACGGGATCGGCGGCGTCGGAGCCTGCTCGCAGTGCTCCCTGATGCCGGTCAAGGTGATCGGCGCCAACGGCGCCGGCACGTCCGCCGACATCGCCGAGGGCATCGTCTGGGCGGCCGACCACGGTGCGCGCGTCCTCAACATGAGCTTTGTCCTCTCCGGCCGCGACGAGGGAGTCGCGATGGCCCTCGAGCATGCCCGCGCGAAAGGCGTCTTGATCGTCGCGGCCGCCGGCAACAGCGGCAGTGCCGACGTCACCTTCCCGGCCGGGCAGCCGGGCATCGTCAGCGTCACGGGCACGGACGCCTCGGATGCGCGCTACGAATGGGCCAGCTACGGCCATTGGGTCACGCTCGCCGCGCCCGGCTGCAGCCAGTCGACGCAGGCAGGCGGCGGCTACGCAGACTTCTGCGGCACCTCTTCGGCCGCGGCGTTCGCCTCGGGCATGGCGGGCCTCGCCCGCTCGTTCGCGCTCGACCGGTCTCCGGACGGGATCGCGCAGGCGCTCGCCGCCAGCTCGCAGCCCGTCGGCGACTTCGTCTCGGCCGGGCGCGTCGACGCGGACGCCCTCCTGACGACACTCGGCGCCCGCCCCGAGCCGGCACCGGTCGTCGTCGAGCGACGCAGCGACCGCAACCCTGAATGAGAGAGGGCCCGCCTGACGGCGGGCCCTCTCGACTAGCGGTTGTGCGTGTCTCTACTTACAGAACGGAGACGCGCACGGTCTTGATGTTCTTCCCGATGACCATCTTGCCGACACGAACCTGCTTGTTCGTGGCGACGATGCGGGTCGTGCGGGAGACCACCTTGCCGGCCTTGTTCACCTGGATGATCCGGATCTTGGCCGTCTTGCTGGTGCCGTTGACCCGAACCATGAGGTGACGCTTGCCGTTGACGAGCACGAGCCTCGCGGTGCTGAGGTTCGCCTTGGCAGCCTTCGCCGCCACGGCCGGCTTGGCCGTCACGGGCGTGACCGAGTTGGTCAGGCTGACAACCGACGCCTGCGAGGCAGACGGGCTGACGCTCTGCGCGACCTGCGTCGGCGTCGGCACGTTCGTGCTCGGCGTCGTCGGCGTGGTCGGGTTCGGCGTCGTCGTCGACGGTGCCGTCGGGCGGAAGTCCGCGTTGACGCTGCGGAACAGGTTCTCATCGACGAAGTGGGCGATCACGTTGACCAGGCCAGCCGAGCTCGTGATGACCTCGACCGCTGCCTGACCATTCTCGTCCGTTTCGATGCAGAGCCGGTTCAGGCCGCGCACTGGATCCTTGATCGCGACATAACCGGGTCCGGGGATGAGACCGCCCAGCGTCTCCGCCGTGAAGCAGACGACCTCGCCCACGAAGGGCTCGCCGTCGATGTCGATCGCGGTCGCGGTGCAGATGCGGACGAGCGTCGTCGAGACACCCGTACCGCCCTTGGGCACGCACACGATCGTCTTGTTGAACAGCGACGTCACGATCTTCCTGAGCTCAGCAGAGCGCTGAGCAGGAGCGGTCGTGCGCTGGCCGGGATGCCGCGCGGTGGCGGTGATGTCGGCCGTGCCGATCGGGTTGACGCCCTGGAGGTCGCAACCGTCGTTCAGGTTGACGACGACGCCCAGGTTGTCGAAGTAGAACCCGGTGCCCGGCAGGAACCGGACGCGGGCCTCGCCGTGCTCGTCGGTGTAGACGACCACGCCCTGGTCACCCGCCGGCAGCTGCCGGTACGCGGGATCCTCGTCGCTGCGGAGGAGGCAGTCGGTGTCGCCGCCTGCGGCCTCGTTGAACGACTCGGCGATATCCCAGAAGTCGTACGGCTCGTCCCAGTCGGCCAGGTAGCCGGCGAAGTTGTTGTTGATGAACGCTCCGTCGGTGCCCGACGCGGTGGTTCCGATGTCGTACTCCGCGGCCCTCGCCGGGATGTACGCCTTGTAGAACGGGGCGTACAGGTTGTGCGCCGTGTCGTCCGCGAGAAGCGGGTTGCGGACATACACGTCGTCCTTGTCGACCTTCACGAGCGAGCCGACGCCGGAGATGTCAGTCGGTGCGCCGGTGTTGGGCTCGATCTCGAAGTCGATGCGGATCGGCGGCATCGGCGCGTCCCACGCGTCGATCTTGCCGTCGCTCAGCAGCGTGTCGTCCGGCCGAAGTGCGTCGAACGGGCCGACGGTGCCGGAGAAGTCACCGGCGTTGTCGCCGAAGACGCGCGAGAAGTCCTCGTCCTCGTCGTTGCCGGCGATGCAGTTGTCGACCTGGTCGATGAGCGTGGTCAGCGACGGCAGCGCGCAGTAACCCGGGACGTGAACGTCCGGAGTCGCCGTGTTGTCGTCGTGAATGTCCCACAACCGCGGGTCGAACTCGAGGCTCGGGTCGAAGTCCCCGTTGTCGTCGAAGCCCGTCGAGGTGGCGTACGCCTCGGCGAGATCCGGCCAGTCCTCGGGGAACGTCAACTCGTCGGCGAGCCCGAGCTCGGCGAAGTTGTTCCCGTTCGGAACGGATCCGGTCACGACTGCCTGGAGCACGTTGCCTTCATCCCCTGCGACGTCAGTGATCGGACCGGCAGGAGCGCCGGTGCCGCCAGAGACGTTCAGGAGCGTCGGCTGGTTCGCGTTCATCCAGATCGCGACGAACTGGTGCTGGAGCGCGATGATGTCGTCGGGGAAGAGCAGGTACCTAGCCAGATCCCCGAAGACCTCGGCGTTCAGCTTCACCAGCGCGATGCCGGCCTTCTGCGAGGTGATGTGAATCGACGCGCAGAGGCTGCCTTCCTGCTCGCCCTCGCCGAAGAACACGGGCCGGTTGCCGTCGTTCCCGTTCAGGAACACGGGACGGTTGACAGCGTCACCGCTCCAGTCCTCGATCACGAACTTGATGTCGAACAGGCTCTGGAGACCGCCGGTCTGCGAGATCTGCGTGCGTGCTGCGGCCTCGGCGTCCCCGTTCAGGAACGGATAGCACTTGACCAGGCGGAGCGTCTCGCCGCGCCAGGCCAGTACCGGAATGTTCGTCATCTGAGTCGAGTCGTTCAGGCTGTTGTCCAGCCTGTACAACGGATGATCCGTTGTCGCCTCACTCAGCACGGCGGGGACCGCCGACGCACCGGCGACCAGCACAAAGGTGCCAATCGTCAGAGCGGCGGCAATCGCCAAACGTACTCTCTTACGCATTATTTGATTCCCCCATCGTCTCGTTTCCCCAAAAAAGTTCTTGCTCGAATCTTGCTGCTCAGCGTGCTTTTTGCGCGCTCCCCCGTGCCAACCTCCTTCCGATGTCGGCCAGTCCCAGACGTGTCTATGCGACCCTTCGGTTCTAGACCTTTTCGAAGGCTCGCGCAAGGGTGGCACCGGGTAGTGTTTTCGAGCGAGAAAGCCCCCCCGACGGCCATGTTTAGAAGTTCCGTCGGCCCGGTCCGACAGGTGTCCGGGGGGTTTTTGGAGTCCTGCCCTTGCAGCCCGGAATCCGCCGTCTAGACTCGGAGCGGATGCGGCCTCTTCTCGTTTTCGTGCTCGCGGCGCTGTCGCTAGGCCTCGGGGGGGCCGGCGCAGCGGTGCAGCCCAACGATCCCGCGTGGCACGAGCAGCTCGCGGAGCGCCTGATCAGGCTGCCGGAGGTCTGGGAGATCACGACGGGCGATCCGACCATCGTGGTCGCGACGGTCGACACCGGTGTGAACGCGATCCCCGAGCTCGAGGGCGCGCTCGTTCCCGGCTGGGACTTCGTCGAGAACGATGGCGAGCCACAGGACACGCACGGCCACGGCACGAGGGTGGCCACCGTGATCGCCGCTCGCGGAAACAACCAGATCGGCATGGCGGGCTACTGCTGGCAGTGCAAGATCATGCCGGTCCGGGTCTCCGCCGACGGCTCGGCGAGCGCCGGGCGGATCGCCGAGGGGATCAACTGGGCAACCGAGCACGGGGCGCGGATCATCAACGTCAGCCTCAGTCATCCGGGCGTCCCGGACGGTGCCGAGGCTCGCGCGGTCCAGAACGCGATCAACCGCGGCGCGGTCGTGATCGCTTCGGCCGGCAACTCGGGCTCGGACGCCCGCCAGTACCCGGGCGCGTATCCGAACGTGCTCGCAGTCGCCGCCACCGACGACGCGGCCAAGCTCTACTTCTGGTCGTCTCACGGCCCCTGGGTCTCGCTCGCGGCGCCCGGCTGCCATGTGGTCACCGACATCTCGACGCCGCCCGGAACGAGCTGCGGCACGTCGTTCACGCCCGCCGCGGTCTCAGGCGTTGCTGCGCTCCTGCTCTCGCGGAACCCGAGCCTGGGTGGGGAGCAGGTGCGGCGCGCGCTGACAGCGACCGCGCGGCCGGTTCCCGGGATCGCCTACGGCCAGATCGAGCCGATGGCCGCCTTCGAGTGGCTCGGGCTGCTCGCGCCGGGGCCGTCCGGCCTCAGGCCGGTGACGCCGATCCCACCGAGCCCGCCGGTCGTGCCGCCCGTGCCGCCCGTGCTCAGGCCTCCGGTGCCGGGGCAGCTGTACACCCGGCAGACGGTGTTCGAGACCGGCACGTTCAAGCGCGGCTTCCGTTCGACGTTCAGGGTCGGCCGCGGCCGCTTCGAGCTGCAGCTCCTGACCCCGCTCGCGAGCACCTGCTCGCTATCGCTCCGCTCGGCGAGCGAGCTGACCGTCGCTGCGCCCGCCTTCAAGAACTTGATCAGCCTCACCGCTCAAGTCACTGCCGGCCGGTACACCGCGGAGGTTCAATGCCGCGGTGCCCGGACTCGGCAGTACTCGATGGGCGTCATCGCGATGTTTCCTCGAGGCGGCCCGTAGGCCTGTTCGACCGCGGTGTCGGACGCCGAAGCGGGACCAGCGCCGGAGCACCGTTGCCGTTCTCCTTCCGTTCGATGGGCGAGATCGCCTCGCCGGACTCGGCGACCACGTCCAGGATCCCGTTCTGCCGGGCCCAGCGTGCCGCCTCGAAGCGACTGCGGACGCCGAGCTTGCGGTAGACGTTCGCGAGGTGGAACTTCACCGTCTGGTCGGCGACCCAGAGGATCTCCGCCACCTGGCGATTCGACCGTCCACCCGAGACGAGCTGCAGGATCTCGAGCTCGCGGCGGGTCAGCTTGCGGAGGACGTCCCGGCGCTCCGTCGCCACTGCCTCCTGCCTCGGCCGTGCCAGATACAGCGACGGCTCGAACGCTTGCCGGATCGCGGTCCCGATGGCGTCCGGGTCGGACGACTTCAGGACGTACGCCGAAGCGCCACGATCGAAGGCAGCGTCGATCACGCTCCGTTCGTTCGAGCCGGACAGGACGACCACGGTCAGGCCCGGCGTCTCACGCGGACCGGTCGAGATCAGCCGCAACGCGGCGTCGAGCCCTTCGGGTAGATCGACCTCCAGGACGAGCAGGTCCGGCCGGTGCTCGCGTAGGAGCGTCGCGGCCGTGCTCGCGCACGTCGTTGCGCCGACGAGGTCGATCTCGTACCTGGCGAGCAGCGTCGCCAGGGCGGTGTGACACAACGGATGCGGGTCGAGCACTATCGCCCTCCGTCGTGGACTGCTGAATTCTTGCTTCATCCCATTTCCTCCATGAACCGTCTTCCCCAGGACAGTTGCCCTCTCACACGACTCACAGCCACCCTTGGATCTTCCGCGGTGGCGGATTCGGAGCCGTGGCCGGGAGCTATCCGGGTCGGGCGGTGGGAGGCGCGGCGATGACGCCGTGCGGGATCGTGCTCGGCAGCCGAACCCGGCCGAACCGGAACGGCATCGGGACGCGGATCTGAACTGCAGTGACCGCGAACAGGCGAGAGGACCAGCTGGAGCCGGTCGAGCCGCCGAACTCGTCATTGGCCGCGCCCTGGCCGGAATCCCCGAAGGGGATCGTCGGCCGGACCTCGGCGACAGGATGTTTTTTCGCAGCCTTCGAATCGGGCGGAGGCCGTGCCTCGACCCGGCGCGCCGCGGCTCGCGTCGCCACCCGGTCGATTGCGGCCCGCACCTCCGGGCTGGGCGAATAGGTCAGCGGGCTGCGAAGAATCGTGGCTGCGCGCACCTGCTTGCATCGCTGCGACAGCGGGACTCGTGCCCTCGGCTGCGCACACGTACGCGGGAGGAGCTTTGGCTTGCTCGACACGACGACGAGCTTCGGCATCGCGAGCGCGTTCGCCGTCTCGTCGTCGGGCACGAGCGCGACCAGCGGGGCGGCCGCTCTCTCCCGCAGGCTGACGACGACCGCACCGTCGGCACCCGCGGCGGCCTCGGCTCGGGCAGCTGCCGTGTCCGGCGCGTCCGCCTCGGCGGCCTCCTCCGCAGCCGGAGCCTCGACAAGCAGGACGATCGACACGGCAGCGGGGGCCGCCGGCGTCTCGACGGCGGCCGGCGGTGCTGACGCGGCCGACTCGGCCGGAGCGGCCGGAGCGGCCGGGGCGGTGACTGCGGCAGGAGCCGTCTGCGGCGTCGTGGAGTCGAGCTTGACGACGTCCGCGGGTGCCGTTTCGGGGGCCGCCGTGGTCGGCGTCTCCGCAGGACCGGAAGTGGCGTCGGGGGTGGTCGTCGAGGTCGTCTCGGTCTCGGTCCCTGTTCCGCTCTCGCTCGACGTGCCGCCCTCGGGCGCCGGCGTCGGATCCGCGGCGGGCTCCTCTGCGGCCGGCTCCTCCGGCGTCGGCTCGGCCGGCGGCGTTCCCGGTTCCGGGTCGGTCGGCTCCGAGGCGGGTGGCGTCGTCTCGGTGGCGGGCGCCTCGGTGCTCGCCGTGTCCGCGGGCGGCGGAGGCGTTGCGTCCATCGCGAGGGCCGGCTGGGTGACGCCGAGCACGACGGCGACGGTCGCCAAGCAGGCGACGCCGAAGCGTCCAACGCCGAACCGATTCCCCCTTGCCGCCAACGGAGTCTCCTCTGTAACCGAACGACCCTTTACGGGTTCTTACCGCAGTTTCCGGTTTGGAGCAAGCGCACTCTAGATGCACGGCGACTTCTGTGCCGCCAAGGACCGCCAAGGCGGTCCTCGCTGGACGGGTAGGTTTTTCAGATTCCTTTGTTTCGAACCGTAAATCGTGCTACACCAAGACGGACGTGCTTGGGGGTGGCCTGAAGACAAGGGGGAACGTTCGTCGGCTCGGCGCCGCCGGGCTGGTCTTGGGCTGCCTGATTGCGCTGCCCGGGCAGGCTGGCGCCGACGACGCTCAGAAGCTCACGATCAGCGGAGACCCGACCTGTCACCGAGGGCGGGACGGCGACGTACACGGTCAGCCTGACTGACGGGACGGACGACAACGCCACGGTCAAGTTCGACGCAGCGCCCACTGGTTCGGGACGAGTGCGTCCGACTTCACGGTTTACGCCCCCGCCACGCCGCTCACGTGCCGAAGGGTTCGACAGGCGAGACGTTCACCGTCACAGCGACACAGGACGCGGCGGATGAGCTGAACGAGCCGTTCACGGTCAGCCTCTCCGAATGAGAACGGCGCGACGGTCGAGACCCGATCCGTCACGACGGAGATCGTCGACGACGACGTTCCTGTCCTCTCAATCAACGACGCGCCTCCCGCCGAAGAAGGCGCGGACGCAGTCTTCAAGATCACGCTTTCCCAAGCGCCCGCGAGTACGGTGACAGTCAAGTACCGGACGGAGAACGGGTCGGCGAGTGCCGAAAACGGCGACTACGTCGCAAAGCCACTCACCTCGGTCACGTTCACGCCTGGCGAGCCATCCCTCGAGAAAGAAGTGCGAGTCACGACGAACGACGAGGATCCCTCCCTTGGACGAGAACACGGAGGGTTTCAGCGTGGTGCTCTCGGAAGCGTCGTCGAATGCCTCGATCGGCGACGGGACGGGCGCCGGCACGATCACGGATGACGACCCCGAGCCGGAGGTTGCGACGATCAGCGACTTCACCGTGCTCACCGAGGGGAACGCCGACACCGTCGACGCGACGATCACCGTCACCCTCTCGGCGCCGAGCGGGAAGACGATCAGGGTGCCCTGGGCGACCGCCCCCGGAACCGCGACCGAGGACGTCGACTACGTAAAGGCGGAGAACCAGTTCCTGGTCTTCGATCCGGGTCAGACGAGCAAGGACATCATCGTGAAGGTCAAGGGCGACACGCTCTTCGAGCAGGAGGAGACGTTCTCGGTTGTCATCACCGACCCGGAGAACGCCCGGCCAGGCCCGGACAGCCGCGGTGAGATCAGGATCAGGGACGACGACTTCTCGCCGACGCCGACCGTGTCGAATCCTTCGGTCTCCGAAGGCAACCCGGGCAGCGGGGGAGACCTCGTCTTCGACGTGACGCTCTCCAGCCCCCGGCCGGAGACGCGGTTCAACTACCGAACCTTGGTGGGCACGGCGACGGGCTCCGACTTCGTCGAGGTCGGCGGCTCGCAGATCGTCTTCCCGGCCAACACGACCACGACGCCCACGACCCTGCAGGTGACGATCGGGGTGAAGCGGGACCTGGTGGACGAAAACAACGAGTCCTTCACGCTCCAGCTCCTGAACCCGACGACCCAGGCTGTGGTCGCGACCGCGACGGGCACGATCGTGAACGACGACAACAACTCGAAGCTGTCGGTCAGCGACGCGACAGCGGACGAACCCTCGTCGGGCACGGCGACGATGACGTTCACTGTCACCCTGTCGCAGGCGAGCGAGCGCAATGTGACCGTCAATTGGGCAACCGCTGATGGCACGGCTACCGCGGGTGTCGACTACACGGCCGGGAGTGGAGTCCTCAGCTTCACGCCCGGCCAGACGTCCAAGACCGTCGCCGTCGCGGTCACCGGAGACACCACCAACGAGCCGAACGAAACGCTGAGGCTCTTGCTCTCCAACCCCACCGGCGTTCCCCCGGCCAATCTCACCGACGCCCAGGGCGACGGGACGATCGTGGACAAGAACGCGCCGCCGTCGCTCTCGATCAGCGACACGAACGCGCGCGAGGGCGAGGGCGCGAACTTCACGGTCACGCTCGCCGGGACGACAATCGCTTGCGGTCACGGTCCGCTTCAACACCGCCGACGGCACCGCCCGGTCGAGCGTCGACTACGTCGCGCGCACGGGCAGCCTGACCTTCGCGCCGGGCGAGAAGTCGAAGACGATCACCGTGACGGTGTTGGACGACACCCTCTCCGAGGCCGCCGAGGACTTCGACGTCGTCCTCGGCGACCCCGTCAACGGCGCGGTCACGAAGGGTCGCGGCGAAGCAACGATCGAAGCCAGCGACCGGACGACGCAGACGCCGACACCGCCGGTGGTCACCCCGCGGCCCGTCGCGCGCTCCCGCGGCCGTCAAGCTGCCGCGCGTGCAGCTCGGGCCGACGATGATCCTGGTCGGCAAGAACGGAATCGCGAAGATGCAGGTCACCTGCCAGAAGGTGTCCCCGATCGTGTGCGCCGGCTCGGTCGAGTTGCAGCGGGCGACCAAGCCGCTGTTGAAGCTCGGCAAGAAGACGTTCTCGGTCAAGAAGGGGATCAAGGGCTCGGCGTCGATCAAGCTGACGGCGCGGGCGTTGACGATCTTGCGCACGAACGGAACCCTGCGGGCGAAGGTGGTCGTCGTCGTCAAGACGAGCGCCAAGCCGAGGACGTACCTGCCCGGGATCATCACGCTCAAGAGCACGACGCCGAGGCTGAAGGCGAAGCCCAAGCCGAAGCCTCCGGCCACGAGCGTCATCGTCGATCCGTAGACGTAGAACCGCGTCGCTACAATTCCGCGGCCGTTCCCCGGTAGCTCAATTGGCAGAGCATTCGGCTGTTAACCGAAGGGTTGTTGGTTCGAGTCCAACCCGGGGAGCTCAACGGAGATCTCGCCCTTCTGCCGTCGCGGGCGGCTCAGCGAGCGCCGGAGGGGGTCGATAGATTCAGCACGTGTCGCCTCGAACGCTCGTGCTGCGCGTTTGGATGTGGATCCTGCGTCGACGCCGGCACCCGGCGAACGCGGAACGCGCCGGTGACGATCGTGTCCTCGAACGTTTGGGGAACCTCGAGACCGAGGTCGAGCGGCTCCACGCGACGCTCGAGACGCGAACGCGAGCCGCGCTGGGCCAACTCGGGCGTGTCGAGCAGAATCTTCAGGCGCTGATCCGGCTGAGCTCGATCCCTCTCGAGGAGCTTCCCTATCCGCAGAAGCTGACGAGCCGCCGCTTCCGGCTGCGATCGCAGAACGCGGAGGACGGTCTGACGTACGCGCTCTTGCAGGAGATCGGCCCTGGCGCACGGCGGTTCGTCGAGCTCGGCTGTGGCGACAACGGCGGTAACTCGGGTTTCCTCGCGGAGGAACTTGGCTGGAGCGGCCTGATGGTGGATGGGTCTCCGGAGAGGTTGGGCAGGCTCCGCGCGTGGGTTCCCGCCGGACGCGTTCAGGTGGAGGAGGTGTGGCTCACAGCGGAGACCGTTGACGGCGTCATCGCCTCGCGCGGGTTCCGCGGCGAAATCGACCTGCTCAGCATCGACATCGACGGGAACGACTACTGGCTCTGGAGCCGGATCGAGTCAGTCTCCGCCCGGATTGTCGTGGTCGAGTACAACTCGATGCTCGGGGCCGAGCGCGCCCTCGTCGTCCCGTACGACCCCGATTTCCGGCGTCGCTCGTTCCCGGATCTCAAGGGCACCTATTACGGCGCGTCGCTTGCGGCACATGCCGGGCTCGGACGCTCGCTCGGCTACCGCCTCGTCGCAGTGGAGCCTCGCGGCACCAACGCCTATTTCATCCGCGATGACCTCGCGCCGCACATTCCCGCGATCGAACCGGCGGCTGAGTTCAGGCTGCTCGACAAGTACGCTGCGATGCTCGAGCGTGGTTTTGACTTCTGGGGTCTCGTCGAACGCCACGGGCTGCCGTTGCTCGAGCTCGAGCAAGGGCCCGACTCGTCCCCGGTGCCCTAGGGGAGCGGAAAGTCAGGGGCAGATGGCCGTGCCCGGGCAGCGGGACACGACCCTGACGCGCGGCTGGCTCACTCGTCCGTTCGGCCAGTCCAGCTCGATCTCGATCGCCGACGCGTTGTCGCTGTAGTCGCTCTCACGGAGGTCGCGACTCGGGTTGACGCGGTGCACCAGCACGTAGCGCCCGGCCGCGAGCGAGGTGGCCTCGAGCTCCTGCCCCTCCACGTGGGGGGAATAGTCGTCGCCCCAACCGACCGAGATCCCCTCCCGGATCCCGAGGAGGTGAGGAGCTCCCTTGCCGCACCGCTCTCTGAAGCGGGCGGGCGGTGCGCGGCCGGGCAGCCCGAGCTCGACGCGGTAGCGGTCGCCGAGGCAGAACCCCGTCTTCCGGTCGCGGATGACCGGGGCGCCGTCCGCGCCGCGAAGCTCGTAGCGCATGAAGCCGAGCACGTGCCAGTGGGCGTGACCCGTGGAGCGGACGTATCGGAGCGTCGCCCGGAGGGGCACCGTTCGGGTCGAGCCGTCGCTGCGCTGAAGCTGCTGCTCGAGCGCCATCCGCTCCTGCTTCACGTTCTTTCGGCTGCCGAGTACGACCAGCGGCGCCACACCGAGGTTCGCGGCAGCGGACTTGAAGCCGAGGAAGAACCTCGGGCTGACGCGTGTTCCGCCGGTGCGCCAGCTCAGCTCGTCGGGGACCGCCTGCGTCAGGTTTGGCAGGAGGTCGTCCGGCTCGCCCCGATCGGCGGCAACGCTCCAGGCGACGAAGGAGCCTGCGGCGATCAGCAGAGAGACGAGGCCCGAGAGCAGAACGAGGACACGTCTGCGCTCGACCCTCACCGGGACATCGTGCCATGACTCGACGGCCGTTCTTCGGGATTTGTAAAGAAACGAAGGAGGAGGGAGGTCGGCGGCAAAGGAGGTCGGCCCATGCGCTTACGTCTCCTCATCGTTGCCACCGTCATCGCCACCGCCGCGGCGCCGCCTGCCCTTGCCGCCGGAGCGCCGGATCCCGAGATCGCGGCGCTGCAGGTCTCACTGCGCTCGAAAGGGATGTACTTCGGCCAGATCGACGGCCTCGCCGGCCAGATGACGGCGAAGGGCTTGCGCGCCTTTCAGCGCGCCGCCGGGCTACCGGTGACAGGGGAGCTGGGGCCGCGAACGCGCGCTCGGCTCGGCGCGCTCGGACGGCCGCTCGTCGCCCGCCGCGTCCTCGTGCAGGGCACCTACGGCTGGGACGTCTCCTCGCTGCAGTTCCTGCTCGCTCGGGCGGGGCACCTGCGGCTGCTCGACGTCGACGGCCATTTCGGCGCGTCGACGAAGGCCGGCCTGCTCCGCTTCCAGCGAACGCGTGGGATCTCGATCGACGGGGTGGCCGGGCCGCGGACGCTCACGGCCTTCGGTCATGGGCGGCGGACGCCGGTGCTGACGCAGGCGACGTCCTCGGCGGTGAGCTACGTCGTTCGGCCGGGCGACACGCTCACGGAGATCGCCCAGAAGCACAAGACGACCGTGCGCGCGCTTGCCGCCGCGAACGACCTCGAGTCGGTGAACCTCGTCGTCGAGGGAGCGAAGCTTCGTCTTCCCGGAGCGGTGGCGGCCGGGCCGGCGCTGGAGCTGAGCCGCTCGACCGTGCGTTCGCACATCGACAAGTGGGCGGCGCACTACGGCGTCCCGGCAAGCCTCGCCCGGGCGCTTGCCTGGCAGGAGTCCGGCTTCCAGACGAACGTCACGTCGTCGACGGGCGCCTGGGGACCGATGCAGATCATGCCGGACACCTGGACGTTCGTCGAAACCGTCCTGCTCGGGCGCACGGTGCCGCGGACCGGCGAGGGCGGCGTCGAGGTGGGCCTGACCCTGCTCAACCACTTGCTCAAGCGCTTCGACGGTGATCAGCGGCTTGCGCTGGCCGCCTGGTACCAGGGCGAGCGGGCCGTGCGCGAGCGCGGGCTCTACGACGACACCAAGGTGTTCGTTGCGAACGTGCTCGCGCTCATGGGGCGACCGCTCTGATCGCCTCGTAAGCTCGGCGTGCGGCCTCGTCGACGTCGAGCGCCCAGAACGACTGCGGGTCGTCGGGGATCCCGAAGATCTCGACGTCCCAGGCGCCGCTCCAGCCTGCGTCGCGAAGGACGTAGAGCAACTCGCTGCAGCGGTCGCGCGGCAGGTCGCGTTCGTCACGACCTGGGACGTGCTCGGCGACGTGGACGCCTGTGATCCTGCCGACGTTCTCGGCCAGGTGCCGCTCGATCTCAGGGGTGTCGGCGAGGTGCCACAGGTCGACCATGATCCCGACGTCAGGCAGGCCTGCCTCGCCGAGCAGGTCGAGCGTCTCCGGGATCGTCGTGACCAGGGTGAGCTGGTCGCGTTGCGAGGCGTGGATCGGCTCGAGCCCCAGCCGGACGCCCGCATTGTCGGCCGCCGCGGCCGCGCGCCGGAGGCCGTCGATCACGATCGAACGAGCCTCCTGGTCGTCGCGTCCGCCCGCCGCTCCGGTCAGGCAGACGACGCAGTCGGGCTCGTAGCGGGCGAGCCGGTGGACGGACGCGCACAGCGAGGCAACGCGCTCGTCGACGTCGTCGGGCCCGTCGATGATCGCGTTCGGGAGGATCGACGGGACGTTCGGGACGCAGTTCGTCACGCTCAGTCCGCTCGCTCGCAGCGCCGCGAGGTCGGCGCCGTCGTCGCCGAGCTTCATCTCCCAGATTCCGATCCCGCCGAAGCCGGCAGCCGCGTAAGCGCGCACGTCGTCCTCGAAGGACGCCCCGACCGTGGAGATCTCGCTCAGCGAGAGCGTCACGGCAGGCCGGGCACCTTGGCGAGCACCCGGCGGACGAGCGGCGGCTTCGTCAGCTGCTTCGCGACCAGGTAGCCGGAGCCGGCTCCCAGGCCGGGGCCAGGATGCGTGCTCGCGCCGATGTGCCAGAGCCGCTCGACCGGCGTCTCGTGTCCCGGCGACGCGGGGGTGGGGCGGAAGAGGAGGTTCTGGTCGAGGGAGCACGAGCCCGCGTAGATGTCGCCGCCGACCCAGTTCGGGTTCGCCGCCTCCATGTCGGCCGGGGACATGACGACGCGCGCGATCGTCGCGCGCCGCAGATTCTCGATGTGCCGGCCGATCCGCTCGACGATCCGGTCGGCGTACGCCTCCCGGAGCTCCTCCGTCCAGGTGCCGTCGCGGACATCGATCTCGCCGGCAGCGTCGCCCTTCGGCTTCGGCGGTAGCTCCTGCAGCTGCACCCAGAGCACCCAGGAGCCATCCGGCGCCCGCGACGGGTCGACCGCCATCGGCTGCCCCAGCGCGATCGTCGCCTCGGCTGGGAGGAGGCCGCGGTCGGCCTCGTTGACGGCACGCGAGACGCCGTCGAGCCCGGGCGTGAGATGGAGGAGGGGCGTGCGGGCGAGCCGCTCGTCGCCGCGCCAGCGAGGGAGCTCGTTCATCGCGATGTGGATCTGCATCTCGCCGCGGCCGTAGCGGAAGCGTCGCGCCCGCTCGCGCACGTTCGCCGGCGCCTCGCTCTCGCCGAGGAGCCGGCCGTAGAGCTGCGTCGGCGTGACGCAGGCCAGAACGGCACGCGTGGCCGCAACCGTCTCGCCGTCCGCCAGCCGAACCGCGGTTGCCTTCCCGTCCGAGACGACGATTCGCTCGACGTCGGCCTCGGTGCGGAGCTCGCCGCCCGACTCGCGGACGATCGCAGCCAACCCCTCGACGAGGCCGGCGCCGCCGCCCTTCGGCACCGGCATCCCGCCGAGCTGGAGGGCGCAGGCGATTACCTGCGTCATGAACCCGGACATCGCCTGATCGGGGCCGAGGCCGGTGTGCAGCACCCACGGCGCGAGCAGGCCGTGTGCGCGCTCGTCCTCGAACGTGTCGGTGAGCCAGTCGCGCGCCGAGAGCAGCGAGTGCCCGGCGAACTCGACGAGGCCGCGCCGACCGAATTGCCTGTAGGCCTTGCGCCCGAGCGCGAGCGCCTGGCCCGACCACAGCTCCGTCCCGAGGACGCCGAACGCGATCTCGGCCGCCGCCATGAAGTCGTCGAACTGGCGCTGCCAAGCCTCGCCCAGCTCGGCCACGTTGGCGGCGCCGTCGGTGGAGAGGTGCGCGCTCGAGCCGTCCGGGAACGCCGTCGCCGTGGGGAGGTCGGTGTTCAGGTACTCGAGCCCAAGCCGGTCGAGGTCGGGCTTCAACTCGGCATACGCAGGCGAGCCGACCCAGAGCGGGTGCCACGAGGAGAAGACCTCGTGCCGGAAGCCGCCCGCCGTCAGGCCGTCGACGGTCTTGATCGCACCGCCGAGCCAGTCGTTCCGCTCGAGCACGCAGACGCGCCAGCCGTCCTTGGCGAGCAGCGCCGCACCTGCGAGTGAGTTGATCCCGCTGCCGACGAAGACGGCGTCGAATCCGGCCACGCGCGGACACTACTCGTTTGACATGTCACGGAGAAATCGGTGTAGTCCACTCGTGCTCCTCCGCGAGGTCGAATATGCACGGCCGTCCTCCGTCGTGGAAGCGATCCAGCTTCTGGGCGCGCACGAAGGAGCCCGAGCGCTCGCCGGCGGCCAGACGCTGATCAGCGTGATGAAGGCGCGCGCGGCCTCCCCGGACGTGCTCGTCGACCTGAACCGGCTCGAGGAGTTGCGCGCGATTTCGGTCAGCGGCGACACCCTCCAGCTGGGCGCGATGGCGACCTACACGCAGATCATGGGGTCGTCCGAAGTCGACGTCTCGCGGCCGATCCTCGCCGAGGTGGTGGCGCAGATCGCCGACGTGCAGGTGCGCAACCGGGGCACGATCGGCGGGAACATCTGCTCCAACGATCCGACGAATCACCTGCCGCCGCTGCTCGCGGCACTCGGTGCCTCGATGACGATCCGCGGCGAGGGCGGCGAGCGGACGGTCGCGGCGGAGGATTTCTTCCTGGGCGTCTACATGACCGTGGTCGGCGAGGGCGAGCTGCTCCTCTCCGTCTCGGTGCCGGCGGCCGCGAACGCCGCCGACGGCTTCGCCTCGATCACGCTCGGCCGCGACGGAACCTGCCTCGCGAGCGCCGCGGCCTGTCTCTCCGGCGACTCGGTGCGAGTCGCGCTGGGGTGCGTCGACGCTGTCCCCGTCCTGCTGGCCCCCATCGGCAGCGACGAGGACAGCGTCCGGCGGGCCGTCGAGGATGCGACGCTCGATCCGCCCGCCGACGTGCACGCCTCCGCCGACTACCGCCGCCACCTCGCCGGCGTCTGCGCGGTGCGGGCCGTCCGGCAGGCCCAGGAGCGAGCAAAGTGAGCGTGGAGCAGCCCTCGACCAGCCGGACGATCTCGGTCGAGGTCAACGGAGAGGTGTACGAGCGCGAGCTCGACGCGCGGCGCCTGCTCGTCCACTTCATCCGCGACGAGCTCGAGCTGACCGGGACCCACATCGGCTGCGACACCGGTAACTGCGGCGCCTGCACCGTCCAGCTCGACGGCCAGGCGATCAAGAGCTGCATGCTCCTCGCGGTGCAGGCGGACGGGGCGAAGGTGAAGACCGTCGAGGGACTTGCGCCCGGCGACGGCGAGCTGAGCCCGCTGCAGCAGTCCTTCTCCTCTCATCACGCGCTCCAGTGCGGCTACTGCACGCCGGGGATGCTGATGAGCGCGTCGGCGCTGCTGGAGCAGAACCCGCGCCCGACCGAGGAGGAGGCGCGGATCGCGATTCAGGGCAACATCTGCCGCTGCACGGGTTACGTCAACATCGTCGAGGCGATCGTCTCGGTGGGAGAGAACGCGTGAGCACGACCGAGACGCCGACCACCGCACCGGTCGAGCTGCAGAAGGGCCACATCGGCCAGTCGATCCCGCGCAAGGAGGACAAGCGGCTCGTCCAGGGCCAGGGGATCTTCTTCGACGACGTGCGCCGGCACGGAATGGGCTACGTCCACTTCGTCCGCTCGCCGCACGCGCACGCGAAGATCGTCTCGATCGACGTTGCGGCAGCGCTCGCGCTCGACGGCGTCTACGGGACGCTGACCGGCGACGAGGTCGCGATCCAGACCGACCCGTTCTTCGAGCTGTCGACGGCGCCGGGGAACGAGATCAAGGACTACGCGCTCGCCGTCGGCAAGGTGCGCTTCATGGGCGAGCCGGTCGCCGCCGTCTGCGCCGCCACCCGCGAGCTGGCGCGCGACGCCGCCGAGCTCGTCGAGGTCGAGTACGAGCCGCTCGACGTGCTGGTCGACGCGCGCGAGGCCGTCAAGGACGACACCGTCATGCACGACGACGCGGGCACGAATACGGTCTGGAGCGGCGTCTTCGACTGGGGCGACTGGGAGGGCGCGAAGGCCGAGGCGGACCGGATCGTCACGATCAACGAGCTCCACTTCCACCGCTTCAGCTCGACGCCGCTCGAGTGCTCCGGTGCGCTCGTCGAGTACGAGAAGGCGACGGGCCAGTGGACGCTGCACTGCAATCACCAGATGCCGGGCGTCGGCGCGATCTGGATGGCGCCCGCGCTGCGGACCGGGATCGACAAGCTTCGCTTCATCACGAAGGACATCGGCGGCGGCTTCGGCAACAAGATCTGCCTCCACCCGTACTACGTGACGCTCTGCCTGCTCTCGCGGAAGCTGAACCGGCCGGTCAACTGGACCGAATGGCGCACCGACCAGCACACCGCGAACGCGCACGGCAACGAGCGCTGGTTCCACGACGTCGAGGTCGCGGTCAAGGACGACGGCACGATGCTCGGCTTCAGCGTCAAGGCGCTCGACGACTGCGGCGCGTTCCCACGGTACGAGCCACTCGGCTGCATCATCTGGGCGCAGGTGACCCCGGGCTGCTACGCCTGGCGCAACATCCGCGTCGACTTCACCCAGGTGACGACGAACAAGTCACCGGTGTCGCCGAACCGCGGCTACTCGCGGATGCAGCACCTCTGGCTGACCGAGCGGATCTGCGACATCGTCGGCACGGAGCTCGGGATCGATCCGGTCGAGATGCGCAAGCGCAACTACGTCAAAACCGAGCAGATGCCGTACGAGACGCCGAACGGCTGCGTCTACGACTCGGGTGATTACGCCCGCTGCCTCGAGATCGCGCTCGACCTGATCGGCTACGACTCGATCGAGACGCGGCGCGAGGAGGCGGCGGCGCGCGGGAAGCTGCTCGGGATCGGGATCGGCTCCACGCTCGATTCCGGGACGAACAACTTCGGCCAGTCGCAGCTGCTGAACCCGGAGCTTCAGTTCTCGGGCAACAACGAGGCTGCGACCGTGAAGCTCGACATCTTCGGCGAGCTCGTGGTCACTCTCGGGAACGGTGCCGCAGGGTCAAGGCCACGAGACGACCGCGTCCCAAGTCGTGGCGGACATCCTCGGCTGCTCGCCCGAACAGGTGCATGTCCGTCCCGGTCACGACACCTTCTTCAACTCGCACGCCGGCTTCTCGGGGACGTACGCGAGCCAGTTCGCGGTCACCGGCCTCGGAGCCGTCAAGGGCGCCGCCGACGCGCTGAGGGCCGAGATGATCGCGCTCGCCGCGGCGGTGCTGCAGGCGCCGGAGGAGGCGATCGAGCTGGCGGACGGGTTCGCCCGGATCAAGGACGGCCCGCCCGAGGCGGCGCTGCCGTTCATGGCGCTCGGCGCGATCGTGAACGCGAACAACGCCTTCCTCCCGCCCGACTTCAACCCGACGCTGAACCACCGCTTCGTCTACCGGCCGTACTTCGGGAACGTCGACCACGAGAAGAAGATGGGGAAGCTGACGTTGACCTACGCGACGCAGATCCACGCGTGCGTGGTCGAGGTCGACCGGGAGACCGGCGTGGTCGAGATCGTCGACTATGCGGCGGTGGACGACTGCGGCACGCGGATCCATCCTCAGATCGTCGAAGGCCAGGTGCACGGCGCGACGGTGCACGCGATCGGCGCCGCCCTCTACGAGGACTTCGTCTACGACGAAGACGGGCAACTGCTGACCTCGAACTTCTACGACTACCACGTGCCGCACGCGCTCGACGTGCCCGCACTGAAGACGGGGTCGATCGAGTCGCCCTCGCCGTTCTCACCGCTCGGCGCGAAGGGGATGGGCGAGGGCGGGGGCGGCGGGATCCACTGCATCTGCTCGGCGATCCAGGACGCGCTCCGGCCGGTCGGCGGGGCGATCGTCTACGACAGCTGCAATCCCTCTCACCGCGTCTGGTCGATGCTCCAGGATCCGGAGTCGACCCGGACGAACGTCTCGGTGGTGCCCGCATGAAGGTCGAAGGCACGAAGGAGCTGAGTGCGCCGCGCGACGTCGTCTGGAAGGTGCTGAACGACCCAGCCCAGATGGCGAAGCTGATGCCGGGCGTCGAGGGCTTCGAGATCAAGGACGACCGCCACTGGCAGGCGAAGGTGAAGATCCCTCTCGGACTCGGCGGCCTGCGGATGACGATCGACTTCGAGAAGGCCGAGGAGCGGCCGCCGGAGTTCGCGCAGCTGAACGCGAAGGGAAACGGGGTCGGCGCGATCATGAACATGCAGACGCAGTTCCATCTCTCCGAAGCAGGCGCCGGCACCTCGATGCGCTGGGAGGCCGACGTCAAGATCGCGGGGCCCGTCGGCGCGATGGGGCAGCGGGTGCTGCAGCCGATCATCAACCAGCAGGTCGGGAACGTGCTCACGGCGCTCGAGCAGCAGGTGTCCGAGGCGGCCGCGGCGGGAACGGGCGGCGCCGAGCAGGGGATCCATCCGGCCTCCCCCGAGGCCTACGAGGCCGATCCGGACGGGCCGACGCACAACACCGAGGCGTAGGACGCCGTGGCGGTGCCGTTCCGCATCGGCGTGATGCAGCTGACGATGGAGCCACTCGACGAGATGCTCGAGTCGGCGCGCGTGATGGACGACGCCGGGATGGACACGGTCTGGCTCGCCGAGGCGTACCCGTGGTGGCGCAAGCATCAGATGGAGGCGCGCGGGTCGACGGTCGTCTCGGCGCTGATGGCCCGCGAGACCGAGCGGCTGACGATCGGCTGGGGGATCATCTCCCCGTTCACGCGCCACCCGGTGCAGGTCGCGATGGACGCGCGCGTGGTCCAGGAGGCGGCCGGGCCGGGGCGGTTCATCCTCGGCTTCGGGACGTCGAAGATCTTTCTCAACAATGCCCGGATGCAGACGAAGAAGACGCTCGGGCCGATGCGCGACGCGGTCGAGATCGTTCGCGGGGTCCTCGGCGGGAAGGCGTTCTCGTACGAAGGGGACACCTGGTCGGCGGACGTGCCCGCGCTCTCGGACGAGGCGCACACGCCGCGCGAGGTGCCGCCCGTGTACGTCGCCGCGACGGCGCCGAAGATGATGGCGCTTGCGGCCGAGCTCGCGGAAGGCTGCTTGACCCCGTCGATCACGACGCCCGCCTTCGTCCGGCACACCCGCGAGCTCGTCGGTTCCGAGATCGACGTCGGCTGCACCGTCGTTGCCTCGATCGACCCCGATCGCGCCGCCGGTCGCGAGGGCGCCCGCGAGATCGCCGGCATGTACCTCGCGAACAAGGTGCAGAACATCCAGGGCTCCGCCGACACCCTGCTCGACCTCGCCGAGCTGACGCAGGACGAGATCCGGCCGGTCGCGGAGGCGATGGAGCGGGGCGGACGGCTGGCGGCGAAGGCCGAGGTGACCGACGCGATCCTGGACAAGTGCAAGCCGATCGCGGGCACGCCGGCCGACTGCATCGCGGCGATCGAGGAGTACCGCGACGCAGGCTGCACGCACGTCATGCTCGAGCTGTGGGGCGACAAGCGTCACGACCAGATCCGGCTCTTCGGCGAGAAGGTCTTGCCGCACTTTCGATGATCGATCGCGATCGCCTGGTCGCCGACGCGCTGGCGGCGGTCTCGATCCCGAGCTTCACCGGCTCCGAGGAGGCGATGGCGGCCTGGTACGCCGGCCAGTGCGAGGAGCTCGGCCTCGCCGTCCAGTGGCAGCAGGTCGAAGCGGGGCGCGCAAACGTGCTCGCGACCCGAGCGGGCACCGGCGGCGGACCGACGCTGATGTTCAACGGGCACATGGACACGTCCTACTCCGGCCGCGAGCCGTGGCTGGCCGGGATCCCGGGCTTCCAGCCGGAGGGCTTCGAGCGCGACGGGCGGATCTACGGGCTCGGGATCTCGAACATGAAGGGCGCGCTCGTCGCCTATCTCGCGGCCGTACGGGCGCTTGGCGACGCGCCGCTGAAGGGCGACGTCATGCTCGCCGCCGTCGCCGGCGAGATCGAGAAGACCCAGCAGGGCGACGCGCAGGGAGCGGAGTTCCGCGGCTACGCGGCGGGGTCGAGACACCTCGTCGGGCACGGCGGCGCGGCCGACATGTGCATCCTCGGCGAGCCGACCGAGCAGAAGCTCGTGCTCTCCCACTTCGGGACGCTCTGGTTGCGCCTCTCGACGTCCGGTCCGTTCATCCACACGGCCTTCTCGTCCGGGCGGATCGAGGAGAACTCGATCGTGCGGATGCGCAATGTGCTCGACCGGGTGCTCGCGTGGCTGCCGGAGTGGGAGGAGGAGATGAGCTACGGCGACGTCCGCGGCGTCGCGAACGTCGGCGCGATCCAGGGGGGCTTCGGCTGGCGCGTCTCGCGGACTCCGCATCGCACCGATCTCTTCCTCGACCTGCGCGTGCCGCCCGATGTCGAGATGGCGGTCGCGCGCCGGAAGGCGCTCGAGTTCGCACGCGGACTGGACGACGTCGAGGCCGAGGTCTACGTCACGGCTCCCGGCGCCGAGCTCGACGAGTCGCACCCACTCGTGGGCGCGCTCGAGGACGCGCACGAGGAGGTCTTCGGCGTCGCGCCCGAGCGCGACGTCACCCGCTGGTTCTCGGACGCGTCGGTGCTCTCGCGCTACGGGATCGCGACCGTCAACTACGGCACTTCGTCAGGGCTGCCGGACCCCGAGTACGGCGAGAATCTCGAGATCGACGGGCTGGTCAACATCGCCGAGGTCTACGCGCGCTCCGCCCTGAAGGTCTGCGGCGCGGGATGAGGCTCGTCACCTACGACGACGGCAAGGTCGGCTACCTGGACGGCGAGGAGGTCGTCCGGCTCGAAGTACCGACGATGCGAGAGTGGTTCGAGCGCGGCGGCGCGGACGAGACCGGCGAACGCGCGCCGCTCGCCGGCGTCCGGCTGCGCGCCCCGATCGTGCCGAAGAAGTTCTTTCACACCGCGGGCAACTTCCGGGAGCACGAGGACGACTCGAAGGTCGTCAACTGGTCGCACGAGATCGCGCCCTGGATCGTCTTCTTCCAGAACGTCGACGCGATCGTCGGCCCGGACGAGTCGGTCGTCTATCCCGAGCACCTGACGGAGGAGCTCGACTACGAGCTCGAGCTGGCCGTCGTCCTGAAGAAGGGGGGCAAGTGGTTCCCGCCCGAGGAGGCGATGGACTACGTCGGCGGCTATGTGATCTTCAACGACATCACGGCGCGCGACATCCAGCGGCGCGAGATGCGCTCGGGCGTCTTCAGCTTTTGCAAGGCGATCGACACCTTCTGCCCGCTCGGCCCCTGGATCGTGACGCCGGACGAGATTCCCGATCCCCACGATCTGGCGATGGAGCTGCGGGTGAACGGCGAGTCGAGGCAGGTGTCGCACTCGGGGAACATGTCGACGACGATCGCGGAGATCCTCTCGCACTACTCCGCACTCGGTTACTCGGCGGGCGACGTCCTCTCGACCGGGACGGTGTCGGGTGTGGCCGGCTTCTCGGAGGACGCGGCTTCGCTCTACCTGAAGCCGGGCGACATGATCGAGGCCGAGATCGAGCGGATCGGCGTCCTCCGCAACCCTGTGGTCGGCTGGGAGGAGGCGCACGGCGAGCCCGTCCCGCCGCGTGTGCGCTGGTGACCGATTTCCGCGAGGCGTTCCCGATCCTGCACGTCGACGACGTCGAGGCCGCGAGCCGCTTCTACTGCTCCGTGCTCGGCTTCGAGGAGACGAACCGCAACGAGGATGAGCACGGGGTCGAGTTCGTCTTTCTCGCGCTCGAGCCCTACGGCATCGGCCTGAGTCGGCGCGCCGAGGGCGATCCACGCGAGTTCGCGCTCTGGATCTACGCCGACGACGTCGACGTCGCCGCTGCGGCTCTCCGTGCGGCCGGTGCGGAGGAGATTCTCGCTCCGACCGAGCAGCCCTGGGGCGAGCGGATGTGCTCCTTCGTCGACCCGAACGGCCACCTCGTCCACATCGGCGCGAAGGCCCGGTGAGCTTGTGTTGATTCAACACAAGCTCGTTCGGTGCCGCGCATCCATGCGAGGTGGAATCCGGCGCCTCACAGCTTGTGTTGATTCAACACAAAGCTCGGCTCGGCCGTGAGCTGGCCGCGGGACGTCGCCAAGCTCGAGCGGGTGCGCGCGCTGATGGACGAGCAGGAGCTCGACGCGCTCGTCGTCCGCGCGCCCGACAATGTCCTCTACCTGACGAACTTCTGGGGGATGAAGGGGTACGACGCGGTCGTCTTCCCGCGCGAAGGCGAGCCGGTGCTGATCTGCCTCGAGGCATCCGAGGCGGACGCGGAGCGGATGGCCTGGACGAATGAGGTGCGTCTCTTCCGCGGCTACGACGAGAGCGATCCCCGTCCGCCGAGCCTTCGCGCGCTCGACCTCGCTCGGCAGCTCTCGTCGGAGTACGACCGCCTCGGGATCGAGCTCAGCCTCGGGACGCAGGCGGCCGACCGGATGGTCGGCGAGCCGACCACGTTTCCGAAAGCCTGGTTCGACGCGTTTCCCCACGCGGCGGACGCGACGCCGCTGCTGAGCGTCGCCCGCGCGATCAAGACCGAGCAGGAGGTCGAGCGGATGCGGCTCGCGAACGAGATCGCGGCCGGCGCGATGGAGCACGTCCAGGGCCTGATCCGGCCGGGCCTGCGCGAGAGCGAGGTCGGCGCGCTCTGGAACGGCTGGGTGCACGATCACGGCACCGGCTTCGGCGGCAAGGTCGAGCTCGCGCACGGCTTCTCGCTCGTCTGGTCGGGACCCGGAATCCGGACGTTCAGCGCGACCGGCAGCCGCGAGATCCAGGAGCACGAGCCGACGCTGTTCGAGATCTGGGTGGTCGCCGACGGCTACTGGTGCGACCACACGAAGAACCTCGTCCCGGGCGAGCTCGATCCCCGTTACGCCGAGCTCGAGCGCGGGCTGATGGAGGTCTACGAGACTGCGGTCGCCTTCTCGCAACCGGGAGCGAGCCTCGCCGACCTCGACCGCACCGTCCGCGCCGGCCTCGCGGAGATCGGCTACCCGGGCCAGCCGAGCCATCCGATCTGCCACGGCGTCGGCGCCCGCGCGCACGAGCCGCCCTATGCACACCAGGCCGGCGGTGGCACGATCGACGTCGGCATGGTGCTGGCGATCGAGCCTGGCGTCTACTGGCCGGAGGGCGGCGGTCTTCGGGTCGAGGACAACTTCCTGATCACCGAGAGCGGCGCAGAGCGGCTCTGCCGCTTCCCCGACGGGATCGTGAGGTGCGGATGACCGTCGATCGCGAGCAGATCTGGACGGGTGACCTCAACCGGCTCGCGCTCGAGCCGCAGTCGCACGACACCGTCGGCCTCTACGACACGACGCTGCGCGATGGCGAGCAGACTGTCGGCGTCGTCCTCTCGCCGGAGGACAAGCTCGCGATCGCGCGCGCGCTCGACGAGGCGGGGATCGACCGGATCGAGGCCGGCTTCGCGCGTGTCTCCGCGGAGGACGAGGAGGCGATTCGCCGGATCGCGGCGGCGGGCCTGCACGCCGAGGTGTGGGGGTTCGCGCGGGCTGTGCAGGCCGACGTCGAGCAACTCGTCGGCCTCGGCGTGGGCGCGGCGGTGATCGAGAGCCCGATCTCGGACGCGAAGCTCGCGGCGCTCGGCGTCTCCCACGAGGACATGCTCGGCCGGATCCGGAAGGCCGTCTCCTTCGCGACGGGTGAGGGGATGACGATCGCGTTCTTCGGCGTCGACGGCTCGCGCGCCGACCTCGGCTTCTTCCGCCGCGCCTACGAGGCCGCGGTCGAGGCCGGCGCGCAGGAAGTGGCGGTCGTCGACACGATCGGGATCGCAACGCCCGAGGGCGCTGCCTACCTCGTCGGCCAGACGGTCGACTGGCTCGACGTGCCGGTGCACTGGCACGGGCACGACGACTTCGGGCTCGCGACGGCGGCTGCGGTCGCCGCCGTGCAGGCGGGCGCGACCTGGGTGCAGGGAACGGTGAACGGGATGGGGGAGCGGGCCGGGAACGCGAACCTGATCGAGGTCGCGCTCGCGCTGGATGCGCTCTACGGGATCCCGACCCGCCTCGACCTCGGCAGGGCGCGCGAGCTCGCGGCGCTCGTGCAAGAGCGGTCCGGCTACGAGCTCGCCCCGTGGACGCCCGTCACCGGGGAGAACCTGTTCACCCGCGAGAGCGGCGCAGTTGCGAGCCAGTTCCACGATCCGCCGGCGATCGAGCCGTACTCGTCCGCGCTCGTCGGCGCGGAGCGGAAGGTCGTGCTCGGCAAGAAGAGCGGGCTCGATTCGATCCGGCTCAAGGCGGAGGAGCTCGGGCTCGAGCTCACCGCCGACCGGTACGCGGAGCTGCTCGCCGCCGTGAAGGAGCTCGGCGCCCGGAAGAGGCGGCTGGTCACCGACGCCGAGTTCCGATCCCTGATCACGAAAGGAGCGGCCGATGTCCCATCACCGTGAGCTCGCGAACCCGCCGGAGCTCCATCCCGCGCCGGGCTTCAGCCACGTCGCGATCGCCTCCGGCACGACGGTCGTCCACTTCGCCGGCCAGGCCGCGCTGGACCCGGAGTTCGGCCTCCTCGGCGGGGACGACCTGGGCGAGCAGACGAAGGCGGCGATGCGGAACGTCGAGATCGCGCTCCGCGCCGCCGGCGTCGGCTGGGACGACGTCGTGCGGCGGACGATCTACACGCTGCACCCGACCGAGTACGAGACGATCACGGCTGCGATCGACGAGGTCACCGGCGGCGCCGAGCATCCCGCGCAGTCGATCGTCGGCGTCACCGGCCTCGCGGTGCCGGGGCTCCTGATCGAGATCGAGTGCACCGCCGTCCGCGGCCATTGACTGACATGACACGGACGCGGGATACTCGCCGCGGAGTCCAGACATGTCACTGAAAGGGGTGCGAGGGTGAAGTTCAGCCTCTACTCGGAGATCCAGAGCTGGCCTGGCAAGTCCGCTGCGCAGCTCTACGGCGAAGTGCTCGAGCAGATCCAGAACGCCGACCGGCTCGGCTACGACGCCTACGCCGTGATCGAGCACTTCTTCTTCCCCAAGTTCTCGATCTCGGCCAGCCCGCTGGCGCTGTTCGCGGCCGCGGCCCAGAAGACGAAGACGATCAACTTCCGGACGCTCCTGCACTCGATGCCGTACCACAACCCTGTCGTCCTGGCCTCCGAGATCGCGGTCGCGGACATTCTCCTCGACGGCCGCTACGAGTTCGGCGTCGGCCGCGGCCACGGCTGGATGCCCCCGAAGGCCGGGGTCGCGCTGACGCCGGAGTCACGTGAGCGCTACGAGGAGTCGGTGGAGCTGCTCTTCACCGCGCTCGAGAACGAGCGCTTCTCCTACGACGGCAAGCACTTCCAGATCGCCGACTCGGGAATCGTGCCGCGGCCCGACCGGAAGTTCCGCGTCTTCCTCGGCGGCACGTCCGACCGTACGTACGAGCTCGCCGCCGAGCGCGGCTGGGCCGTCGTCGTACCGCCGCTGCTCCCGTACGCGGCCCTCGCCGAGCAGCTCGACCTCTACCGGGCGAAGTGCGCCGAGCACGGCACCGAGCCGGACATCGTCTGGATCCACGCCTGCTACATCGACGAGGATCGCGAGGTCGCCCGGCGCGAGGCCGAGCGGTGGATGGTCGGCTTCCTGCAGGGGAACGCCTCGCCGCTGACGGAGTACGACCCGCCGCCCGCCGACGAGCTGAACGCGGCCGGCTACGGCTTCTACACCGCCGGAATCCTCGAGAAGCTCGCGCAGACGCCCTACGACGAGATGATCGACGGCGACATCGTCTGGGTCGGCACGCCGGCCGACGTGATCGAGCGGATCGAGGCCGTCAAGGAGCTCTGCGAGGGGCTGACGGAGATCTCGATCACGGTCAACGCGGGCGGCGCTGCGCACTGGCAGGCGATCAAGGCGCAGGAGCTCTTCGCCCAGACGGTGATCCCGCACTTCAAGACGTCCGACCGGGAGGCGGTGGGCGCGACCTCGTGACGATCGAGCGGGTCTGTGTGATCGGCGGCGGCGTGATCGGGAGCCTCTACGCCGCGCACCTCAGCCGCGTCGCCGACGTCTGGGTGCTGACGCGGCGGCCGGAGCACGCCCGCGCGCTGGAAGCCGACGGGCTCGAGGTGAGCGGCCGCGCCGAGTTCACCGGCCGGGTGCACGCGACCGATGACGCGGCCGAGCTGCCCGACGTCGACGTCGCGATCGTGGCGACGAAGGGGACGGCCGTCGACGCGGCGGCCGGCTCGCTCGCCGGCCGTTTCCCGGACGCGATGGTCGTCACGGTGCAAAACGGGCTCGGCGCAGAGCAGATCGTCCGCAGGCACGGCGACTGGCCGCTCGTCTCCGGCGTCACGTTCATGAGCGGGACGCGCCACGACGACACCCACGTCGAGTACATCCTCGACACCGAGACGTGGCTCGGCCCGTACAACGGGCTCGCGTACGAGCGGGTCGAGGAGCTGGCGCAGCTGATCGAGAGCTCTGGCCTGAAGGCGCGTGCGTTCCCCGACCTGAAGCCGGCGCAGTGGTCGAAGCTGATCTTCAACGCGACGGTCAACGCCGTCGCCGCGCTGACCGGGCTCCCACACGACCCGCACTTCGCGGCCGAGGAGCGGCACTCGGACCTTGGCCATCTCGTCCACGCGCTGGTCGACGAGGGCAAGGCCGTCGCGGAGGCGGCGGGGATCGAGCTGCACGAGGATCCGTGGCAGATGAACGTGCACGCGACCCAGCGGGGGAGCGCGCACTACCCGTCCATGCTCGAGGACGTCGAGGCGCGACGCCCGACCGAGATCGAGCTGATCACCGGCTCACTCGTCCGCGAGGCGGAGCGGCTCGGCGTGCCGGTGCCGCTCCACACGGCGCTTTACCGCCTGATCAAGGCGAAGGAAGACAGCTACCGGGAATCCAAAGGGAGGCAGGAATGACGGCACGGAAGCGATGGGGCGCCCTCGGGGCGCTGCTGGCAGTACTCGCGCTCGCGGTCGCGGCGGTCGGCACAGGCGTCGGCGGGTCGCAGACGAACGCGGCGGCGCCGATCGTGATCGGCTGGGCGTTCGACTCGAAGGGCAACATGGCGCCCTTCGACGGACCCGCTCTGGCCGCGGCGAAGGTCCGCATCGCACAGCTGAACGCGAAGGGCGGCGTCAGCGGCAGGCCGCTGCGGATCGACACCTGCGACACGAACAACAACAACCCGGCGAAGGCGAAGTCGTGTGCGGCGCAGCTGCTCGGCAAGGGCGCCCATGTGATCTTCACGACGTGCGACGTCGACTTCGCGACCCCGGTCGTGCAGGAGTCGCTCAAGGCCGGCAAGCTGACGATCGCCCCGTGCATCGGCACCGATCAGATGGGACCGAAGCGCTTCGGCAAGGCGGGGAAACTGGCGTTCAGCTTCGGCAACGTCGCCCAGGACGAGGGGTCCGCGATGGCGGAGTACGCCTATCGCAGGGGCTGGCGGACGGCGAACCTGGCGACGAACACGCTGCTCGTCTACTTCAAGAACGTCGTCCAGGCATTCGAGAAGCGGTTCACGCAGCTCGGCGGCAGGATCGCAGGCCGTGAGAGCTACGCGACCGGGGCGAACAACGTCAACACGGCGGTCAGCCGGCTGAACAGCCGCCAGGCCGACGTGATCATCACGTCGACCGCGTTCGGCGAGCTGCCGGCGCTCGTGAAGGGGATTCGGTCGCTCGGGAACAAGACGCCGATCCTGAACTCGTGGGCGGGCGACGGCACCTACTGGGTGGCGGGGAACCCGCAGGTGACGGACTACTACGCGGTCACGTATGCCTCGGCGTTCGGCGACGATCCGAACAAGGCCGTGCGGGCGCTCGCGAAGCAACTGAAGGCGTTCACGGGCGGCTTCGTCACCGGCTCGGCTGCCATCGACGGCGTCGCGACCGCGATCCGCCGCTCGAACGGCTCGACGAGCGGCGCCACGCTCGCGGCGACGATGGAGAAGTTCAAGAAGGTACCGACCCTCTCCGGCCTGGTCAGCTTCTCGCCGCAGTTCCACAGCGTCTTCGGGCGCCAGTACCGCGTGATCAAGATCCACAACAACAAGGCGCGCTACGTCGGCGCCGTGACCGCCAAGGTCGTCCCGAAGATCTAGATGGCCTAGGTCGTGGCGGAAGCAGCAACAGCAGAGAGAAGGAGGCCCGGAACGCTCCGGGCCTCCTCCGTGTCGCGGTCCTTCACGGGTGTGCAGGCGCTCGACAGCGTCTCGCTCGAGCTGCACCGGCACGAGGTGGTCGGACTGATCGGGCCCAACGGGGCGGGGAAGTCGACGCTCGTGAACGTTCTCACCGGCTTCGACATGCCGAGCTCGGGAAGCGTGGAGCTCGGCGACAGAGACGTGACCGGTTGGAGCCCGCACCGGCGCGGGCGCTCAGGAATCGCGAGGACGTTTCAGCACAGCCGCTCGTTCCGCGGCCTCACGGTGCGGGAGAACGTGGAGATCGCGGCGCTCGGTGTCGGCGCGAGGCCCGGCGCCGCCCGGCGGCGGGCGAGCGAGTTGCTCGAGCTGCTGGCGCTCGAGGCGTACGAGGACGTTCCGGCCGGCACGCTCGCTCACGGCGACGAGCGGCGGCTCGGTGTCGCGCGGGCGCTCGCGTCCGGGCCGGAATTCGTCCTCCTCGACGAGCCGGCGGCCGGGCTTCCAGAGGCCGAGGTGCCGGAGTTCGCAGCCGTTGTCCGCGCGGTCTGCGACGAGCACGAGGCCGGCGTGCTCCTGATCGACCACAACATGGCGCTCGTGATGCAGGTCTGCGACCGGATCCACGTCCTCGACCAGGGGCGGACCCTGGCCGAGGGGACGCCCGCGGAGATCCGGGCGAACCTCGATGTGACGTCGGCGTACCTCGGCGAGAGCGCGGTGGCTGAGTGACCGCGACCGTACCCATGCTCGAGCTCGACGCGATCGACGTGCGCTACGGCTCGGTTCCCGCCGTGCGCGGGCTGAGCCTGCGCGTCGGTCGCGGTGAGCTCGTCGGCCTGATCGGCCCGAACGGCGCCGGCAAGTCGACGACGCTGCACGCGATCATGGGGGTGGTACCTGCGGCGGCCGGCGACATCCGATTCGCGGGCCAATCGTTGCGCGGCCGTGCACCGGAGACGATCGCCCGCGCCGGGATCGCGCTCGTGCCGGAGGGAAGACGCATCTTCGGCGAGCTGACAGTCGAGGAGAACCTGCGCCTCGGGCTCTCGGCGCGGCGGAAAAACGGGGCTGAGCCGCTCGCCGCGGCCTACGACCTCTTTCCGATGCTGGCTGAGACTCGCGCCCGTCCGGCCGGAGCGCTCTCGGGTGGACAGCAGCAGCAGCTCGCGATCGGACGGGCGCTCGTCGCGGCGCCTGAGGTGCTCCTGCTCGACGAGCCGTCGCTCGGGCTCGCGCCCACGATGGTCGACGCCGTCTTCGCCGCACTCACTGCGATCCGCGACCGCGGCGTCACGATCCTCCTCGTCGAGCAGCGAGCGCAGCGCACGGTCGCGCTCGCCGACCGCACCCACGTGCTCGCGAACGGCGAGCTACGGCTGACGCTGACGCCGGCCGACGCCGGCGACACCGAGAAGATGATCGCGGCGTACCTCCAGTGATTGCCGCGGTCGATGCCCAGACGCTCGTCGACGCCGTCGGCCTCGGCGCGGTCTACGCGCTGATGGCCGTCGGCATCGGGCTCGTCTTCGGCGTCCTGCGGCTCGTCAACTTCGCCTACGGGCAGCTGATCATGGCCGGTGCCTACACGCTCGCGTTCACGTCCGGCTGGCCGGTCGCGGGGAGCATCGTCGCCTGCTTCGCGATCGTTGTCGCACTCTCGTTTCTGATGGAGCGCGCCGTCTTCCGGCCGCTGCGAACGCAGTCGCCGGCGGTGATGCTCGTGACGACCTTCGCGATCGCGTTCCTGCTCCAGGCGGTCGCGCTGATCCTCGACATCCGCGACGGCACGATCGGCGAGCCGGCGGTCTCGGTGGCGTCTCTGAACCAGGTCGTGACGGTCGGCGGCGTCGACATCCGGAAGGTGACCATTCTCGCGGTCGTGGTCGCGATAGCCGCGCTCGGGCTGCTCGCGCTCCTGCTCGGACGAACGACGATCGGCCTGCAGATGCGCGCGGCGTCGACCGACTTCCGAACGGCGCGCCTGCTCGGCGTCAAGGCCGACCGCGTCATCGGCGTCGCCGTCCTTCTCTCCGGGCTCCTCGCCGCAGCCGTGGCGGTGATCCTCACCGTCCAGTTCCCGCTCGTCGCGCCCGACTTCGCGCTCAAGGAGACGATCGTCGTCCTCGTCGGGGTCGTGGTCGGCGGGATCGATCGGCTCTGGACGGCGACGCTCGGCGGTTTCGCGATCGGGTTCGCCACCGGCGTGATCAACGGAGCGCTCCCGACGGACAAGACCGTCTTCCTGCCCTCCGCCGTGTTCTCACTCGTCATCCTCGTCCTGCTCCTGCGGCCCGCCGGCCTCTTCGCCCGCGGTCGCGCGACGGTGGTGGACCGAGTTTGAGGCGTGTCGACTCGTGGCTCGCACTGCTCGGGCCGGCGCTGCTCGTCGCTCTCGTCGGCGTCGGCTCGACCTTCGTCTCGCGCGCGAACGAGATTCACGTCCTGAACGCGCTCGTCTCCGTCGCGATCGTCGTCGCGATCTACGTCTTCGTCGGCAGCTCGGGAGTCCTCTCGTTCGGCCAGATCAGCTTCGTCGCCGTGGGGGCTTTCGCCGCCGGGGTGATGACGGTGCCGCTCGAGTCGAAGACCGGAATCCTGCCCGAGCTCTTCCCGCTGCTGCGCGATCACACGATCGGAAACATCGCCTCGCTCGCGCTCGCTGCGGCGGTCGGTGGCGTGTTCGCGTTCCTCGTCGGCCTGCCGCTGATGCGCCTGTCCGGGCTCGCGGCCGGGATCGCCACCTTCGCCGTGCTCGAGATCACGCACAACCTCCTCCGCGAATGGGTGAAGATCGGCCCCGGTGCCACGACGCTGTCGCTCGTCCCCGAGACAACCGGTCCGCTCCAGGCGACGCTCGGCGCCCTGCTCGTGATCGCCCTCGCCTGGGCCTACCAGCGCAGCCCGCTCGGGCGGAAGGCGCGCGCCACGCGCGAGGATCCAGCCGCCGCGCAAGCGGTCGGGATCAGCGTCCACCGGCAGCGGCTCTGGGCGTTCACGCTCTCGGGTGCGCTCTGCGGCTTCGCCGGCGGCCTGCTCGTGCACATGCTCGGCTCGATCACGACTGAGCAGGTCTATCTCGAGTTGACCTTCCTGACGCTGGCGATGCTCGTTGTCGGCGGCGTCACGAGCCTGCTGGGCGCCGTCGTCGGCGCGCTCGCCGTCAGCGGCCTCGACGCGGTGCTCGGGAACGCGGAGGACGGGATCGGCGTCGGCTTTCGGCTCGACCTCCCCGAAGGCTCGCGGCTCGTGATCCTCGGCGGCCTGATGGCGCTGATGCTGATCCTGCGGCCGTCCGGGATCACAGGCGGCCGCGAGCTGCGGCTGCCGAGGAGGCGGACAGCGTGAAGGTGTGCATCGTCGGCTGCGGCGCGGTCGGATCGCTCTTCGCGGCAAACCTCGCCCCGCTTGACGACGTCGAGGTCTGGGCGTACGACCTCGCGCAGGCGCACGTGGATGCGATCAACGAGCGTGGGTTGCGGCTGACCGGCGCCGGCGAGGTGCATGCGACCGGTATCCGGGCGACGAGCGACGCGTCCGAGTTGCCCGCGTGCGAGTTCGGGATCGTCGCGACGAAGGCGATGCACACCGAGGCCGCGATCGCAGCAACCGCCCACGCGTTCGCCGACGGGGCGGTCGCCTCCGTCCAGAACGGCGTCGGCAACGAGGAGGGGATCGCGCCGCACGTCGCCCGCGTGATCCGCGGCACCACCTTCCCGGCCGGGAAGATCCTCGAGCCGGGCGTCGTGCAATGGGACGTGAAGGGCGACACGACGTTCGGCCCGTTCGAGCCGAGCCCGGCCTCGCGCGAGGAGATCGAGCGGCTCGCCGACGCGTGCACGCGCGCCGGAATGCCGACTGCTGCGGTCGACGACGCCCGCGGCGCGCAGTGGCGGAAGGTGATCTTCAACGCGTCGACGAACCCGATCGGCGCGCTCACCGGCCTCACCCACGGCCGTGTCTGCGAGCGTCCCGATCTGCGCAGGCTCGTCAGCGGCCTCGTCGACGAGGGCAAGGCGGTCGCCGGGGCGCAGGGGATCGTCCTCGACGCCGATCCGGAGGAGCTGATCGACCACGCCGCCAAGCCCGAGGTCGCCTACGGCCACAAGGCGTCGATGTTGCAGGACGTCGAGGCGCGCAGGCAGACCGAGGTCGACTGGTTGAACGGCGGCATCGTCCGCTTCGGGCGCGAGCACGGCGTCCCGACCCCGCTCAACGAGGCCGTCGTGGCCCTGATCAAAGGAGTTGAGGCTTCGTGGACGCAGAGCTAGAGCGCAGGTACCGAAACGTCCGCGCCGCGATGGCCGAGCACGAGCTCGACGCGCTGATCGTCTCCGGGAGCGAGTACTCGGGCTTCGAGGGCTCGGTCACCTATCTCTCCGGGTTCCAGATCGTGCACCGGTACGCCTACGTCGTCGTCCCGGCGGACGGGGAGCCGCAGATCGTCTTTCCGACGGAGGCTCGCTACGTCGGCGAGCACGCAACCGCGCAGCTCGAGCAGGTCTTCCACGACCGGCCCGGCGAGCAGATCGCTGCCACGGCGCGCGACCGGGGCTGGAAGCGCGTCGGCGTTTACGGGCTCGACTACATCATGGCAGTGCGTGACTTCCGAGCCCTCGAGGGCCTCGACCTCGTACCCTTCGACGCCGAGTTCGACCTGGCGCGCGCGGTCAAGAGCGACGCCGAGCTCGAGTCGGTCCGCGAGAGCGTCCGCATCAACGAGGACGGCTTCGAGGCATTCCTCGCCGCGTACGAGCCGGGGAAGACCGCGGCCGAGGTGATGGCGCCGGCCGAGCAGCTGTTCGTCGCGCGCGGCTGCGGCCGCCTGACGATGAACATGGTCCTGAGCGGTCCCGAGTTCGGGATCGCGAAGAAGGCGACCATTCTCGGCGACTTCGTGCTCCCGTCGCTCGAGGTCGCCGGCCCGGGGATGCACTGGGTCGAGGTCTCACGCGCGATCGGCACCGTCCCGGCGGAGGTCGAGCCGATGGTCGAGGCGTACGGCGAGTATCACGCTGCGGCCCGCGGCGCGATGCGCGACGGCGCGACCGCGCACGACGTCCACCGAGCGGTCTCGCAGGGCTTCACGGAGCGCGGCTACCACCTCGGCCACGTCACCGGCCATTCGATCGGGATGACGATGATCGAGCACCCACGCGTGGGCGAGGGCCTCGAGACGGTGCTGCGCTCCGGGATGGTGCTCTCCATGCACCCGCACGCGATCGCGGCCGACGGGAAGGCCTGCCTCTACATGCAGGACACGTGGCTCGTCACCGACGAGGGCGGCGAGTCGCTTTCGCGATTGCCGATGAAGGTCTTCTAGCTGGTCTTGTCGACGACGACGTAGCCCGCGTGCTGCTCGAGGACGCGGTCGACGTCGGCCGTCTCGTGCCCTGGCCGGATCACGTAGCGATCTTCGTCCGCGCGGATCGCGCGGTACTCGTCCCAGTGCAGCTCGAGCGTGGCCGCGCAGTCGTCGTTGGAGCACTCGCAGAGGAAGAGCTCCTTGCGGCCACGAAGCCCGTCGTCCCGACCTGCGTTGACGAGCTCGTTGGCTCGGCGCAGCCGCCGCTCGTTCTGAATCAGCCGCGCCTGACGGGCATCGATCACGCCGTCTGGTCCTGGCTCTCGGCCTCACCGTGAGTCCACGTCTGCCCGTCCTCGCCGACCTGCTCGACGACGACGAAGTCCTTGTGCCGCTCCACGATCCGCTCCTTCGCGGCCAGCTCGTGACCTGGCACCACGAAGAATCGCGCCGGCTCCGCGCGGATCGTCTCGTACTCCGCGCGCGTCAGCCAGATGGCCTGCGTACAGCGCCCGGCTGCGCACTCGCACAGGAAGCCCTGCTTGTCGTCCCACTCCCAGGTTTCCGTGATCTCGGCGATCCGCTCGTTGACCTCGCGAAAGACGCTCGGTTGCAGGTCTTCCATCACCGCTGATAGCTCCGGAGTGCACGCTTCGACGCGTGGCCGACGAGCTTCTCGACGATCGTGTAGCGCTCGTGCTCGGCGACGACGCGGTCACCCGGGTGCTCGTGGTTCGGGGCGAGAGCGAAGCGGGTTGCGGAGGCCCGAACCAACTCGTACTCGGCCCGCGTGAGCTCGATTGCGTGCTCGCAGTTGCCGTCGCCGCACTCGCAGCGGAACGGGTCGGTGCCCGGGTGCATCCCGACGCTCTCGTTCGCGCCCTCGATCCACTCGTTGACCACGCGGGTATGCACCTGCTGTTGCGCCTCCCGCTCGTCGGAACTAGGCAACTAGGACCTCACCGACCACGGTCACAGAGACCACGTCACTGCCGTGTCGGTCGGACGAAACTGTGCCGTACGAAGGATCCGGGAACCCTGACATCACGACCCCCAGCTAGTTGTTCAACAGCCGGCCGGCTTCTTGGGTCGGAGTCGTCAGCCAGGTTTCTGGGGCCGACTCAGACAGAGTAGCGCCGTTTCGCCTCAGGCGTATACTCGAATCGCGAGCGAGTATACGCGTGAGTTCCCTACGAACCGAACCCCTCCGCCTCCTCATCGCCAACGAGCGACAGGATCGCCTCGAATCCGTGGCGGCAGTCGTGGAGCGTCTCGGGCATGCCGTCGTCGCGACTGAGCTGGAGATCGGCGCCGTGGGCGAGACGACGGCCGTGATCAAGCCCGACGTTGCGCTCGTCGCCCTGGGCGAGAGCTCCGAGCACGCCTTGATGCTGGTCTCGAGAATCGTGCAGGAGGCCGCCTGCCCGGTGATCGCGCTGCTCGAAGTCGAAGACCCCGACTTCATCCGCGAGGCGGCCAAGCGCGGCGTGTTCGCCTACCTCGTCAACGGCGAGCTGGAGGAGCTGGAGAGCGCGCTCGACATCACCCTGCAGCGGTTCGCCGAGTTCCAGAACCTGGAGGGCGCGTTCGGGCGACGCGCGGTCACGGAGCGAGCAAAAGGGATCCTGATGGAGCGCCACCGGATCGACGAGCAGCGGGCGTTCGAGCTGCTCCGCGGGCAGGCCCGCAACACGGGACGGAAGCTCGTGGACGTGGCCGAGTCGGTCGTCGAGGGCTATCTGCTCCTACCTGCGAAAGAGCAGTAGCTCAGCGTCCGCACGAGCAGATCGCGCCGCCCAGCTCGCGTCGCTCGAAGAGCCGGCCGCACTGCGGGCACTCGGCCGGAATCACTCGGGCGCGCATGAAGAGCGCCTTGATCAGCACGACCCAGAGCACGGCGTAGCCGACGATCATCTGTGCGTTCATGCTCATACTGGAATATCGGGCATGAAGATGAGTGATTGATGACGCAGATGGGTGATTTGCGGCGCCGGCTGGCGGTCGCGCGCGGCGACGAGCCAGCCGATCTCGTCGTGCGCGGTGGCCGCGTGCTCAGCGTCTTCACGCGCGAATGGCTGGACGTCGACGTCGCGATCTGCGACGGCGTCGTCGCCGGGCTCGGCTCCTACGAGGGCACCGAGATCCTGGACGCGGGCGGGGCCTACGTCGTGCCGGGCTTCATCGATGCGCACGTCCACCTGGAAACGGCGAAGCTGCTCCCATCCGAGTTCGCGCGCCTCGTGCTACCGCTCGGGACGACGGCCGTCGTCGCCGACCCGCATGAGCTCGCCAATGTGCTCGGCACCGACGGCGTCCACTGGCTCGTCGACGTCTGCGAGCACCTGCCGCTCGACGTCTTTTTCACCGCCTCCTCCTGCGTGCCGGCATCGCAGTTCGAGTCGCCGCGACGCCCGTTCACGCCGGGCGACCTCGAGAGCCTGCTGCGGCGCAAGCGCGTGATCGGCCTGGCGGAGATGATGAACTTTCCTGGCGTGATCGCAGGCGCCGAAAGCGAGCTGGCGAAGCTCGCCGTCGCCCGCGGCCACCACGTCGACGGCCACGCGCCGGGGGTCCTCGGGCGTGAGCTGCAGGCCTACGCGGCTGCGGGGATCCGCTCCGACCACGAGGCGTTCACCGCCGAGGAGGGCCGCCAGCGGCTGCGCGCCGGGATGTGGCTGCTGATCAGGGAGGCGTCCGCCGCCAAGAACCTGCGTGCGCTGGCGCCGCTCGTGGCCGAGTTCGGCCCGACGCGGATGGCGTTCTGCACCGACGACCGCGAGCCGGAGCACATCGCCGAGGACGGCCATGTCAACGCGATCGTCCGCGACGCGGTCGCGTACGGCGTCGCGCCCGAGGACGCGCTCGTGATGGCCTCGCACCACCCGGCGCTCTGGCACGGGCTCGACGCGCTCGGCGCGATCGCGCCTGGCTACCAGGCAGACCTGCTCCTCCTGCCCGATCTGGAGCGGTTCGTGCCGGAGATCGTGCTCAAGCGCGGCCGCGCGGTCGACGAGATCGAGCCGACACCGGTGCCGGAGTGGGTGACGCAGAGTGTCCGGATCAAGCCTGTCGCCGCCGCCGACTTCGGCGTCGCGTGGGCGGGAGGCTCCGCTCGCGTGATCGGCCTCGTTCCCGGCCAGATCGTGACCGAGTCGCTCGTCGAGGATCTCGCCGGCGGCGCGGCCGATCCCGAGCGCGACCTCGCGAAGATCGCGGTGATCGAGCGGCACCTCGGCACCGGGCGGATCGGCCTCGGCTTCGTGCGCGGGTTCGGCCTCGCTCGCGGTGCCTTCGCTTCGACCTTCTCGCACGACGCGCACAACCTGATCGTCGTGGGTATGAGTGACGAGGAGATGGCTTGTGCGGTCGACCGCCTCGTCGAGCTCGGGGGCGGTCTCGTCGTCGTCGACGGGGGCGAGATCAAGGCCGAGCTGCCGCTGCCGGTCGCGGGGCTCGTCTCCGACCGGCCGCTGGCTGAGGTGATCGCGGCGAGCGAGCGAACGGTCGCGGCCGTGCACGCGCTCGGCTCGCAGGTCGCGTCGCCGTTCCAGTCGCTCGCGTTCCTTGCGCTCTCGGTGATCCCGAGCCTGAAGCTCACCGACCGCGGCCTCGTCGACGTCGAGCGCTTCCAGCTCGTGCCGCTCGCGGCGGACTCGCTCGTCGAGCGCTAACGCACCGTGATCTGCTGCACCATCTTGGCCGGGTGGAGCGAGCAGAAGAGGCGGTACGTGCCGGCCTTCGTGAAGCGGTGCCTGAAGACGCCGGTCTGCGTCCACGGGGCCGAGAAGCCGACTGGACCGCCGACGACGGTGACGTCGTGCTGCACCGAGCCGCGGAAGTTCCAGGTGAACGTCGTCCCGCGCTTCAGCGCGACCCGCTCGGCGGAGTAGGCGAAGTCGCCCACGAACGTCGACTTCGCGGTCGAGACCTTTCCCCGAGGCGCCCGCGGCAGCGGCATCGAGAAGGCGGGCGGCGCCGAGGGGCGGCCGAGATCGATGTCGAGAGAAGGAGTCGTGCCGCAGCCGCTGACAGACGCAGGCGCGAGGAAGAGGAGCATGATCCCCATCGCCCGCGTGTGGGGGGCGGAGTTGTCGTAGACGGCCGCGAGCTGCAGCTTGTCGCCCTTCGCGACCGGGATCCCCGTCACCGAGCGGAACGAGGACATCTTCGTCGGGCCGGGCTCGTGGAGGAGCGGCTTCGGCTTCGGCCCGCCCCAGGTCGGGCGCGACTCGAAGGGCTTCGTCCCGCACGTCGCGTTCCGGAGCTCGACCCGGACCCCGCCGCCGTGGAGGTGGCCGCCGCCGGAGACGAGCCGGCCGCCCTCGGGCATCGTGAAGCTCGCGGTCTTCGTGAACGTCGAGAAGCGCTTGCCGCCTCCGGGGACGTCGAAGACCGGATCGGGCCCGGTGCAGTTGCGAACGTCGAGCCAGACCGGCTTCACCGGCGTCAGCGCCTCGCCGGTGACATAGCGCACCGTGTAGCGGATGAAGCCGTTCAGCCGCTGCGGCTTGTGGTTCATCAGCATGTAGAGGAGCCCCCAGCGGTCGGTCGCCTTGTTTGCGTAGCCGAAGCCGCGCGGCAGCGAAAGCGCGAGCCGCTCCTCGCCCTCGGCGAAGAAGCGCTCTGCAGCGCCGCCGCAGGTGTAGTCGGGGACGCCGACCTTGGCAAAGACGATGTGATGCAGCATCACCTTGTCGCGCCCCTGGACGCGGCCCTGCGCGTCGACGACCTCCGCCTCCATCCCGACCACGTAGCCGTCGACCTTCGGCGACTCGGCGAGCATCGGCTGCTGCGCGACGCCGTAGCCCTCGACGGAGATCGCGGGCGTCGTGAACGTCAGCGTCCGCTCCTCCGCGTGCGCGAGCGCGGGCACGGCGAGCGCCGCGGCCGCGACCGCGAGCAGGGGGCGCAGAATCCGGGCCACGAGACCACTGTAGCGCTGGAACGCCGGGGTACACTGCGTGAGTGAGCTGGCCCTGGATCGTGCTGCTGGTTCTCGCGGCGGCCGTCGTCATCGGCGCGGAATGGTCGCGCGTGGGCAAGCTCGTGGGTGCGGACGCGCGCAGGCAGCGCGAGCGGAGCAGGCGCAAGGCGAGCTTCAAGGTGATCCGGTCCGAGGAGGAGGAGTTCGCCGAGAGTGTCCAGCGCGACCTCGCCGAGCTGCCGACGATAGAAGAGAAGGACCGGCGGAACTAGGCTGCTCCGCTAACCCCCGGGGTACGGATCCTCTGTCGTCGCACCGCCGGTGCCGGTCGTGGTCGTCGGCGGGGGCGCGATCACTGGAGGCTTCGCGGCCTTCGCGACCTGGCCGCGGATCTCTCCGGCGGCGTTCCGTGCCGTGTGGACGTTGACGTAGGTGCTGCCGCCGAGGAGCGCCGTGGCCGTCCGGGCATCGACCTTCGCGGAGCCGCGCGCGCCCGATTTACACGGGCCGCAGAGCGCAACGCGGACGGCTCCCGCCTTGCCCCGCGCCCCGACATGGATGTGGGACGCCGTCGCCTTCCCGCTCAAGCCCTTGTAGGTCAGCCGCCAGGTGAGCGTCCGGCCGGAGAGGGCTGCGGTGAACGCACCCTGCGCGCCCGCAGGAACGCCTTTCGGCTTCGGAACCTCCTGCGCCGCGCTGAGCTTGGCGCTCAAGCCTGTGGCCGTCGCGCTCTGCCCCGCGCCGCCGAGGCCCGTCCAGACCCCCGCGGCCAGGATCACTGGAAACAACGCGGCACTCGCGATCAGCGTTCGCTTCGTCATTTCGTGAATGACTACGCGTGCACGCCCGCGCCGGATTTAGCGAACCGCGAAGGTCGTCGTCAGGATCCGCGTGTTCGGCAGGATCAGGCCGACGTTCTCCATGTTCCGCGACTCCTGGTAGTCGGAGATCTGCAGCCGCAGCTCGTGGCTTCCCTTGCTGAGCCCGACGGTCGAGACGCGCACGGCGCCGGCGCTGAAGCGGCCCTCGTGCTCCTCGCCGTCGATCCGGATCACGAGCGAAGCGGGATCGACGCCTGAGCCGCCGTCGGAGGCGGCAATCACGAGCTGGTTGCCGCTCTGCACGGTCTGCGTTCGCAGGGCCGCGCGCGGCGGGGTGACGTCGTTCACCCAGTAGCGAAACGTGAAGCCGCCGGCACGGGCCGCCGAGGGGCTGTCGAAGACGATGTCGTACGCCCCGGCCGCGGGCAGGATCGTGCCGGAGGCGAGGACGAGCTCGCCGAACGTGCGCAGGTACGGATTCAGGTTGAACGGCAGCGCCGCGTAGCCGGTCAGGCGCCGCTCGTCGCCGGCGCGAACGATCCTCGGCTCGACCCTGACCCCGCGCGCGCGACTCGTGACGACGGCTCCGAAGTTGGCGACCGGCCGGGCGAAGGTGACCCGGAACACGCGCTCGGGGCCGGGCAGCGTGGCGGAGAAGCCGAAGCCGGCGGGACTCTCCGGATAGCGGTAGCGGGAGACGCGCGTCGTCCCGCCCTTCGTCGATGACTTGTAGTTGCCGGCTTTCCGCAGCGGCGCCGGCTTTCTCCCGGCGAGGCCCGGCGTGCCGGTGCCGTACCAGTAGGGGATGCGGAGCCGCTCGGTTCCGCGCGTGAGGACGACGTACCCCGTCGCCTCGGCGTCGGCCGGCCGCGTCGTCCGCACGGTCACGGTCAGCCGGCCGGGGACGGTCACGGCCGCCGGCGCGAGCACGGTTGAGCCTGCCGGCCGGTTCTGCGGCTCGACGGTGACCGTCCACGGTCCGGTTCCACCGAGGCCGGAGTCGGTCAGGTCGGCCGACCGGGACTGCGAGGCGTTGGAGCCGAGGAGTCCGAAGGCGAGGGCGACAGGGCTCGAGAAGAGCGGCGTCGCGTCGGCGCGGGGCAGGTTGACCACGCCGCCGCCACCCCGGAGCGTCGGCGCCTCCTCGCTCTTGCGCTCGTTCGCATAGGCGGGATCGCCGGTGAGCGAGAGCGCCGACTTGACCTGTGCCGGCGTCCAGGTCGGATGCCGCTGGAGCAGGAGCGCGACGGCCCCCGCGACGTGCGGCGCGGACATGCTCGTCCCGGAGCTCGTTGCCCACGCATTGCGCGGCGCGGCGGAGAGGATCCCGACGCCGGGTGCGGAGACCTCGGGCTTGAGCTGGAGCGAGAGGGGGGTGGGCCCGCTCGAGGAGAACGACGAGACGACGTCGTCGGGGCCGCCTCGCGTCGTCGATACCGCTCCGACAGTGATCGCGCTCGGCGCGGCGGCCGGCGATCCGATCGACCCGCGGCCGAACTCGTCGAAGTCGTTGCCCGCCGAGACCACCGGCACGACGCCCGCTCGCGCCGCCGCCTCGAGCGCCTTGACGACGATGTCGCGGGCCGGCTCGATCTCCGGTTCGCCGAGCGACATGTTGATCACGTCCATGCCGTCGGCCACAGCCGCTTCGATCGCCGCGACGAGCTCCGGCGAGTTGCCATCGAGGCCGACGCCGGAGTCGGTCGGGATCGTCAGCGCCTTGTAGTTTCCGAGGTAGGCGCGCGGTGCGACGCCGGAGATGCGAGTGCCCTCGGCGACGGTGTTCGAGTTGCCGGCGGCGATGCCGGCAACGTGTGTGCCGTGCGAGGAGAGCTCCGGGTCGAACGGCTTCGAGGCGTGCTTCCACTCCGGCCGGGCGGGCGGGAACGCGCGGGCGACGATCACCTTCGCGGTCGTATACGCCGTCTGGCCCTTGGGATACCCGGCGGGCATCGTGAACCCCGCCGGCGCGAAGAAGGCGTGCGTCTGGTCGATCCCCTCGTCGATGATCGCGATCTTCAGCCCCTGGCCGGCGTTCGTGAGCCCGGACTCCCAGAGCGCGGGCGCGCCGATCTGCTGCGGGCTTCGGTCGAGCTGCGTCCGGTAGCGGACACTCGGGTAGACCGTCTCGACGCCGGGCAGCACCGTCAACCGGCCGACCTGGGAGCTGGGGAGGACGACGGCCATCCCGTTGGCGACGAGCCGGTACCGCCAGCGGACGTCGGCGTCCGGCAGGGAGGTCTCGATGCTCCGGACGACGCTCGCCTGCGCGCTCGCGAGCGTGCGCGCCTGCAGCTGCCGACCGGCGGCCCAGCGGGTGGTCGCGAGTGGCTTCTGCGAGAGCGAGACGACGACCTCGACGAGGTCGTCCTGGGGCGCCTGCCGCTCCGCGCGCGCCGAGCCGGTCGCGAGAGCGAGCAGGCAGAGAGCGCACATGGTGAGACCCCGCCGCACGCTCGTCATGGTAGGTCAGACGTCTTAAGACGATGTTACGGCTGTGGCCGGGCTGGCTAGACTGACCGTCCGCGCGGATGTGGCGGAATTGGTAGACGCGCACGGTTCAGGTCCGTGTGTCCTTCGGGACGTGGAGGTTCAAGTCCTCTCATCCGCATCTTCGACTAGCGCAGCGTCGCGATCGCGGTCGCGTCGGGCGCGAGCGTCGAGCCGAGATTCGGGCCGGCGATCGTGACGCGGTATCGCGTGCCGCGGAAGGCGGGCTTGACGAGGAGCCGAAACGTTCCGTCGGCCCGCGGTGCGACGCCGCCGACACGACGCCAGGCCGGCCCGGGGCAGCCGAAGCAGTCGAGGAACGCGAAGATCCGGTATCGGATCCCCGAGTTCGTCCGCGAGTAGCCGGCCACCGGCTTCCCCTGGAACTGCGCCCGGCCGACGAGCCTTTCACTTCCCGATGCGGGCTCGGCGGCGAGCGTCACGGTGGTGGGCGTCCCCTTCCAGCGCGAGAAGTGGAGCTCGACCGGCCCGTTCGGCTCGACCCGCCAGGTCTGGAGAGCGTAGAGCGTGCCGTCCGGCCCGCGACGGATCGCCTTTGCGAAGGGAAGCCCCGGGAGTTTGGCCGGGCGGCTGACGTCCGCGGTGGAGATGCGTCCCCCCGGCAGATAGAGACCCACAGCCGGTACGAGCAGGGTGCGGCGGACGCCTCCGGAGCTCCAGCTGACCTCTGCGTTCCCTCGTGCGTCGACGCGAAGGGCCGGGCCGGCGGCGTTCTTGGCGATCGAGATCGACGCCTGTGCCGATTTGGCATGACCGAGCAGTGCCGCCGCCAGCAACGCCAAGACTGCGGTCTTCCTCCGCATCGCCTGACGTTGGCTACCCGGACGCCCGCCCACGGAAACGCCGGGAGTAGGCTCGCGGGCGTGCTCGATCCCGGGATACCCCTCCCCGTCAGCGGGCGGACGTTCTCGGCGCGGCGCCGGGCGGGGCTCGCGGACCTCGATCCCCGGGGCCGCATTCGCCTCGACGCGCTCGCCCGGTTTCTCCAGGACGTCGCGATCGACGATGTGCAGGAGACCGGCTGGGGCACGCCGGCGCACCTCTGGTTCGTGCGGCGGATCCGGATCGACATCCACGTCCCGTTCCTGGCCGATCGAGAGGTCGAGCTCGTCACCTGGTGCAGCGGCCTTGCGGCGATCGCGGCCGGCCGGCGCTGGTCGCTCAGGGGCGAGCGCGGCGGTCGCGCCGAAGTCGACAGCGTCTGGATCCATCTCGGCCCCGATCAGCGGCCGGCGCGGATCGAGGGCTTCGGCGTCTACGGCGACGCCACGGGCGGGCGGCGCGTGTCGACGAAGCTCGAGCTGCCGGATCCACCCGAGGACGGGCGCGCTTCGCCCTGGCCATTGCGGATCACCGACATCGACCTGCACGGACACGTCAACAATTCCGTGCACTGGCAGGCCGTCGAGCAGCTGCTGCAAGCGACCGGCATCGACGGCGCCCGGCCGCTCGTCGCCGAGCTCGATTACCGTGCGCCGATCGACCTCGGCGATCGGCTCGAGCTCGTGGCGGTGAGCACAGGGCAGAAGCTGCTCGCGGGGCTGCGGGCGTCAGGCGAGCTCAGGGCGGTGGCACGGGTGCAGGCCCGATAGCGTCCCCCCAGGCGGCGCTTCTCGCTTCCCGATAAGGCCCGCCCTGTCTGCGGCTGATCGTGCGGTGGTGGATCCCGTCGGGCTCGCAGGTGACGAGGTTGACGTGGCCGGAACGGATCTGCGGCTGCCGGATGATCCTCGCCGCTGCCTTCGGGACGCGCTCGCGGCCCAAGACGGCGTAGGAGAGCTTCTCGTCCTCGTAGCCGAGCTCGACCGCCTTGGCGCGCCGGTGCAGCTTCGAGCGCGGGAGGCGGACGGCGAAGTGGCACCAGTCGTCGTCGGGGAGCGGGCACGGCCGGTCGTGCGGGCACGGGGCGACTGTCCGCCCGCCCGCCTCCAGCACGGCCGTGCGGGCAGCGAGCACGCGCCGGTAGCCGGCTGGCGTGCCGGGCTCCACGAACGCAATCGTGTCGGACGCCTGCTCCCAGAGCCGAGCGGCGACGCCGGCGACGTCGTCGAGCTCTCCGAGCACGTACGACGCCACCACGAGGTCGGCCGGGCCGCGTGCGCCCGAGACGTCACCGGCGACCCAGGTCGCGTCCGGAAGCAGCTCTCGTCCGGCGGCGATCATCGCCGGCTCGATCTCGACGAGGTTCAGCTCGGTCAGCGACGGCCATTGCTCGACCGCCGCCCACGCTGCAGCTCCGGGTCCGGCGCCGGCGTCGAGCAGAGACCGCGGCTGCCAATCCGGCCGCTGCAGCGCCACGTGTCGGAAGACGAACGCGGCCGCAGCGAACGTCGCCGGGGCGCGATAGGCGAGGTAGGCCGCGACCTGCGCCGGCGTGCCCGCCGCCCGCGCTCTCTGGTCTCCGCGGTAGGCCGCCGAGAGGAGCTCGACCTCGTTCGCGACCGACCTGCCCTCGCGTGCGACGAGCCGCTCGATTCCTTCCGCCAGCTGCGGCGGCAGCGCGCTCAGGAGGCCAGGGCCGCCAGGACGTCGTCGGCGTGCGTATCCGGCTTCACCCGACGCAGCTCCTTGGCGACGTTGCCGTCGGCGTCGATCACGAAGGTGGAGCGCTCGACGCCCATATAGGTCTTGCCGTAGTTCTTCTTCTCGACCCACACGCCGTAATCCTCGGCCGTCGCGTGGTCGGTATCGGCGAGGAGCGCGAACGGCAGCTCGTACTTCTCCTTGAACTTGACGTGCGAACGCTCGTCGTCGGGACTGACGCCGAGCACGACGGCACCGGCGCGCTCGAACTCGCCCCAGGCATCGCGGATCCCGCAGGCCTGAGCCGTGCAACCGGGCGTGTCGTCCTTGGGATAGAAATAGAGGACGACAGGCTGTCCGCGAAGGGATGACAGGGTCACCAGCTCGCCCGCGTCCGAGCGGAGACTGAAGTCGGGAGCAGGTCCGCCTTCATGCAGCACGGGCCAAGCGTAGCCAGCAGCCCGATTGCCGCGCCTTGCGAGCCGGCGCCCGGCGAAGCCAACTCGTCTGCGATCACGACCGACGCCTTGGCAAACCAGAACGTGACGCGCTCGTCGCTGGCGCCGCCCGTGCAGCGCTGGACCGCGCCGTCGGCGTCCACCTCCACGAAACGGGATCCGGCGGAAGGCCAGCTCGCCTCCGGCCGCCTCGCTCCGGACCTGGATCGTCCGGCGGAGCGGGCACCCCGCAGGGATGTCTGTGGCGCTGAACGGAGTGGGAAGGTAGTCGGGCCGAATCCTGTTTGTGTAGGCGGCAGTGACATGTGTCCGACGTACGCCTCGCTAGGGTGCCTCGCGATGCTATCGGCCCACGCCGTCCTCGCCTTTCTCGTCGTCGGTGTGCCTGCCGCGGCAGCGCTCGTCGGCGGGCTCGTCTACTGGCGCAGGCGTCTCGCCGGCCGACTCGTCGCGAACCTGCTCGCACTCGCGCAGACCCTCCTCGTCGCGCAGGTCGCGCTCGGCCTGCTGCTCCTCTCCGACGAGCGCCGCGCCGTTGACGAGCTCCACTACGCGTACGGCTCGCTCTCGCTGGCCGCGATCCTCGCGCCCTGGATGTACGCGCCCGCAGAGGGACCGAAGCGCCTGCTCTGGTTCGCCGGCACGTCCTTCCTCGCCGCCGCACTCGCCGTACGAGCGATGATGACGGGATCATGAAGCGCTTCTTCACCGACATGAACGCGACCCTGCGCGGGTTCCTGATCATCGCGCTGATCGCCACCGTCGTCGTCGTGCTCTCGCTCCAGTCCGTGCTCGCGACCGTCGGCGGCCTGCTCCGGATCGCCTTCTTCCTCGCGATCGCGTTCTTCCTCTTTCTGCTCTGGCGCGAGAAGCGCGGGGACATCGAGGTGTGGCAGGACCGGAGCCGCAACGTCTTCTACGCCGCGATCGTGCTCGCGGTCGTCGACATCGGCGCCTTCATCGGGCTCGGCGCCTCGGGGCCGGACGCTCTTGCCTTCTTCCTCGTCCTCGGCGCCTGCGCCTACGCGGCCTTCCGCGTCTGGCGCAACGAGCACACCTATTCGTAGCGCAAGGTCAGCATCCGCTGGCGCGGCCGCAAGAGCTACAGCTGAGCTCTGATCTCGCTGAGCAGCTCATCGACGTGTGAGACCACCGGCACGTCCGCTCCAGCGAGCGGCGCCGGCTCGTCCAGCCAGGCTGCGTCGCCGCCGAAGACGTAGTAGACGTCGTAGACGAACCCGGAGTAGCCGAGCTCACCGAGATCCGCGTCGGCGAAGTAGGTGCCGGTGATCCCCTCGCCGTCCCAGTACTGCGTCACCCGCGAGTCGGCGAGGATGGACGCGTCGATCTCGTCGCGCGCGTCGGTCGAGCGCTGATTGAGCCAGACCGCGTAAACACGCAGATCCTCGGACGGCTCCTGGTCGAGAAGCTGCTCCTGCACCTCACGGGCGCCGGCGAGGCACGTGCCTCAGGTGGGTGAGAGAAGGAGGATGACCCGGGTCTTGCCGGCGTCGGCCTCGAAGTCCGCGCGCAGGTCGAGGATGTTCGCGAGCTCCTCCACCGCGTCGCCGGGCGCAGCCTCCTGGACGTTCGAATCGCCGCCGCACCCGGCGAGCGCGAGCGCGGCCAGAACCACAAGGACGCTAGGCCGCACTAGGCGCGAACCTGAGCCGACGCGCCGTCGAGCGCGTCGAGCGCAGAGCGGATCGTCATCCCCTCGCCGACGAAGATCGGCGTGTCGCGCTCGGTGTATGCGGAGGCTTCGCTCTCGCGCAGCGTCAGCATCAGGTGCATGAAGTCGGAGGGCTCGTCGCACTCGAACGCGGTCATGAACTCCTGGTCGTCGATCCCGAACGAGTACGTCGTGTGATTGTGGATCGTCTCGAACTCGCGGCCGACGCGGATGTGCTCGTCCATTGCGCGCTGGCGATCCTCCAGCGAGAGCGCGTACCACGGCCGAATCTTCACGAACGGGTAGACGACGAGGTAGGGCGAGCCCTTCGGGATGATCTTCCGCGGCCGCCGCGCCTGCGTGTAGGGCGAGGCCTTCGTCGTCGCGAGGTAGTTGAACGGCGTCTCGAGCCAGCCGGCGAGCGGCGTCCCGTTCAGCGCGGCGCCGAGCTCGCCGAGGTCGGCGTAGCGCTCGGTGATCTTCCAGAGGAAGAAGTCGACGTCGGGGCGGACGCCCGCCGTCGAGTAGGCGCGCAGATGCTCGAAGCGCTCGCTCCAGCTCTCGACGACATCGGCAAACGCGTCCTTCGCGGCCGCGCGCTCCTCGACCGGAAGCCTCCGCCAGGCGGGGTCTGCCCTGAAGAAGGTGTAGGCGACGTACTGGCCCTGAGCTACCTCGTTCACGGCGAATATCGTACGTGTCGTGCGACTCGCCGCCTCGCTCCTTGCCATCCTCGCGCTTGCCGGGTGTGGAGGCGGCGGCGGTGACGGGCCTGGCGACCCGGGCGAGTTCGTCAAGACGCTGATCGGTGACCTCGGCCGCGGCGAGATAGGGGCAGCGTGGGAGCTCCTCCACCCACTCCACCGGCAACGGGTGCCGCGCGCGCTCTACGTCCGCTGCGAGCGTGACGACGGCTTCGGCGGCAAGGTGACGAAGATCGACGTCCTCGAGGCCAAGGAGGAGCCGGCCACGATCGCGGGGGAGTTCGGGGAGCACCCCTCGACGGCGGTCACCGTCGGGATCACGCTCGACACGCCCGGGGACGGCCCGCACGAGCGCTTCACCGTCACCGCCCATCTCTTCGAGGAGGGCGGGAGTTGGTCGTGGGTGATCGGCGTCGCCGACTACGCGGCCTACATGACCGGGGTCTGCCCGTCGCAGGGCTGAGCTAGCACTCGGCATCGGCGATGGCCGCGCGAACCGGCTCGAGGCTGGACTTCGACGTGCCGCCAACGTAGTACACCCCGGACTGGAAGCCGGTCAGCGCGGGCTCGTCGTGGGAGTGGAAGAGGAGCAGGCCCGCGACGTTCTCCTGGCAGGCTGCGAGCCCGATCGCGCGGCGGTAGTAGTCGGCCTGAGTCTCCTCGTCGACCGGCATCCCCGGCTCCTCGCCCTCGTAGAGCGACGCCTTCGCCGGCGGGATCGCCGTCTCGACGCCGAGCTCGCTGTAGAGCACGGGGAGGCCGGGACCGAACGCCTCGTCCAGGAGCGGCCGCAGCTTCTCCTCGTAGTCCGCGAGCAGGATCGAGCTCGACTTCGGGTCGGTCGGCCGGTCGGGCGGGACGCTCGAGTCCTCCGGGTAGGGATGGAAGGCGAAGCCGTCGAGCGGCGGCTCGGCTCTCCCGCTCGCCCGGTGGGCGGCGCCCAGGTCGCGGATGAACGTTGTCGGCGAGTGGGTGTCGCGGCCCGTTCCGGGCCGGTCGATCCCGCGCGGCGCAAGCGCGCCGCCCCAGACGGTCACCTCCGGAGTGGCCTTCTTGACGGCGTCGTAGACCTCGATCAGCAGCGCCAGGTAGGCGGGCGCAGCGACGTTGCCGCCCTTCGCGTCGAACTGCGGCAGCCAGAAGCGGTTCAGGTTCGGCTCGTTGCCCACGATCACGTCGCGGATCTCGGGCGCCTGGCGCAGAGCTGCCGTGACGTAAGCGGCGAACTGCGTCCGCGCCTCCTCCGTCAGAGGCGTCGTCGCCGAGCCCGGGTGGTAGATGCCGAGGAAGATGCGCGTCTCGCCTGCGCGCTCGACGACTCCGCGCAGAACGGCGATCTCCTCCGCCGAGGGCGCGCTCAGCCCTGGCTGCCAGAAGCTCGTGATCCCGACCGCGCCGAAGCCGGCGTCCTGCAACTGCTCGAGAGCGGGGCCCTCGTGCCGGACAGCGTCGTCTACGGCTCCAACCAGAAACGCGGGGCCATTCGCGTCGTCGCCTCCGCAGCCGGCAAGGAGCGCGGCGGCGAGGAGACTCGCACCACGAACGGCGTGCTGACCCGCTCGACCGGCCGTCCCGGCAGCGCCGCATCGACGAAATGCACGGAGAGCTGGTACCAGCTGGGAGTGAGCGCGGCGGGCTCGAGCAACACCTGGGCGCGCCGTCCCGCGGCGACCCGGCCGGTCGTCACGGCCTCGGGCGTCCTGCGCGGGAGGCGGAGGAGCCGGGCGCGGTAGGTGCAGGCGCGCTCGCATCGGAGCGAGATCGTACGTTGACCCGTCGTGAACGCCGCCGACACCCTGGCGGTGACCGGGCAGGGGCCTACCAAGCCGGCGGCAGCGGAGTCCATCGCCCTCCGGACGGGCTCGAGCGACGTCTTCGGCGAGCCGTCGGCGTAGACGAGCCCCGACTGCCAACCGGGTCGGCCCGGCTCGTCGTGCGTGTGGAACAGGAGCATCCCGGCCACGTTCGACTGGCAGTAGGCAAGCTGGATCGCGCGCCGGTAGGCCGCCGCCTGCGCCACCTCGGACACGGGTCGCGTCGTCGCCGGCTCGAGGCCGCCGTAGAGCTCACGCTTCTCGGCCGGGATCGTCGACTCGATTCCGAACTCGTCGTAGAGGATCGGCATCCCCGAGCCGACCTGCCCGGTGCCGTCGAACGCCTTCCCCAGAAGCCGGACGAGAACGTCCTGGTCGATCAGCCCGAGGTGGTCGGGGTCGGCCGGGAGGGCGTCGACGGCGACGCTCGAGTTGAGCGGGTAGGGGTGGAAGGAGAAGCCGTCCATCACGGGCAGCGTCCGGCCGCTCTTGCGGTACGCCGCTCCCAGCTCGCGGATGAAGCGGGTGGGCGAGATCGTGTCGCGCCCCGTGTTGGGGCGATCCACCCCGCGGGGCCCGAGCGCGCCGCCCCAGACCTGCACCTCCGGCGCCGCTGCCTTGAGGGCGTCGTAGCTCGCAGCCAGCAGGCGGAAGTAGGCGGGAGCCGAGGCACCTCGTCCGGTGAGGTCGAACTGCGGCAGCCAGAAGCGGTTCAGGTTCGGCTCGTTGCCGACGATCACGTCGCGGATGCCAGGGTTGTCGCGGACGATCGCGGCGGCGTAGCTCGCGAACTGCTTGCGGGCGGTCAGGGTGAGCGGCGTCGTCCGCGAGCCCTCGTTGTAGACGGAGACGTAGACGCGGACGCCGTGCACCGCCGCCGCCAGGCCGACGTTGTTCAGGACCATCGCCTCGTGCGGAGTCGGCTCCGAGAGCCCGGGCGTCCAGAAGCTCGTGATCCGGACGGCCTTGAAGCCCGCGAGGCGCAGCAGGCCCATCTCGAGCTCGGACTCGGCGGCCAGCGCGCTGCGAACGCGGTCCTCTGCGGCGCCGAAGACGACCGACGACCCGCCCGCGTGCGCCGCCGAAGGGAGCACGAGAACCGCCGCAACCGCTGCCAAGAGCCGCTTCACGCCGTGGCTAAGGTAGCCGAGGTGCCAGACATCAAGGGGAAACTGAAGTCGATTCCGGCCCGACCCGGTGTCTACCTCTTCCGGGACGAGCACGGCGACGTCCTCTACGTCGGCAAGGCGAAGTCGCTCCGGCCGCGAGTGCGCTCGTACTTCCAGGAGGGGCGGGGGGACAACCGCGCCTCGATCCCGCGGCTCGTTCCGCGAATCGCCGACCTCGAGGTGATCGTCACCGGCAGCGAGGTCGAGGCGCTCCACCTGGAGCAGAACCTCGTCAAGCGCCACCGGCCCCCGTTCAACGTGCGCCTGCGCGACGACAAGTCGTTCCCCTACATCGCGGTCACGATCGAGGACGAGTACCCGCGGGTCATGTTCACGCGTGAGCGCCATCGCCGCGGCGTCCTCTACTTCGGGCCGTACGCGAACGCGAAGAAGGTGCGGGAGACGCTCGACGTGCTCAACCGCGTCTTCCAGTTCCGGCCCTGCGAAGGGCCGAAGCCGGGCCGCCATTCCGGGATCCCGTGCCTCGACTTCCACATCGAGCGCTGCCATGCGCCGTGCGTCGAGTACATCTCGAAGGACGCCTACCGCGAGCTGATCGAGAGCGTGATCAACTTTCTCTCCGGCGACACGAAGACGATCGTCCGCCAGCTGCAGGCGCAGATGCGCGAGGCGTCCGCCGACGAGCGCTTCGAGGATGCGGCCCGCTACCGCAACCGGCTCTTCGCGATCGAGAACCTCGCCGAGAAGCAGGGTGCGGACCGGCGCGAGACGGGCTCGATCGACGTGCTCGGGGTCGCCGCGGAGGGCGACCGTGCCGCGGTGCAGGTCTTCCCACTCCGCGGCGGCAAGATGATCGACCGGCACGGCTTCCAGCTCGAAAACGTCGAGGGGCAGGACGTGACCACGGTGCTGGAGGCGTTCGCGCTCGAGTACTACGGGAACGCACCCTCGATCCCGCCGCAGATCGTCGTCCCGCCGGAGGCGACCGGGCTCGAGGCGTTGCAGGAGTTCCTCTCGGAGCTGCGCGGCTCGCGCGTGGAGGTGCGGATCCCGGCGCGCGGGGAGAAGCGGCGCCTCGCCGAGCTTGCCGGCCAGAACGCGCGGCTCGCGCTCGACTCGGAGCTGCTCGTCTCCGAGCAGAAGCAGCTCCGCCGCGTGCACGCGCTCGAGGAGCTGCGCGAGGCGCTCAACCTCGAGAGCCTTCCGCTTCGGATCGAGTGCTTCGACATCTCGAACATCCAGGGCCAGGAGATCGTCGGCTCGATGGTCGTCTTCCAGGACGGGTTGGCGAAGAAGGCCCACTACCGGAAGTTCGGCGTCCGCGGGCTCGACGGCCAGGACGACTTCGCCGCGATGGCGGAGGTCGTCTCGCGGCGCTTCGCCCGCCTGCGCACGGGCACGGAGGAGGAGTACGACGAGGGCTTCGCGACGGCGCCGAACCTCGTCGTGATCGACGGCGGCAAGGGTCAGCTCTCGGCGGCGCTGACCGCGATGCAGGCGTACGAGCTGCCGCGCGTCGCCGTGATCTCGCTGGCGAAGCGCGTCGAGGAGATCTTCGTCCCGCACCGGTCGGATCCGATCCTGCTCGACCCCCACAGCGCCGGCTTGCAACTTCTCCAACGTGTTCGGGACGAGGCGCATCGGTTCGCGCTCGGCTTCCACCGGCAGCGTCGCTCCGCACGGGCGCGCGAGTCGCTCTTCGACACGCTCGAGGGCGTCGGCCCGGCCAGGCGGCGGGCGCTGATCCGGCACTTCGGCTCGACGGAGAGCGTGATCGCGGCGAGCCAGGAGGAGCTGGAGGGCGTTCCCGGGATCCCGGCGAAGACCGCGCGCTCGATCTACGCGCAGCTGCACAGGACCGGCAGCCCCGGCTAGCCGGCCGCTCGCTCCATCTCGACGAACTCCCATTCGCCACCGTTCGTGGCGTGGAGGTACACACGAACGGGCGTAAACCCGGCACGCTCGTAGACCGTGATCGCGCGCCGGTTGAACGTCGCCACGCAGAGCACGAACCGCTGCGGCCGGAAGCGACTCCGTCCGTACGCGAGCCCCGCCTCCAGGAAGGCGCCTCCGAGGCCCCGCCCGGTCCGATCCGGATGAAGCCCCAGCCCGACCTCGATCGTCTCCGCGGCCTTGGGCTTGAAGCCGAAGAAGCCCACGAGGTCCGCGTGTTCGTCGTCGGCGGAGTGGTAGGCGTCACCGCGCAGAGCCGGCGTGAGGAGCTCGGCGAGATCGTTCGGGTCGGCCGACCAGTCGTAGAAATCGAACGGAGCGGGGTACTGCCACCGTGCGATCGCTTCTGCGTCCGCCTGCGTCATCGGCCGAATCGCGAAGGCGACCTCGCTCACGTGTCCGGTGCGGCGCGCTTGCCGGTCAGGGAGCGCCAGTCGGTGTGGCCGAGGGTGAGGAAGAGGGCGGTGAAGCCGATGATCACGTTCGTCGTGATCAGCGTCAGCTTCATCCCGACGCTGAACGCGAGCAGCGTCGCCCGCCCGATCCCGGTGCCCTTGAAGACGTAGACGATGAACGCCTGCTCGGTGCCGATCCCGCCGGGGGAGATCGGGACGAGCGTCGCCAGGCTCTGGGTCACCTGGACGAGGAGGACGTTCTTGAGCGACTGCGGGATCCCGAACGCGTCGAGGAAGAACCAGATCGCGACGAACCGAAGCAGCCAGTCGCCGGCCTGCCAGAGCGCGACCTCCCGGAGGTACTGCGTCTTGTCGGCGGTCACCGCGAATCCTTGCTTGACCCGGACCTTGAACTCGGCGATGTGGAGCCGGAGCCAGAAGAACCCGATCACGCCGAAGATCGCGAGCACGACCAGGAGGACGAACGAGAACTCGGGGTTGGCGGCGAAGAAACCGAAGTCGAACCCGGGCAGGCGGCCGAGCGAGCCGACGCCGGGCAGGACACCGAGCGTCAGCGCATACGTGAAGATCAGCAGCGCCATGGCCGTGTCGAAGAACGAGAGCACGAGCAGCGTCGAGGCGAGCGTCGTGTAGGTGCTGGTCGGCACGGCCCGGTGGGCGAGGAAGAGACGGACGGCGTCGCCTGCGCGCGCCGGGATGATCGCGTTGACGCCGACGCCCGAGAGATAGGACGCGTAGATCGGCCGCCACGGCACGGACTCGTCCGGGTACGACGCCGCGATCGTGTTGCGCCACGCACGGCTCGTGCACACCGTCTTCAGCAGGTGCGCGACGACCGCGAGCCCGAGCGCGGTGAACTCGACCGCGGCAAGCTGCTCGAAGAAGACCCGGATCGCGTGGAGGACGTCGCCCACGCGCTCAGGCTAACGCGCTACGGCTTCTCGGCCCCGTCGGATCCCATGAACGGGTAGCGGTAGTCGGTCGGCGGGACGAACGTCTCCTTGATCGTCCGCGGGCTGACCCAGCGGATCAGGTTCCACATCGAGCCGGCCTTGTCGTTCGTGCCCGATGCGCGCGAGCCGCCGAACGGCTGCTGGCCGACGACGGCGCCCGTCGGCTTGTCGTTGACGTAGAAGTTGCCGGCCGCGTAGCGGAGCTTCTGGTGCGCCTCCTCGACGGCGAAGCGGTCGTCGGCGAAGACGGCGCCGGTGAGCCCGTACGGAGCACCCTGGTCGACGAGGTCGAGCGTGTCGCTCCAGCGCTTGTCGTCGTAGACGTAGGTCGTGACGACCGGCCCGAACAGCTCCTCGTTCATCGTCCGATAGCCCGGATCCTCGGTCTGGATCACGGTCGGCGAGACGAAGTAGCCCTCGCTGTCGTCGTAGTCGCCGCCGGCGACGATCTCGGCCTTGCCGGACGCGCGGGCCTCGTCGATCGCGTCCTTCTGCGTCTTGAAGGAGCCGCTGTCGATCACGGCGCCCATGAAGTTGGAGAAGTCGGAGACGTCGCCCATCCGCAGCTCCGCGACTTGGGCCTCGAGCCGCTCGCGCAGCTCCGGCCACATGCTCTTGGGTGCGTAGACGCGCGAGGCGGCCGAGCACTTCTGACCCTGGTACTCGAAGGAGCCGCGCACGATCGCGGTCGCGACCTCGGCGGCGTCGGCGCTCGGGTGCGCCACGATGAAGTCTTTGCCGCCCGTTTCCCCGACGATCCGCGGGTAGTTGCGGTAGCGCGCGATGTTGCCCCCGACCGTGTTCCACATCGACTGGAAGACCGGCGTCGAGCCGGTGAAGTGGATCCCGGCGAGCTCAGGGCTCGCGAGCGCGGCGTCGCCGATGGTGGCGCCGGAACCGTAGACGACGTTGATCACGCCGTCCGGGAGGCCCGCCTCGCGCAGGATCTGCAGCGTGTAGTGGGCCGACGAGGGCAGCGGTCGAGGCGGGCTTCCACACGACCGTGTTCCCCATCAGCGCCGGAGAGCCCGTGAGGTTGCCGCCGATGGCCGTGAAGTTGAAGGGGCTGACCGCGAAGACGAAGCCCTCGAGCGGCCGGTACTCCATCCGGTTCCAGACCCCCGCCGAGGAGACCGGCTGCTCGGAGTAGATCCGGAGCATGAACTCGACGTTGTAGCGCCAGAAGTCGATCAGCTCGGCGGCGGCGTCGATCTCGGCCTGGTGTGAGGTCTTGGACTGGTTCAGCATCGTCGCGGCCACGAGCGTCGAGCGCCAGGGGCCCGCGAGCAGCTCGGCGGCGCGGAGGAAGACGGACGCGCGCTCCTCCCAGGGCAGGCGCGACCAGTCGGCGTGGGCAGCGCGCGCGGCGTCGACCGCCTGCTGCACGTGCTCGGGGCCGCCCTTCGCGACGTCGGCGAGGACGTGCGCCTTGCGGTGCGGCATCACGGCCTGCGTCGTCTCCTTGGTCTCGATCTCCTTCCCGCCGATCACGATCGGGATCGAGATCCGCTCGCCTGCCATCTGGGCGAGGCGGACGCGCAGCTCCTCGCGCTCGGGCGTGCCGGGTGCGTAGGTCTTCGGCGGCTCGTTCACGGGGGCGGGCGGGCGGAACACACCGGGAGCGCTCATGGCGACCGATTGTAGAGTCGGTACCGATGCGCGTGACGCGGCATCCCTACGAGATCGCCGGCTGGGGAGTGGGGGAGCTGTGGATCGGAGACGGCGAGGTGGTCGTCGCCCACGACCCGCCGACCCTCGGCGTCCGCTTCGACGGCGCTGCCCCCCAAACGGCCCCCAGGGGCACCCCGGGTGTCCCTACGGAAACGCTATCGGACACATCTCGACGAAAGGGGAACTGCTTCGTGCCGGGTTTGCTCCAACGTCTCCACAGCTATTTCGCGGGCGAGCGGGTGGCGTTCGCGGACGTTCCGCTCGACGAGGACTGGCCGACGCCGTTTCAGGCCTCGCTCGCGGGCGCGCTGCGGAACGTGCCGTGGGGCGAGGTCGTCAGCTACGGCGAGCTCTCGGCGCTCGCCGGCCGGGCCCGCGCCGCTCGTGCCGCCGGCACCTTCTGCGCCGAAAACCGCTTCTCGCTCTTCGTCCCCTGCCACCGCGTGGTCTCCGTCGGCGGCATCGGCGGCTACGGCTCGCTCGGGGTCGAATACAAGCGCCGGCTCCTGGCGCTGGAGGGGACGAGGTTCGATGGCGCTCTCTGAGGAGCTCCGCTCCGAGCTGGCGGCGATCGTGCCGGCCCGCGGCTGCTGCCGCCTCGCAGAGGTATCCGCTCTCTTCCACTCGGCGGGGAGCATCCACTTGCAAGGGCGTGGCCGAGTCGCGCTCCACCTCGACGTCTCCACCTCGGCCGTGGCGCGTCGCGCCTTCTCGCTCCTGCGCCAGCTCGGGATCCACTCCGAGATCCGCACCTACAGGCGACGAGCGTTCGACCGGGCGACCCGCTACCAGCTCCATGTGACCGGCGAGGACGCGTCGCTCGCGTCGCTGGTCGAGGCGGGCGTTCTCGACGCTCGCCACGCCCCGGTGGAGCGGCCGCCGAAGCGGGTCGTCGGTCGCGCCTGCTGCCGGGGCGCATACCTGCGTGGAGCGCTCCTCGGCGGCGGTTCGCTCTCCGGCCCGCGCTCGCCTCACCTCGAGCTCAGAACGACGTCGCTCGAAGGCGCCGAATTCCTGCGCTCGGTCGCGGCGGCCTGCGATGTTCGCCTCAGCGTGCTCGACCGCGTGCGACACGCCGTCGCCTACGCCAAGGGACTCGACGCGATCGAGTCCGTGCTCACGCTCGCGGGCGCAACCGACACCGTGCTCGCGTTCGAGGAACGGTCGATCGTGGCTGCGGCTCGGGGCGAGGCGAATCGGCTCGCGAACGCCGACCACGCCAACCTCGTCCGGACGAGCCGCGCCGCCCAGGAGCAGCTCGAGGCCGTGCGCACGCTCCAGCGCGCCGGCACGCTCGAGCGTCTGCCGGACCGGCTCTCCGAGGTCGCCCACCTCCGCCTCCGCCACCCGCAACTGCCACTCCGCGAGCTGGCCGCGAAGTGCGAGCCGCCCACGACGAAGGCATCGGCACACCGTCGCCTCAAGAAGCTGCAAGACCTCGCCGCGAGACATTGAGCCCGGGACGCCGAAGGCGGCCCTTCAGGGTTCTGGCGCGAACCGGGATCCGCACATGGGGATCCCGGTTCTGCTTGCGGCCCAGAAAGGACAGGCGGGCCGGAGGGGGAGCTCCGAGGACGACCTCCCCCTCCGCGTGTCGTGCTCCGGTGCCGACGCCGAACGGGGTCTGAATTCGACGACGGACGAGCACGAACCCGCCCAACGAAGAGTACGCGATTGCAGGTCCAGAGTCACTGCGCGTTTGTTCACTTCGAAGGCAACGATGCGACACCGCCGAACCGCGACACGGTAGGTTGAGCGTCGGTGGACGCAGCCCTCGCAACCCTCAAGGAGCGCGTCGGAGAGATCAACGATCTCGATCGGGCGTCATCGCTGCTCGGCTGGGACCAGCAGGTGAAGATGCCGCCGGGCGGGGCCGGGGTCCGAGCCGAGCAGCTGGCGACGCTCGGACGACTGGCGCACGAGGCGCTCACCTCGGACGAGATGGGCCGGCTGCTCGACCAGCTCGCTCCCCACGAGGACTCGCTCGAGTACGACTCGAACGAGGCGAGCTTGATCCGGCTCGTCCGCCGCGAGTGGGAGAAGGCGCGGCGCGTCCCGTCCGAGCTCCGTGCCGAGATGACGCGCGCCGCGTCGCTCGCGATGCCGGTCTGGGTGCAGGCCCGAGAGGATTCGGACTTCTCGCAGTTCCTGCCGGCGTTGCGTACGAACTTCGAGTTGAGGCGCCGCTACGTCGATTGCTTCGACGACTACGACGAGCCCTACGACGTCCTGCTCGACGACTTCGAGCCCGGCATGAAGACCGCAGAGGTGCGTGCCGTCTTCGAGCGCCTGAAGGAGGCGCAGGTCCCGCTCGTCGCGGCTGCGCGGGAGGAGGGTGAGCGGCCGGTTCGCGAGGTCACCTTCCCGCTCGAGGGCCAGAAGGAGTTCGAGCTGAAGGTGATCGAGCGGTTCGGCTACGACCCGTCGGAATGGCGGCTCGACACGGCCGTGCACCCGTTCGCGGCCTCGATCGCGATCGGCGACATCAGGCTGACGACGCGCTACTTCGAGGACAACCTCGACGGCCTCTTCGGGACGATGCACGAGACCGGCCACGGCCTCTACGAGCACGGCGTCTCGCGCGACCTCGAGCGGACGCCGCTCGCGCACGGCGCCTCGCTCGGCTTCCACGAGTCGCAGAGCCGTCTCTGGGAGAACATGGTCGGCCGGAGCCTCCCGTTCTGGCGTCACTTCTTCCCCCAGCTGCAGGCGACGTTCCCGGAGGCGCTTTCCGGCGCGACGGTCGACGACTGGTACCGCTCGGTCAACTGGGTGGCGCCATCTCTGATCCGCGTCGAGGCAGACGAGGCGACCTACAACCTTCACATCATCCTCCGCTTCGAGCTGGAGCAGGAGCTGCTCGCCGGGTCGATCGAGCTGAAGGAGCTACCGGAGATCTGGAATCAGCGGATGCAGGATTACCTCGGCGTCGAGCCGCCGAACGACGCCCTCGGCGTACTCCAGGACATGCACTGGGCGATCGGCGCGATCGGCTACTTCTCCACGTACGCGCTCGGGAACGTGATCTCCGGGCAGCTCTGGGAGAAGGTGACCGCCGAGATCCCCGACCTGCACGATCAGTTCGAGCAGGGCGAGTTCGGCTCGCTCGCTGCCTGGCTGGAGGAGAACCTCTGGCAGCACGGGCGCAAGTTCTTGCCCCGCGAGCTGATCGAGCGGACGACGGGCGGCGGCCTCGACTCCGAGCCGTACCTGCGCTATCTGCGCGGGAAGTACCCGCTCGCGACCTAAACTCCGCCGCGGAAACCGACACGGGAGTAGAGGAATGGCGATTCGCGTAGGGATCAACGGCTTCGGCCGGATCGGACGAAACTTCTTCCGCGCGCAGCTCGAGCGCAAGGCGGACATCGAGATCGTCGCAGCGAACGACCTCGGCGACGAGAGGACGATGGCGCACCTGCTCAAGTACGACTCGACGCTCGGCCCGCTCGACGGTGACGTGGAGGTGAAGGACGGCGTCATCCGCGCGGGCGGCGAGGAGGTCAAGCTGCTCTCCGAGCGCGATCCCGGCGCGATTCCGTGGGGCGACCTCGGCGTCGACGTCGTGCTCGAGTCGACCGGGTTCTTCACCAAGCGCGAGGGTGCCCAGAAGCACCTCGACGCAGGCGCGAGGAAGGTCGTCATCTCAGCGCCCGCCACCGACCCCGACATCACGATCGTGCTCGGCGTCAACGACGACGCCTACGACAAGGACGCGCACCACATCGTCTCGAACGCGTCCTGCACCACCAACTGCATCGCGCCGATGGCGAAGGTGCTGCACGACGGGTTCACGATCGAGCACGGCTTCATGACGACGATCCACGCCTACACAGCCGATCAGCGCCTGCAGGACCTGCCGCACGAGGATCTGCGCCGCGCCCGCGCCGCCGCGATCAACCTGATTCCGACCTCGACCGGCGCCGCGCGCGCGATCGGGCTCGTCTTGCCCGAGTTGAAGGGGAAGGTCGACGGCGTCGCCGTGCGGGCGCCCGTGCCGACGGGGTCGCTCACCGACTTCGTCGTCACCGTGAGTCGCGAGACGAGTGCCGACGAGGTGAATCAGGCGTTTCGGGACGCCGCGGCAGGCCCGCTCGACGGGCTCCTCCAGTACTCCGAGGATCCGCTCGTCTCGACCGACATCATCCACTCGCCGTACTCGTGCATCTTCGACAGCGAGCTGACGATGGCCACGGGTCGCAACGTCAAGGTCTTCGGCTGGTACGACAACGAGTGGGGCTACTCGTGCCGGCTCGTCGACCTCATGGGCACGCTGCTCTAGCCCGTGCGGCTGCCGCGCTCGGTCCGTGAGGCGGACGTCGACGGGAAGGTGCTGCTCGTCCGTGCCGACCTGAACGTCCCGCTCGAGGACGGGCAGGTTGCCGACGACACGCGCATCCGGGCGGCGCTGCCGACGCTCCGGCTCCTGCTCGAGGGCGGTGCCGCCGGCGTCCGCGTCTGCTCGCACCTGGGGCGGCCGAAGGGAGACGACCCCGCCTTCCGGATCGCGCCGGTCCGCGACCACCTGCGCTCGCTGCTGCCGGACGAGCGGATCGACGTGCTCGAGAACACCCGCTTCGATCCGCGTGAGACCGCGAACGACCCCAGCTTCGCCCGGGAGCTCGCGGACGGCTGCGACCTCTTCGTCAACGACGCGTTCGGCTCGGCCCATCGCGCCCACGCCTCCACCGTCGGGGTCGCGGAGCTGCTTCCGGCCTACGCCGGGCTGCTCCTCCTCGCCGAGCTCGAGCACCTCGGCCGGCTGCTAGGCGAGGTCGAGCGTCCGTTCCTGCTCGTCACCGGCGGCGCCAAGGTGGCGGACAAGCTCGGCGTGCTCGAGAACCTCGGCGAGCGCGCGGACGAGGTGCTGGTCGGCGGGAAGATGGCCGAGGAGCTGCGCGAGCAGAACCCGCTTCCGTTCCCGGTCGTGCTGCCGACCGACGTCGTCGCCGCGAGCGCGTTCGCCGAGGACGCCGAAACTCGCATCGCCCCGTTCGACGCGCTCCCGGAGGGCTGGCTCGGGCTCGACATCGGCCCGGACTCGCGCGAGGACTTCGCGCAACGGGTTCGGGCGGCGAGGACCGTCTTCTGGAACGGGCCGATGGGCGTCTTCGAGTGGGAGCCGTTCGCGGGCGGGACGAAGATCGTCGCGGAGGCCGTGGCCGGGGTCGACGGCTACACGGTCGTCGGCGGCGGCGACTCGGTTCGCGCGCTCAACGAGCTCGGTCTCGACGACCAGGTCTCCTGGGTCTCGACCGGTGGCGGCGCCTCGCTCGAGCTGCTCGAGGGCAAGGAGCTCCCCGGCGTTGCCGCGATCCCGGAGAATCAGCCCTGATGCTGATCGCGGGCAACTGGAAGATGTTCAAGGGTCCCGGAGAGGCGCGCGCCTTCTTCGACGGGTTCGAGCCGCCGGCCGGCGTCGACGTCATTCTCTGCCCGCCGTTCGTCTCGCTCGCCGCCGCGGTCGAGAGCGGCCGGACCGTCTACGCCCAGAACGTGCACTGGGAGGCGACAGGCGCCTACACGGGCGAGGTCTCGCCCGAGATGCTGCTCGAGCTGGGCGTCACGGGAGCGCTCGTCGGCCATTCGGAGCGTCGGCAGCTCTTCGGCGAGAGCGACGAGATGGTCGCGCGCCGTGCTCGGGCAGCGCTCGACGCCGGGCTCGGAGTGATCGCCTGCGTGGGCGAGACGCTCGAGCAGCGCGAATCCGGCGACACCGAGCTCGTGCTGAAGATCCAGGTCGAGGCGATCGCGTTCGCGGCGGGTGGGCGCGACAAGCTGGTGCTCGCCTACGAGCCGGTCTGGGCGATCGGCACGGGCAAGACGGCCACGCCGGCGCAGGCCGAGGAGACCCACCGTTTCATCAAGAGCCTGCTCGACCGGCCCGTGCTCTACGGCGGCTCCGTCAAGCCCGAGAACGCACAAGAGCTGCTCTCGCAACCCTCGATCGACGGCGCTCTCGTCGGCGGCGCCTCGCTCGAGCCCGACTCTTTCGCAGCGATTTGTCGCGCCGCTTCGAACTCGTAACGCTGGTCGTCCTCGACGGCTGGGGCTGTGCTCCGCCCGGCCCCGGCAACGCGGTCGACTTGGCCCGCACGCCGGTCTTCGACAGGCTCTGGCGGGAGTACCCGCACACGACGCTCGCCGCGTCGGGCGAGGCCGTCGGCCTGCCGCCCGGGCAGATGGGCAACTCCGAGGTCGGTCACCTGACGATCGGCTCCGGCCGGATCCTCTTCCAGGACCTGCAGCGGGTGAACGCCGCCGTCCGTGACGGCTCGTTCTTCGAGAACACGGCACTGGTGGCGGCATTTGAGCGGGCGCGCGCGCGCGGTAGGGCGATGCACCTGCTCGGCCTCGTCTCGAAGGGCGGTGTCCACTCGCACCTCGACCACCTGCAGGCGCTGCTCGAACTGGCGCGCCGGCTCGGGATGGAGGAGCGCACCTGGATCCACGCGTTCACGGACGGCCGCGACGTCTCGCCGACCTCGGCGGTCTCCGATCTGGCCGAGCTGCCGGCCGAGCGGCTCGCAACCGTCGTCGGACGCTATTACGCCATGGACCGCGACAACCGCTGGGAACGGACGCAGGTGGCCGTGGACGCGATCACACTCGGCTTGCGGAAGCAATCCCATAACTTCCTGGAAGATGTGCAAAAACGCTACGAAGCAGGGGTCACGGACGAGTTCCTCGAGCCGATCGTCGTCGAGGGGGCGCCGCGGCTCGTTCCGGGTGACGCTGCGATCTTCTTCAACTTCCGTCCCGACCGCGGCCGCCAGCTCTCCCGGAAGCTCGTCGAGGCCGGCTTCGACCTGACGACGATGACGCGCTATGCGAAGGACATCGACATTCCCGTCGCGTTCGGCGAGCAGGTCGTCAGCCACACGCTCGCGGAGACACTGTCGGCCGCGGGCGCCCGTCAGCTGCACACGGCGGAGACGGAGAAGTACGCCCATGTCACCTACTTCTTCAACGGCGGTGTCGAGGCGGAGTGGCCGCAGGAGATCCGGATGCTCGTTCCGAGCCCGCGCGACGTGCCGAGCTACGACCTGAAGCCGGAGATGTCCGCGCGCGAGCTCGTGACCGGCTTTGCCGAGGAGATCGGCAACGGCTACCGCTTCGCGGTGATCAACTTCGCCAATCCGGACATGGTCGGGCATACGGGCTCGATTCCGGCCGTGACGACCGCGGTCGAGGTCACTGACGAGTGCCTCGGCGTCGTCGTCGCCGCCACGCACGCCGCCGGCGGGGTCTGCCTCGTCACCGCCGACCACGGCAACGCCGAGCAGATGCTCGAGTCGGACGGCGTCAGCCCGCACACCGCCCACACCACGAATCCCGTTCCACTAGTAGTCACATCGAGTGAAGTGACGCTAAAGAAAGGTGGCGGACTTTCCGATCTAGCCCCCACGACCCTGCGGCTCCTGGGTTTGGACATACCGTCCGAGATGACGGGAGAGACGTTGTGCGCCACGGCGTAGGCGAGATCTTCACTTTTCCGATTCCGACGCTATACTCACCGCCACTTGTCGCTGCCCCAGCCTGATCTCGGCGTCCTGCGGAAGGCCCAGCGAGGAGATGAGCGAGCATTCTCGCTCATCGTCCGTGCGTATGAGCTTCCAGTTTTCAACTACGTGCTTCGGCTCGTGGGCGACCGCTCCCTCGCGGAAGACCTGACGCAAGAGGTCTTCATCCGCGTCTACCAGGGGCTGCCGAACTTCTCGCTTCGCTGCCGGTTCACGACGTGGCTGTTCCAGGTGACGAAGAACCGCGTTCTCGACGAGCTGCGCGCACTCGAGCGCCGGCCGCGCTCGGTCGTCAACATCGAGGACATCCCGCCGCTCGAGGTCGTCGACGCGCCGTTCGAGCGGGTCGAGGCGATCGACGCCGTCTGGCGCGCGGTCGAGAACCTGAGCGTCGACCTGAAGATGGCACTGCTCCTCCGCGACGTGGTCGGGCTCTCCTACACCGAGATCGCGGATTCGCTCGAGGTGACGCTCGCGACCGTCAAGTGGCGGATCTACAAGGCCCGCGAGGAAGTCCAGCTCGCGCTCGCCCGCGAGGGCATCACCTTCGGCACGACCGGCGAGCAGCCGGCCGAGCCCGCGCTCGTCTAGCGCTCTCGCTCCCTGGCGTTGCGTTCGCGGGGGCCGCGCTCGATTGATTCATCAATCAGTTTCGACTGATGAGTCAATCATTTACAACGTGGTTTGATATCTCTTTTAGCGGGGGATTTCGTGCCGGCCAGCGCCCAGCTCTCTTCGCGGAGACGAGCGGGCGAACAAGACCACACGAAGGAGAAGAGACAGGTGAACCCCCGTCGTTTCCGGTTCCCCCTGGTTGGGATCGCGGCGCTCGTGCTCGTCGGCACGGCGCTGACGGCGACTCCGGCCTCGGTGACGATCGACACCGTCGGCGGCCAGACGGTCGTCAACGGCAAGGTCTCGAAACAGATCTCAGGCCTCGTCACCGTGCAGGGCCGTTCGGCGCTTGCCCAGACCGCAAGCGCGACCGCGAAGCCACTCGTCGCCGACGCAGGGGACAGCGCCTTCGTCGCCGGCGGTGAGACTGCGACCCTGCTCGGCTCCGGCTTCGGCGGCGCCGAGCCGTATCACGTTCGCCTGGTCGAGCCCCGTCGGCACTCTCGCCGGCGCGGATGCGCCCACGGCGCAACTCTCCGGCGCACCCGTCGGAACCCACACCGCTCTCGCTGCACCGTCACCGACTCGACGGGCGCGGCCGCGACCGACACGGTCAAGGTCGTCGTCTTCCAGCCGCAGGAGCAGACGCTCCTCGACCAGACCAAGGCTGATCTCACGCCCGGCGCGACCGGCACCGGCGCCAAGGTCGACTTCCCCTTCACCGTCCCGGTCGGGACGTCGCGGTTCGACGTCCGGATCAGCTGGACGAGCCCTGCCAACGACTACGACCTGCGGGTGCTCGATCCGAGCGGCACGCAGCGCGCCTCCCACGGCGACGGCGCGCCGACGACCGAGGAGAACGCGGGCGTCAGCGGCGCCGAGCCCGGAACCTGGACGGTCGTCGCGGACAAGTTCGCGACGGCGGGCGACAACGTTCGGGCGCAGGTGACCGCGACGGTCGCCCCCGGCGGCGATCCGCGGCCGTTCGTCAAGGCGGACGGGCCGTACCGCTTCGCGATCGGCGCCGCCCAGACGCTCGACCGGCACCGTCACCGGCGGCACCGCCCCGGTCGCAGTCGCCTGGGACACGCGACGGCGACGGCGACGTTCGAGTCGAACGGCACGAGCATCACCGACCACGCTCGCCGAGGGCACGCACCTCGTCACCCTCAAGGCGACCGACGCGAACGGGCTCGAGCGGCGCGAGACGACCTCGGTCCTCGTCGCGGATCCCGCGCGACTCGCCCAGCGAGACGACCCCGATCACGGTCATCGGCATCGCGGACTCGCGGCATCAACCCGTACCACCTCGAGTTCTCCGCGCAGACGTACCCCGACCCGGACGGTCCTGCGCGCTGACGGGCAACTTCACGACGCCACCCGTCCGAGTACATCGCCGGCTACCCGACGGACGCCGAGGCGCTGCCGATCACGCTCGGCCAGGGCTACTTCCCGGCGCAGGACGCGCCGATCTGGACGCCAGCGACGATCGAGCCGAGCAAGCTGTACTGGATCCCGGGCACGAAGATCATCGGCGCGATCGACGCAGACGGCTCGACCGGCGTCGACCGCGGCCGACGGACACGACTCCGATCCTCGACGACAACGGCCACGGCACGCGGCTCGGCGTCGGTCTCGGCCGGCAACCGCTACGGCTACTGCCCGACCTGCCTGCTGTCATCGTCGAGGCGCTCGACGAGAGCGTCGTCGCCGGCTACCCGTGGGTCGACATCAGCTCGAACAGCTTCGGCTACGTCGGCGGCGCGCCGCTCGGACCCGTCGTCGGGCCGAACGACGCGACGCGGGCGGCCGCCGAGCGCGGCCAGACCGATCCTCTTCGCCGCCGGCAACGGCGTCGGCAACGCGTTCGACGTCCCGATCTCGACCTACGGCTCGGACCAGACCGGGCCCGACTGGAACATCACCGTCGGCGCGATCCGCCGCGACAACCAGCGCGGCGATCGTCGGCGACGGCATCCCGGTGCACATCTCGCGCCTGGGGCGACGGCAACCTGCCGTCGGCCTGCCGCACCGGCACCGTCGGCCAGTGCGCCTTCGGCGGCACCTCGGCCGCGACGCCGTACACCGCCGGCGTCTTCGGCACCGTCCTGACCGAGGTCCGCCGCGCGATCGGCGACGGCGCGGCGGGCCAGCGGCCCGGCCAGGTCGTCGCCGAGGGCAGCCCGATCGCCGGCAGCGCGTTCCTCGCGGACGGCAAGCTGACCCGCAGCCGAGCTGCGCGAGGCGGTGCTGAAGACGGCGCATCCCGCTCAACCAGGCGAACGAGGTCTCGACCGTTCCCGTTCCCGCTGACCGCGCCGTACCTCGGCGAGGCCAACGTGCTCTTCGAGGGCTACGGCGCCGCGACGCCCGGAGAGCGCCCAGCGGGCGATCGACGTCCTGCTCGGCCGGGCGCCGATGCCGGACCGCGACGTTCGAGGACGCGTTCTTCGCGCTCGACCGGCAGGTCAGCGACACGATCTACGGCGGCTACGACCGCGACGGCGACGGCGAGCGCCGACAGCCAGGCGCCTCGCCGGCATCGACGCTGACCCCGGCGCGACGTCGCGACCGTCAAGGGCGCGCTCGCCGCGCTCGAGCTGGCCGGCGCTGAAGCGGCGTGCCGACGATCCCGCAGCAGACGCTCGGCAGCACGTTCGAGCGCTACTACCTGCACCGCACGCGTCGCCGCCGAGCCCGGCACGCGCGAACAACTGCGTGCGGTGGAACGACAACGAGTCCTACCTCGACGCCGACAACACCGCCGGCGACCTCGAGCCGTGCTTCGAGAACCGCGTCACGAGCGTCGTCGCCGCGTACCGTCCGCTCGGCATCTTCGCGTCGACGGACACGCTCGACGCGCCGCTCCCGGCCGGCTCCGAGGTCATCGTCGACCTGTACGTGGCCGGCGAGACGCCGTCCGTCGATCCGGCCGACCGGCGTGCTGATGGCGACCGATCGCGAGATCGGCACGGGCGTCGGGCCGTGCTCCAGCCCGGTCGCTCGGCTCAGGCGCGGGCGGCGCCGGCTGCGCTGCGCGCTCGGCGAGGCGTGCTGGACGAAGTTCACCAGTTCAGCTTCGAGACGACCCGGCCCGCGTTCCGCGGCGAGCAGCTGACGTTCCAGGTGCAGCTGGTCGGCGCGCGCTCGTGGGCGTTCGGCTACGAGGGCCAGCACGCCTCGAAGGTCACGATCATCGAGGCGCCGCTGCCGGCGGACGGCCTGAACTTCGGCACGACGCATCACCGAGCCGGCGAACGGCTCCGAGGTGTCCGAGGGTCGACGTCGTCGCGGGCGGCCGGTACGACTTCCCGACCCAGGGAAGCGACCCGACCGGCGCAGGCGACCATCCGACCACCTGGCGCGTCGAGGTCTCGCTCGACGACGCGTCGTTCGGGTCGCCGCTGACGGCGAAGCTCGACAAGCCGACGAGGACGTGGTCGCGCTCCGCTGGGCAACCTGAAGCCGGGCTCGCACACGATCTACACGCGGGCGCGGATGGACGGGACTACCTCGGCGACGTCGTCGAGCACGTTCACGGTCGTGCCCGACGCCCGGATCGAGTGGCAGGTCGTCAACCAGAACCGACCGCCCTCGGCGAACGCGTGGCAGCGTGCCGCAGGTCTCGAGAGCTGGTCGTTCAGCTTCGACACGTCGAAGTACCAGAAGGGCTCGAACGGGATCCTCGTCCGCCTCGTGCAGAGGGGCGAGGAGACGGCGAGCACCTGGGCGTTCGCCCGGATCAAGTAGGACGCCGCTAGCCGGCGGCCGCGCGGAGCCAGTCAGACAGGCTCCGCGCGGCCGCCTCATCTCCCGTTGCGGACGCCTGGGGCGGGCAGGCGATCGTCTCGGCGAGTGCATTCACGTCCGCGAGCAGCTCCTCCTGGTAGACGGCGGGGACGCGGCGTGTGTTGATCGCCGCGATCGCGTCCGCCTGCAGTCGCCGAGCTTCGCTCTTGGCGCCGCAGTCGTCCTGCTCGCGGAGCAGGGTGGCGACCGAGTCGCTGCGCTTGGCCAGGGTCTGGGCGAGCCCGGCCGGCAGGGGAGGCGGCTTCGGCTCCTCGCCGCCGCAGCCGGCGACGAGGAGCGCGCAGCCGAGCGCGAGCCCTCTACGCAGCGGCGTTCGCGTCTTCCTTCGCAGCGAGCTGGAGGCTCGCGGTCATCACGTCCTTGAGGTGCCGCTTCTGGATCGGCAGCTGCACCTTGACCAGATCGCGCACGCCCGGGTGCTTCGCCTGCTTGTTCAGCTCCTGGAGGACGCTCCAGTGCCCGACCTCGCCCGCCTCGGCCATGGTCAGGAACTCGAAGCCGTCCAGGTCATCGGAGCCGCGCTCCAGGTAGGTCTTCATCATCGTCGCGCCCTTGGTCTTGACCGTGCGGGCCTCGGCGAGGATCTTGCTCTTCTTGCCGTTGATGCTCGCGGCGACGGCGGTGCCGTCCTTCTCGGCCTTCGCGGCCTCCTGGCGCATCGTCTTCAGCTGCTTCTTCAGCTTGGAGTCCTTGGTCAGGCCCTCGACCTTCTCGGTCGCCGCCTGAGCGGCCATCGCGAGCCCGATCACCTCGCCGAGCTTCGTTTCCAGATTGGTCAGTTCCGCCATGTTGCTCCGTTCCTGTCGGGGTCGGGCTAGATGCCGTAGGCGAGCCGCGCCGCCAGAGCCTCGGGGAGACCCAGTTCGCGCAACTCGCCCTGCGTCTGCTCGACCGGATAATCGGTACGGCGAAAGGTTGCCCATGCCGTCTCAATGTCAATCTCCAGCCAGGCGGCGCGCGGGTCGCCGTCCCGGGGCTGGCCGACCGAGCCGGGGTTGAGCAGCCGACGGATCCGGCCGAGCGCCAGCCGTGTTCCCTCGGGTGCCGGCTCGCCGCGGAGGTCGTCCCCGTTCGAGATCTCGAGGGCGACGTGGCTGTGGCCGACGAGGACGAGCGGCGCCTCGGTCAGCGCCAGCGCGGCCGCGGCGCTCTCGTCCGAGATCACGTAGTCCCAGACGGGATCGCGGGGACTGCCGTGGAAGAGCTCGGCTCCCGGCGCGCTGCCGTTGGGCTCCAGCGTGTCGAGAAACGCCCGTGCGGAATCGTCGAGCACCGTCTGCGTCCAGCGTGCCGCGGCCGCTGCCTCGCCCGCGAAGGCGTCGAGCGGGATCTTTCCGAGCACGACGAGGTCGTGATTGCCGGCCAGGCAGATCGCGGCGCGCTCTCGCAGCAACGCGGCGCACTCGTTCGGTTTCGGTCCGTAGCCGACGAGGTCGCCGAGGAACCAGATTGCGTCGAACGCACCCGCGTCGATCTCCTTCAGCACCGCCTCGAGCGCGTGCAGGTTCGCGTGGACGTCGGAGAGAACCGCGACGCGCAAGCGTCAGGAGTTGCGCGGCGGCGCTTCGGGCAGCTCCTGGATCCCGCGCACCGTCGCGTACTTCGACCAGGAGTCCTGGAGCGCGTCGAGCAGCTCCTTCGCGAACTTCGTCGACATGTTCACGCGCGAGACGACGACCCCCGGCACGTCGCCCTCCGAGACCTCGTGATCGATCCGCGCGAAGGTGACCGTGAACTCGTACTCGGAGAAGGAGATGTTCGCGAAGTTCGCGTAGGTGCCGGCGAGGTGCTTCTCGTCGATCTGGATGTTGAGTTGCCGCTCCTGCCCGGGATCGTCCTCGTCCACGTCCGTACAGTAACGGCGTGGCGACGACCCTGGAGAGACTCGAGGCCGCGCTCGGCGAGGCCGCGGGCACCGAGGTCGCGCTCGAGCGGCCGAGCGACGCGGCGCACGGCGACTACGCGACGAACGTCGCGATGCGGCTTGCGGGCGCGCGCCGGCAGGCGCCGCGCGCGATCGCGGAGGAGCTCGTCGAGCAGGCCACCGCGCTGCCGCAGGTCGAGCGGGCCGAGATCGCGGGTCCCGGGTTCGTCAACCTCTGGCTCACGCGCGGCTGGTATCGGGACGCGCTGGCGGAGGTGCTCGCGGCCGGGAACGGGTACGGCGGCGGCTCGGCGGGAGTGAAAGAGCGGATTCAGGTCGAGATGGTCTCGGCGAACCCCACGGGCCCGATCACGGTCGCCTCCGCCCGGAACGGCGCCTACGGCGACTCGGTCGCGCGCCTGCTCGCCTTTGCCAGGCACGAGGTCGAGCGCGAGTACTACTACAACGACGCGGGGGCGCAGATGGAGCGCTTCCGTGCCTCGGTCGAGGCGCACCGGCGTGGGGAGGAGCCGCCAGAGGACGGCTACCACGGCGAATACGTCGCCGAGCTGGCGAAGCTCCCCGAGGATCCGGTGCCGGCGATGCTGGGCCGGATCGAGGAGACGATGGAGCGTTTCCGGATCCACTTCGACTCCTGGGCGAAGCAGAGCGAGCTCGAGCGGCGCCTGCCCGACTTCCTGCCCCGGCTCGACACCTACGAGAAGGACGGCGCCGTCTGGGCGCGCTCTTCCGCCTACGGCGACGAGGACGACCGCGTCCTGATCCGCAGCGAGACCGGAACGCCCACCTACCGTGCCGCCGACGTCGTTTATCTTGCCGACAAGCTCGACCGCGGTCTCGACCGGGCGCTCTACGTCCTTGGAGCCGACCACCACGGGACCCGCAACTGGTACGCGGCCGTGGCGCGGATGCTCGGCTACGACCCCGAGCGGGTCGAGGTGCTGCTCTACCAGCTCGTCCACCTGACCCGCGGTGGCCAGGCGGCGAAGATGTCGAAGCGCCGGGGCGACGTCGTCTTCCTCGACGAGCTGCTCGACGAGGTCGGCGTCGACGCGGCGCGCTGGTATCTCGTCTCGCGCGGCCCCGACCAGACGATCGAGATCGACGTCGACCTCGCGGCCGAGAAGACGGCGAAGAACCCCGTCTACTACGTCCAGTACGCGCACGCCCGGATCGCCGGGATCCTCCGCAACGCCGAGGGCGCGAAGCCCGCCGCCGAGCCGCCGGCCGTGCTCGCCGCCGAGGAGCGCGATCTGGTGAAGCGGCTCGCAGAGTTCCCTGCCGTCGTCGCCGAGGCGACCGAGCGGCGCGGCCCGCACGCGATCCCGACCTACGCGATTCGCGTCGCCGACGACTTCCACCGCTTCTACACGCGTCACAAGGTGCTCGGCACGGAGGCAGAGGCGTTCCGGCTCGGCCTCGTCACCGCGACGAAGGCTGTGATCGCCCGCTCACTGGACTTGATCGGCGTCGAGGCACCCGACACGATGTAGCCATCGTGTTGAAGGTCGAAGTCATTCTCGGCATCGTCGCGAGCTCGATCGCGATCACCGCTTTTCTCGTGCGAGCGATCGTGAACGTCCGCCAGGGCCGGCGGGCACGGGAGGAAACGCGCGGGCGGCGCGAAATCCTTCCCCCAGAGTGAGCTATCTGATCATCGCCACGATCGTCGTCATCGTCGCCGTTGTCGCGACCCTGAACGGGATCGGGCTCCGCCGGCAGGGCAAGCGCGACGAGGGGACGGCCTGGATCCTCGCCTCGGTGCTCGCAGTGATCGTCGTCGTCGGCGGCTGGGGCGCGTTCCGCTCCTTCCGCTCGGTCGATGCCGGCCACGTGCTCGTGGTCCGCCAGTTCGGCGAGATCGTCGGCCAGCGCGGGGACGGATTCCAGACGATCGCACCGTGGCAGACAGCAGAGGACGTCTCGACGCAGGTCGAGAGCCAGCGCTTCCAGATGGACGACCGGAGTGGCCCGGCCGAAGGAGCGATCGGAAGCGGCCCCGCGATCAGCGAGGAGACGCAGCCGGTCTATGCCGTCGTCACGCTCAACTACCGCGTCAGCGACCAGGCCGTGCAGGAGCTCTACACCGACGTCGGCTCGACCTTCTTCGACAAGGTCGTCGCGCCGCGCGTCTTCCAGGTCTTCAAGAACGAGACGGTCAAGTTCAAGAGCGTTGCCGTCGCGCCGAACCGAGAGCAGATCCGCGAGGCCGTGCAGATCGAGCTCGACCGGCAGCTCGACGGCTTCTCGATCGACGTCGTCGACTTCCTGATCAACGATCTCGACTTCCCGGCGGAGTTCACCGAGGCGATCGAGCGCAAGCAGGTGGCGACCCAGGATGCGCTCGCGGCGCGGCAGAAGGTGGAGCAGTCGAAGGCCGAGGCGCAGCAGGAGATCGAGCGCGCGCGCGGCCAGGCGCAGGCGCAGCGGCTCCGCGCCAGCTCCCTGAGCGACCGCAACCTCCAGTTCGAGGCGCTCCAGATCCTCAAGGAGGCGCCGCCGCAGATCGTCTTCCTCCCGGCCGGCCAGGGGAACCTGCTCGACCCGTCGACCTTCTTGAAGTCGGGCGGCACGACGCCCTAGCTCGCGTACCGGTTCGACTCCTGCAGCACCCAGGTGTTGCCGTCGGGATCGCTGAAGTCCGCGTACGACCAGTAGTCCCGGTGCTCGGGGTCGACTCCCGGCTGCCAGCCGTCCGTGCCCATGTGCCGGATCTCGCCGACGCCGACGCCGCGTCCGACGAGTTCGGCCCGTGCCGCCTCGATGTCGGTGACGACCAGGTGGGTGCCCCGGTAGCTGCCCGGCTCCGCCTCGGTGATTCCGGTCCCGAACGTGAACGAGCATGTCGACCCCGGCGGCGTCACCTGGACGACCCGGAACGCGGCGTTCGGCTGATGGTCGACGTCGAGCGTGAAGCCGCACGTCTCGACGTAGAACTCCTTCGCGCGGTCGACGTCCGAGACCGGGATCAGCACCAGTTCGAGCTTGAAGTCCACGTCGGTCCTCCTGGCGTAGGATGCGCGGCGGATGAGCGCCGCTGCACCAGACCGTAACCTCGCGCTCGAGCTCGTCCGCGTCACCGAGGCGGCCGCACTCGCCGCCTCGGGCTGGGTCGGACGCGGCGAGAAGGAGAAGGCCGACGGAGCAGCCGTCGACGCGATGCGGCTGATCCTCGACACGGTGCGGATGAACGGCATCGTCGTGATCGGCGAGGGGGAGAAGGACGAGGCGCCGATGCTCTACAACGGCGAGGAAGTCGGCGACGGGACCGGCCCGGCCGTCGACGTCGCGGTCGACCCGCTCGAGGGCACGCGCCTGACCGCGCTCGGCCAGCCGAACGCGATCGCCGTGATCGCGGTCGCCGAGCGCGGGACGATGTTCGATCCCGGCGGTGCCTTCTACATGGACAAGATCGCCGTCGGCCCCGAGGCCGCGGACGCGATCGACATCAACGCGACGCCGACCGAGAACGTGCACGCGGTCGCGAAGGCGAAGGGGCTCGACGTCAGCGAGGTGACCGTCGTCGTGCTCGAGCGCGATCGCCACGAGCAGCTGATCGGAGAGCTCCGCCAGTCCGGCGCGCGGGTGAACCTGATTCGCGACGGCGACGTCGCCCCTTCGATCGCAGCGGCGCAGGCGTTCGCCGGCGTCGACATGCTGATGGGAATCGGCGGTACCCCGGAGGGCGTCATCTCCGCTGCGGCGATCAAATGCCTGCGCGGTGCGATCCAGGGCAAGCTCTGGCCGCGCTCGGACGAGGAACGGCAGGCGCTCCTCGACTCCGGCGTCGATCTCGATCGCGTCCTGACGACCAACGACCTCGTCTCCGGCGACGACGTCTTCGTCGCCGCCACCGGCGTCACGAGCGGGGTCTTCCTGCGCGGCGTCCGCGTCAGCGGGCAGGGGGTCGAGACCGAGTCGATCGTGATGCGCTCCCGCTCCGGCACCGTGCGGCGGATCGCCGCCTACCACCCTTCCGAAAAGGTCCGCCGACTGATGAAAGGAGAACGCGATGGCCGCTGACAAGCTGCACGAGACCGCAAGAGCCCTTGTCGCCGACAACAGGGGGATCCTCGCCGCCGACGAGAGCTCGGGGACGATCAAGAAGCGCTTCGACTCGATCGAGCTCGAGTCGACGGAGGAGAACCGGCGCGCCTACCGCGACATGCTCTTCACGACGCCCGGCCTCGAGGATCACGTCAGCGGCGTCATCCTCTACGACGAGACGCTCCGCCAGAGCTCGGCCGACGGGACGCCGTTCGCGAAGCTGCTCGCCGACAAGGGGATCATCCCCGGGATCAAGGTCGACCTGGGCGCGAAGGACCTCGCGGGCGCGCCGGGCGAGAAGGTGACGGAGGGGCTCGACGGCCTCCGCGAGCGGCTCGAAGAGTACAAGGGCCTCGGCGCCCGCTTCGCCAAGTGGCGCGCGGTGATCACGATCGGCGAGGGGATTCCGACGGCGTACTGCATCGAGGCGAACGCGCATGCGCTCGCGCGCTACGCGGCGCTCTGCCAGGAGCAGGGAATCGTCCCGATCGTCGAGCCCGAGGTGCTGATGGACGCCGACAACGACATCGAGACCTGCTACCGCGCGACCAAGCGGACGTTGCACAAGACCTTCGACGAGCTCTATCACCAGCGCGTCGACCTGGAGGGGATCTTGCTGAAGCCGAACATGGTCATCTCCGGCAAGGGCTCCCAGACGCAGGCGAGCGCGGCAGAAGTGGCCGAGTGGACGATCAGGTGCTTCCGCGAGACCGTGCCCGCTGCCGTGCCCGGGATCGTCTTCCTCTCCGGCGGCCAGTCGGACGAGCAGGCGAGCGAGAATCTGAACGCGATCAATTCGCTCGGAGAGCAGCCGTGGGTGCTCTCGTTCTCGTACGGCCGCGCGCTGCAGGCGCCGGCGCTGGCGGCATGGGGGGGATCCGCGGACAACGTCGAGGCGGGACAGTCGTTCCTCGCGCTCCGGGCGCGCTGTAACAGCGCCGCCGTGGCGGGCCGCTACTCGGCCGAGATGGAGGAGCTCGCCCGCTCGAGCTGAGGACGATCAGCCGTCGAGCAGGGCGCGGTCGAAGAAGCCGACGACCCGGCGCTCGTACTCGGCCGGCTGCGCCTTCAGGCCGCCCGTGTGCGCTGCGCCCGGTACCTGCCAGATCTGCTTCGGTTGCCCCGCGGCCGCGTAGTACTTCGGCTGCCGCTCGACCTCGCCGCCCATGCCCGGGTCGGCCCAGATCAGGAAGACGGAGCGCGGCGCGATCTCGCCGATCCGGTCGACGATCTTGGGCGGCGCGGTCTGGTTCGAGAAGAGGGCGGTTGCGAGTCCCGTCGCGGCGATCGACGGCCGGAGCAGGTGTCCCGCACCGGTCAGGTCGGCCTCGCCCGCCGGATAGCCGGCGCCTTCGGACACGATCGCCTTGAAGTCGGTCGACTGCGCCGCGGCCTCGATCAGGATCTCGCCGCCGACGGAGAAGCCGAACCCGCCGATCCGGTCGTCGTCCACGTCCGGGCGGCTCTTCAGGTACTCGGCACCGGCGAGCAGGTCGCGGTCGCCGGCCCAGCGGACCGTGTCGCCCTCGCTCGTGCCCTGGCCGCGCGGGTTCAGGAGCAGGAGGCCGTAGCCGTGCCGGATTAGCATCCGGGCCTCGGCGGAGCGGGTCGCGCCGGGGAAGAGGATCACCGCGGCGCGGTTCTTCGAGGGCACGTACGACCCGGTCAGCTCGAGCGAGTCGCTCGTGGTGACGGTGACGGTCTCGTACGGGACGCGAAGGTCGGGCTCGACGACGCCGCGTCCGGTGTGCGTGTAGGTGTACGCAAAGCCGACGGGAAAGACGACGAGCATGAAGACCGCGAACGAGAGCGGCAGCGAAACGGCGAGGACAGTCGCGCGCCGCAGGAAGGTGCGCCGGCGGGACCCGTACGACCGACGAGAGCGCCAGAGCACGACGAGGCCGCTGACGAGCAGCACCGCGCCCGCGAGGAGCGAGAGCGGGCCGGTCGTGTAGTGGTCGCCGGACGCCTCGCCTTCGAGCAGCCAGTACGCGCTCGGAACGCCGAACGCGGCCGCGAGCGCTCCGAAGGTCAGCGCCAGCGCGGCCCGCACCCCCGCGCGGAGGCGCGGGTACAGGGCGGCGGCGGCTGTGAAGACGCCGATCGGGATCAACCCGCTGGCGAGGTGATCGAACGGCGACGTGCCGGGCTCGGGCTGAAGGAAGTTGTCGTCGGCAACGTGCAGCGCCGCCGCGGCGAGCGCGAGGCTGACGATGCCGTGCTCGGTGCGGGCGAAGCGCGCGACTCGTCCGGCCGTTGATTCGCGGTCGTCCGAGGCGGGGAAGGTGTGGCTGCTCGATGTCATGGCTCGAGGCTCGCAGGCGAGCGGAAGGGGCACAACGGGGCCCACCGGTATCTCGTGGTGCGGCTGACCGCACCAGGCCGGAGGTAGCGTCTCGTCATGGCGCTCGTCGTCCAGAAGTTCGGAGGCACGTCCGTTGCCGACCCGGACCGGCTCCGGTCGGCGGCCCGGCGTCTCGTCGCGGCGCGCGAGGAGGGCCACGAGGTCGTCGGCGTGCTCTCGGCGATGGGCGGCGCGACGGACGAGCTGCTCGCACTCGCCCACACGATCTCCGAGACGCCGGATCCGCGCGAGCTGGACATGCTGCTCTCGGTCGGCGAGCGGATCTCGTGCGCGCTCGCGGCGATGGCGATCCACGACCTCGGGCACGAGGCGATCTCGCTGACGGGCTCACAGGCGGGGATCGTCACCGACACCGCGCACACGAGCGCGAAGATCGTCGAGATTCGCGCCCCTCGCATCCGCACGGCTCTCGACGGGGGTGCGATCGTGCTCGTCGCCGGCTTTCAGGGCGTTTCGACGACGCTGGAGGTGACGACGCTCGGCCGCGGGGGCTCGGACACCACCGCGGTCGCGCTGGCCGCAGCGCTCGGAGCCGACCGCTGCGAGATCTTCACCGACGTCGAGGGCGTCTTCACCGCCGATCCGCGGATCGTCCCGGATGCCCGCAAGCTCGACGCGATCTCATACGAGGAGATGCTCGAGCTGGCCGCCGCGGGGCGCGAAGGTGATGATGCTCCGGTCGGTCGAGTTCGCGCGCAGGCACGGAGTCCGCATTCACGTCCGTTCATCCCTCTCGGAGGCAGAGGGCACCTGGATCGTCAGTCGGGAGGAGCTCATGGAGGAACCGATCATCTCGGGCATCGCGCACGACACCTCGGAGGCGGAGATCACGATTCTGGGCGTGCCCGGACCGGCCTGGGATCGCCGCCCGCGTCTTCCGCACGCTCGCCGACGTCGGCGTCAACGTCGACATGATCGTCCAGAACGTCTCGGCCGAGGGCCACACCGACATCTCGTTCACGCTTCCGAGCACCGAGTTGCGGCGGGCGATCGGCGCACTCGAGCCGCTCGCGGAGGAGATCAATGCCACCGGCGTGACCAGCGACTCGGAGATCGCCAAGATCTCGCTCGTCGGCGCGGGCATGCGGACGCATCCGGGCGTCGCGGCGGACATGTTCGACGCCCTCGCGGCGGAGGGGATCAACATCGGGATCATCTCCACCTCGTCCGTCAGGATCTCGTGCGTCGTCCCGCTCGCAGACGTGCAGCGCGCGGTCCAGGCGGTGCACGATCGCTTCGCGCTCCACGCGCCCGTGGTCGCGGCCGAGCGCGGTTGATCGCGGCGTTACTTCGAGCGGAGGTAGGCGTCCGAGCCGTCGAGCCAGTCCTGCCGCGGTGGGCAGAAGATGTCGACATCGAGCGTCCGCTCCAGCGCCTCGGCCTTGTGCGGCAGCCACGAGGGGAGGTGGAGCACCTCGCCGGCGGCGACGTCGACGACCTCCGACTCGTCCTCGCCGAGCCAGAACCGGAGCACGCCTTCGAGGATGTAGGTGAGTTGCTCGTTCTCGTGCGAGTGCTTCGGGACGAGGCAGCCCTCCTCGAGATACACGTGCGCCAGCATCATGCGCTCGGTCGAGATCAGCCTCCGGGCCAGATCGGGCTTGAGCGCTTCCTTCGGCAGGTCGTCCCAGCGGTAGTGGGTCGCGCCGGAGCCGCTCAAAGGAGCGCCCCGAGCCGCTCGATCCCCTCGTCGATCCGCGCCTCGTCGACAAGGCTGAACGACAGGCGAACCGTGTCGGTGCCGCGCCCGTCGGTGAAGAACAGCGTTCCGGGCACGATGCCTACGCCCTGGTCGCCTGCTCGCCGCGCCAGCTCGACGGAGTCGGCGCCCTCGGGCAGCGTCAGCCACGAGAAGAAGCCACCCTGCGGCCGTGTCCAGCGTGCGCCGGCCGGGAGCGAGCGCTCGAGGGCCGCCAGCATCCGCTCGCCCTTGCGCCGGTAGAGCGCCCGCGAGAGCACGAGCTGCTCGTCGATCCAGCCGCGCCGGGACGACTCCTCGAAGAGCCGCTGTCCGAGCGCGCCCGCGCACTGGTCGGTGGTCTGCTTCGCGGAGACGAGCCTGCCCGCGACGTCGGCCGGACCGACCGCCCAGCCGAGCCGGACGCCGGGACAGAACGTCTTCGACGTCGTCCCCGTCTGGACGACGGCGTCGGGCGCGAGGCTCCAAAGGCTGGGGTGCGCCTGCTCGGAGAAGCCGAGCTCGCGATACGCGACGTCCTCGACGATCAGGAACCCGTAGCGGCGCGCCAGCTCGACGAGCGGAGGGCGCCGCTCGGCGGCGAGGCTGACCCCGGCCGGATTCTGGTGGTCGGGAATCGCGTAGACGAGCTTCGGGCGCAGCCCGCCGGCGAGCAGCCGCTCCAGCTCGTCGACCTCGAGTCCGTGCTCGTCCAGCGGGACGGCGACGAGCTCGGCCTCGAAGGTCCGGAAAGCCTGGATCGCGCCGAGATACGTAGGCGCCTCGACGACGACCACGTCGCCGGGGTCGAGAAACGCCTTCCCGAGCAGCTCGAGCGCCTCGATCGCGCCGCTCGTAATCAGCAGCTCGTCGTCGGCGGGCCGGCGGCCCTGTGCCGCCTCGAGCCGGTCTGCGAAGGCGTCCAGCACTCCGGCCAGCCCGCGCGTCGGGGCGTACTGGAAGGCACTCAGCTCGCCCTCGGCGGCGAACTCCTGGAGGAGGGCGGAGACGCGCTCGCGCGGGAACGTCTCCGGATCGGGAAAGCCGCCGGCGAACGAGATCACGTCCGGCCTGCCGAGCAGTGCCAGGACGGAGGCGATCCCCTCGCCGACGTCGCCGCGCGTGCGCATCGCGGCGAGCGCCTCCCACCGCTCCGACTCGGGCGTCACCGTCATCACCCCGATCCTACGCTTAGCCGTCGAGCTCACAGCGCTCGGCTGCGTAGCGGGACGCGTACGCCCGCACGTCCAGACGAGGACGCCGCCGAGGTGGCTGCTGAACTCGGCGCGGATCACGAGCAGTTGCCGCGGAACGAGCGCATCGATCTCCGTCACCAGCGGCGCGTCGCAGCGCAACGTCAGCGCCCCTCGAGTGGCTTCGGTGGGCCCTGCAGAAGGCCGGCCGCCGCGGAGGCGACGATCGAGAGGGAAGCGACAGGAACCAACGTGGCTCGACGCAGTACTGCCGTCGCTGTACTCCTCGGCGAGTGCCGTCCAACCCAGGCCTGCTCCGTGATCGGCGCCTGATATGACTGAGCGGGGGCCGCATCGCATCGCCGCCCGATGAGTTTGCAACCGACCCGCCGTCCTCCGAACGACCCGACCACGAAAGGTGACTCATGCTGACCGGTCTCGCCCGCCTGATCCTCCGCCACAAGGTGATCGTGCTCGTCGCCTGGCTTGTCCTGACCGCCTTCGGGGTGTTCTCGGCCGGCAAGGTCTCCGAGCGCTGGCTCGAGCAGTTCTCCGTGCCGGGCTACCCCGCGTGGGAGGCGAACCAGAGGACGCTCGACGCGTTCGGGAACGGCGACCAGCCGCCGCACGTCGTCGTCTTCCAGGCGGACGGCGACGTCACCGAGGTCGACGGCCTCGACGACGCCGTCGACGCGCTCGCGAAGCAGTTCGACACCTTCCGGGTCGGCTCGACGTTCACGAGTGGGAGCGACGCCTACGTCTCGCAGGATCGGACGACGACGTTCGCAACCTTCTATCCGCCCGGCCTCTCCAGCTTCTCGGTCGAGAACCGGCTCGAGGAGCTGCGCGAAGCCGCGAAGGAAGCCGCGCCGCCGGGCGTGACGGCGACCGTGACGGGCGTCGAGGCGCTCTACGACTCGCAGGGCTCCGCGAACGAGGGGCCGAGCGTCCTGATCGAGGCGCTGATCGGCGGCACGGGCGCGCTGATCATCCTGCTCTTCGTCTTCGGAACGCTGCCCGCGGTCGCGATGCCGCTGCTCGTCGCGTTCGCGTCGATCATGAACACGTTCACGCTCGTCTGGATCCTGACCTACGTCACCTCGGTCTCGTTGATCGTCCAGTTCCTCGTCGCGCTCGTCGGTCTCGGGGTCGCGATCGACTACGCGCTGCTGATGATCTTCCGCTACCGCGAGGAGTTGAGACACGGCCGCGACGCCGAGACGGCGCTGACGGAGACGATGACCCACGCCGGCCGCTCGGTGATCGTCTCCGGCTCGACGGTCGCGATCGGGCTGCTCTCGCTCGTGATCATCCCGGTGCCGGTGATCCGCTCGATCGGGATCGGCGGGATGCTGATCCCGGCCGTCTCGGTGCTGGCGTCGATCACGCTCCTGCCGGCGATGATGGCGCTGCTCGGGACGCGGATCAACCGGATCAGGCTGATGCCGCGCCGGATCGTCGAGGGCTCCGATCTCGAGTCCGGCTTCTGGTGGCGCTGGTCGCGGCTCGTGCTGCGCCGGCCCGTCCTCGTCGGCGCGATCGGCACCGCGATCGTGGCCCTGCTCCTGATTCCGGGCGTGCAGCTGAACCCGGCCGACCCGCAGGCGCGCGCGCTCGCAGGGCCGTCGACGGAGGACGCCGTCGTCGGCCTCGACACGCTCGAAGACGCCGGGCTCACGCTGGGCGCGGTCAAGCCGTTCGTCGTCGTCGTCGAGGGAGCCGCGTCGCAGAGCGACGTCGAGGACGTCGCGACGGCGATGGCAGGCGCGGACGGCGTCTCGGGAGCGGCTGCCCCGCCCGATTGGCGCCGCGCGGGGATCGCGCTCGTGGAGGCGTTTCCGAGCGTCGACGGCTCGAACAGGGAGATCCGCGGGATCATCTCGACGCTGAAAGAGGATGTCCTACCCGGGGTCGAGGCGACGTTGCCCCCGGGAACCGAGGTGACGCTCGCCGGAGTTCCCTCGGCCGAGCGCGACTTCGTCGACGCGGTCTACGGCAAGTTCCCGTACGTGCTCGCGTTCGTGATCCTGCTCACCTTCATCCTGCTGACCCGTGCGTTCCGCTCCGTCTTCCTCGCGGTGAAGGCAGTGATCCTCAACCTCGTCTCCCTGGGTGCCGCGTTCGGGATCGTCGTCCTGATCTTCCAGAAGGGCTACGGCGCCGAGGAGATCTGGAACGTCGCCGCGACCGACTCGATCACGTCGTGGATCCCGCTGATGATCTTCGCGTTCCTCTACGGGCTCTCGATGGACTACGAGGTGTTCATGGTCTCGCGGATCCGGGAGGCGTACGACGAGACGGGCGAAACGAACGAGGCGGTCGCGCTCGGGCTCGCGCGCACGGGCAAGCTCGTCACGAGCGCCGCGGCCGTGCTGATGTTCGCCTTCTTCGTGCTCTCGACCGGGCCCGGCCCCGATATCAAGCAGTTCGGGATCGGCCTCGCCGCCGGTGTGCTGTTCGACGCGACCGTGATCCGGGCGCTGCTCGTGCCGGCGATCATCCGGCTCGCGGGCGACTGGAACTGGTGGCTGCCCGACCCGGTCGCCAAGGTGCTCTTCATCGAGCCGAGGAAGAGGCCCGCACTCGAGTCAAGCTAGATCAGGCGAGCGAGGCGTCCCGTGTCGACGTCGTAGAGGAAACCGCCCACGCGGAGGTGCGTCAGATAGGGCCACGACCGCACCCGCTGCACGTCCTCGCGCACGATCGCCTCCTGGTCGCTCGTGACGAGGAAGGCGAGGCTGCGCGTGTCCGGGCCGCCTGCGTCGGCGATCGCCTCGTGGACGTCGTCCTCGTCGCCCGCGGCCATCCGGCACTTCGTGTGGGCGACGATCATCGCCCGGTCGACGCCGAGCAGATAGGACGCGAGCACGAGGGTGCGGAGGACGTCGTCGGTGACGCGGGCGCCGGCGTTGCGGAGGATCTTGGCGTCGCCGGGGTCGAGACCGAGCATCGCGAGCGGCTCGATCCGCGAGTCCATGCAGGTGAGGACGGCGAGGCCGCGCGCCGCACTGGGCTCGAGGCCGGCGAGCCGGAACCCGTGCGCGTACGCCTCGTTGGCGGCGAGCACGTCGTCGAACGTCCTGTCGCCGGGCATCAGCTGATCGTAGGCGACCGGGAACCTCCGTTCAGGCGAGAGCACACTCGCTCAGGCGACTGCCGGGGACGCGGCCGCCGCTCAGTCGGGATCGCGCGGCTCCCAATGGACATCGTTCATCGTGAACCCCACCTGCCAGGGTTGCCGCTCCGAACGCTGGCCGACTAGATTGCCGTCACGCCGCTCATTCGCTCGACGAGCGCCAGCATCGCGTCGAGGGCCGCGGCGGTCGTGAGGCGTTCTCGGCGGACGAGCGACCGCCATGTCTCGAACGCGAGTGCGTGCCCGACTGCGGCACGAACGGTGCTCGAGCCGGGGAGATCCGCCGCCAGCCGGTCGGCGAGCGTGGTGAGATGCTCCGCGTAGCGGGTCATGTCGGCGCGGACGGCGGGAACGAGCTCGGCGTCGCGGAGGAAGAGCTCGAGGTCGGAGTCGACGTCCGCATACCAGGCCCAGACGTCTCGAAGTGCGAGGGAGAGGCGCTCGAGCGGATCCGCCGCCGCCTCCCAGGGCTCCGCCGGCGGGAACGGGTGCAGTAGGGCCCAGTGGCTCGTGCAGGCGGCGTAGAGGCTGTGTTCTTTCGGGAAATGCGAATAGACGGTGTGTCTCTGGACGCCTGCTTTGTTGGCGATTGCGGAGATCGTGGTGCGGGCGGGGCCGATCGAGGTGTGCAGCGCCACGGTCGCCTCCACGATCCGCCGCCGCGTTTCGGCCTCGCGTTCGGCGCGCTTCTTCTTCTGGTACGTCCTTGTCATTACACACCAGTGTACTCCGAATTTGACATGAGCGGCATGGTCTGCCACTATCGCTGCACATTACTGTACAGCGAAAGGAGCGATTCTCATGTTCACGCTTGACATCGCGGCCCTCGAAGCAGAGGAGATGGGCGGCGGTCTCTCGGTCACCTTCCCGTTCTCGAGCGCGACGGGCACCGCGGACACCGCCGCCGTCTACATGGTCTTCGAGCCGGGCGGCGCCCTCCCCGAGCACACCGACAGCGCGGAGGAGTGGCTCCTCGTCCTCGAGGGCACTGTCGAGGCGACTGTCGGCGACGAAACCGGGATCCTCCAGCCGGGTCAGCTCGCGCTCGTCCCTGCGATCGCACCCCACAGCGCCCGAAACATCGGCGAGGGCCCGGCGCGGATCCTCGGCTTCTTCGGGGCCTCGACGAACGTCGCCCACTTCAGCGACGAGCTGGCGCCCGGCGTGAAGACGCTCGTCGTCGGCGCGGAGCCGGGCGTCGCGCTCCCGGTGCTGGCACCCGAGCCCGCCGTCGCCTAGGAAAACCGCCGGAAGCAGCGTGTCGGCCACCGCCGGCACGCTACCCGGCGCCGGTGAACCCACAGCTAGCCAGGAACATTCCCGAATGCCGGCCCCGGCGAGGGCGTTCTGCGACTCAGCCCTTGCTGCGCTTCCACTTCTTGTAGGCGGCGCTGTACTCATCCCAGCCGTTCATCATCCGCAGAGCTGGACTCTCAAGCCGCTTCTCGGCAAGGCGTCGGCCGTCGGCGTCATAAGCGACGACGGTGAATGGGAACCGCTCGAAGGGCGGCATGTAGAGCAAAGGTGATCCGCCGAGGAAGGAGTTGTCCTTCAGGCGGAGCGGAAGCGAGCCGCCCTTCCAGACCACCGCGACCCGTGCCGCCCTCAAGCTCGGAAGCACAGCGCCACTGACGATCGGTGGAACCCACTTCGCCGGATCGCCCTTCAGCCGACGGCTGATGCTCAACCCGACCACGAGCGGATAGTCCGGCCACGCCTGCACCAACCTCTCCCCACCGGAGCGCGCCGAACACATGCCGCCACCGTTCACCTGGGGCGGCCGATCAACGACAGGCCGGTGATCGGTGGTCAGAAAGTCGCACTGCCCTCCAGTCGACGATGGCGCTGTCCAGGCGTGTGCCCAGAACCCGTTGCCGACAGATGCAGAGAGAAGCAGCGTCGCCTGCGCAACCACCGGCTTCGGACGCGCCAGCCCGACGAGCGTTCGGACGTTGCTGCTGAAGGCAAGCGCCGGGGCTGCCACTACGAGCACAACCGCAGCAGTTAGTCCGAAGACCCGTACCACCGCCCGTTCGCGCTGAACCTTCCTGCGACGCACGCGACGATGATAGTCCTCCTCAGGCGTCATTCCCGAACGCTGGCCCAGGCGTCGCGCCTTGTGCGAGGGGAGTGGTTGCGACGCTGTCCGTCACGTGCGGACCTGGGTAACGCACTGCGGCGATCACCCGGGCGTACCTGACCCGGGCACATCGTCAGCAAGCGAGGCCGTGGCCTCGGCGGTCAGTGACGCCCGTGCACTGCGCCGGCGCCCGCTGGAGCCACGCTCTCGATCATGAGCTGGGGCTTCGCCACGCCTTCCTTGCTGCTGAAGTAGACGCTGTCCGGCGTCAGGCCCTTGACCGCGAAGCCGACCGGCCCGTTCCCGGCGACGGCGGCCGAGACGTCGAACTCCACCCAGGAGTTCAGCGGCGCGGCCCCGCCTCCGGGTAGCGGTGTTCCGAGGAGTGCCGGAGCATTCGCCCACGTGAGCGCACCGGTGCCCGTTTCGATCCACGGCGGCGAGACGGGGTAGAGGGCTCCCGCGTTCGACCCGGCGTCGGTCACGAAGAGGCGCAGCTTGGCGGACAGCACGGGGCCGGCCAGTCCAGTCACGTCGAAGCGCAGGTAGGCGTTGATCTGCGGGATCGCGTCGATCCGCAGCCCGCCGGACTTGCCGTAGTTCGTGGACGCGGCGTCGGACTTGACGTATGCGTCCTTGACGGGGTCGACGACTGTCCTGATCGAGCTCGGCGCCGGCGCCGTGACCGTGATGATCGCCGTCTTGACGACCTCGTCCCCACCGAAATCGCTCTCGACGAAGAGCCTGACGCTGTACACGCCTGGATCCGCATACGTGAACGTCGGGCTCTGCGCCGAGGAGTCGAAACTGTCGTCGTTCGTGAAGTCCCACGCCCAGCTCGTCGCGCGCGCAGACCGATCGCTGAAGCTGACCGTCAGGGGAGCCTCACCACTCTGCGGCGAGACGGCGAAGTCGGCGACGGGCGGCAACTCCACGATCCGCTCCCAGCTGACAACGAGCTGCGGCCGAGTCGCCACGTCCGCCATTTCCCTGGAGTTGATGTCGAGCCCGTCCGTCGAGTCGGTCGCCAGCACCAATGTGTGGGAGCCGTTGGCGTTGACTCGGGCCGTGACGTCGTACTCGACCCAGGTGAGCCGCTTCACGTTGCCCTTGTCCTCGAGTGGAACCGTCCCGCGTGCGGGACGGTTCGCCCACGTGATCTTGTTCTCCGCCCACGCCGTCGTGTTGTCGCTCAGGCCGTACACCGCGGGCCCGTTGGCCGAGCCGCTGTTCGCGTAGACGCGCAGCTTGGCGCTCGTGATGCGACCAGGGATGCCGCTGACGTCGAAGCGGAGGTACGTCTCGATGTCGGGATCGGCAGCGCCATCGACACGGAGGTACGACGTCGCATAGTTCTTCGTTGGAGAGCTCTCCTGGAGTCGGGTGTCCGCGACCGGCGAGAAGGTCACGATCTGGTCGGGCGGAGGCGGCGGCGCGACCCCACTCACGTTGACGTAGCCGACCTTCACCTCCTCATCCGAGCCGAAGCTGTTGCGGGCGACGAGCCGAACGGTGTAGGAGCCTTGCGCCGCGTAGGTGAACTGCGGGTTCCGAACGGTGGAGTCGATCGTGCCGTCGTTCTGGAAGTCCCACTGCCACTCGACGGGCTCGTCCGCCGACGTGTCACTGAAGCTGACGGCGAGTGGCGCCGCGCCGGCCATCGTCGACGCGCTGAAGTTCGCGGTCGGCGGCCGGTTCGCCGGCGGCGGTGGCGGCGTCGCCGCGCCGCCGAGCTTGATCCAGCGCCCGGCCGACGGGACCCCGTTGGCGTCCTCGATCACGAGCATGTAGTAGCCCGGCGGCGCGATCTTCCCGTTCGCAGGCGCGTTCACCACCATCCCGGAGCCCCCCTGCGCGAACGTGAGCGGCACGTACCGCTGGTTCATGTCGATGGCGTGCGTCGGCGCGCCGCTCCTGATCAGCGCGACCGAGGTGACGCCGGCCGTCCCGGTGCCGACCGCGAACGAGGCTCCGTAGCCGACGCTTTCGGGAGCGGTCGAGATCAGCGGCCGCGCCCCCTTGAAGAGGTACGGCGGCGAGTAGAACTGGGCGGTGAGCTTCGACGTCGCGTTCGGGTGGTCGCCGCCCGCGGCGACGACGCGGCCGTCCGGGAGCAGCATTGCCGACGAGTGGTACATCCGCGGTGTCGCCATCGACGCGACCGTCGTCCACGTCTCGGTGTCGCGGTCCCAGATCTCGCCTGCGAGCACCGCCTTCGCCGGGTCGTCCGACTCAGCCGTACCGCCGACGGCGATCAGGTTCCCGTCGGCCATGATCACGAGGTTCTGGCGGCGCCGGGGGAAGGCCATCGGCTCGGTTTCCCGCCACGTCGGCGATGCGGCCGTGAGGTCGATCACGCCGGTGCGGGCGTGCGCCGGGTCGCCGCCGCCGGTGCGGATGATCTTGCCGGTGTCGTACATCGCGCCAGCCTCGGAACAGCAGCCGCCCGCCTGGTTGTCCCAGCCGCTGGCGGGCCCTGGGCTCCAGGAGCCGCCGCCCGTGACATCCAGGTACTCGGTCATCGCCTTCGGCGCTGCGTCGTAGACGCGGCCCGACGTGGGATCGACATACATGAACGGGTAGAGCGGCTGCGTCTTCCCCGCGCCGGGGAGCTCGGTCCAGGTGTCCGTGGCGGGATCGTAGATCTCGGGGATCCGCACCTTGCTCTTCCCTTCGTCGGTGCCGCCGGTCGAGAGCACGCGCCCGTCGGGCAGCGTCGTCACCGTCGGGTACCACCGGGCGTAGTGCATCGGCGTCCGGTTCGTCCACGCCTCGGTCACGGGGTCGAAGGTGGCGGCGATCTTCGTCCCGATGAAGGGGCTGCCCTCCTGGCCGCCGACGACGAACGCCCGCCCATCCGCGAGCGTGACATGACCGGCGCAGTGAAGATCGCCGAAGGTCGCGGGCACCGGCTTGAACGTGTTCGAGCCGATGTTCCAGAGCTGGACGTCGGCGCCCGTCGAGAAGATCAACGCCTTGTCGTGGGGCAGCAGGATCATGTGCTTCGCCATCGCCGGCCAGCTGACGACGCTGCTCCACTCGCCGGACTGGTCAGCGTCCGAGGAAACGGTTCCCGTCGACTGCTGTGTGCCGAGCCCTAGCACGAGAAGGACGGCCGAGACCACCACGAGGAGCCCTCGTGGAATCCACGTCCAGTTGCTTTCCGGAACTCGGAGTCGGGGGTGGAACACGCGGCCTCCTGGGCGCCTGTTTTCTTGCGCTGGATCAGAACGTCCTCAGGACTTCAGGCCCGCCGCTCGAGGCCGGTCATCCGTGTCTAAAGTGAAACTAGGGCCGCGCCCGCGGCGTCACAACGACCCGTCCGTCTAGGCCGCGCGTCTAGGTTCAGGGCCGACGTGGGCGCGAACACGGAAGGACGGGTGCGGTCTCGGAGTCGCTTTCTGGGACTACGCCAGAGGAGGACGCGAGCGTTCGAGCTCCACTCGCCGCTCCCCGATCAAAACCGGTCTGGACGCGGCTCAGACTCGCCAGACCTCGCTCAGCAGCCTGCTGACACGGCCGGGGCATCAGTCGGCTTTCTCGTGAGATCCAGTGTGTCCGCTCAGGACACCGAGAACGATCAGACGAGCCTGCTCTCGTTCCGGAGTCACAATCGCGGGCGCCCCAAGGCGGAATCACACTCGGTGGTCGAGGATCAGGCACACCTAAACGCAGCAGTGAAGCGGGCGATGGGGCTCGAACCCACGACCCTCAGCTTGGGAAGCTGATGCTCTACCAACTGAGCTACGCCCGCGCGGTGGGGGCATTCTAGCCGCGCGTCAGGCGTCGAGCGCTTCGCGGACGCGCCGGGTCAGCGAGTCGACCGCGAACGGCTTCTCGATCAACGTGTGTTCCGGGAGGGCGGGCCGGCCGGCGAGCGTCTCCTCGGCGTAGCCCGACATGAAGAGGATCCTGATCTCGGGACGCGAGGCGGACACGCGCTTCGCGACCTCGTACCCGCGCATCCCCGGCATCACGACATCGGTCAGGAGGAGATCGATCCGGCGTCGCTCGGCCGCCGAGAGTGCGACCGCGGCCGGGCCGTCGGCGCAGGCCAGCACCGTGTATCCCTGCCGCTCGAGCACCCGGCGCGTCAGTTCGCGGACGACGTCCTCGTCCTCGACGAGCAGGATCGTCTCCGAGCCCGGCAGCACCCTCGGCTCGGGCGCAGCGGCGAGCGCGCGCGGCTGGTCGGAGACGCGAGGGAGCGTGATTCGAAACACCGTTCCGGCGCCGAGTGAGCTCTCGACCGACACCTCGCCGCTGCTCTGGTGGACGATCCCGTAGACGGAGGCGAGGCCGAGGCCGACGCCCTGCTCACGCGTGGTGAAGAACGGCTCGAAGACCTGCGCCATCGTTTCGTCATCCATCCCCGTGCCGGTGTCGCTGAAGATCAGCTCGACCTGGCTGTCACCCTGATTGCGGGTCTCGATCGTCAGCTGGCCGCCGTCGGGCATCGCGTCCCGCGCGTTCACGGCGAGATTGACGAGCACCTGCTCGATCTGGCCCGGGTCGGCCCGGACGATGCCGAGCGCGGGGCCGGACCGGATCTCGAGCCCGATGTCCTCGCCGAGCAGCCGCCCGAGCAGCGGCCGGATGTCGGCGACGGTCTCGTTCAGGTCGAGTGGGCGCGGCTTCAGCACCTGGCGGCGGCCGAAGGCCAGCAACTGCTTCGTCAGCTCCGCCGCGCGCTCGGCCGCTCGCACGATCTCGCCCAGGTCGCGACGGAGCTCGCCGTCGCCGTTCGCGCGCTCGAGCAGCAGCGTCGCGTAGCCCGTGATCCCGGTCAGGAGATTGTTGAAGTCGTGGGCGACGCCGCCGGCCAGCCGGCCGAGGCTCTCGAGCTTCTGCGCGCTCAGGAGATCCGCCTCCAGCTGCTTGCGTTCGGTCATGTCGCGGAAGAACGCGATGTGGAGACCGGGGAGGAAGTGTGGGCGCGCGGACGCCTCGGCGGTGCGCACGGTTCCGTTGGCGGTCACGATCTCCCACTCCGCCCGGATCGGGCCGCCCGCCAGGTAGCGATTCCAGTCCTCCTCGACGGTCTCGAGTGCCAGGTCGGTCAGGAAGTCGTCGATTCGTCGGCCGACCAGATCGCGCTTGGCGACGCCGTAGTACTCGCACGCGGCCGGATTGACGTCGACGTAGCGACGCTCGTCGTCCGTGATGAAGATCGCGTCGAGCGCTGTGTCGAAGACCGCGCGCAGCTTCTGCTCGTGCTCGCGCAGGATCACCTCGGAACGCTCGCGCCCGACCGCCGCCGCGATCAGGCTCGCGGCCGTTCGGAGCGCGTCCAGCTCGGCCGGGCTCCACTCGCGTTCGGTCGTGCAGTCATCGAGGCCGATGAAGCCCCACCAGACACCGTCGACGAAGATCGGCACCGCGGCGACGGCGAGCACGTCCTGGGCGTCGAAGACGACGCGCTCCTCGTCGGCGAAGCTGCCGACCTTGCCGGCGAACGGCGCGTTGCGCGCGCCGATCCGCTCCAGGCGGGCGAGCCCGACCTCCTCGAAGCACAGGCTCTGCATGAGCGGGTTGTCGATCTGCTCGCTGATGCCGGCGGCCACCCACTCGAAGCGCTGGGTGGCGACGCGCTTGCCGTCCGAGCGGACGTTGCACTCGAACAGGTAGGCGCGGCTCGCCTCCGCGGCGATCCCGAGGCGTTCGAGCAGGTCGTCGACGGCACCGTTCCAGCTCGGCTCGGCCAGGAGGCGTCCCGCTGCATGGCTGACCGCCTCCAGGATCGCGTCGCGCCGGCGCAGGTCGCGCCCCGCCCGCTCGCGGCTGACCGCGGCCGCGACGAGCCCTGCCGCAGCGCGGAGGGCGTCCGTCTCCGCAACGCTCCAGTCCCGCTCCTGCTCGCAGGCCTCGAAGCCGATGAAGCCCCACCAGCTTCCCTCGACGACGATCGGGACTGCCACGACGGACAGGGTCGCGGCCAGATCCAGTGCCTCTCGTTCGTCGGCCGGGAGCTCGCGGACATGGCCGCTGAGGGTCTCGCCCGCGCCGAGGATGGCTGCCCAGCGGGTGAAGTGGGGGGCGGGAGCGGTATGGCCGAGGCGTGGATCGTCGATCGTCGGCAGCGTGCCCGTCGAGGACCAGGCGGCACGTCTGAAGCAGAGCGGCGGGTCTGCCTCGTCGCGCAGGTTCTCGAAGATGTACACCCGATCGGCGCCCGTGGCGACCCCGAGCACGCGAATCAGGTCGTTCATCGCATCGTCCAGGATCGGCTGCTTCAAGAAGTGCTCGGCGGAGCGGCTGACCGCCTCGAGGATCGCGTCCCGGTTCCGCAGGTCGCGCTCCGCCTGGCGCCGCGCCTCGCGCGCCTCGGCGTTCGCGAGCACCGTCGCGAGCTGCTCCGCGACCTCGGAGAGCACCGTTACCTCGTGGTCGTTCCAGCGACGCGGGTCGGGGGTGTTGAACCAGAGGACGGCGACGAGCTTGCCGTCACGACGCAGCGGCACATCGACGGCCGAGCCGATCTGCTGGCGGTCGAGATCGTCCTGGACACCCTCGAGCCAGGCCTCGGCCCTGACGTCGTCGACCACGATCGGTCCCTGCGCGAGGAGGTCGACGTAGCCCGGAATCTCGAGCGTGTCGAGGACCGGCCCGTTGGCTGCGGTCGAGTAGCGGGCGCGGAGAGTGGGGCCGGGCTCGATATCGACGAAGGTGACGTTGACGTCGCCGACCGCGGCCGCAAGCATGCGCGCCGCCTCGGAGACGATCTCCTCCGGCGTGCGCTCCTCGGCGGCCAGGCCGAGAATGCCGACGAGCAGCTCGAGGCGCGAGCTGTCGCGCCGCCGCGACGTCACGTCCTGCATGTAGCCCTGCGACACGGACGGGGCGCCGTCCTCGCCGGCCACGATCACCTCGTCGTCATGCACCCAGACGACTCGGCCGTCCCGCGCGATCAGGCGATAGTCGGCGTACCCGATCGGAGCGCTGTTTCGGTTCCGCTCGTCGATCGTCGCCATGACGCGGTCGCGATCCTCCGGGTGCAGCGACTTCCCGAACAGATCAGGGTCGGCGAGCCACTCCTCTCGCGTGTAGCCGAGCAGCCGTTCGATCTCAGGGCTGACGTACAGCGGCGAGCTCTGCTCGTCCAGATTGTCGATGTAGACGACGAGCGGCAGCCGCTCGATGATCTCTCGGAAGTCGAATCTGGGCATCCTGTGGGTGATCGGTCGCTCGTGCGCGAAAGTGAAGGGTCAGGTGGCCTCAACTTCTGTCTGCGCCAGCCGACGACACCAGTATGAGCGCACTTGCGGCTAGACCCACCTGCGTCGTCGCCGACGACCATCCTCCGGTTCTCGAAAGCGTCTCGCGCTTCCTCGACCTGCACGGATTCCGCGTCGTCGGCCGGGCGAGCACCGGCGACGAGGCGGTCGCGTTGATCCAGTCGCAGCGGCCCGCGCTCGCAGTCATCGACTTCCGCATGCCCGGGCTCGCGGCCCCGGCCGTGATTCGCTGCGTCGCACGAACGACCCCTCAGAGCGCCTGCCTCATCTACTCGGGTTTCGGCGACGCGGCCATGCTGAACGCGGTGCTGGACGCGGGCGCCCGCGGCTACGTGCTCAAGGACGCTCCGCTCGATACGCTCGTCCGGGCTCTCTGGACGATCTCGAGTGGCGGCATGTACATCGACCCGGCGCTTGCGGACGTGCTGATCCGAGCCAGCCCTGCCCGCGAGCTCGGCCTCACGGCTCGGGAGCGGGAGGTGCTGCGGCTGCTCGCCGACGGCCACTCGAACGAGTCGATCGGCCGCGAGCTCTTCATCTCGCCCGACACCGCGCGGACGCAGATCGGGACGGCGATGGCGAAGCTCGGCGTCTCCACGCGCACGCACGCCGTCGCGGCGGCGCTGCGGCACGAGCTGATCAACTAGTAGCTAGCTCATCGAGGCGACGAGCGCCTCGCGGCGCGAGTGCTCCTTGCCGGTGCGGAACTCGGCGATGTACGCGTCGAAGTCCCACGTGTCGAGGAACTTCTCCGCCGCCCAGCGCCCGGAGTCGTAGAGCGCGAGCGCTCGCTCCGGGCTGAGATCGAACTCCGTCGTGCCGACACCGAGAGTCGGGATCGGGATCGTCCGCGCATAGTTCGCCTGCTCGACGTAGAGCCGGTCGTGCGCTTCCATCATCGTTTGGGCGAGCGCCTTGACGTAGTCGACGACCGCGCCGGGGCCGCGGCCGGTCATCTTGGCCTTCGGCAGCCGCGCGCCGATCGGCGTCCGCGGCTTCGGCTCGACGAGCAGGAGCCCGAATGTCGGCCACTCCGGCACGTGGCCGTCCTCGCAGTCGAACAGCCAGACCGGATAGTTCGAGAGCATGCCGCCGTCGACGATCACGTGCACCTCACCGGTCTTGGGGTTCTCGAAGCGGACGGGCTCGAAGAAGACGGGGATGCTCATGCTCATCCGGACGGCGAGCGCCACGTCGAGCGCGTCGGGCTCGACTCCCAGCTCCGTCGCGTCGCGCGGGAGCACGAGCAGCTGGTGCGTCGTCACGTCGGAGGCGATCACCTGGAGCCGCGAGCGGTAGCGCGGATCGTCGGCGAACTCGTCCTGGACGAGGTCGGCGAACGTGCGCACGCCCTTGGCCACGAGGCGCTCGCGGATCCACTCGAGGAAGCGATCGCCTTCGTAGAGACCGAGATCGAGGAGCATGCTCAAGGAGCGCTCCAGCAGGGGGACCCTGTCCTCCCAGGCGCGGTCCTGGAACTGGCGGTAGTCGAGGGTGATGATGATCTCGCGCAGCTCGGCGGCCGAGTAGCCGGCGGCGAGCAGCGCCGCGGTGATCGCCCCGGCGGACGTCCCGGCGATGTTCTGGGGGCGGTATTCCCGCTCCTCGAGCGTCGCGAGCGCGCCCGCGAGCCCGATTCCCTTGACGCCGCCGCCCTCGAAGACAAGATCGGCGCGGCTGTTGATGGCGTTCATGCGGCCTCCCCGGTTAGAGGCGGGCCGCACCGCCGAGATCGAGCTTGCATTGTGCGTCGGGCAGGAGAATCATGCAACCGACGACACAATTTGCTGCGGCGCGACCGAAGGAGAGCCCGTGGCATACCCGTTCGTCGAGAGCCCGCACGTGACCAGGACCGGCGGGAGGCAGGTCGACCTGATCGTCATCCACACGATGGAGATGGACGAGAAGGGAGAGACGGCAGAGCACTGCGCGCAGTGGTTCCGCAACCCGGCCGCGAAAGTGTCGGCGCACTACTGCGTCGACGCCGACTCGATCGTCCAGTGCGTGCGCGACCAGGACGTCGGCTGGCACGCGCCCGGGGCGAACCACGACGGGATCGGAATCGAGCACGCGGGCCGCGCGAAGCAGACCGGGCGGGAGTGGGGCGATGCCTACTCGCTCGCGATGCTCGATCGCTCGGCTGCGCTCGTGGCCGAGCTGTGCGCCAAGTACGAGATCCCCGTCACCTGGCTCTACGCGGCCGACCTGCAGGCGGGGAAGCGGGGGATCACGACGCACAAGGCGGTCAGCGACGCGTTCAAGCGGGGGTCGCACTGGGATCCCGGGACGGGGTTCCCGGTCGAGAGCTACCTCGCGCTCGTACGGGCGAAGCTGGGGCGGCCTGCGCCCGCTGAGGCGCCGCCGGCCGCGCTGAAGAAGAGCCCGCGGCTGCTTCGGCTCGGCTCGGAGGGCTGGCAGGTGAAACGGCTGCAGCGGCTGTTGCGCGCGCGCGATCTCTATCCCGAGCCGGCGAAGATCGACGGCGACTTCGGCGAGATCACCGAGGCAGGGGTGATGGCGTTCCAGGAGTTCAGCGACCTCGAGCCGGACGGAGTCGTCGGCCCGTTGACGTGGCAGGCGCTCGTCGCCGCGGACGTGAAGGTGCCGCTCGCCGACGCCGGGAGGTTGCAGCCGGTCTAGACGCTTGAGCTCAGGTGCGGCCGGTCTCGACCTGACGCTCGGGGAGGAGGCGGGCTCCGGGGCACGCGCCCCAGAGCCCGCGCCGCCCTGCTTCGGCCTCGCGCGCCGCGGCGAGCAGGCGCCGCGCGTAGAGCCCGCGCTCGCCGCGGTAGAAATAGGGTGCGGCCGCGCCGATCCGGATCAGCTCGAGGGTGACGTTGCGGCCGCCGGCGTGGACGTAGCGGAGCAGGCGGCCGTGGCGGTCGACGTCGTCGAGCTCCGGGTCGCGCTCCAGCCGGAGCTCTGTCCCCGCGGGCGCGAGCCGCTCGAGCGCGTCGGCAGCGTCGTCGCCCCAGCACTCGACGCCGAGCTCGGGCGCGTCGACCTGCACGAGGCGGACGCGCCGCCCGTCCTCGAGCAGGATCGTGTCGCCGTCGCGGACGGAATCGACGATCGCACCGCTCGTCGACGGCGGGGCAGACGAGCCGCCGCACCCGGCACACAGGATGACACTGAGGAGGGCGACGTACCTCAGGCGGTCGGAACCCACACGAGCGTCGTCTCGACGACGCGCACGTCCGTCGCCTCGAGCCGGATCGCCACGGTCTCGACCGCGTCGGCCTTCGCCGCCCACTTCTCGTCGATCTCGGCCACCTCGTCGAGGATCTCCTGCTCGAGCTCCGCGAGGTCGGCCTCGGCCAGCTCCGCCTTCTCCTCGGCGCTCTCCTTCCGCTCCGCCGCCCGCGTGCTCATCCCGCGCCGACTGGCCGCGCCGCCGAGCGCGCGGCCGGCGCGCGCGATCGTCCGCGTGTCGGCCTTGCCGCCGAGGAGGACGCCGACGACGCTGCCGAGGCCGGAGAGGAGCTCCGTACTGCGGCGCGAGGTCTGCTCGACGGATGCCTGCTCCACCCGCTGCCGGGCGGTCTCGAGGGCGCGTTCGAGCCGGTCGCGCTTCGTCTCGAGTCTGTCGCGGATCTTCGCCGTCTCCGCGTCGGCGGCTGTCTTCGCGGCCTCGTCCGCCCGGGCGGCGAACTGCTCCTCCGTCTCACCCGGGCGTGAGTAGAGATCGAGCTCGACGTTGCGGAGCAGCTCGAGCGTCTGCGTGTCGGTCAGGCGCCGCTGGATCTGGCGGGCGGCGTCGCGGAAGAAGGACTCCTCGTCGAGCGGGACGCCCGGGAGCACGTAGGCGGCGCCGTTCGGCGGCTCGGAGCGGAGGTCGCGGTCGTCGTAGTCGACCGCCGTCACGCGGTCGAGGTCGAGGTCGTTCTCGAGCGGCCCGTAGACGGCTTCCCACTCCTGCGCCGTTTCGAGCCCCGCCTTCGTGTCGTCGAAGCGAAGGTTGACGCGGGCGGCGAGGAAGGGCTGGAAGCGCTTGCCGGCCGGGTCTGCACCGATCTCGGCCGCCCAGGGCGCGGCAGGGTCGAGCCAGCGCACCGGGATCCCGTCGGCGACCGGCGGCGCGACGGCACTCTCGTCGTCGGCGAGCGGACTTTGTGTGACTGTCAGACGTTCTCCCTCGTCCGCGGGGGCGGCCTCGGGTGTCAGCGTCGCGATCTGCTCCTTCGTCAACGGGCCGCGGAGGAACGACATCGCCCAGCGGGTCGAGAAGAGCTCCGGCTTGTCGCGGTGGGCGCTCTGGAGCAGGAACTGGCGCTGCTCGAGCCCGCCGATCGCGGTGTCGAGAGCGGCCACGTCGACGCCGCCCGCGGCCGAGCGCAGGCCCTCGAGCACGCGCTCCTTGTCCCGCTCGGTCTGGAGGCGCCCGATGAACCAGCTGCCCGCGTTCGCCATCGCCTTGTAGTCGAGGTCGACCGGGTTCTGGGTCGCGATCACCATCCCGATCCCGAACGCCCGGGCTTGCTTCATCAGCGTCAGGATCGGCTTCTTCGACGGCGGCATCGCGGTCGGCGGGGCAAAGCCCATCACCTCGTCGAGATAGACCAGAGCACGCAGCTCGCTCGTCCCGGACTGGCCGTGCATCCAGGTGATCAGGCGCGAGAGCACGAGCGTGACGACGAGCTGGCGCTCCTGGTCGGAGAGGTGCGCGAGGTAGATGACAGCGGCCCGCGGCTTCCCGTCCCCGGTCCGGAGCAGGGACGCCGGGTCGAGCGCCGGACCCCGGCCCCAGGCCGCGAACGAGGGCGACGCGACGAGGGCGTTCAACTTGACCGCGAGCTCGTTCCGGTCGGCGGGCGGCAGGAAGGCGTCGACCTCGAAGACGCCGAGCTTGCGCAGCGGCGGTTTCTGGATCTGGCCGATCAGCGTCCCGAGCTCGAGATCGGTACCGGCGCGCCAGTTGTGCTCGAGCAGGTTCGAAAGGAGGACGTGCTCGCGGCTGCCGAGCGGGTCGGCTTCGATCCCGACGAGGCCGAGCAGGCTCGAGACGGTCCCCTCGATCTCGTCGCGGATCGTCTCCTCGTCGGTCTCCCAGGAGAGCTTCGGCGCCTGCAGCGAGCCGATCACGTTCAGCGGCACGCCGGCTTCGGAGCCGGGCGTGTAGAGCGTCACCTCGGCGGCGTCGCGGAGCGCCTGAATCCGCTCCGGCCCGATCCCGTGCTCGGCGAGGCCGGTCTTCCAGCGGTCAGCGGTCTGAGCTGCGTACTCGTCCGGCGTCTGGCCGGCATCGCGCGCCGCCGACTCGTCGATCCAGGGCCGGAAGCTCGCGGCCGAGAGATCGGGGAAGGTGAGGGCGAGGTTGCCCATGTCCCCCTTCGGGTCGATGATCAGAGCCGGGATCCCCCTCGCGAGCGCCTCCTCCAGCAGGACGATCCCGAGGCCCGTCTTCCCCGAGCCGGTCATCCCGACGATGACGGCGTGCGTGGTCAGGTCGTCCGGGTCGAGGGCGAGCTCACCGCCGTCGAGGAGCCTGCCGAGCTGGAATCCCGCCGCCATGGCGGCAGAACCTACCCGGCCCGTGCGCTACGCGGCGGCGGTCTCGGCCGGGACCGCGGTCAGGGCGGCCGCGAGCGCCACGACGACCGCGGGGTCGAACTGGCTTCCAGCGCAGCGGCGGAGCTCCTCGAGCGCTGCCGGCAGGCCGACCGCGGACCGGTACGGCCGGTCGGAGAGCATCGCGGCGAGCGCGTCGCAGACCGCGATGATGCGAGCGCCGACGGGAATCTGCTCGGCACGCAGCCGGTCGGGGTAGCCGGTTCCGTCCCAGCGCTCATGGCTCGACCGAACGATCCTCGCAACATGGGCGAGCGCCGGCGCCGCGCTGACGATCCGTTCCCCGATCAGCGTGTGCTGATGGATGAACTGCCAGTCCTCGTCGGTGAGCACGCCGGGCTTCTGCAGGATCGTGTCGGGGATCGCCACCTTGCCGACATCGTGGAGCTCGGCGGCGTGGCGGATCTGCTCGATCTCGTGCTCGGGCAGGCCGAGCTGGCCGGCGACGTCCACTGCGAGCTCGGCGACGTCGGCGACATGGTCGACGAGCCCGGGGTTGCGCTCCGCGAGCGCCCGCAGGAGGACGTTCTTGCTCTGGCCCCCCGCGGAGCTGTCGCGCTGCTGCTTCTGCGCGTACATCCGCTGGTCGGCCAGGCGCAGCGCGTCGATCGAGTTGCCTGCTTCGTCCGGCATCGAGACGAAGCCGTAGGAGCTGGTGATCGTGAACCCGTCGCCGTGCTCCCGCATCGCGTTCGCGAGCCGGAGAGCGATGCCCGCAGGGTCGGTCGCGTCGCGCACGAGCACGCAGAACTCGTCCCCGCCCAGCCGATACGCCTCGTCTGCGGCGTGCACCGAGCCGGCCAGCTGGCTGCCGAGGCGGGTCAGCAGCGCGTCGCCGGCGAGATGGCCGAACGCGTCGTTGTAAGACTTGAACCCGTCGAGGTCGAGCAGGACGAGCAATCCGCCCTGGTCGGGTGCGCTCAGGTCTGCGAGCAGCTTCCGGCGGTTTCCGAGGCCCGTGAGCGCATCGGTCGTCGCCTCGATCCGGCTGGCGCCGAGCATGCGGAGGTTGTCCTGGAACATCAGCGACATCCGGGCAATCACGGCGAGGATCGAGGCGCTCGCGAGCGCCAGCGAGAGCAGGTGGACGCGCGTGAAGTGGTCGTAGACGAGGACGGCGACGGCGAGCGCGCCGAAGGTCGCGGGGAAGACGAACGCGCTCCAGGCCTGCACCTTGACCCGAACGGTCTCCCAGGGCTGAGTCACGGCGATCGCAACGACCGCGGAGGACAGGACCCAGCCGCCGTCGAGGAGGCCTCCGGTGTAGGTCTCGTTCGCGATCTGGAAGAGGTAGAGCGTGTCGGAGACCGCGAAGAGCGCGTACCCCGCCATCAGCAGCGCCCAGCCCCGGCTGATTCGCCAGCCGGACATCGCGAGCCCGCCGACCATGACGGCGAGGAGGCCGAGGTCGCCGAGGGGGTAGGAGAGGTTGGTCGCGATCGCAAGCTGCGAGCCGCCGGTCGCCTCGACGATCCTGCCAAAGCCGAGCGCTGCGCCTGCGGCGGCGATTGCGAGCGCGCCGACGGCGGCATCGAGTAGCGAGACGGCACTCGCGCCGGAAGGCGTCCGGTCGCGGACGAGCAGGACGACGCCGGCCAAGGTGGGGAGGTAGAAGAGGAGCCAGCCGGCGTCGGCGAGGGAGGGGTACGGCATCGGGTCGGCCAGCCAGAGGGCGGTCGCGTAATACAGGGCGCCCAGTGCCCAGGACAGCTGACCGAGCGCGATCAGGAGCCAGGCGGTCCGGGACCGCGACATGCTCCGGAGGCGCAGGCCGATCACGAGCGTGGCGAGCGCGGGTGCGAGCGGCGACATCCAGCGGTAGAGGAAAGTGTCGAGCGGCCCGATGCCGGTCCCGGCCGTCAGGTACACGCCGTAGGCGACCGCACCCGCGACGAGCACTGCCAGCACGGGGAGCGAGGCGCGACGGCTGAGTCGACCGGGCATGGTCGGGTTATCGACCCCCTGACCTGCGACTTGAGGCAGGCGCGCCCGAGCACCTCGCGCGGTACGCCTGGCACCGCGACGGGTTGGCTCGGTCGACGACCTTACCCTCGACCGAGGGATGCCACCTGAGATCCCAGTGGCGATAGGCGAGGTAGTTCGCCGTCGACCGAGGGGGTCTCTTCGGGGTGGGGGCGTGGACGCTGCGCCGGCAACGGCAGGGGGTCTGACCGCGGCGACAGCGCTGCTCGGGAAGGCGGCTCGGGTCAGATCCAGTGCTTCCAGCGGAAGAAGCCGAGCAGGCCGGCGCCGACGGCCACCATCGCGGCCACGGTCAGCCAGAAAGCGTGCACGCTGCCGCTGCCGGGGAAGTCGACGTTCATTCCGAAGACACTCGCGATCAGGGTCAGCGGGAGCAGGATCGCGCTGAAGGTCGTGAGCACGCGGAGGACGTCGTTCTGGCGGTGCGAGATCACCGACTCGTTCGTCGACTCGAGCCCCTCGACGACCTCCTTGTAGTTGTCGAGCAAGTCCCAGATCCGTTCGGCGGCGTCGACGATGTCGTCGAAGTAGAGGTCGAGCTCCTCGGGGAGGAACCGTTCCACGCGCCGCTCGAGCACGCGCAAGGTCGTCCGCTCCGGCTTGATGATCTTCCGGTAGCTGATGATCTCCTGCTTGACGTTCGAGAGGTCGCGGACGACGTCCTCGGCGCGCCGCTCGAACATGTCGTCCTCGACCGAGTCGAGCTTGTGCCCGATCTTGTCGAGGATCGGGAAGCAGTAGTCGAAGAGGTCGTCCAGCACTTCGTAGAGGAGCCGGCCGGAGCCCTTCGCGAACAGCTCCTCCCGCAGCGACTCGCCCTCCTCGAGCCGGTAGAAGAGGCGTGCGACCGGGAGCAGCTCGACGTTCGGGAGCGTCACGAGGTAGTCCGGCCCGAGGAAGAAGTCGAGCTCGGCCGCGTTCAGCCGCTGGATCGTCTTGTCGTAGACGGGGAAGTGGAGGACGCCGAAGAGGTACTCCGGGTACTCGTCGACCTTGGGGCGCTGGCGCTTCGAGAGCACGTCCTCGACGTCGAGCTCGTGCCAGCCGAAGCGCTCGGCGAGGTCGTGCGCGGCCGCGGCGTCCGGGCGCTCGAGGTGAACCCAGGTCAGCCCTCGGGCTGTGAGCTCGAGCGCGCGGCGCTCAGCGACGCCGGCCGGGACCGCGCCGGAGCCGTGCCTCGTCCGCCGGATGCGGGGCAGGTTGGGCACGTACTGAGCGGGTCCTCGACGACGATCGGCATCGGGAAAATCCTACCGGGCGCGGCCGGGGGCCGACGCCGTCCGTGCGGGCAGCGGCTCCGCCTTGGCCGGCACGGGCGTGCGACGCACTCCGTCCGGGAGCGCGCGCTCGAGCAGGAGCGACCCTGCGCCCGCGGCGAGGCACCCGAGCGCCGCCGCGATCCAGAGCCCGGTCGGGGAGGCGTCGAGGATGGCGGCGCCGAGCGCTGGGCCGACGGTGAAGCCGACTTGCCACGAGAGCGCCGAGATCGCCATGTAGCGGCCGATCAGACGGTGGTCGGCGAGATCCGCGACGAGCGGTGCCTGCACGGCGCCGTGCAGGCACTCGCCGGCCCCGAAGAGCGCGACCGCGAGCGCCAGGACGAGGAAGGCGGTTGCACCGGAGAGCCAGAGCCCGCTGGCCGGAACGATCAGCCACGAGATCGCCCAGACGAGCCCGAGCAGCGCGAGAAACGTCATCCGCCGGTGACCTTGCGCGAACCCGGGCGATCGGCAGCTGCAGGAAGACGACGACGAGCGTGTTGATGAAGAAGAGCTGGCCGATCCCGGTCTCGGCGATCCCCGCCTCGTTCTTCGCGTAGGCGGGGAGCACCTCGAGCTGGGCGATCCCGGCTCCGATGAAGACGGCGTTGACGGCCATCAGGCCCATGAAGACCCGGTGCCGGAAGACGTCGCGGTAGCTGCCGATCCGCTCGGCCTTCTCGACCCGCTCGCGCGGCTCCGGCACCCAGACGGTCAGGATCGCGGCGTAGCCGACGAAGGTGAGCGCGTCGAGCAGGAAGAGGACGCGGAAGCTCTCGGCGGCGATCAGGCCGCCGGTGAGGCCGCCGATCCCGATCCCGAGGTTCATCGTCACCCGCTGCATCGCGAAGACGACCGGCCGCTGCGCGCGCGTCGCGAGCCCGGAGAGGAGCGTCGACTGCGAGGGCCAGAAGGCGCCGTTGCCGATTCCGATCGTCGCCGACGCGAGGAAGCCTTCCCAGGCGGAGTCGACGAAGGCGTACTGGCCGATCCCGAGCATCAGGAAGCCGAGCGCGATCGTCAGCATCCGCTTCCCGCCGACCCGGTCGACGAGCGCGCCCGCGACCGGCCCGGCGAGCAGGCTGACTCCCGCGTTCGTCGCCAGCACGAGTCCGGCGGTGGCGAGGTCGATCCCGCGCTCGTTGTGCAGATAGATGAGCGTGAAGGGCAGGACGAGCCCGTTCCCGGTCGCGTTCAGGAGCCCGCCGAGCTGGAGCACCTGGATCGGACGCGGCAGCTTCGGGTTCAGGCTGCGCAGGTAACCCTTCACCGTGGGACAGTAGCGGCTTGGAATTCCTGCTCGACCCGGGGCTCACGTTCCTGAACCACGGCAGCTACGGCGCCTGCCCCGCGCCGGTATTCGCGCGCTACCAGGAGCTGCAGCGCGAGCTCGAGCGGAACCCGGTCGAGTTCCTCGGGCGCCGTTTCGACGAGCTGACCGCCGGGTCGCGAGCCACGCTGGCCGCCTTCGTCGGCGCGCGACCCGACGACCTCGTCTTCGTTCCGAACGCCACCGCCGGTTTGAACGCCGTGATTCGCTCGCTCCAGCTCGACCCCGGCGACGAGGTGCTGACGACGCGGCACGAGTACGGCGCCGTCACGCGAACGTGGGAGTTCGCCGGCGCCACGCTCGTCTACGCCGAGCCGGACGGGCTGGCGGACGCGATCGGCCCGCGGACGAAAGCGGTCTCGTTCAGCCACATCACCTCGCCGACCGCGCTCGTGCTCCCCGTCGCGGAGATCTGCGCCGCGGCGAGGGAGGCAGGTGCACTCGCGATCGTCGACGGTGCCCACGCGCCCGGCCAGCTGCCGCTCGACCTCGAGACGCTCGGCGCCGACGTCTACGCCGGCAACTGCCACAAGTGGCTCTGCGCTCCCAAAGGCGCGGGCTTTCTCTGGGCGCGACCCGAGCATCAGCGCTGGATCGAGCCGCTCGTGGTCTCGTGGGGCTACGGGGCCGACCGCACGTTCGCAGACCGCCACGGCTGGCAGGGAACGCGCGACCCGGCCGCGGCGCTGACGATCCCGGCCGCGATCGAGGCGCACGGCGCCTTCGACCTCGAGCGCTGTCGCGTGCTCGCGGCATCGTTCCACGACCGCCTGCCGCCGATCGGGCCGAATCCCGCGCCACAGATGTGGGCGACCGAGGTGGCGACCGGCGCGCCGGACGAGCTGCAGCGGCGGCTCTTCGACGAGCATCGGATCGAGGTCGTCGTGCGGGAGTGGGAGGGGAGAAGCCTGCTCCGCGATCTCGATCGCGCCCTACAACGACGAGGCCGACGTCGAGCGGCTGCTCGACGCGCTCGATCGGCTCACTCCGGCCTGAGGGCCGCCACCGCGTCTTCGAGGTCGACGCAGACCGCGGCGGCGACGAACCGCGTCCACGGTGGGCGGACGTTCCACCCGTGTACGCGACGACGCGCTTGCCGGATCGGTAGCGCGTACCAGGCCTCCATCGCTGTCCCCTCGTCCGGCTCGGTGAAGGCCGCCAGTACGGCGTCGCAGGAGTCGATGTCTGCCAAGTCGCCCTCGACGATCTCGCGCTCGTGACCCTCGGTGTGGCCACGAAAGTCGCGGCGCATCGGGTCGACCGGCTGCCCAGCGCGCCGCCTGCACGAGCGCCGCGGCGCGTCGGCGGTACTCCTCCGCGAACGGCGGCCCGGCAAGATAGACGCGCATCGCGGCGTAGAGTACGGCCGATGACCGAGACGCCGACGCCCGGCCGAGTTTGTCGCTCTCGGCCACGCCGGCTCCGAGCACGGACGTCGGGCTCGAGACCTTCCCGAGCCCCGGGATCGCCAGCCGTCTCGCTGACGAGCGACGAGCTCGTGGCGGTCTGCCCGATCACCGACCAGCCGGACTTCGACGACGGCCACGATCGACTACCGTCCCAGAGCTGGTACGCGTCAGCCTCGAGTCGGAGCCGCTGAAGACGAGTGCTACCTCGCGACCGACCGGACGAGGGCGTCTCGGCGAGGCGCACGCCGTCAAGATCGGCGAGCGACGTCGCCCCGCGCGTGCCGAGGATCAACCGACGAGCGCGGTCAGTGCGCTGACGCAAAGAAGGCGCGCGTGCGGAATCACTTCGAAAGATCCACCGCGGCGAACCTACACGTGCGACAGACAGGATGCGCCCGGGAGGATTCGAACCTCCGACCTCTCGCTCCGGAGGCGAGCGCTCTATCCCCTGAGCTACGGGCGCGGACGGGCTCTAGTGTACTGAGCGTGGAGCTGACCGCCCGAGTCGTCACCCTCCGGCTCGCCGAGACCTTCGTGATCTCGCGCGAGTCGAGCGACGAGGACGACGTCGTCCAGGTCGAGCTGACGCACGACGGGGTCACGGGCTTCGGCGAGGGCGCGCCGATCGAGCGTTACGACGAGTCGGGGGCGTCGGCGCTCGCCTACCTGGAGGAGGCTGCGTCCTCCCTCGGTGACGACCCCTTCGCGCTCGAGGAGATCGAGTCGCGCCTGCCGCCGAGCGAGAACGCGGCGAGGGCTGCGCTCGACGGCGCCCTCCACGACCTTCAGGGGAAGCTGCTCGGCGTCCCGGTCTGGAAGCTGCTCGGGCTGCCGCGCGCGGGGCCGCCGACCTCGTGGACGGTCTGGCTCGGCGATCCCGACGACATGGCGCGGCGGGCCGAGAAAGCGGCGCCGCGCTTCCGGCGGCTGAAGCTCAAGCTGGGCGGTGGAGACGGCCTCGACGTGGAGCGCGTCCGGGCCGTCCGGGGCGTCACCGACCTGCCGCTACAGGTCGACGTGAACGAGTGGTGGTCGCTCGACGAGGCGCTCGACGCGCTGCCTCAGCTCCGCGAACTGGGGGTCGCGTACTGCGAGCAGCCGCTCCGCGCCGGCGACGAGGGCGGTCGGGTGCTGAAGGAGCGCTCGCCGATCCCGATCTACGTCGACGAGGACTGCCACCGGCTTGGCTCCGTCGCCGGCTGCGCCGAGATCGCGCACGGGATCAACATCAAGCTTGCGAAGTCGGGTGGGATCCGCGAGGCGATCCGGATGGCGCACGCGGCTCGTGCGCTCGGGCTCGGAGTCATGCTCGGCTGCATGATCGAGTCCGGCCTCGGGATCGCCGCCGGCTGCGTCGTCGCGCCGCTCTGCGACCACGTCGACCTGGACGGGAACCTTCTGATCGCCGACGACCCGTGGCCGGGAGTGGCGTTCGCGGACGGGATCCAGGTTCCCTCTGAGAGGCCGGGACTGGGTGTCGAACCAGTCTGAACGACTCTTGATCCTCGCCGAGGGTTTCTCCGGCGACCCGCACTACGGCAAGACCGCGCGCGGCGTCCTTGCCTACGGCGAGCGGCCCGTGGTCGCGATCGTCGACTCGACGCGTGCAGGCGAGACGCAGGGTGGCGTTCCGGTCGTCGGCGCGGTCGAGCACGCGCTCGCGTACGAGCCGGTGACCGCTCTCGTCGGCGTCGCTACCGCGGGCGGCCGCTTTCCGCCCGAGTGGCGGGCGCTCCTCCAGAGCGTGATCGCAGCCGGCCTCAACGTCGAGAACGGCCTCCACGAGTTCCTCGGCGACGACGAGGAGCTGAGCGCGCTGGCGGCTCGCCACGGCGTCGAGTTGCGCGACCTGCGCCGGCCGCCCGCAGGCCTGAACGTGCCGACCGGGGCGAATCTCGAGCTGGCTGCGAAGATCGTCCTCACCGTCGGCTCCGATTGCGCGATCGGGAAGATGACGGTCTCGCTCGAGCTCGACCGAGCTGCGAAGGCGCGCGGGATCGAGTCCCGGTTCGTCCCGACCGGCCAAACCGGAATCGCGATCGCAGGCTGGGGAATCGCCGTCGACGCGGTCGTCTCGGACTTCCTCGCCGGCGCCGCGGAGCAGCTCGTCGTCGAGGGGTGCGAGCGCGGGGGTGAGCTCCTCTTCGTCGAGGGGCAGGGAGCCGTCACTCATCCGGCGTACTCGGGCGTCACCCTCGGGCTGATCCACGGCTCGGCGCCGCACGCCTTCGTCCTCTGCCACCAGGCGGGGACGACCGAAGTCGACGGCTATCCCGGCCATCCGCTGCTCCCGCTCCCGGAGCTCGTCGAGCTGCACGAATGGATCTCGCTGCCCGCCCGGAAAGCCCGCGTGGCGGCGATCGCGCTGAACACGCGCGACCTCTCCGACGACGCCGCCCGCGCCGCGATCGCCCGCGCCGAGGCCGAGACGGCCCTGCAGGCCGACGATCCTGTTCGCTTCGGCGCCGACCGGATTCTGGACGCCGTGCTCGCATCCCTCGATTGAGGGGCTGCCCGCCGTTGATCTCGGCCGTCTGACGGCCGATGAGAGGCGGGCGGCACGACATTTCAAAGACCGAGAGAGGGCATCTTGAGACGACTGACTGCGGCCTGCGCACTCGTGTGCGCACTGACCCTGACGGCGACGGCCGGCGCCGTCGACTTCGGCGCCAACGACGACACGGGCCGGTACGCGGCCGGCGGGGGCGCCTCATTCTTCGCCCAGATGAAGGCGAGCGGCCTCGCTCAGAACGTGATGACGATCCGCTGGACTCCCGGCTCGACCGGTGTCGCCGACAAGGGCTTCCTCGACAGCGCCGTCCCCGCGGCGGTGGCCGCCGGGATCAAGCCCATCTTCGCGGTCTATCCGTACCCGCCGAGCGCGATCGAGTCGGGCGCGGCGGATCCCGCAGCCTTCGGCGCATGGGTGCGCTCGGTCGCTGACTCCTACCCGGCCGTGACGACCTTCATCGTCGGCAACGAGCCGAATCTGAACACGTTCTGGCGTCCACAGGGCGACGGCACGAAAGTGCTGTCGGGCGCCGGTTTTGGGCCGTTCCTCGCCGCTGGGTACGACGCGCTGAAGGCGAGATCGAGCGCGATCACGGTCCTCGGCGTCGGCTCGTCGCCGCGCGGCGACCGCGCGCCGCAGGCGGCCGGCAAGAGCTCGCCGGTGCACTTCCTCGACTCGCTCGGCGACTGGTACCGCGCGAGCGGCCGTCCCGCACCGCTGATGGACGGCTTCAGCTACCACCCGTACCCCAATCCGAGCGACTTCTCGGTGCCGTTCACCTTCACCTACGGCTGGCCGAATGCCGGCGTCCAGGAACTGCCGCGGATCAAGCAGGCGCTCTGGGACGCCTTCAGCGGCACCCCGCAGCAGACCACCGTCGGCGGCCTGAAGCTCTATCTGGACGAGGTGGGCTGGCAGGTCGACACGAGCGGCAACCCCGCCTACGAGGGCTCCGAGAACGTGCGCGTCACGAGTGAGGAGACTCAGGCCGCGATCTACGCCGACATGGTCCGCTTCATCTCGTGCGATCCGGACGTGGCGCAGCTGAACTTCTTCGGCTACTACGACGAGCGCAACCGGGGCGGCTGGCAGTCGGCGCTGCGTCGCGCCGACGGCAGCGAACGCCCCGCGAACGCGGCCGTGGCGGCGGCGATCGCGGCCGGCTGCACGACCGGCGTCCGAAGCTGGTCGCCGTTGACGAAGCCCGACGGCGCCGCCGTCGAGTTCGGCGCGATCGGCGCGAAGCCGAAGGGGAGGAAGCTCGTCGTCCGTTACACGCCGACCGCCGGCGAAGACGTCACGGTGAAGGCGGGCTTCGTGCCCGCCTCGACGCCGAAGGCGCAGATCCCCGGCCTGCTCGCGGACGCAGGCCGTGTCGACGCGAACAGGCGCCCGCCGCGGACGGCGAACGCGACCGTCGCGCCCGGCCCACAGGTGCTCGCCGTCGTCCTTGCGGCGACGATGAACCCCGCGCGGACGGCGGTCTTCACGAGTCCGGCCTTCAAGGCCTCGGACGCTCCGGCAGCCAAGCCGAAGCCCGCGAAGAAGTCGACCAAGAAGTCCGCCAAGAAGGGCAAGAAGAAGCCCTAGCGAGATCTGCTCTAGAGTCGCGGCGTGCTGACCAACCACCGGAAGGTCGGACTCGTCGTGGTCCCGCTCCTGATCGCCGCGGCGTTCATCGACGACGACGGGATCGCGATCGCGCTGTCGGGCGTGGCCCTCGCCGTCGCAGTGCTGGCGCTGGTCGTGACCTTGCTTGCCCGGCGCGCCTCGCGCTGACCCCTTGACAGCGAACACGTGTTCGTGCATCATGGCGAACACATGTTCGGACGGATCCTCATTCTCGCTGCTGTCGGCGTCCTGCTCTGGGCGACGTTCGCACGCTCCTCGGACGCCTCCGGGCCGGAGCGGAGCTACGTCGTCCAGCCGCGCGACACGCTCTGGTCGATCGCGGCCACCGGCTACTCCGATCCGCGCCAGGGCGTCTGGGAGATCAAGGAGCGGAACCAACTGGACGGCGTGACGATCGTCCCCGGCCAGGTGCTCGTGCTGCCGTAGGAGCGCGAGGCGTCGGCATTCGAGCCGGAGATCGCGAAAGTCCTATCTAGGATCCGGCGATGGATCTCGACGTCGTCTTCCTCGGCACGGCCGGCTCGATGCCGACCGCGCGCCGCGCCCCCTCGGCCACGCTGGTCCGCCGCGGCGGCGAGCGCCTGCTGATCGACTGCGGCGAGGGAACGCAGCGGCAGCTCCTGCGCTCCGATCTCGGCCTCGTCGACCTGCAGGAGATCTTCCTCACCCACTACCACGCCGATCACTTCCTCGGCCTGCCCGGGATGTTGAAGACGTTCGCGCTGCGCGGACGCGAGCTGCCCCTGACCCTCTATGGGCCCCGCGGGCTCGAGGAGCTGCTCGAGTCCTTGCGACGGATCTTCGGACGGCTCACCTTCGACGTCGATGTGGTCGAGCTCGCGCCGGAGGCCGTCCTGGCCCGTGACGGCTACGAGCTGCGGACGTTCCCGGCTCGGCACGGGCGCGACGCGATCGGCTACGCGTTCGCAGAGCACGCGCGACCGGGCCGCTTCGATGTCGAGGCCGCCGACGCGCTCGGCGTGCCGCCCGGGCGCGAACGCGGCGCGTTGCAGCAGGGTGAGCCGGTCGCGCTCGCGGACGGGCGCGTCGTCACGCCCGAGCAGGTGCTCGGCGAAGCCCGTCCGGGTCGCAAGGTCGTGCTCACGGGCGATACGGCCCCGTCCGACCACGTCGCCGCCGCCGCGTTCGGTGCCGACCTGCTCGTCCACGAGGCGACGTTCTGCGAGGACGAGGCCGAGCGTGCGGTCGAGACCGAGCACTCGACCGCGCTCGAGGCGGCCCGGGTGGCGAAGGACGCGAACGTTCGGCTGCTGGCGCTGACGCACAGCTCCAGCCGCTACAGCGGCGGCGACGTCGAGCGCGAGGCGCGGACGGTGTTCCCGGACACGGTCGTGCCGCGCGACTTCGACTTGATCGAGGTGCCGTTCCGCGAGCGGGGCAGCCCCGAGCTCGTCAAGCGCGGCGCCCGCCTGCCGCGGCCTGCCTGACCTCCATCCGCCGGGCGCGCTAGGATCGCACTCGACCCTTTAACCCGGTCCAGAGAGGCCGGAAAGGATGGGAATGAATACGCACAGCCCCGACCGCACCGCGGTCAAGACATTGCTGGACGCAGAAGGCCTCGAGCGCACGCTCTCGCGGATCGCGCACGAGATCATCGAGCGCAACGACGACCTCGGCCGCCTCGCGCTCGTCGGGATCCACAGCCGTGGCGTCCCGATCGCCGAGCGCCTCGCCGCGTTGATCGAGGAGCGGAGCGGGGAGGAGGTCGAGCTCGGCGCCGTCGACATCACCCATCACCGCGACGACGCCGTCGCCGGCCGGGAGCAACCGGTCGTCCACGCCACCACGCTCGAGTTCGAGCTCCGCGGGCTGACGGTCGTCCTCGTCGACGACGTCCTCTACACCGGCCGCACGATCCGCGCGGCGATCGAGACGCTCTTCGAGCACGGCCGCCCGGCGCGCGTGCAGCTCGCCGTCCTCGTCGACCGCGGTCACCGGGAGCTGCCGATCCGGCCCGACTACGTGGGCAAGAATCTGCCCACCGCCCGCAGCGAGCGGATTCAGGTCGAGCTGACCGAGATCGACGGCGCGGACCGGATCCTGCTCGTCGGCGCCCCGGAGGAACGGGCATGAACCATTTGCTCTCGATCGCCGACCTCACCCGCGACGACGTCGAGCGCATCCTCGAGACCGCCGGGGCGCTTCAGGGCGTCGACGAGAAGCTTCCCACCCTGCAGGGGAAGCTCGTGCTCAGCCTCTTCTTCGAGTCCTCGACGCGCACCTCGTCGAGCTTCGAGTTGGCCGCGAAGAAGCTCTCGGCCGACGTGATCTCGCTGAAGGCGTCCGGCTCGTCCGTCGACAAGGGCGAGTCGCTCAAGGACACGGTCCTGACCCTGGCGCAGTACGAGCCGCACGCAATCGTCGTCCGCCACCCGCAGATCGGGGCGCCGCAGCTCGTCGCCCGCTACTCCGGGGCGGCGGTGGTCAATGCCGGCGACGGCAAGCATCAGCATCCCACCCAGGCGCTGCTCGACCTCTTCACCATGCGCCAGGCGCTCGGAGGGCTGGAGAACCTTCACGTCGCGATCGTCGGCGACGTCCTCCACAGCCGCGTCGCGCGCTCGCTGATCCAGGCGCTCGCGCTCTTCGGCGCCCGCACGACGCTTGTCGGCCCGCCGACGCTGCTGCCGCGGGGGATCGAGGCGATGGGCTGCGAGATCGCGACCGAGATCGGCGCCATCGCCGATGCCGATGTCGTCTACGTCCTCCGGATGCAGCGGGAGCGGATGGAATCCGCGTTCGTCCCGAGCCTGCGCGAGTACGCGGCCCGCTGGGGGATCACGCCGGAGCGTGTGCGTCCGGGACAGAAGGTGATGCACCCCGGCCCGATCAACCGCGGCGTCGAGATCGACGGCCGCGTCGCCGACTCCCCCGACTCCCTGATCCTCGAGCAGGTGCGCTCCGGGCTCGCGGTGCGGATGGCGGTGCTGCACGACCTCCTGACCGCGGACGTGCCGGCGCGCGAGCAGGCGGGCGTCGCATGAGCACGCTCTTCTGCCGCAACGGCCGCTCGGACAGCCTCGTCCTCGAAGGCCGCCTCGGCGGGGGCGAGTGCGTCGCCGTCACCGTCACCGACGGCGTCATCTCGGCGATCGAGCCGACAGGGGCGACCGCCCGGGTTCTTGCGCCTGCGTTCGTCGACCCGCACGTGCACCTGCGCTCGCCGGGTCGCGAGGACGAGGAGACGATCGCGTCCGGCACCGCCGCCGCCGCCGCCGGCGGCTATTGCGCGATCCTGGCGATGCCGAACACCGACCCGATCGTCGACTCCGCCGCAGTTCTCGGCTCGCTCGTCGAGACGGCCAGGCGCGACGCGCTCGTCCCCACTGGGTTCATGGCCGCGATCTCGAAGCGGCTCGGCGGCGAGGAGCTGACCGAGATGGGGGAGCTGGCCGACGCGGGCGCCGCCGCCTTCACCGACGACGGCCGTCCGGTCACTTCGGCCGGCCTGATGCGCCGCGCCCTCCAGTACGGCGCCGTCACCGGCCGCACACTCGCGCTCCACTGCGAGGAGCCGACGCTCTCCCGCGACGGGCAGGTGCACGAGGGCGCCGTCGCCGCCGAGCTCGGCTTCGCCCCGTACCCGTCGCTCGCCGAAAGCACGATGGTCGAGCGCGACCTCTCGCTCGCGGCCTACGAGGGCCGGCCGCTGCACCTGATGCACCTCTCTGCAAAAGAGTCGGTGGCAGCGCTCCGCGGGGCGCAGGAGCGCGGGATTCCGGCGACCGGCGAGGTGACGCCACATCACCTGGTGCTCACCGACGAGGCCGTTCGTTCACTCGATCCGAACGTGAAGATGAACCCGCCGCTGCGCGCCGAGGACGACCGGCAAGCGCTGATCGAGGCTCTCCGCGACGGCACGATCGCGTGTGTCGCCACCGACCACGCGCCCCATTCGCGCGAGGAGAAGGAGACGCCGTTCGAGGAGGCGCCCTTCGGCGTCACCGGCCTCGAGACGTCGTTCGCGGCGCTCTACACCCACCTCGTCGAGACCGGGTTCGTCCCGCTCGAGACGCTCCTCGAGCGCATGTCGGCAGGCCCCGCGCGCGCGCTCGGCCTGCCCGAGCCGCGAATCGAAGTCGGCGCCCGCGCCAACCTCGTCCTGCTCGACCTCGAGGCCGCCTGGACGGTGACCGAGGACGGCTTCCGCTCCCGTTCCGCGAACTCCTGGCTGCTCGGTCGGAGACTCCGCGGTGCCGTCCTGAAGACGGTGGCGGACGGCCGGCTGGTGCATGCAGCGTGATGACCGCCGTCCGGATCCCGGCCGAGCTCGCGCCCTACCTCGACCGGCTCGTCGAGGTTCTGCACGACAACGCCCCGCTCGAGGCCGTCTACCTGCACGGCTCGGCCTCGCTCGGCGCGTACGAGCACGGCCGCAGCGACGTCGACGTCGTCGCGGTCACGAGCCGCTCGCTCTCGCTCGACGAGCGCCGCGCCCTCGCGGCCGCGGTCGAGGAGATCCCCGTTCCTGCGCGCAAGCTCGAGCTCGTCGTCTACCCGCGCGGCAGCGACCGCTGGGAGCTCAACCTGAATACTGGCGAGCACGTCGGTCTCGACCCCGATGCGGAGCCGTCGTTCTGGTTCGTGCTCGATCGGGCGATCGCGGAGCAGCACGCACTGGCCTTGCTCGGGCCACCGTGGGCCGAGCTCTTCGAGCCTGAGTCGCGCGCGGCGATCGAGGCCGCGCTCGCCGACGTCGTCGCGTTCGACGGCTGGGACGACCCGGCCGGCGACGCCGAGCTGGCGTCGCAGCGCGCACAGGTCTGGCGGGAGACAGGCCGCTGGGTCTCGAAGCGCGAGGCTGCGGAGTGGCAGGCATGAACGCCTTTCTCGCGCTCGAGGACGGCACGGTCTTCCGCGGCGAGTCGGTCGGTGCCCCGGGAACGGCCTTCGGCGAGGCGGTCTTCACGACCGCGATGACCGGCTACCAGGAGACCGTCACCGACCCGAGCTTCGCCGAGCAGCTCGTCTGCTTCACGGCGCCGATGGTCGGCAACTACGGCGTTGCGCCCGGCCGGGGAGAGTCGGCCGGAGTCCACGCGAGGGCGGTGCTGATGCGCGAGGCGCGCGGACCGGAGTGGACGACGTGGCTCGAGGAGAACGGGATCGTCGCGCTGACCGCCATCGACACCCGCTCGCTCGTGCTTCGCCTCCGTGAAGGCGGCGCGATGCGCGCGGCCGCGGTCGCCGGCACCCTGGGAGAGAAAGAGGCCGTCGAGCAGGTGCGCGCGCGGCCGAGCATGGAGGGTGCCGCGCTCGTGGCCCACGTATCCGCGGCCGAACGCTACGTCTACGCGGACGCCGGCTCCGTCCGGGTCGCAGTCGTCGACTACGGCTGCAAGCGCTCGATCCTGCGCCGGCTGGCCGGGGCGGGCGCGCAGGTGACGGTGTACCCGTGCACAACCGGCGCCGACGAGCTCGCGCGCCACGACGCCGTCCTGCTCTCGAACGGGCCAGGCGACCCCGGCCCGCTCGCGGAGGAGACAAAGGTCGTGCGGGAGCTGCTCGGCCGCGTCCCGGTGCTCGGGATCTGCCTCGGCCATCAGCTGCTCGGGCTCGCGACCGGCCACGAGACGTTCAAGCTGCCGTTCGGCCACCGCGGCGCCAATCATCCCGTGCTCGAACGGCGAAGCGGCCGCGTGCTCGTCACGAGCCAGAACCACGGCTTCGCGGTCGCGCCCTCCGACGAGGCGGAGGCGACACACGTCTCGCTCTACGACGGCACGGTCGAAGGCTTCGACTTCCCGGAGCTCCGGGCGCGCTCGGTGCAGTTCCATCCCGAAGCCGGGCCGGGTCCGCACGATGCCTGGCCGATCCTGGAACGCTGGGTGGAGGAGCTGCGAGATGCCGCGTAGGCAGGACCTCCGGTCGATCTGCCTGATCGGCTCCGGGCCGATCGTGATCGGGCAGGCGTGCGAGTTCGACTACGCCGGCTGCCAGGCGCTGAAGGTGCTGCGCGAGGACGGCTTCCGCACGATCGTTGTCAACTCGAACCCGGCGACGATCATGACCGACCCGGGCTTTGCCGACGCGACCTACCTCGAGCCGCTCGACCTCGAGGGCGTCGCCGACGTGCTGGGCCGCGAGCGCCCCGATGCGCTGCTGCCGACACTCGGCGGCCAGACCGCGCTCAACCTCGCGATCGAGCTCGCCGACGCGGGGATCCTCCGAGATCTCGGGGTCGAGCTGCTCGGCGCCCCGGTCGACGTGATCCGCCGCGCCGAGGACCGTGAGCTCTTCCGTGAGGCGGTGCAGAGTTGCGGCCTCGCCGTCCCCAACTCGCGGATCGTGACCAGCGTCGACGACCTTGCGGGCGTGGCGCTGCCGGCCGTCGTCCGGCCGGCGTTCACGCTCGGCGGCCACGGCGGCGGCTTCGTCTCCACCTCGACGGAGTTGCGGGCCCAGGTCGAGCGCGGCCTCCGCGAGAGCCCGATCGGCCAGGTGCTCGTCGAGGAGTCGGTCAAGGGCTGGGACGAGTTCGAGCTCGAGGTGATCCGCGACCGCCGCGACAACGTCGTCATCGTCTGCTCGATCGAGAACCTCGACCCGATGGGCGTCCACACCGGCGACTCGGTCACGGTCGCGCCCCAGCTGACCCTCTCCGACGAGGCCTACCAGGAGCTGCGTGACGCCGCGATCGCGATCATCCGCGCCGTCGGCGTCGAGACCGGCGGCTCGAACATCCAGTTCGCTCGCGACCGCGAGACCGGTGAGATCCGGGTGATCGAGATGAACCCGCGCGTCTCGCGCTCCTCGGCGCTCGCGTCCAAGGCGACCGGATATCCGATCGCCAAGGTCGCGGCCAAGCTCGCCGTCGGCTACACCCTCGACGAGATCCCGAACGACCTGACGAAGACGACGCCCGCGAGCTTCGAGCCGACGCTCGACTACTGCGTCGTCAAGTTCCCCCGCTTCGCGTTCGAGAAGTTCCCCGGCGCGGACACGGCGCTCGGCACCCAGATGAAGTCGGTCGGCGAGGCGATGGGAATCGGCCGCACCTTCCAGGAGGCGTTCTGGAAGGCCTGGTCGAGCCGCGAGCTCGACGCGGGCGCGGTCACCCCCTGGGCGACGCTCGACGACCTCCCCGACGACCTCCATCCCTGGTTCCGGCGCGAGCTCGAGCAGCTCCGCGACGACGGCCCCCCGCGGGGAGAGCGCGTCTACCGTCGCGTCGACTCCTGCGCCGGCGAGGTGGCGGCCGACTCGAACTACTACTACTCGACCCGCGGCGAGGCCGACGAGCCCGTCCCGCCGAGTGACAAGCCGCGCGTCGTCATCCTGGGCTCCGGCCCGAACCGGATCGGCCAGGGGATCGAGTTCGACTACTGCTGCGTCCACGCGGCGCAGAGCTTCCGGGCGCTCGGGTACGAGGCGATCATGGTCAACTGCAACCCGGAGACGGTCTCGACCGACTACGACACCTCCGATCGGCTCTACTTCGAGCCGCTCGACGTCGAGCACGTGCTCGCCGTCTGCGAGCGGGAGCAGCCGGAGGGCGTCGTGATCCAGTTCGGCGGCCAGACGCCGCTGAAGCTCGCGCGGGCGATCGAGGCGGCCGGCTTCAAGGTGCTCGGCACGCCCTACGAGGCGGTCGACCTCGCCGAGGACCGCGAGCGCTTCGGCCGGCTGCTGGCCGAGCTCGGCGTGCGCTGCCCGGAGTGGGGGATCGCGGACGCACCTGCGGCTGCCGTCGAGATCGCCGAGCGCGTCGGCTACCCCGTGCTCGTCCGGCCCTCGTACGTGCTGGGCGGGCGCGCGATGCGGGTCTGCTACGACGACGAGCAGGTACGCGCGGCGATGGCGGGCGTGTCCGGCTCCGTCCTCGTCGACCGCTTCCTCGAAGGCGCGCTCGAGATCGACGTCGACGCACTCTGCGATGGCGTCTCCGTCCACATCGGCGCGGTGATGGAGCACGTCGAGGAGGCGGGGATCCACTCGGGCGACTCCTCCTGCGTGCTCCCGGCACCGTCGCTGGACGACGAGGCGTATGCCGAGGTCTCCCGCGTCGTTCGCCGCCTCGGGCCGGCGCTCGGCGTCGTCGGCTTGCTCAATGTCCAGCTTGCTCTAGTGGACGGCGAGGTGAGCGTGATCGAGGTCAACCCGCGCGCCTCGCGGACGGTGCCGTTCGCGAGCAAGGCGACCGGCCTCAACCTCGTCGATGCAGCCGTCCGGCTGGCAGCGGGGGCGCGGCTGCACGAGCTCGAGTTGCCGGAGGAGCGGCGCCCGGAGCTCGTCAGCGTCAAGGCGGCGGTGCTGCCGTTCGCGCGGTTCCCGGGCTCCGACCCCGTGCTCGGCCCCGAGATGCGCTCGACCGGCGAGGTGATGGCGAGCGCCGCCGACCTGCCGACCGCGTTCGCGAAGGCGGAGCGTGCGGCGGGGCGGCCGCTGCCGACCGCAGGCACGGCGTTCCTGTCGGTGCGCAGGCTCGACAAGACCGCGATCGCGCCGGTCGCCCGGGCGCTCGCCGAGCTCGGCTTCGACCTGCTCGCGACGCGCGGTACCGCGGCGGTGCTCGAAGCGGCAGGGCTTGCCGTGGGAACGCTCGAGAAGGGCGACGCGGTCGTCGACGCGATCCGGGCCGGGCGCTGCAATCTGGTCGTCAACACGCCGCAGGGCTCCGGAGCGCGCCGCGACGGCGCCCTGATCCGGCAGGCGGCGCTCTCCGCCCGGGTTCCCTGCATCACGACGCTCTCCGGCGCCCGGCTCGCGGTCGACGCGATCGCCAACGCGCGCGAGGAGATCGCCCACTCCCTCCAGGAGCGACTCGAGCATGAGACGCGAGCGGCGTAGCGTCACCGGAGCCGAACAGGTTGGCCCGTACACGCTGCTGCGCGTGGACCGTGGCGGCCTCGACGCGGGCGTTCCGGGCCAGTTCTTCATGCTCGAGGCTCCCGGCCGGGTGCTGCCCCGGCCGATGAGCGTCTGCCTCGCGCCGACGGGCGAGCTTGCCTTCCTGATCGACCCCGTCGGCCCCGGAACCCGCGCGCTGTGTGAGCTCAACCACCGCGACGAACTGCACGTGCTCGGCCCGCTCGGGAACGGCTTCGACCTCGAGGTCGAGCGGCCGCTGCTCGTCGGCGGCGGGATCGGGATCGCGCCGCTGCCCTTCCTCTCCGAGCGGCTCGGTCGGCCACCCGCGATCCTCGGCTTCCGGAGCGACTGGCACGCCGAGGCGGCGGCGCTGCTGCCGGGCGCCGAGGTCTGCATCGAGCCGACCTACGTCACCGCGTTGCTCCCCGGCGAACGGCACGACGTGCTCGCCTGCGGGCCAGAGCCGATGCTGGCCGCCCTCCGCGCGCTGGTGCCGGACGCCCAGCTCGCCTGGGAGGCGCCGATGGCCTGCGGCTACGGCGCCTGCTACGGCTGTGCGGTCGAGCTCGACGGCGAGCTGAAGCGGCTCTGCGTCGAAGGGCCGGTGCTCCGTGCCGCTTGACGGCTCGGTTCTGCTCAATGCAAGCGGCTGCCTGGACGCGCTGACCGCTCCCGAGGTTGCGCGCTCGCTCGACGCCTTCGTGACGAAGACGATCACGCCCGAGCCGCGCGAGGGCAACCCGGCTGTGCGGATCGCCGAGACCGACGCCGGGATGCTGAATTCGATCGGCCTCGCCAACCCCGGCCGCGAGCGCTTCCTCGCCGCGACGCTGCCACATCTCCGCGAACTCGGCGTCCCCCTCTGGATCTCCGTCGGCGGCTTCTCCGCGGCCGACTACGCCGAGACCTGTGCCGCGCTCGCCGACGTGGCGGCGATCGAGCTCAACCTCTCCTGCCCCAACGTCGACGAGGCGCCCGAGAGCGCGGCGGCGATCGTCGCCGCCTGCCGCGCCGCGACGACGCTACCGCTCTACGCGAAGCTCTCGCCCGCGGCCTGGGACCTCGCCGAGGCGGCGCGCGCGGTCGAGGCGGCAGGCGCGGACGGGCTCTCGCTCGTGAACACCCTCCGCGGGCTCGCGCTCGACCGGAGCACGCTGCGCCCGACGCTCGCGCGGGGTACCGGCGGCTACTCCGGCCCGGCGCTGAAGCCGGTCGCGCTCGCCGCCGTCTACGCCTGCGCGGCGGCGGTCGAGATCCCGATCGTGGGGATGGGCGGCGTCCGCTCCGGGCTCGACGCGCTGGAGCTGATCGCGGCCGGCGCGAGCGCCGTCGCGCTCGGCACGATCCTCTTCTCCGACCCCGCCGCGGCCTCCCGGATCCGCGACGAACTCGACGCCGAGAGTGCCGCGCGGAACCTCGGACATCCTTTGGACGCGCGCGGTCTCGCCCATTCGTCCCTGCAAATGAGCGTATCCAGATCGGACAACGGGAGTCAAAAAGTGCCTGGAAACAGGCCAAAAGTGACTGCTTGACCGACTTCGGAAGGATGCTAGTATCCCGCGCTCATGGTGCCGTCGAAGACGCAAGCCCAGGCCCCACTGCGGTCGCTGGATCAGAGGATGGAGGCGCTTAAGCGGGCCAACGACATCCGCGTTCGACGCGCCCAGCTGAAGAAGGATCTGAAGGACGGACGGGTGCACATCGAGGGGATCCTGCTCGATCCACCCGAGTACGTTTCGACCGCGAAGGTGTTCGACATGCTGATGGCCGTGCCCAAGTTCGGGCGTGTCAAGGCGGCCCGTCTGCTGAACCAGTGCCGGATCAGCCAGTCGAAGACCGTGGGCGGTCTCTCCGAGCGGCAGCGCGCGGAGCTCATTGGCCTCTTCAACAACAGATAGGCCGCTGCCCGTCTTCGTGATCACCGGCCCGAGCGGGGCCGGGAAGGGGACGCTGATCAGGCGGCTCCTCGAACGGCATCCCGATCTCGAGGTCGCCGTCTCCGCCACCACTCGCCCGCAGCGGCCGAACGAGAAGAACGGCCGTGAGTACTGGTTCCTGAGCGAGGAGGAGTTCGTCGCCCGGATCGAGGCGGACGAGTTCCTCGAGCACGTCCAGTTCGTCGGCGGCCGCTACGGGACGCTGGCCTCGGAGATGGATCGGATCGCGGCCGAGGGAAGGGTGTGCGTGCTCGAGCTCGAGATCGACGGCGCCCAGGCGGTCCAGGCCACGGTCGGCCACAGCATCACGCTCTTCATCGCCGCCGACGTTCCCGAGCTCGAGCGCCGACTGCGGGCCCGCGCGACCGAGAGCTCCGGCGAGATCGGCCAGCGGATCGCGCTCGCACGGCACCAGCTCGAGCAGGCTTACCGCTTCCGTTACATGGTCCGAAACGACGACGTCGAGCGCGCGACCGCCGCGCTCTCGGCCCTCGTCCAACAGGAACTGGCGGCTGCGGGTACCATGGCCCGCTCATGATCCATCCTCGTATCGATGAGCTGCTGAACACGGACGCCGGTGGGGTCGACTCGCGCTACGCGCTGGTCATCGTCGCGGCGAAGCGCGCGCGGCAGATCAACAACTATCACCACCAGCTCGGGGAGGGCATGGGCTTCGAAGAGGCCCCGCCGCCGCTCGTCGAGTCGCGCTCGAAGAACTACTTGACCATGTCTCTGGAGGAGATCGCCCAGGGCAAGATCAAGTACGACTACGGCAAGAGGTAGTCGCCACACCCGGGGTAACCCGGTCGTGGGCACAATGAGCGCATGGCGCGGATCCTGCTCGGGATTACCGGCGGCATCGCGGCCTACAAGGCCTGCGAGCTCGTTCGCCTGCTCGTCAAGGCCGGGCACGACGTGCTGCCGCTGCCGACGCGGGGCGCCGAGCGCTTCGTCCGTGCCGAGACCTTCTTCGCGCTCGCCCGCAAGCCTCAGAGCGCCGACCCGTATCCGCATCTGGAGCGCGCCGACCTGCTCGTGATCGCGCCCCTGACCGCGAACACGCTCGCGAAGCTCGCGCACGGGCTCGCCGACGACGTGCTCACCGAGGCGGCGCTGGCACACCGAGGGCCGATCCTCGTCGCGCCGGCGATGAACACGCGCATGTGGGAGCACGCGGCGACGCAGGCAAACGCGGCGACGCTCCGCGAACGCGGCGTCGAGCTGATCGGGCCCGAGGCGGGCGAGCTCGCGGAGGGCGAGGTCGGCCTCGGCCGGATGACCGAGCCGGACGAGATCGCGCGCCGGATCCAGGAGCTGCTGGGAGAAAATGTGACAGTCACACAAGGTCCCCTCGCGGGCGCCCACGTCCTGATCAGCGCCGGGGGGACGCGCGAGCCGCTCGACGCCGTCCGCTTTCTCGGCAACCGCTCGTCCGGACGGATGGGCGTCGCGCTCGCCGCCGAAGCGAAACGCCGTGGCGCGCGGGTGACGCTGCTCGCGTCGAACCTGGCTGTGGCCGTTCCGGAGGGAGTGGACGTGGTCGAGGCGCCGACTGCTGCAGACCTCGAACGGGAGGCGAGAGACCGGTTCCGCACCGCCGACGTCGTCGTGATGGCGGCCGCCGTCGCCGACTACCGGCCGGCGGAGCCGATCGAGGGCAAGCGGGCGAAGGGCGGAGCGGGGTGGACGCTCGAGCTCGAGCCGACGGCCGACGTGCTCGCGCTGCTCGGTGGCGAGGAGCGAAACGGACAGGTGCTCGTGGGCTTCGGCGCCGAGGCGGGGGAAGCCGGGCTCGAGCGGAAGCGGCGGATGCTCACAGACAAGAACCTCGATCTCGTCGTCTACAACGACGTGTCCGTTCCCGGGATCGGCTTCGACTCGACCGACAACGAGGTCACGCTCCTCACGCACGGTGCCGAGCGTCAGCTCCCGCGCGCGTCGAAAGCCGAGATCGCCGGCGGGATCGTCGACGAGGTCGAGCGCCTGCTCGAGGAGCGTCGTGGAGGCTAGGAGAGACGCGGCCGTCGCCACGTCGGCCGGGACGGTCGAGCGGCTCGTCGACAACCTCGCGCGGGTCGTGCACGCCCCGGTGGACACGCTGCGGCTGATCGTGCTCGCGCTGGTCGCGGAAGGGCACGTGATCGTCGAGGACTTCCCCGGCGTCGGCAAGACGATGCTCGCCAAGTCGCTGGCGCGCTCGCTCGACCTCGACTTCTCGCGGATCCAGTTCACGCCCGACCTGCTCCCCTCGGACGTCACGGGCGTCAACGTCTTCAACCAGCGCGCGAACGAGTTCGAGTTCCGGCCCGGACCCGTCTTCGCGAACGTGCTCCTCGTCGACGAGATCAACCGTGCCTCCCCGAAGACGCAGGCGGCGCTGCTCGAGGCGATGCAGGAGAGCCAGGTCACGATCGACGGCGAGTCGTACCCGCTCGAGGCGCCGTTCATGGTGATCGCGACCCAGAACCCGATCGAGTACGAGGGCACGTATCCGTTGCCCGAGGCGCAGCTCGATCGCTTCTCGATGCGGATCTCGCTCGGCTATCCGCCCCTGGCGGACGAGGCGCGAATGCTGAACGAGCAGACGACGGAGCCGCCGCTCGACACCCTGGTACCGGTCGCGACGCTCGCCGAGGTGACGGCGGCGATCGACGAGGCGCGCCTGCTCTTCGTCGAGGAGAGCCTGAACCGCTACGTCGTCGCGCTCCTCCGGCACACACGCGGCAGCTCGCGGCTCGCTCTCGGCGCCAGCCCGCGGTCGGGGATCGCGCTCCTGCGGGTGGCGAAGGCGCGGGCGCTCGCCGAGGGCCGCGACTACGTGCTGCCCGACGACGTCAAGGCGATCGCCCGGCCTGTGCTCGCGCACCGGCTGATCCTCGCACCCGAGGCACGCTCTGCCGGCCTCACCGCCGAGGAGATCGTCAGCGAGGCCGTGGAGCAAACGCCCGTTCCCGTCTGATGACGAGGCGTGGCTGGCTCACGCTCTTCCTCGGGGCCGCGACGTACGTCGTCGCCTGGCTCTTCGGCGCCAAGGCGCTCTACCCGGTCGCGACCGGGCTCGTGCTCGCGCCGCTCGGCGCCCGGGCGTGGGTGAAGCTCGCCGCCGCGCCGATCCGGCTGACCAGGCGAGCCGGCAAGGGGGCGCTCCTCGAGGGCGAGGACGTCTGGGTCAGCCTCGACGCACGGCCCGAATCGCGCGTGCCTGCCCCCGGCCTGACCATCACCGAGCGGATCGCCCGGTTCGGCGACCAGGTGACGACGCTCTCTCGATCCGGTCGCGGGTACCGCGGCACCTACGTGCTCGAACGGGTCCCGCGCGGGCGCTACGTGGTCGAGCGGGCGCACGCGACGATCGACGATCCGTTCGGGCTCGCGCGCGCGGAGCTCGATCTCGACGCGCGCGGCTCGCTGCTCGTCTATCCGCGCCTCGTCCTCCTCGACCGGCTCTTCTCCGAGAGCGGGGCGCACGCTCAGGACGGGCGCCGGCTGCTGCTGCGCCGCCCGTCCGGCTTCGATCTCCATTCGGTGCGCGAGTACGAGCAGGGCGAGTCGCTGCGGAAGGTGCACTGGAAGACCACTGCCCGCCGTGGCCAGCTGATGGTGAAGGAGCTCGAGGACGCGCCCCGCGACGAGATCGCGGTCATCCTCGACGCCGACCCGAGCGCCGTCGTGGCGGAAAGCTTCGACGTCCAGGTGCGCGCGGCCGGCTCGATCCTGCGCGCCCACGCCTCGCACGCGCGGCGCGCGATCCTCGCGATCAACTCGGCCGCGCGTCCGAGCGTCCGGGTCAGCTCGCTCGAAGGGGACTGGCTGGCAGCCCTCGGGCTGCTCGCCGAGGCGGAGCCGACCGCGACCCGGCCGGTCGTCGAGTTGCTCTCGCGCGAGAGCGGGCCGGCGTCGCGGGCGGTCGAGACGGTCGTCGTGACGGCACGCCTCTCCGGCGCACTCGCCACCAGGCTCGTCCAGCGCTCGCTCGCGGGCCAGGGCGTCAGCATCGTCTGGATCGACAGCGCCAGCTTCGCGGCGCGGCCGACGAAGGTCGAACCGGAGCTGTTGAGACTTCAGGCCGCCGGCGTCGCCGTCGCCGTCGTTCGCCGTGGCGACTCGCTGACGGGCGTACTCGGGGCCGCACCCGCCGCGCGGAGCGCGCATGCTTAGGACGCTCGCGGTCTATCCCTTCCCGGCCGCGCTCGTCGCGCTCGGCTGGCTGCGGCTGGAGGACGAGCGGGCGGCCGGCGCCGACTGGGTCTGGGTGATCCTGCTCGCGCTCGTCCCGGCGCTGGCGCCGAAGCTCTGGATCAGGCTCGCGCTCGTCGTCCCCGCGTCTCTGACGGCGGCGTGGGTCGCCCTCGACACGCCCGCGATCGACCGGCGCCCGGGCTTCTTCGTCCCGGTTCTCGACCGGTTCGCGAACGGGGTCGGCGCCTACTACGACGTGACCGTGCCCTTCAGCGCGATCGAGCACCAGCGCATGCACGGCGTCCTCCTGCTCGCGATCTTCGGCTTCTGCGTCGTGCTGGCGCAAGCGGTCGCCGCGCGACGGCCGCTGCCCGCCTTGCTCGCGGTGATCGCCGGCGCCGGCTGGCCGGCGACGCTCTATGCGTCGCGCAGCCTCGCCTACGGCGCGATCATCCTCGCCGCGGCGCTCTGGGTGCTGGCGGGCCTGCGGACGACGAGGCCGGTTCCTGCCCTCGTCGCGGGCGCGGCCCTGATCCTGGCCGCCGTGGGCGCGTCGAGCTCGGCAGCGCTCGCCAAGGACGGCGTGCTCGCATGGGAACGCTGGAGCCCGAGCGGCCTCTCGCGCCAGCCCGTCTCGGTCCAGTACGTCTGGGACGCGAACTACGGCGGGATCGAGTTCAGCGAGAAGCGGACGACCGTCCTGCGAATCACCGGCCCCAAGCGCGGGCTCTACTGGCGGGCGACGACCCTGGACCAGTTCGTCTCGGACCGCTGGCTCGAGAACCCGACACCGCTCTCGACCGGTCCCGCGCAGGGCAGGCTCCCGAACGACCCGCTCCTCCCGGCCCGGTCGCTGAACCGGCGCACGTGGGTTCGGCAGGACGTCGAGGTGATCGCCCTCAACGACTCCCATATCGTCGCGGCCGCGCAGCCGGTGGCGCTCGACGCGCCCCAGCTCGGCAGCGTCTTCCGCCTCTCCGACGGAATCGTCCGCGTCCTCGGGGGCGTGAAGCAGGGTCAGACCTACACCGTCTACAGCTACGCGCCGCGCCCCGGCGCCGTCGAGCTGGCGCCGCTCGGCGCTGCGTATCCGGCCGCCCTCGACCGGTTCCTCGACGTCGGTCGCACCAGGGTCGACCGCTTCGCAACCCCTGGACGCGACCGGCGCGTCGACGCGCTCTTCGCCGACGACCGCTATCTCGCACTCTGGCCTTACGAGGCTCTGTGGGAGCAGGCGCAACGGCTCCGTGCCGACGCCCGGACGCCCTACGGGGCCGTCGTCGCGATCGAGACGTGGCTGCGCTCGACCGGAGGCTTCAGCTACGACGAGTCGCCGCCCGCGACCGGCGGCGTGCCTCCACTGGCGCACTTCGTTGCGGACGGCAAGCGCGGCTACTGCCAGCACTTCGCCGGAGCGATGTCCCTGATGCTCCGGATGCTCGGAATCCCCGCGCGCGTCGCCGCCGGCTTCACCAGCGGCACCTACGAGGACGGCGGCTGGACGGTGACGGACCACAACGCGCACGCGTGGGTGGAGGTCTGGTTCCCCGGCTACGGCTGGCTGCCCTTCGACCCGACCCCCGGCCGCGGCGCCCTTGCGGCCAGCTACAGCATCTCCTCGTTCCGCTTCAACGCCGGCGACGCCGCCGACGCCTTTCGCGGCGGCGCAGGTGCCGCCGGGCTCGGGGGCGGCGCCGACCAGCTGCGCCTGCTCGAGCAGCGCGAGCGTCTGGCCGAGCGCCAGGCCGCGGGATCGCGCTCCGAAGACGGGAGCGCCGGGATGCTGTGGCTCCTCCTCTTCCTCGTCTGTGCAGGCGCGGTCGCGATCGGCGTCGCGAAAGTGGTGCGCCGGCGCGTGCGCTATCTGACACGGGACCCACGCCGGCTGGCGGGCGCCGCGCGCCGGGAGCTCGTCGACTTCCTCGCCGACCAGGGGATCGCGGTCGGGTCGAGCACGACCCCGGAGGAGCTGCACGAGCTCGTCCGCGCCGAGCTCGGCGCCGACGGCCGCCCGTTCGCGCGCGCGCTCGCGGAGGCTCGCTTCGGCCCGCCGAGCAGCAGCGCCGCGGCCGCGACCAGCGCCCGCAAGGAGCTTCGGAAGCTGCTGCGGCTCGTCCGCCACCGCCTCGGTCGGCCCGCGCGCCTACGCGGGCTCGTCGCGATCCGCTCCCTGCGGACGTGATCCCCGCCGTCGTGATCGCGGCCGGCCTCGGCACGAGGCTCCGGCCGCTGACCGAGCGCTACGCGAAGCCGGTGCTGCCGATCGACGGGCAGCCGGTGGTCGCGAGGCTGTTGCGCGACCTCGCCGGCGCAGGCTGCCCGCGGGTGACCGTCGTCACCGGCCACCTCGCGGATCAGGTCGAGACGCTGCTCGGCGACGGGAGGGGCTTCGGCCTCGAGCTCCGCTACGTGCGCCAGCCGCAGCCGGACGGCTCCGCGGATGCCGTGCGCCGCGCGGGGGAGGAGCCGCCCTACCTGGTCGCCGCAGCCGACACGCTCTTTCCGGCCGGCGGGATCGCGCACGTCGTCGCCGCGACCCTTCCTGCCGGGGCGATCGCCGTTCGCCGCCTGCCCGACCGGGTGCCGGTCCGCGTCGCGGACGGGCTGGTCGAGCGAGTCCGGGACGCGAACGGACCGGGATCGCTCTCCGGAGCGCCGTTGTGGGTCGTCGGCCCGCCGGTGCACGAGCGCCTCTGTCTCGACAAGCGGCCGTGGGAGCTCGGGAACGCGTTCCAGGCCGCGATCGATGCGGGCGAGCAGATTGCGGGAGTGGAGATCGGCGCCACCCGCGACCTGACGACGCCGTTCGACCTCCTCGCGGAGAATTTTCCCTACCTTAGAAGCCTGTGAGAATCCCACCGTCAACCACCGACGCCCGCGCAGGCAGCGGCGGAGCCCGGCTCTGCCGGGCGGGAGCCGATGCCGGCGAGGAGGGCGCGTGACCGAGGCGTACGATCACTTTCAACAGGGCAAGTCGCATCTCAAGGACGGGATGGCGGCGCAGGCGACCGTGGCGCTCGAGAAGGCGAAGAAGCTCGAGCCGGACAAGGCCTCGATCCGCGAGGCGCTCGGGATCGCCTACTTCCGGATCCAGCGCTGGCAGGAGGCGGAGGCGGAGTTCCGCGTCGTGCTCGAGCTGTCGCCGACCGACGACTACGCGCATTACGCGCTCGGCCGGGCGCTCGAGAAGCAGGGCCGCGACACGGAGGCGAACGGCCATTACAAGCTCGCGAGCTCGCTTTCGCCGAAGAGCGAGCGCTACGCCGAGCGGATCATGCAGCTCGACGATCCCACAGCGGGCGAGTAGCTACATCAGGCGGTCGCCGGTGACGCGGTGGATCTCCTCGAGCGAGGAGATGCCGGCCCGGCAAAGGCGGATTCCGTCTTCGCGGAGCGTGATCATTCCCGCGCCGACCGCGGCCGCGAAGATCTCTTCGGTCGAGGCTTCGATCAGGTGCCGGATCTTGCCGCTGATCGGCATCACCTCGTAGAGCGCGACCCGCCCGTTGTAGCCCGTCTCGGCGCACTCGGCGCAGCCGCGCGGCCGGTAGAGCACCTCGCCGGGCTGGAGCACGCCCTTCAACCCGTCGGCGATCTGCTCCGCCTCGGTCGGAATGTAGGACTCGCGGCAGTGGACGCAGAGCCGGCGCGCGAGCCGCTGCGCGACGATGCAGTTGATCGACGTCGCGATCAGCGACTGGTCGACGCCCATGTCGCGGAGGCGCGCGATCGAGCTCGCCGCGTTGTGCGTGTGCAGGGTCGTCAGCACGAGGTGGCCTGTCATCGCGGCCTGGATCGCGATCCGCGCCGTCTCCTCGTCGCGCACCTCGCCGATCAGGACGACGTCGGGATCCGAGCGGAGCATCGTCCGCAGGCCGCTCGCGAAGGTCAGCCCGGCGCGGACGTTCACCTCGACCTGGGTGATGCCGGGAATCTGGTTCTCGACCGGGTCCTCGATCGTCGCGAGCGAGCGCTCTTCGTCGTTCAGGAACTCGAGGGCGGCATAGAGCGTCGTCGTCTTCCCGGAGCCGGTCGGGCCGACGGTGAGGACGGCGCCGTACGGCTGCTTCAGCGCTCGCATCAGCACGGCCTCGGCCTCGGCGTTCATCCCGAGATCCGAGATCCCGAGGCGGCCGGAGGCGCGATGGAGGATCCTGAGCACGACCTTCTCGCCGAACGTCGTCGGCAGGACGGCGATGCGCAGGTCGACGGGATGGCCGTCGTAGCGGATCGAGACTCGGCCGTCCTGGGCGTTGCGGCGATCGGCGATGTCGAGCTCGCCCATGATCTTCAGCCGGCTCGTCACGGCGGCGGTCAACCCGGTCTGAACCTCGGCCACCTTGCGCATGACGCCGTCGATCCGGGCGCGGACGACCATCGCGTGCGGTTGCGGCTCGAAGTGGATGTCGGAGGCGCCTTCCGCGATCGCGTTGGCGATGATCTGATTCGTCAGCTTGATCGCCGGCGCGTCATCCGCGTCTCCCTCGGTGACGTCCTCGACGAGCTCCAGTTCCTCCGCGAGCACGTCCGACTCCATCTCGACCTGGACGTTGGCGCGATAGCAGCGGTCGAGCGTCCGGGTGAGATCGGGAACGGAGACGACGGCGAAGCGGATCTGCAGCCCGAGTGCCAGGCGCAGGTCGTCGGAGGCCATCACGTCGGTCGGGTCGGTGACGGCGACGATGACGGCGCCGTCCTCGTCGAATCCCACGGGCAGCGCCGACAGGCGGCGGGCCACGTTCTCGGGCAGGAGGCTCGTGGCGGCAGGGACGAGGTCGAAGCGGCTCAGCTCCATGAACTCGAAGCCGTACTGCTCGGCCAGCGCCCGCGCGATCGCAGTCGCGGTCGCGACGTTGGAGCGGAGCAGGATCTCGCCGAGCCGGCCGCCTTCGGCCTCCTTCTGGGCGAGCGCGGCCTCGAGCTGCTCGGCGCTGATCGCGCCGTCGCGCAGGAGCAGCGAGCCGAGCTGCGGCCTGCCCTCGGGCCGGCCGTACGGGTCCGCGGAGGAGAACGGCGGAATCGACGCAGCTTCCACGGATGCTGTATCGGCCATAGTGGGAATCGACATGAGGGCCGTGATTCAGCGGGTTTCCGGGGCATCGGTGCGGGTCGAGGGCTCTGTCGTCGGGGAGATCGGAGCCGGCCTGCTCGTCCTGCTCGGGGTCGCAGCCGGCGACGTCGACGACGACGTCGACCGGCTGGCCGAGAAGACCGCGCGCCTGCGGATCTTCGAGAACGACGAGGGCCGCTTCGATCGCTCGGTGCTCGATACCGGTGGCGGCGTGCTCGTCGTCAGTCAGTTCACGCTGATCGCCGACACCGCGAAAGGCAACCGCCCGAGCTTCGCCGGCGCGGCGGCGCCGGACGAAGCGAAGCGGCTCTACGAGCGGTTCTGCGCGTCGGTGCGCGAACTCGGCGTCGGTGTCGAGCAGGGAATCTTCGGCGCCCGAATGGAGGTCGAGCTCGTCAACGACGGCCCCGTGACGATCGTTCTCGGCGACTAACGCCGGTGCCTGCGGCCGCGCACGCGGGCGACCAGGCCCGCCGTCAGGAGCCGCAGGCCGGCGCTCGCGACGCCTTCCGTCCCCGCCGCGAGACCGCTCCCCGTTACGGGCAGCGGTCCGACCGGCGGATCCACGAGCGGCTGCCCGCCGCCCCGGCCATCGGCGCCGAGGCGGCCTGCGCCGTGTTGCCATCCCTCGCGGTCGACGATCGCCAGACAGTGACGGCAGACCCTGGCGCCGACCTCGATCGACTCGCAGCAGTTGGGGCAAGGCCTCATCGTTCCCGGCCAAGTCTGACATGAGCAGCGCCGCCCTCGGGCTCGCGCTCGGCGCCGCGGTGCTGCACGCTCTCTGGAACCTTCTGCTCGCCGGCTCGCGGGACGTGCTCGCAGCGACCGCGGTCGCACTCGGCTCCAGTCTCGTCGTCGCTCTGCCGTTCGCGCTCGCGACGTGGGGGGTGGAGCGAGAGGCGATCCCGTGGCTCGTCGCGTCGAGCGCGCTCGAGCTCGTCTACTTCTTCACGCTCACAGCCGCCTACCAGCGCGCGGAGCTCTCGCTCGTCTACCCGCTCGCGCGCGGCGGCGCTCCCGTGCTCGTGCTGCTCGGCGCGGTTGCGACCGGCTACGCGCCGGGTTGGATCGAGGTGGCCGGTGTGCTGGCGGTCGCCGTCGGCGTCGTGCTCGTGCGAGGGCTGCGCGGCGGCGACCGGCTCGGCGTGATCCTCGGGCTCGTGATCGCAGCTCAGATCGCCGCGTACACGCTCGTCGACGCAGAGGGGATCGAGCACGCGAACCCGGTCCCGTACCTCCTGCTCGCGCTCGTGCCGACCGCACTCGGGGCCGCGGTGGTGAGCGGGCCGGAGCGGCTGCGGGCGGAGGCGAGCGCCCGAGCCGTTCTCGCCGGCTGCGGCGGCTTCCTCGCCTACGTGCTCGTGCTCGCCGCGCTCAAGCTGGCGCCTGCGGCGCCGGTCGCCGCCGTCCGGGAGACGAGCGTGTTGTTCGCGGTCGTCCTCGCTGCGCCGCTGCTCGGCGAGCGGGTCACGCGCGGCCGCTTGGCGGGCGCCGTCCTCGTCGTCTCGGGCGTCGTGGCGCTGGGCTCTGCGTAGTACCGCTGCTACACTTGTCGCACCATTTTCACCTGCTGGACGAAATGGGCGCGCTGCGCCCATTTTTGTTGAAGGAGCCACAGTTTTGAGGGGCACAGTGAGCGCGACGCACGAGAAGGAGCGGACCCTGACGAAGCAGATCGGACTGGAAGTCGAGACGGCTCTGCCGGGCGTCGAGGTGCTCGCCGTCGAGCTCTCCAACCCCGACCGCTTCACCGTCTTCGTCGACCACGCCCAGGGCGTCGACCACGCCCTGTGCGCGCGCGTCACCGAGGTGCTGCGCGAGTACCGGCGCGAGTACGCGATCGACGTCTCCTCGCCCGGGATCGAGCGTCCGATCCGCAAGCCCGAGCACTTCCGCAACGCGATCGGCCGCAAGGTGACGCTCCGCACCCCCGAGCGCAAGCGCCTGCAGGGCGAGGTCGTCAGCGCCGGCGAACGTTCCGTCGTCGTCTCTTCGGGCGGCGACACCATCGAGATCCCGTACGACCAGGTCGTCCGGGGCAACCTGGTCTACGAGCAGTAGGAGAAGAACCAATGTCGCAGGAGATCATCGAGCACATCCGCGGGCTCGAGCGCGAGAAGGGAATCGAGGAGAACACGGTCATCCATGCGCTGGAGGACGCCCTGCTCGCCGCGTACAAGAAGACCCCCGGCGCGGCTCGCCACGCCGCCGTCGAGCTCGACGAGGAAGGCGAGTTCCGCGTCTTCGCGATCGAGATCCCCGAGGATCTCGAGGAGCGACTGCTCGAGGAGGCGATGGAGGCCAAGATCGACGAGCTCGAGCGGCTGGAGGAGGAGACGGGGGAGAAGCAGCACACCCTGATCAACCAGGACGAGCTCGAGCTCGACTGGGATCAGGTCCCCGAGGAGCTGATCGCCCGCTCCGACGTGACCCCGAACGACTTCGGGCGCATCGCCGCGATGACGGCCAAGCAGGTGATCCAGCAGCGGATCCGCGAGGCCGAGCGCGCGATGATGTACGAGGAGTACATCGACCGCCAGGGAGAGGTCGTGACCGGGATCGTCCAGCAGGCCGGCGACCGCAACAACGTCCTCGTCGACCTCGGCAAGGTCGAGGCGCTGCTGCCGCGCTCCGAGCAGGTGGACGGCGAGCGGTACGAGCAGGGCTCCCGGATCAAGGCCGTCATCACCGAGGTTCGCTCCGGCACGAAGGGTCCCCAGGTGATCCTCTCGCGCCGCGATCCCGAGCTGATCAAGACGCTCTTCGAGCTCGAGGTCCCCGAGATCGCCGACGGCCTCGTCGTCATCCGCGGCGTCGCCCGCGAGCCCGGCTACCGGGCCAAGATCGCCGTCGAGTCGCACGCCCAGGGCGTCGACCCGGTCGGCGCCTGCGTCGGCCCCCGTGGCTCGCGCGTCCGCATGGTCGTCTCGGAGCTGCGGGGCGAGAAGATCGACATCATCCCGTGGAACACGGAGCCGGCCCGGTTCGTCGCCAAGGCGCTCTCGCCCGCACGCGTGCGCGAGGTCTACATCGACGACGAGACCAAGGAGGCGACCGTCGTCGTCCCGAACGACCAGCTGGCGCTCGCGATCGGCAAGGAGGGGCTGAACGCCCGCCTCGCCGCCCGCCTGACCGGCTGGAAGGTCGACATCCAGTCCGACGAGGAGTTCGCGCAGGCCGAGGCAGAGGCGGCGTTCGCAGGTGCAGGCGAGGGCGAAGGCGAGGCCGGCGACTTCTCCGGCCGCTGCGCCGCGATCCTCTCGAACGGCAAGCGCTGCCCGAACGCGTCCCTCGCCGGCACTCGCTACTGCGGCGTCCCGGCCCACCAGGCGCTCGTCGGCCAGGAGCCCGAGGAGGTTCCCGCTGCCGAGGTCGAGGAGGTTGCGACGCCCGACGAGGTCGACCAGCTCGAGCCCGTCGCCGAGGTCGAGGAGACGGTCGGGGCCGCGGACGAGCCGCTTGCGGCCGAGCGCCAGGAGGACGAGACGCCTGCGTGATTCCGGAACGCACCTGTGCGGGCTGCGGGCGCAAGGCGCCTCAGGCCGAGCTCGTCCGCTTTGCGGCGCCGGAGGGGATTCTCGTCTCCGGGCGCACGGAGCCCGGTCGCGGCGCCTACACGTGCCCCCGGCTCGCCTGCTTCGAGCGGGCAGTCTCGCGGCGGGCGTTCAACCGCGTGCTGCGGCAGAACGTCACCGTCGACCCCGCGCTCTCGCGACTCTTCACCCACCCTCTAGAATTGGACGCTGATGGCTGACGGACCCAACAAGCCGAACCGCCCGATCCGGCCGCGCCAGGGCGCGCCGGGCAAGAAGCGCCGCGTCGTGATCGAGGGCGGCAACAACCGCCCGAATCCGCGCCAGGCCCGTGGCCGCGCCGACGCGACCCCGAAGCGCGAGAAGCAGGAGATCGTTCCGCCCACCGGCCCCGCGACCGTTCCGTCGGGCGTCTCCGTTCGCGATCTCTCCCAGGCGCTCGGCGTGCCGGCGGCCCAGATCATCAAGATCATGATGGGCCTCGGCCAGATGGTCCAGATCACGCAGTCGCTCTCCGACGAGGAGGTCGAGCTGATCGGGACCGAGCTCGACCGCGAGATCACGATCAAGCACGCCGCCGACGAGGAGGAGCTGCCGGAGGTCTTCGAGGACGCCGAGGAGGATCTCGCGCCGAGGCCGCCGGTGGTCACGATCATGGGTCACGTCGACCACGGCAAGACGACGCTGCTGGACGCGATCCGCGAGGCCGCGGTCGTCGAGACCGAGGCCGGCGGGATCACGCAGCACATCGGCGCCTACCAGGCCGACGTCGGCGGCCGCAAGATCACGTTCCTCGACACGCCCGGTCACGAGGCGTTCACCGCCATGCGCGCCCGGGGCGCGAAAGTGACGGACATCGCCGTCCTCGTCGTCGCGGCCGACGACAGCGTGATGCCGCAGACGAAGGAGTCGATTTCCCACGCCCGCGCCGCCGACGTGCCGATCGTGGTCGCGGTCAACAAGATGGACATGCCCGACGCGAATCCCGACCGGGTCAAGGCCGACCTCGCCGCCGAGGGTCTCCAGCCCGAGGACTGGGGCGGCAACGTTCAGTTCTCGAACGTCTCCGCAAAGCAGAAGACGAACCTGGACGACCTGCTCGAGAAGGTGCTGCTCGTCGCGGACGCCGAGCTCGAGCTGACGGCGAACCCGAACGCGGAGGCGTCCGGCCCGATCATCGAGTCGCGCCTCGACGTCGGCCGCGGGCCCGTGGCGACGATGCTCGTCCACCGCGGCACGCTCCGCGTCGGCGACGCGATCGTGGCCGGCGACGCGCACGGCAAGGTGCGCGCGCTGCAGGACTACCGCGGTGAGAAGGTCAAGGAGGCGAAGCCCGGCACGCCGGTCGAGATCCTCGGCTTCAACGTGCCGCCGCCCGCGGGCGAGTTCGCGCGCGTCGTCGAGGACGAGCGTGAGGCGCGGACGCTCGCGCAGCGCCGCGGCCAGCGCCTGCGCACGGAGCAGCTCGCGCAGCGTTCGAAGGGCGGCGTCTCGCTGGAAACGCTCTTCTCGCAGCTGGGGGAGGGCGCCGTCCAGGATCTGAATCTGATCCTGAAGGGCGACGTCGGCGGCTCGGTCGAGGCTGCGGTTTCCGAGCTCGCCAAGATCGACCATCCCGAGGTGCGCGTCAACGTGATCCACCAGGGCGTCGGCCCGATCACCGAGGGCGACATCATGCTCGCCGCCACCTCGAACGCGCTCGTCGTCGGCTTCAACGTGCGGCCGAACGCAGAAGCGCGGCAGCTCGCAGAGCGCGAGGGCGTCGACATCCGCACCTACCGCGTCATCTACCAGCTGACCGAGGACATCGAGCAGGCGCTCGTCGGGATGCTCTCGGCCGTCCAGACCGAGGAGATCATCGGCGAGGCAGAGGTGCGCGCGCTCTTCAAGGTCTCGCGGCTCGGGACGATCGCCGGCTGCATGGTCACCTCCGGCGTCGTCCGCCGCAACTCGCAGGTGCGCGTCGTCCGCGACGGCACCGTCATCTACGACACGACGATCTCGCAGCTGAAGCGGTTCAAGGAAGACGCGCGCGAGGTCGCCGAGGGCTTCGAGTGCGGGATCCTGCTCGACAGCTTCAACGACGAGAAGGAAGGCGACGTGCTCGAGGCCTACGAGACGCGCCAGGTCGAGCGGACGTCGCTTGACGAGCCTGCCGGCGCGGCACCCGCAGCCTCATAGCTCGTGCCGAGCGGCTGGGTCGGGATCCTCTCGGCGGAGCTGCACTTTCCGGAGGCACACTCGCTGAAGGAGAAGCGAATGCACGTCCGCTCCGCCAAGGAGCAGCTGCGCAACCGCTTCGGTGCCGCGGTCGCCGAGGTCGACCATCACGAGGTGTGGCAGCGCGCGCGACTGACAGCTGCCGTCGTCACCCGCGCGGCCGGCGAGGCTGAGCGGCTGCTCGCGGACGCCGAGCGCTATCTCGCCTCACGCGAGTGGGAGCTCGGGTCTGTCGAGCGCGAGCTGGTGACGCTCGACGACGACTGAGAGAGGCTGCTCGCTACGGTAGGCGGATGGCCAACCGGATGCGCAGAGTCAACGAGTCGCTCCGGCAGGTGCTGTCGGAGGCGCTGCTCGAGCTGAAGGATCCCCGGATTGGGTTCGTGACTGTGACGGGCGTCGACACCTCGCCCGACCTCCGGCAGGCGGTGGTGTACGTCAGCGTCCTCGGCGGCGAAAAGAAGCGAAGCAAGAGCATGGCCGGGCTCGACGCCGCTCACGGTGTCCTCCAAGCGCAGATCTCGCGTGAGCTGCGGCTGAAGCGGACTCCCACATTGACGTTCGAATACGATCACGCGGTCGAGCACGGCGTCCGAATGTCGAAACTGATCGATGAGCTCGCCCCCGAACCAGAGCACAACGCAGGCTGACCTCGGGGCGGTCGTCGAAGCGATCCGCGGCCGCGACCGCTTCCTCGTCACGACGCACGAGAACCCCGACGGCGACGCGCTCGGCTCGCTGCTCGCGACGCAGCTGGCGCTGACCGCTCTCGGCAAGGACAGCCTCATGTTCCTGCCCGGTCCGGCGCCGCTCCCGGGTGAGTATCGGTTCCTGCCGCTCGAGCAGCTCCTGCGCGAGCTCCCCGAGGATGCGGCCGAGCGGACGCTCGTCGCCGTGGACGCAGCCAACGAGAGCCGGCTGGGCGCCGATTCCGCAGCGCTCCACTCGGCGCCGTTCACGATCAACGTCGACCACCACCACGACAACTCGCGCTTCGGCGACATCAATCTCGTCGACGCAGCGGCGTCCTCGACCGGGGAGGTGCTGCGCGACGTGATCGGCGCGCTCGGGATCGAGCTGACACCCGACCTGGCCGAGCCGCTCTACGTCGCGCTCGTAACCGACACCGGCCGCTTCCAGTATGCGAATACGACTCCGAAGGCGCTTCGGCTCGCCGCCGAGCTGGTCGAGGCGGGCGCCGACGTGCACAAGGTCTTCCAGGGCGTGTACGAAAGCGTCCAGTTCGCGAAGCTGAAGCTGTTGGCCCGCGCGCTGGAGCGGGCGCAGGTCTACGAGGGCGGCGGTCTCGTCGTCTCGTACCTCCTCCGCGACGACTTCGCCGAGGTGGGGGCGGTCGAGCCCTACTCGGAAGGCATCATCGACTTCCTTCGCGCCGTCGAGGGTGCGGACATGGCCGCGTTGATCCGCGAGCCGCCGCGCGGCGGCTCACCCGCCCGCCGGATCTCGCTCCGCGCCTCGCACGATGAGCTCGACGTCTCCGCGATCGCGCGCGCCTCGGGCGGAGGTGGCCACCGGCAGGCAGCGGGCTTCTCCAGCGACGTCTCGATCGATGAGATCACGGCGTTCCTCCGGCGCGAGTTCGTGGCAGCTTCGGCTCCCGCGGCCTGATGCCGCCGAAGGGCCTTGAGCCGAGCGGGATCATCCTCGTCGACAAGCCGGCGGGGCCTTCGTCGTTCGCGGTGATGGCGCGCGTTCGCGGACGGCTCGGGACGAAGATGGGCCATGCGGGAACTCTTGACCCGTTCGCGACAGGATTGTTGCTTTTGCTCTCGGGACGCTCGACAAAATTGGCGGGATCGTTCGTCGGTCTCGACAAGCGCTATCTCACGGACGTCGACCTGACGGCCCGGACGTCCACGGGCGATCCCGAGGGCGAAGTGGTGGGGCGTCAGGAGGCACCCTCGCCGGCCGAGCTCGAGCGCGCGCTCGAGGGCCTCCGGGGGCAGATCGAGCTGCCGATTCCGGCCGCCTCCGCGGTCAAGATCGGCGGCGAGCGCGCCTACAAGCTCCACCGCCGCGGCATCGAGGTCGAGATGCCGCTCCGGCGCTCGCGCGTGGACGCACTCGACGTCATCGCGTATACCAACGGCATCGTCACGCTCGACCTCCGCGTCAGCTCGGGCACCTACGTCCGGGCGATCGCCGAGGCGCTCGGCGGTCACTGCGTGGCGCTGCGCCGGCTCGAGGTCGGACCGTTCAGCGTCGACGACGCCGACGAGGAGCGCGTGATCCCGGCCGAGCAGGCTCTGGCGCTGTTGCCGTGACCGGTCCGGAGCGAACGATGGCCGTCGTCATCGGCACCTTCGACGGCGTCCACCTCGGTCACCGGCGCGTGATCGAGACTGCGCTCGAGACCGGGCTGCCGGTTCGCGTGCTCACGTTCGAGCCGCATCCTCGGGTCGTCCTCGGCAACTTCGTCGAGGCGCTGGCGACGCTGGAGCGCCGGCTCGAGCTGCTCGACGGGCTCGGCGTGGCCGAGACGACGGTGGTCGAGTTCACCCTCGACACGGCCATGCTCGAGCCGGAGGAGTTCGCAGCCGACCAGCTGGGTGATGCGGCCGTCATCGTGGCCGGCGCGGACTTTCGGTTCGGGCGCAAGCGTCGCGGCGATCTCGAGCTCTTGGAGCGGCTCGGGCACGAGGTGCTGCGCGTGCCGGTGCTCGAGGGCGTCTCCTCGACCGAGATCCGGCGCTCCCTGCACGGGGGCGACGTGGTCGCGGCCGCGCGACTGCTCGGCCGTCCGCCCGAGCTGGACGGCATCGTCGTCGGCGGCGACCAGCGCGGCGGCACGCTCGGCTATCCGACCGCGAATCTGGCCGTCGAGCCTGCACTGCTGGTCCCCGCCTACGGCATCTACGCCGGCGCGGCGCTGACGGCTGACGGGGAGCGTCGGCGCGCCGCGATCTCGATCGGGACGAACCCGCACTACGGTGGCGAGGAGCGCCGGATCGAGCCGTACCTCCTCGATTTCGACGGGGACCTCTACGGCCGCCGGCTGGTCGTCGAGCTCTGGGAAAGGCTGCGCGACGAGCAAGTCTTCGAAAGCGAGCAAGCCCTGATCGACCAGATCGCCCGCGACGTCGAGTCGACGCGAAAGGCAGTCCGACCCGCGTAGGTAGGTTGACGGGCCGTGAGTGAGAACGGCTCGATGATCCATGCCCGCGGGCTTGTAAAGCGCTTCGGCGACCTCCTCGCGGTCGACGGGATCGACCTCGACGTCCAGCGGGGCGAGGCGTTCGGCTTCCTGGGCCCCAACGGCGCGGGCAAGAGCTCGACGATGCGGATGATCGGTTGCGTCTCGCCCGTCAGCGGCGGGACCCTCCGGATCCTGGGCCGCGACCCCGCCGCCGACGGGCCCGCGATCCGGGCGCGGCTCGGCGTCGTCCCGCAGCAGGACACGCTCGACACCGAGCTGACGGTGCGTGAGAACGTGCTCATCTACGGCCGCTACTTCGGGCTCTCGCGGCGGGAGCTGAAGCCGCGAATCGACGAGCTGCTCGACTTCGTCCAGCTCACCGAGCGGGCGAACGACAAGGTCGAGCCGCTTTCGGGCGGGATGAAGCGGCGCTTGACGATCGCGCGGTCGCTCATCAACGACCCAGACCTGCTGCTGCTGGACGAGCCCACGACGGGCCTCGATCCCCAGGCGCGCCACGCCGTCTGGGATCGCCTCTTCCGGCTGAAGCAGCGCGGCAAGACCTTCGTCGTGACAACGCACTACATGGACGAGGCCGAGCAACTCTGTGACCGGCTCGTTGTGATGGATCACGGCAAGATCGTCGCCGAGGGGTCGCCGTCGGAGCTGATCGCGCGGTATTCGACGCGTGAGGTCGTCGAGATCCGCTTCGAGGACGCGCGGCCGCAGAACGGCGTCTTCGAGGGGCTGGCCGAGCGGGTCGAGGAGCTGCCGGACCGCGTGCTCCTCTACACACGAGACGGCGACGCAACGGCCATCGCAGTGGCTGAGCGCGGCCTCCCCACGCACTCGACGCTCGTGCGCCGGAGCACGCTCGAGGACGTCTTCCTCCACCTGACCGGCCGCACCTTGGTGGACTGAGTTGGAGAGCGTCCTCCAGCCGCTGCCGAGCGTACGAGCACTGGCTCGCGCAGTACAAGCGGGTCTGGCGCGGGACGATCGGGACGAGCCTTGTCAACCCGATCCTCTACCTGACGGCGCTCGGCGTCGGGCTCGGGACGCTTGTCGACCGCACCCAGAACGCGCCGGGAGGCGTCCCGTACCTCGACTTCGTCGCGCCCGGCCTGCTCGCTGCGGCGGCGATGCAGACTGCGGTCACCGAGTCGAGCTGGCCCGTGATGGGCGCGATCAAATGGACCCGGACGTACTACGCGATGATCGCAACGCCGCTGACGGAGCGGGACGCGTTCGTGGGGCACCAGCTGTTCGTCCTCACCCGCGTTCTCACCTCGGCCGCCGCGTATCTCGTGATCATCGCCGCCTTCGGCGCCGTCTCCTCGTGGCTCGGCCTGTTGGTGGTGCCGGTGGCGGTGCTGATCGGGACTGCCTTCTCGACGCCGATGGCCGCGCTGGCGGCCAAGCTGGAGGACGAGCGCACTCTCGTCACGGTCTTTCGCTTCCTGGTCGTGCCGATGTTCCTCTTCTCGGGAACATTCTTCCCGGTCTCGCAGCTGCCGCTCGCGTTCGAGCTGGTCGCGTACGCCACGCCGGTCTGGCACGGCGTCGAGCTCTGCCGCATGCTCACGCTCGGCGACGTCGAGTTGGTTGCGGCGCTCGGCCACCTCGCGTACTTGCTCACGTGGACGCTCGTTGGGTTCGAGCTCGCGCGGCGCGCATATCGCGCGAGGCTGCTCGGATGACGACGCTCGCCCTACGTCTGCTCGACCGGCCGGGCGGCCGCGGTCGCTATCTGTTCGAGCGGAACGTCATGAGCCACCGCCGCACGTGGCCGATCATCGTCTCCGGCTTCTTCGAACCGCTCTTCTACCTGCTTTCGCTCGGATACGGCCTCGGTGGGTACGTGGGCGAGATCGTGATCGACGGCCGGCCGATCGAGTACGCGGCCTTCGTCGCGCCCGCGCTCCTCGCCGCCTCCGCCTTCAACGGCGCGTTCTATGACGCGACGAACATCTTTTGGAAGCTTCGCTACCAAAAGACCTACGATGCGATTCTCTCGACGCCGCTCGGACCGCGGGACATTGCAGTCGGGGAGGCCGCGTTCGCGCTCTTCCGCGGCCTCATCTACGCCGTCGGCTTCTTCACCGTGATCACCGCCCTCGGGCTGATCGAGTCCTGGTGGGCACTGCTCGCGCTGCCGGCAACGGTGTTCGTCGGGTTCGCGTTCGCCGGCGCCGGGATCGCCGCCGTCACCTACATGCGGAGCTGGCAGGACTTCGACATCCTCAACCTCGCGATCCTGCCGATGTTCCTCTTCTCGGCGACCTTCTTCCCGCTCTCGACCTATCCGGACTGGCTGGAGTGGGTGATCCAGGCGACGCCGCTCTACCACGGCGTCGACCTGGTCCGGGCGCTGACCACGGGCAGCGTCGGCGCCGGTCAGCTCGTCAACGTCGCCTACCTGACCGTTCTCGGCGCCGCCGGGACGTGGATCGCCGGCCGCCGCGTCGAGCAGCTCCTCCTCACCTAGCTGCAAGTTTTCCGGCCCGGACGTGTCTTCAGGGGTATGGAGTCTGCGGCGGCGCGATTGAGGCCGATCGAGGCGGTCTGCTGCCTCGGCTGCGGCAAGGAATACGGCAAGCCGAGCGGTCGCGGGACCCTGCCCACGAACCCGGGGTGCCCCGTGTGCGGCTACGTCGGCTGGCTGCCGAGCCCGGCGGACGTCACGAAAGGATCACCGCGTGCCCGCTCCGGCGAGGATCGGCGGCGGCTCCTGCGGAGCCGATCAGGCTGACGCCGCCGAAGTAGTGGTGCGAGCCGGGCCAGCGGCGGACGCTGAGCCCCGACGCCGCCAGCTCCTCGAGCGCGCGCTCGTCCACGCCCGGCTCGGCGTTGACCACGTCGCCGGCGCGATGGAAACGGGGACGCTCCACCGCCTCGACCGGGTCGAGGCCCTCGTCGAGGAACCCGGCCGCGACGCCGACGAGCGCGGTTCGGATGCGCGTCCCGCCCGCCGAGCCGATCGCCAGCTCGAGCCGGTCACCGTCGAGCGCCAGCAGCGGCGCCATCATGCTCTCCATCCGCTCTCCCGGGCCGAGCGGGGCCCGGAGGAGGTCGACCTCGCCGAGCATGCTGTTCAGCTGCACGTCGAGGCCCGGCAGGAAGTCGCCGGTGCCGAGGCCGAGGCTCGACGTCAGCACGCACGCGCGGCCCTCTGCGTCCGCGGTGACGAGGTTCGTCGTATGCCCGCCCAGCTCGGTGCCCAGCAGCGCCGCGAGCAGCGCGTGCACCCGGCTCGTCTCGTCGAGGTCACGCAGGCGGGGCAGCCGCGCGAGCGTTCCCGGGACGCCCGTCAGGCCGGCGCGGGTGAGCACGCGCCGCCCGAGCCACTCGACCTCGACGGGCGCTTCCCACCGCGCCTCGTAGCGCGCCAGGTCGGCCGCCGTCACCGGCACGCCTTCGAGCCCTCTGAGCAGCGCGCCGATCGACCCCGAGTAGACGCTGTCCGCACCCTCGTCCGCGAGCAGCTCGAGTGCTGCGGCGAGCCCGGGCTGCTCGAGCCGCTCACCCGACTCCAGCAGCCTGCCGGACGGCGCGTAGATCCGCTCGCCGTCGGGCTGCATCGTGAAGACGGGGGCGAGCATCGCGAGGCAGGCGGCGTGGGCGGGGGGCATGAGGACGCCGTCCCGCGCGAGCCGCAGCGCCGGCTCGACGAGCGTGGGCCACGGCAGGCGACCGAAGCGCTCGTGCAGCGTTCCGAGCCCGCGCGGCAGGCCGGGCACCGCGCACGTTCCCGGTCCGACCGCGTAGTGGACGAGCTCCTCGCCGAAGGGGACGCGGAGCTCGACGGGAGCGGCGCCCGCGCCCGAGGGCACGTCGACGAAGCAGTCGAGGTTCCAGGCCACGCGTCCGTCGAAGTAGATCGCGTGCCCACCGCCGAGCAGCCCGGTCATCACCGTCTCGGCCACGCAGGAGGCGAGCGAGGCCGCGACCGCCGCGTCCGCAGCCGTTCCGCCGGCCTCGAGGATCTCGATCCCGGCCGCCGCCGTGGCGGCGTGACCGGCTGCAACGCCGCTTGGAACCATCGGTTGCTACCCTACGCGCGACCGAGATCTCGGCCGGCCGTGTCTTCCTTCACGCCGCGCGGGGACTCCGGAGACATCGACAGAAGGAGGCCACATGGCCCTCACCAAGGAAGTCAAGCAGGAGCTGATCGGGAAGCACGGCCGCAACGAGACGGATACCGGCTCCCCCGAGGTGCAGGTCGCGATGCTGACACAGCGGATCAACGACCTCACCGAGCACCTGCGCACGCATGCGAAGGACCACTACTCGCGGCGCGGGCTGCTCAAGCTCGTCGGTCGCCGGCGGCGGTTCCTGAACTACATGCAGAAGCACGACCTCGAGGGCTATCGCGCCCTCATCAAGGAGCTAGGCCTCAGGCGCTAGTTCTTACCCGGGAGAGTGGAAGCTTGGACGAGCCCCGCAGAGCGCGAGGCTGATCCAAACTTCCACTCTCCACCAAGCAGAGTGGAGGACATGGAATGAGCACGGTACTGGGGCAGGTTGCCTCGACGTCCGTCGAGATCGGTGGCAAGGAGATCACCTTCGAGACGGGCAAGCTCGCCAAGCAGGCGGACGGCGCAGTCGTCGTTCGCTCCGGCGACACAATGGTTCTGGCGACGGCTGTCGGCCGTCCCGAGGCGCGCGAGGGAGCGGACTTCTTCCCGCTCACCGTCGACGTCGAAGAGCGCGCGTACGCCGCAGGGAAGATTCCCGGCGGCTTCTTCAAGCGGGAGGGTCGGGCCACCGAGCGCGCGACGCTGACCGCACGCATGATCGACCGCCCGATCCGGCCGCTCTGGCCGAAGGGCTTCCGCAACGAGGTGCAGGTGATCTGCACGGTCCTGTCGGCCGACCTCGTCACACCGCACGACATCCTCTGCATCAACGGTGCCTCGGCGGCGCTGATGCTCTCGCCGCTGCCGTTCTTCGGCCCGGTGGGCGCGGTGCGCGTCGGCCGGATCGACGGCGAGTTCGTCTTCAACCCGACGCACGAGGAGAACTTCGAGGAGTCGGCGCTCGACCTGATCGTCGTCGGCACCAAGGACGGCCTGACGATGATCGAGGCAGGCGCGTCCGAGGTCTCCGAGGACGTGCTGCTCGAGGCGTTCGAGCTGGCACACCAGGAGATCCGCAAGCTGTGCGAGGCGCAGGAGGATCTCCGCCGCCAGGCCGGCAAGCCGAAGTGGCTCGACCTGGACGTGACCGCCGAGATCGAGAGCTCGCACGGGCACATGATCTGGGAGCGGATCCAGGAGGACGGGATCCGCGAGGCCGCGTCGGTCGAGTCGGCGATCCTCGCCGATCTCGCCCCGGCGCTCTCGATGGAGTCGGGCGACGAGGACATCCAGCGGCAGGTGCAGGTGAAGGCCAGCGTCGCGATGTTGCTCGAGAAGCAGCGGCTCGCCGCTGTCGAGGGTCCCGTGCGGGAGCAGTTCGAGTCCGACCTCCGCGCCCTCACGGACGCCGAGGACGACTCGAAGGAGCTCAAGTCCGCGAAGCGGCACCTCCTCTTCGATCGAATCGTCGAGACGGTCGAGCTCCCCTTCCCGGTCGGCCCGGCGACGGTCGACGGCGACGCGCCCGAGGTGAAGGACTCGCTGACGAAGAGCTACGTCAAGAAGGCGGCCGAGGCGGTCTACAAGGACCTCGTGCGCAAGAAGATCGCGATCGAGAAGCGCCGGCCGGACGGTCGCGCCACCGACGAGATCCGCCCGATCGAGTGCGAGGTGACGGTCAGTCCCCGCGCGCACGGTACGGGCCTCTTCCAGCGCGGACAGACGCAGGTGCTGTCGCTGCTGACGCTCGGCACGGCGAAGGAGGGTCAGCGGATCGACGACCTCTCCCTCGAGACCGACCGCCGCTTCATGCACCACTACAACTTCCCGCCGTACTCGGTCGGGGAGACGGGCTTCATGCGAGGCCCGAAGCGGCGTGACATCGGCCACGGTGCGCTGGCACAGCGGGCGCTCGAGGCGGTCATCCCGTCGGTCGAGGACTTCCCGTACACGATCCGGATCGTCTCGGAGACGCTGGAGTCGAACGGCTCCTCGTCGATGGGCTCGGTCTGCGGCTCGACGCTCGCCCTGATGGACGCGGGCGTCCCGATCACGGCCCCGGTCTCCGGGATCGCGATGGGCCTCGTCAAGGAGGGCGACGACTACGTCATCCTCACCGACATCCAGGGCGCGGAGGACCACCTGGGCGACATGGACTTCAAGGTCGCCGGGACGAGGGACGGGATCACCGCGCTGCAGATGGACATCAAGATCACCGGGGTCACGCAGGAGATCATGCGCGGCGCCCTCGATCAGGCGAAGGACGCCCGCAACTTCATCCTCGACCGGATGCTCGAGGCGCTGCCCGAGTCCCGGACCGAGCTGGCAGCCCACGCGCCGCGGATCTCCTCGATCCAGATCAACCCGGACTTCATCGGGATGGTGATCGGCAAGGGCGGCGAGACGATCCGCTCGCTCGAGTCGGAGTACGACGTTCAGATCGACATCGAGGAGGACGGCACGATCCTCGTCTACGCGACCGAGGGCACCAAGGCCGATGCGGCGATCGCTGCAATCGCCTCGCTGACCAAGGAGCCCGAGGTGGGGGACACCTTCACCGGCAAGGTCGTGAAGACGACCCAGTTCGGCGCCTTCGTCGAGCTGAAGAAGGGCACCGACGGCCTGCTTCACGTCTCGAACGTGGGCCCGGGCCGGGTCGCGCACATCGAGGACGTGATGGCGCGCGGCGACGTCGTCGACGTGATCGTGCAGGAGGTGGACAAGGCGCGGGGCCGGATCGGCCTCAAGCTCGTCCACAAGCACGAGGACGGGCGGCTCGTCGAGCCGGAGGAGCTGATCGAGCGGGCCAAGTCGGCACCGCCACGGCCTCCGGAGGAGGACCGGCCGCGCCGCGACGGCGATCGCGGGCGGGGTGGCGGTGGCCGCGACCGCGGCCCGCGCCGCGACTAGGAACAGCCCGACGGGAGGCGGCGAGAGCCGCCTCCCGTCTTTCTCTCTAGGATCGCAGGCCTGATGCAGCAGCACGAGCTCTCGACGCTCCCGACAGGCGAGCGCGTGATCACCGAGCACGTCGCGAACGTGCGCTCGGTCTCGTTCGGCTTCTGGATCGGCACCGGCTCGCGCGACGAGACGGACGCTCGCGCCGGGGTCTCGCACTTCATCGAGCATCTGCTCTTCAAGGGCACGAGCACTCATTCGGCGCAGGAGATCGCGGAGATCTTCGACGGGCTCGGCGGCGAGCTGAACGCGGCCACCTCGCGCGAGACGACGCTCATCTACGCGCGCGTCCCGGACGACCGGCTCGAGCCGGCGCTCGACGTCATGGCCGGCATGGTCTACGACCCCGCCTTCTCCGAGATCGACGCCGAGCGCGAGGTCGTGCTCGAGGAGATCGCGATGGTCGACGACAACCCGCAGGACCTCGTCCACGACGTCGTTGCGGAGGCGGTCTTCGGCGGGCACCCGATCGGCCGCCCCGTGATCGGCCGCGCCGAAGTGATCTCGACGGTCAGCAAGCGGGCGTTGGCCGCCTACCACCGCGCCGCCTACGCCGCCGACAACATCGTCGTCGCGGCCGCCGGGAACGTCACGCACGACCGCGTGGTCGAGCTGCTCGCGTCGAGACTGCCTGCGACGACGCCGAACGGACGCCGCGCCCGCAAGCCGTTCGGACGCGTCCCCCCGCCGGGCTACCGCTTTCAGCAGAAGGCGACCGAGCAGTACCACGTCTGCCTGGGCGCGCCGGGGATCTCGCGCCGCGACGAGCGCCGCTTCGCCGCCTCGCTGCTCGACTCGATCCTCGGCGGCTCCGCCTCGTCGCGGCTCTTCCAGGAGATCCGCGAGAAGCGGGGCATGGCCTACTCGGTCTACAGCTACGCGTCGCAGTACTCGGACTCGGGCCAGGTCGGCCTCTACGTCGGCACCCGCGAGGAGAACCTCGTCGAGTGCTTCGAGATCGTCGCGCGCGAGCTCGGAGACGTGGCGGCGGGCAACGTGCGGCCGGGGGAGCTCGAGCGCGCGCAGGAGAACCTGAAGGGGAGGATGCTGCTCTCGCTGGAGTCGACCTCGAACCGGATGAGCCGGCTCGGCAAGTCGCTGATCACCGACACCGCCCTGCTCACGCTCGACGAGCTCGTGGCGCGCGTCGAGGCGGTCACGGCCGACGACGTCGCTGCGCTGGCCGCCGACCTGCTCCGGCTCGACCGGCTCTCCGCCGCCGGAATCGGGCCGTCCGAGTCTCGTTTCCGAGCGGCGATCGAGCGCGTCAATCCCGCTCTCGTGGAGCGTGCCGCTGCATGAACGTCCTCCTGTTCGGCAGGGGCGGCAAGGTCGGGTCGGTGCTCGGCCCCGCGCTCGAGGCGGCCGGGCACGAGCTCGTGGAGGCGATCGGCGAGGCCGACGTCTCGGTCGACTTCACGAGACCCGAGGCGGTCGAGGAGAACGTCCGGGTCGCACTCGAGGGCGGCGTCCCGGTCGTGATCGGGACGACCGGCTTCGACCAGGATCGCGTCGCCGCGCTCGCGCGAGTCCACGGGCTGGCGGTCTTCTACGCCCCGAACTTCGCGCTCGGTGCGGTCCTGATGATGCGCTTCGCCGCCGAGGCCGGGAAGCTCCTCCCGCACGCCGAGATCGTCGAGCTCCACCACGACCAGAAGCTCGACGCACCGTCGGGGACCGCGAAAGCGACCGCGGCGCTCCTGCCGGCCGGCACGCCGATCCACTCCGTCCGGCTCCCGGGCCTCGTGGCGCACCAGGAGGTCATCTTCGGCGGGCAGGGCCAGACGCTGACGATCCGCCATGACACCACCTCGCGGGAAGCGTTCGTCCCCGGGGTGCTGCTGGCGCTCGAAAAGGTTCGCGATCTGCCGCCGGGGCTGACGGTCGGGCTCGACGTTCTGCTCTAGCGTCGAGTGGCCGAGGTAGGATTCGTCCGTGCTCGGCGAGTTGCTGACCGCGATCGTGACGCCGTTCAAGCGGGACGGAGCGGTCGATCTCGATAGCTTCCGCGCGCTGTCGCGCCACCTCGTCGACAACGGCTCCGACGGCCTCGTCGTCACCGGGACGACGGGCGAGAGCCCGACGCTCTCGGACGACGAGCGCTTCCAGCTCTACGCCGCGGCGCTCGACGAGGTCGGCGACCGCGCGACGGTCGTCGCCGGCACGGGCACCAACGACACGCGCCACTCGGTGCACCTGACGGAGCGAGCGCACGAACTCGGGGTCGACGCGTTCCTGATCGTGACGCCGTACTACTCGAAGCCGCCGCAACGCGGGATCGTCGCGCATTTCGAGGCGATCGCGGACGCTACCGACAAGCCGATCGTCGTCTACAACATCCCCGCCCGCGTCGTCGTCAACATCGAGCCGGAGACGATCTCCAGGCTGGCCGGGATCCAGAACGTCCGCGCGGTCAAGCAGGCGAACGACGACCTGGCGCAGGCGCAGCACATCGTCGAAGCGGGGCTCGACCTCTACGCGGGCGACGACGATCTGATCCTGCCGTTCCTCGAGCTCGGCGGCCTCGGCGGGGTCTGCGTCCACACGCACGTCGTCGGCCCGCAGGTGAAGGAGCTGATCCGGCTCTGGCGGGCGGGCGAGCACGAGGCGGCACGGACGCTCGACCACGAGCTCCGCCCGGCGCTCGACCTGCTTCGCGTCGCCCCGAACCCGATCGCGATCAAGGCGGCGTTGAACCTGCTCGGCCACGAAGTCGGCGGCCACCGGCTCCCGCTCGTGGCGGCGAGCCACGACGAACGCGACCGCGTCCGCGACTGCCTCTCCCGGCTCGGCCTGCTCGCGCCCGCAGCCGTCTAGAAACCCTCCTAGTACTTCGCGAGGGCTCTGAGGCTCGCGACGACGTCGTCGTGAGCGACGGAGACCCGGCGCACAGGCGCATCCAGGTCTTCGAAGCCACGCTCTCCGATCTCCGCGGCCACCTCGGCCGCGAAACGCTCGTCTGGCCCGTCGTAGTGGAGCACGACCACCTTCGACGTCTTGGCGACGCTGCGCAGCACCGCCGTCCGATTCCAGAGGCCCTCCAGGGGGAGGGACACGATCTCGACCGAGAACTCGGCCGCCAGCGCGTTCGCAGCCTGCTCGGCTGCCGGGACGAGGTCGCCCCACGTGATCACGGAGACGTCGTCACCAGGCCGGAGCAGCTTCGAGAGCCGCAGGCCCTCGGGAAGCTCGACCGACTGCAAAGCCGGCGTCGGCGGGATCCGCATCATCCCGATGAGAGCGATCGCGCCGGCGACGACGAGGAACGCGCTGGCGCCGAGAATGACCCCGCTCGGCCGGAACGTATCGTTCAGGAGCGGGGCCGCTGCGATCGCACCGATCATCGTCGTGGTCATGAACGCGGACGAGAGGCCGAAGACGGCTCCGTAGTACTCCGGGTCGGCCTCCTGCTGGACGAAGGTCTCGAAGAGGACGTCCGTGGTGCCGTCGACGAAGCCGATCGCCGCGATCACGAGCAGCGCCGTCGGCAGGTGGGTGCCGAGTGCGAGCAGGACGAAGAAGCCGGCCATGACGAGGAGCCCGGCGCCGATCCAGCGCGAAGCGGCCTCGCTCGCCCGGGCGAAGCCGACGAGCGCCTGTCCGAGCGTCAGACCGGTCGCCAGAGCGGCGAACGCGAAGCCGTAGCCACCCGAGCCGAGGCCCAGCTCGAGATCGAAGAAACCGGGGAAGGTTGCGTTGGCGAGTCCGGTCGCGAGCGTGGCGGACGCGAACGAGAGCACGAGCAGGAGCAACCGCCGTCGCCGGAGCAGGTAGCGGAAACCGCCCGACGAGCCGGCTTTGCGCTTCCGTCGCCGTACGGGTGCTTCCACCTTGACGCCGAGGAAGAGCAGGAAGGCGAGCCCGAACGAGGCGAGGTCGACGATGAGCGCCTCGGCAACGCCGAACCAGGAGAGCGCGACGCCGGCGGCAAGGGCTCCGATCGCCATCGCGCCGTCGCGGGCGATGCCCAACCCGGCGTTGGCGGGCGCGAGCTGGCTTGCCGGCAAGAGGCTCGGAACGAGAGCGGGAACGGTCGCGGCCGAGATCGCCGCCAGAGCCCCCGAGCAAGCGAGCACGACGAGGACGAGCGGAACAGATCCGGTGAGCACGCCGACGAGCGCGATGGCCACGGTGATGCCGCGAAGCAATTCGACTCCCAGGATCAGGCCCCGGCGCGAGTAGCGGTCGACGATCACCGCGGCGACGCCAGCGCCCAGAATCGGAGGTCCTAGCCGTGCGAGCAGCAGCATCGCGACACTGCCGGTCGAGCCGGTGCGTTCGTAGATCCAGCCGACGAGTGCCGCCAGCGTCAGCCAGTCGCCGAGGTGGGAGACCAGCTTTCCGGTCGCAAGCATCCGGTAGGAGCGCGTGTGGAAGGGCTCCATGAGGCGGTTGAACCGGAGCGCAGGCTCGTCCGCGCCGCTCGTTGCGACCACGACGATGAACGCGATCATCCCGAAGCCGATCAGCAGGTCCCCGATCGAGAAGACGTTCGCGAGCGGGAGGCCGGCCGGGATCGCGAAGACGTCGCCGAGGAACGGCAGCCGGTCGGCAGCGGTCGAGACGCTCGCGTTGGGGCCGATCGTGATGTCCGCCGCCTCTGCCGCGGCCTCGGTCACGGGCATCAGTCCGCCGTTGACCGCGATCGCGATTCCGTTCAGTGCCACGCCGAGCAGCACCGGCACGAGTGCCCGCAGCCGCAGGTTGGCGCTGACGAAGATCAGCAGCAGCGCGTAGCTGCCCACATGCAGGCCGAGTTCCGTCGCCTGGGAGAGCGGCTGAACCGGGATGTAGAAGACGAGGATCTGGATCGCGAGGGCGAGGGGAACCGTCCACGTCAGGCGCAGGCGGACATCCAGGAGCCGCTTCAGCTCGCCGCCGAGCAGCAGTGCGAAGACCAGTCCGAGCGCAAGACTCGGCAGGAGGAACATCAGGAAACCGCCGCGACCGGCTGGAGGCGGGCAGGTGGAGCGGCCGCAACCAGCTCGAACGCGGCCGTGAGGTCGTCCCGCACGTCCAGCAGCCCCCGGTCGAGCCAGCCAGGACGATCCCGCCGGAAGCTGAGGACGAGCCAGACTGGGGCCGGGGTCGTCTCGAGCCCGAGCGGTAGCGCCACCATGGTCGCCGCCAGCCCGAGCTCGGCTCCTGCTGCGACGAGCAGCTCGCCGCCGTCCGCGTCCCGCGCGAGCCAGCCCGTGATCGCGTCGTCGGTCGGTCGAATGCCGATGAGGCCGCCGCGCTCGAGCTCGACCCGTCCCGACATCGTCTCGGCGTCCCAGCGCACGATCCCGATCCAGTCGAGCGGCTCGAGCTGGGAGAGCGAGCGGACGAGCGCCGGAAACGGATGCGTCGTGGACGCGAGAGCGCTCCGGACACTCGACGCCAGCTGTAGCGCGGAGCGAACGTCGTGGCGGCGCCAGAGCAACCCTCCGGCGGCAGCGACGGCGCCCGCAACCGTGAAGATCGTCGAGCCGATCGCCAGCGCCAGCAGGCTCGCGACGCCGCCCACGAGCGTGACGAGGGTGGCTGCCGACAGTCCGGTCGCCCAGCTCGGCACGCCAGGCCGAGAGCGCCGCCCGCGGAGCCCGCGCAACTCGGCGCGCGAGAGTGCGAGGCGCGGGTCCTCACCGCGCTTCATCGCGACGAACGCGTTCGCGACGCCGGGGTGAAAGTGGGTCCCGGCGCAGCGTTCGAGCTCGGCGAGCGCCTCGTCCTCCGACATCCCGGGCCGGTAGGAGCGGTCGCTCGTCATCGCGTCGAAGCTGTCCGCCACGGCCAGGAAGAAGGCGGCGAGCGGGATGTCGTCGCGGTGGATGCCGTAGTAGCCCCGCCCGTCGTAGCGCTCGTGGTGGTACTCGACCGCGCGCGCCTCATCGGCTGCGAGCCTGAAGCGGCGCAGCAGCCGCGCCGACAGCCGCGCGTGCCGCCGCATCGCCTCGTACTCGGCCTCGTCGAGCGGGCCGAGTTTGTTGAGGACGCTGGAGTCGACCGCGATCTTCCCGAGATCGTGCAGGCGACCGGCCCAGCGAAGCCGGCCGACCTGGGCGTTGGGAAGCCTCAAAGCGCGTCCGAGCGCCTCGACGTCGGCGGCGACACGGGTCGAGTGCGAGTAGGTGGAGGTGTCCCGTTCGTCGACGACGTTCGCGAACGTCTCGAGTGCACGCGCGGTCTCGCGGCGCAGCACTGCGAGGCGCTCGTACGCGCGGTAGACGGCGACCACGAGCGGCACGCAGGCCACGAGCGCCCAGGGCTCGTAGAGGACGGAGATGCCGATCATCAGCCCGAGGCCCGCCTCGGCGACCCGCGACGAGACGTCCGTGTGGAGCACGTCGCGCACCTCCGCCAGCGGCGCGCGGCCGGAGCCGAGCGCGGCCATCGTGTTCACGAGGGTCAGGTTCAGCAGGACGTAGACGGCTGCGAGCGCCGCGTACGCCGGGAAGTGACCGGGGAGATCGAGCGTGCCGGCGTTGCCGCCCGCGGCCGCGAAGGCTGCGCCGCCGCCTGCGGTGGCGAGCGCGAACACGCTCGCGTTGAAGGCGATCGCCCGCTTCGGAGCGCCACGCAGCAGGTCGACGATCACAACCCCCAGCGCCGCAAGCAGAACTGCGGGCCAGATGCCGGCTGCGATCACGAGCGCGAGGTGCGCCGGCGAGGAGAAGCTGAACGGCTGCGCGTCGAGCGGATCGAGCGAGCGGTCGTCGCCAGGGACCTGGACGACCTCCGTTGCGATCACCGCGGCCGCCCCGAGCGCGAGCGCGACGAGAGGCGCCGCCGTGGCCTCGTAGGCGGCGAGCAGGAGCACGCCGAAGCCGAGGCCGGTGGTGGCGCGGAAGTAGAACCTCTGTCCGCGCGCCGCAGTCATCGTTGCTCTGAGACTGCTGGTGGTGTCAGCCGCCCCACTTGTTGCCGGCGCCTGCAGCCAGCACAAGTGCGACGAGAAGGCTCAAGCGATAGATCCAAGCCATCCGCATGTTCATTCTCCCTTGCCGCATGTTGGTCTCCCTTGGTTAATGGGGGTTCGCTCAGCATTTGCAGCAGCTTCCTCGCGTCCATCCCCCTGATGGGGGACAGCCGGTAGTCGCAACGGGGATGCGCGCGCATAGACTCCCGCGCGTGAGCCTGCGGATCATCCCTCTCGGCGGCCTCGGCGAGGTCGGCAAGAACATGACCGTCTACGAGCATGGCGACGAGATCGTCGTCGTCGACGCCGGGCTCGCGTTCCCGCGCGACGAGCACCTCGGCGTCGACCTCGTCCTGCCCGACATCTCGTACCTGGAGGGGAAGCGCGTCAACGCCGTCGTCCTCACCCACGGCCACGAGGACCACGTCGGCGGGCTGCCGTACCTGCTCCGACAGGTCGACTGCGACAAGGTGATCGCGACGAAGCTGACGCTCGGCCTGATCAAGTCGAAGCTCGACGAGCACGGCCTCACGGCCTCGACCGAGCTGCAGGAGGCCGTGACGAACGAGCAGATCCAGGTCGGCTCGTTCACGCTCGACTTCGTCCGGATGGCCCACTCGATCCCGGACTGCGTCGCGGTCGTGCTCGAGACCGCCGCCGGCCGCGTCCTCCACACCGGCGACTGGAAGCTCGACCACACTCCCGTCGACGGCCTGAAGACGGACGTCGGCAGGCTCGCGGAGCTCGGCAATCAGGGCGTCGACCTGATGCTCGGCGACTCGACGAACGCCGAGCGGCCCGGGATGACCGGCTCCGAACGGCTCGTCGGCGAGGCGTTCCGGACCCTGATCCCGCTCCGCAAGGGCCGCATCCTCGTCGTCTCGTTCGCGTCGAACGTGCACCGGATGCAACAGGCGATCGACGTCGCCGTCCAGGTGGGCCGCAAGGTCTCGATCGTCGGCCGCTCGATGCGCAAGAACCTCAACATCGCGCGCCAGCTCGGTTATCTCGACGTCCCGGAGCACATGCTGATCAAGCCGCAGGAGGCGATGGCGCTGCCGCCCGGCCAGGTGATGATCCTCTGCACCGGCAGCCAGGGCGAGCCGATGTCGGCGCTGACGCGGATCGCCTACAACGACCATCAATCGATCTCGGTCGAGCGCGGGGACACCGTGATCATCTCGGCGAAGCCGGTGCCGGGGAATGAGCTGCGCGTCCACGATTCGATCAACCGGCTCGCGCAGATGGGCGCCGAGGTGCTGCACCAGGAGATCGCGCCGGTCCACGTCTCCGGCCACGCCTGCTCCGAGGAGATGCGGACGCTGCTCTCGCTCGTCCGGCCGCGCGCGGTGATGCCGGTGCACGGCGAGTATCGGATGCTCGCCGCGCACGGCCAGCTCGCGCGCGAAGCCGGTGTGCCGGCGGAGGCGATCCTGATCGGCGAGAACGGCTCCGTCGTCGAGCTCGAGCGCGGCCGGACACCGCGGATCGTCGACCGGATCGACGCCGGCGTCACCTTCGTCGACGGGCTCGGCGTCGGCGACGTGCGAGACGTCGCGCTCCGCGACCGGCGCCGGCTCTCCGAGGACGGCGTCCTGATCATCGTCACGACGCTCGCGGGCTCGAACGGCGGCTCGGCGGCGCCGCCGGAGCTGATCGCGCGCGGAATGGGCGACTCGGACGAGCTGGTGGACGAACTCCGGTCGGAGGCGCTGCACGTGCTCCAGGGACTCTCCTCGGACGGAATCACCGAGATCAAGCTGATCCAGGAGCACCTGCACGACGCGGTCGGGCAGCTCGTCTACGACCGGACACGACGGCGGCCGATGATCCTGCCCGTCGTGATCGAAGTGTGATGAGCGCGTGGCCTGACATTCTCGTCGGCCATGCGGCGAGTGAGCTGACGGCGCGACGGCTGATCGTCCAGCTCCGCGCCTGCGAGGCGTCCGCGCTCGCGTTCTGCCGCCTGCTCGAGCGCTGGGGCAGGGGGGAGGCGCAGCCCGCCACGGCCGGCGGCCGCGAGGCGGCGTTGCGGCATGCGGCCGACCGGGTCGAGACCGCGATCGCAGGGCTGGAGGCGCCGCTCGGCCGCTACCTGCTCGAGCTCGAGGCCGATCAGGCCGAGGGGCGTTCCTGGTACGCCGGACCCGGGGCCGGCGAGCTCGTCGAGTGGCGTCCCGTCCTGATCCGTGCCGGCGTCCAGGCCTCGCCGGACCGTGTCACGGCGGTCTACCTCGAGCTGGCCGTGCTCGTCCGCGCACTCCAGGGACTCTCCGACTCGGCGCGCCTCGACGCGCCGCCCGACGCCTCCTCGCTCTGGGCGGGCCTGTTCGACCTCCGCGACACGCTGCTCGGCTCAACCGTGGACGATCTCCGTGCGCTCGCCGCCTGAGCTTGTGTTGAATCAACACAAGCTCTCTGCTCACCCGCACCGTTCCGTGCTTCGACGGTACTTGGTGTTGATTCAACACAAGGTGTGAGCGCGCCGTCCATCACCGTCGTCGGAAGCGTCAACCTCGACCTCGTCGCCCGCGTCGAGCGGCTGCCGCGGCCGGGGGAGACCGTCACCGATGCCAGCTTCGCCCGCGTCAAGGGCGGCAAGGGAGCGAACCAGGCCGTCGCCTGTGCGCGGCTCGGGGCGGACGTGACGCTCGTCTGCTCGGTCGGCACGGACGTGTTCGCCGACGAGGCACTGCCGCAGGAGGAGCGTCTGACGCTCGCCGCCGCCCGCGTCGAGGCGCCGACCGGGGTCGCCCTGATCCTCGTCGACGCGACGGGCGAGAACCAGATCGCGGTCGCTCCCGGTGCCAACGCCGAGCTGAAGGAGTTCGCGCTGCCGCCGAACGACGCGGTGCTCGCCCAGCTCGAGATCCCCGACGCCGCCGTGCGGAGCGCCTGGGAGCAGTCGACCGGCCTCTTCTGCCTCAACGCCGCGCCGGCCCGCCCGATCGACGTCGACGCCGACCTCACCGTCGTCAACCGCTACGAGCTCGAGGTGCTCCGGCGCCGGGACGGGTTCGTCGCGGTCACGCTCGGTGCCGAAGGTGCGATCCTGCTCGAGGACGGGGAGGAGGTCGCGCGGGCGGAGCCGCCGGCAGTCGACGCAGTTGACGGCACGGCCGCCGGGGACGCGTTCACCGCCTGCCTGCTCGTCTCGTGGCTCGAAGGCCTCGAGCCGGAGGCCGCGCTGCGCCGTTCCTGCGCCGCGGGTGCAATTGCCGCCTCGCGCTTCGGCGCGCAGCCTTCCCTGCCGACCACCGCCGAGATCGACGCCATACTCGGGCAGTGACGACTCCGGTCATCCTCGACTGCGACCCCGGGCACGACGACGCGATCGCGCTCCTGCTGGCGCTCGCGAGCCCGGAGCTCGAGCTCGTCGGCGTCACGACGGTGCACGGCAATCAGACGCTCGAGAAGACGACCGACAATGCGCTGCGGGTGCTCGCACTCGTCGACCGAACCGACGTACCGGTCGCGGTCGGAGCAGACCGGCCGCTCGTGCGCGAGCTGCAGGTCGCCGCGCACGTCCACGGCGAGAGCGGGCTCGACGGGCCGGAGCTGCCGGCACCCGCCTCGGAGCCGATCGAGCAGCACGCGGTCGACTTCCTCGTCGAGCAGGTGACCCCGGAGACGGTGCTCGTCCCCGTCGGGCCGCTGACGAACATCGCGCTCGCGCTCGACCAGGGCATCCGGCCGGCGCGAATCGTGCTGATGGGCGGTGCCGTCGCCGAGGGGAACATGACCCCGGCGGCCGAGTTCAACATCTGGGCCGACCCCGAGGCGGCGCAACGCGTCTTCCACTCGGGCCTCGACGTGACGATGATCGGCCTCGACGTCACGCACGGCGCGCTGCTGACACCGGCCTGGGCGGAGCGGTTCCGCGCCGCCGGCCGTGTCGGCACCTTCGTCGCGGAGCTGGTCGAGTTCTTCAAGCGCTACCACCAGCGCACCTATGGCTGGGACGGCGCGCCGATCCACGACGCCGTCGCGCTCGCGCATGCGATCCGGCCCGGGATCGTCACGACCGAGCGGATGAATGTCGAGGTCGAGCTGGGGTCGGAGCTGACGCGCGGCCGGACGGTCGCCGACCGCTGGCGCCGCACCGAGCGCGAGCCGAACGCCCACGTCGGCGTCGAGATCGACGCCGACGCCTTCTTCGAGCTGCTGCTCGGTCGGATCGCGACCTTCGGATGAGGCGTCTCCCGCCCGGAACGCAGTACGTCGCCGTCGCCGCGATCGGTGCGCTGGCGCTCGGCGTCGGCGCCGTGGCCACGATCGACGGCAACCTCTGGGGAATCCCGCTCGCTCTGGGCGGCGCGGCGCTCCTCTACTGGTCGGTCGTCGTCACCAGGAAGGTCTGAGTTCGGGCGCGTCGAAACGCGCCTCCATGGCAGCCCGGAAGAAGAAGCGGCCGCTGCGGCCGCGCACGCCCTCGCGCGTGAAGAAGCGGACGACGAGGAAGAAGCGCGCCCGCGCGGCTCACGAGCATCCCGAGCTGATCGGGCTCGCGCTCGCGGCGATCGGGCTCTTCCTGGCGTCGCTCCTCTACCTCGGTTGGGAGGGAGGCGTCGCCGGCGAGAAGATCGAGGCCGGCCTGCGCGAGGTGATCGGCTCGGCCGCCTACGCCGCTCCGCTCGCGCTCGTCGTCGTCGGCGCCCTGATGCTCTTCCGCAGTGCGCTCCTCGACGTGAAGCCGTTCCGGACCGGGCTCGCAATCACGATCGTCGGGCTGATGGTCACGCTCGGCTCCGACCACGGCGGCGTCGTCGGCAGCCTGCTCGGCGGCGGGATCGCGAAGCTCCTCGGCGGCACCGGCTCCGTCCTCGTCGGGCTCACCGCGCTGCTCGCCGGCGGCCTCCTGCTCTCGGGCGCCTCGTACGGGGCAGTCCTGCGCAGCTCCCACCACGCCGTCCGCCGTGCGGTCGCCCGGCCGGAGAAGGTTGCTGCCGCCACCAAGGTCTCGAGCCCGCCGCCCGCACTCGCGCAGCACGAGCCGCCGGTCGACGTCGTCCACGACTATCCGGACGTCGTCTCGGAGGGTCTTTCCGAGCCCTCGCCGCTCCTGCTCCAGCCGGACGACGAGACCCACGAGACCCCGCTCTTCGACCTCCCGCGCGCCGAAGGGGAGTACACGCTCCCCGATCGCGCCGTCCTCAAGGTCTCGCCGGCCGCCGCCGAGAGCTCGAAAGGCGCCGACCAGCGCACCGCCGACACGCTCGTGACCGCGCTCGCGCACTTCGGCGTCGAGGCGACGATCGTCGGTCAGATCGCCGGCCCCCGCGTGACCCGCTATGAGCTGCAGCTCGCGCCGGGGACGAAGGTTGCGAAGGTCGCGGCGCTCAAGGACGACCTCTCCTATGCGCTCGCGACGACCGAGATCCGGATCCTGGCGCCGATCCCGGGCAAGCAGGCCGTCGGCGTCGAGGTCCCGAACCTGAGCCCCAAGATCGTCACGCTCGGGGACATCTACGACGATCTGCCGTCGACCGCGAGCCCGCTCTCGGTCTGGCTCGGCAAGGACATCTCCGGAAACGCCGTCTGGGCCGACCTGGCGCGGATGCCGCACATCCTGATCGCGGGCACGACCGGCTCCGGCAAGTCCGGCTGCATCAACACGATCCTGACCTCGATCCTGCTCCGCTCGACCCCGGACGACGTGCGGATGATCCTGATCGACCCGAAGCGGATCGAGCTCAACTACTACGAGTCGATCCCGCACCTGCTGACGCCGGTCGTCTCCAGCCCGAAGGAGGCGAGCGCCGTCCTCACGAACGTCGTCGCCGAGATGGAGCGGCGCTACGAGCGGCTCTCGATCGTGCGCGCCCGCAACCTGCCCGAGGCCAACCGCGCGTTCCGTGCGCGCGGCGAGGATCCGCTCCCGTACCTCCTGGTCGTGATCGACGAGCTCGCCGACCTGATGATGATCAGCCCGCAGGCGGTCGAGGACGCGATCATCCGGCTGGCGCAGAAGTCGCGCGCCGTTGGGATCCACCTCGTGCTCGCGACGCAGCGGCCGTCCGTGGACGTGATCACCGGGATGATCAAGGCCAACGTACCGAGCCGGATCGCGTTCGCCGTCTCGAGCCAGACCGACTCGCGGGTGATCCTCGACGGCGCCGGCGCGGAGAGCCTGCTCGGCCAGGGCGACATGCTCTTCAAGCCGCTCGGCACCAGCCGCCTGCAGCGCGTCCAGGGCGCGTACGTCTCCGAGGAGGAGGTGTCGCTCGTCGTCGAGCAGTGCCGCCATCAGCGCGAGCAGGAGCTCGACGAGACGCTGCTCGAGCTGCCCGAGAGCGCGGTCGACGACGACGGCGAGCACGACGGCGAGTTCGATCCGGACGAGGATCCGCTGCTCGACAAGGCGATCGAGATCGTCGTCCAGACGCAGACCGCCTCCGTCAGCCTGCTGCAGCGGCGCCTGCGGGTCGGCTACACGCGCGCAGGCCGGCTGGTCGACATGCTCGAGCGGCGCGGGATCATCTCCGGCTACGAGGGCTCGAAGCCGAGACGCGTGCTGGTCGACGAGGCCGAGCTCGAGCGCTTCGTCAGCGCTGCGCCGTAGCGAAACGTAAAGACTTTCTTTTCCGCCCAACTTAGGGTCTAATCAAGCGTCCAAGCTTGGCGGTGGATGTGTCTTCTAAGGAGGGTAAGTGAAAGCACGCAAGTTCATGCCGCTCGTGGCGGCGGCACTCATTGCGGTCCTCACGTTGGCGCTCGGCGCCGGCACGGGTGCTGCGAAGTCGGACGTGCAGGCTGCGCCGGCGAAGTTCAAGGTCACGCTCGTGACCGACATCGGCGGCCTCGACGACCGCTCGTTCAACTTCCTCGCGAACAGGGGCATGGTCAGCGCGGAGAAGCAGCTCGGGGTCGACGGAACGGTGTTCATCTCGAAGACCGATCGCGACTATGTCCCGAACCTGACCCGGGCCGCGCGTAACGGCAGCGGACTCGTCGTTGCCGTCGGCTTCTTGATGGCGGAGGCGCTCTCGCAGGTCGCGAAGCGGTTCCCGAAGACGAAGTTCGCGATCATCGACAACTCCGGCGTCGCCGCGGAGCTGAAGGGGAAGCCGACGAACGTGCGCGGTCTGCTCTTCAAGGAGCAGGAGGCCGGCTACCTCGTCGGTTACCTGGCCGGGCGTCAGATCATCGCCAAGCCGTTCAACGGCCAGACGAAGCTCGGTGCCGTCGGCGGGCTGAAGATCCCGCCGGTCGACCGCTTCATCGCCGGGTACTACGCCGGCGCGAAGAAGGCCGGTGCTCGGGTACAGGTCACGCACAACTACTCCCAGGATTTCGTCGATCAGGCGAAGTGCAAGGAGCAGGCACTGGCGCAGATCGCCGACGGTGCCGGCGTCGTCTTCCAGGTCGCGGGCCAGTGCGGCCTCGGCGTCCTCTCGGCGGCGAAGGAGAAGAATGTCTTCGGAATCGGCGTCGACGCCGACCAGGGCTACCTCGGCACGCACGTGATGACGAGCGCGACCAAGAAGGTCGACGTCGCGGTCTTCGAGACGATCAAGGCGGCCAAGGCGGCCGGGACGAAGTTCCGCACCAACTTCAACGCCATCTTCACGGTCAAGAACGGCGGCGTGGGCTACGGGAAGATCTCTTCCCGGATCTCGCCGGCGCTGAAGACCGCGGTGGAGAACATCCGCAAGCAGATCGCGTCCGGCGCGATCAAGGGCATCCCGCAGGCCCCGCCCGCAACCACGGGCTAGGAACGCGGTTCCACGGGAGGGGCGGGGTTTCGATCCCGCCCCTCCCGGTACCAGTCCCCCGATGAGGGTCTCCCGCCTGTTGACGCTGCTCGTCCTCCTGCTCGCGCTCGGCGGCTGCGGCGGAGATGACGATGAGACCGCGCCCCCGTTGGAGGGGACCGTCGTCGCGAGCGGTTCGCTCACCACGCCGGGAACGTCGATCAAGGTCGGTCTCGTCACCGACATCGGCGGCCTCGACGACCGCTCCTTCAACTTCCTCGCGAACACGGGCCTCGAGCGGGCGCAGAACGAGCTCGGCGTCGAGGGACGGGTCGTGATCTCCAAGTCCGACGCCGACTACGTCCCGAACCTGACCTCACTCGCGAAGGCCGACTACGACCTCGTGATCGCGGTCGGCTTCCTGATGGCGGCGGCGCTCGAGAAGGTGGCGACGCGCTATCCCGACGTCGACTTCGCGATCGTCGACTACTCCCAGGCGGAGCTGGAGTCGAAGCCGAAGAACGTCCGCGGGCTGCTCTTCAAGGAACAGGAGGCGGGCTACCTCGTCGGCTACCTGGCCGGGCTGATCACGAAGGCCGAGGCGGGCGCGAAGCAGGTGGTCGGCTCGGTCGGCGGGCTCAAGATCCCCCCGGTCGACCGCTACATCGCCGGCTTCCAGGCGGGCGCGCAGCAGGCGAACCCGGAGATCACGACGCTCAATTCCTACTCGCAGGACTTCGTCGACCAGGCCAAGTGCAAGGAGCTCGCCCTCGACCAGATCTCCCGCGGCGCGCATGTCGTCTTCCAGGTCGCGGGCCAGTGCGGCCTGGGAGCCCTTTCGGCCGCCCAGGAGAAGAACATGGTCGGGATCGGGGTCGATGCCGACCAGGCCTATCTGGGGCCGCATATCGCCACGAGCGCGCTCAAGAAGGTCGACGTCGCCGTCTACCAGACGATCCAGGACGTCCAGGCTGGCGGCTTCAACGGCGGCGAGGACACGATCTTCGACGTCGCGTCGGGCGCGGTCGGGATCGGCGAGATCGCCGCGACCGTCCCGCGCGAGGCTGTCGCCGAGGTCAAGCGCGTCCAGGCGGAGATCGCCTCGGGCACGATCGCGGACATTCCGGAGACCGTCTCCGGCTAGTTCGGCTCAGTCCGGCCCTCCCGGCACAATAGGATCCCCCCGTGGACGAGCGGCCTGTTCTCGAGCTCCGCGGGATCACGAAGCGCTTCCCCGGCATCGTTGCGAACGACGGCGTCGACTTCGACCTGCGCAAGGGCGAGGTGCACGCGTTGCTGGGCGAGAACGGCGCCGGCAAGTCGACCCTGATGAACGTCCTCTACGGGCTCTACCGGCCCGACGAGGGGGAGATCCTGATCAACGGCAAGCCCGCTGAGCTCGGCTCCCCGAAGGCCTCGATCGAGAACGGCGTCGGCATGGTGCACCAGCACTTCATGCTGATCCCGGTGATGACGGTGGCCGAGAACATCGTCCTCGCGACCGAGCCCGTCCACAACGGCGTCCTGCTCGACTACGCGGCCGCCGAGAAGCGCGTCCGCGAGATCTCGACCCGCTTCGGGCTCGCCGTCGACCCGCGCGCGTACGTCCAGGACATCACGGTCGGCCAGCAGCAGCGCGTCGAGATCCTGAAGGCGCTCTATCGCGGTGCCGACATCCTCGTCCTCGACGAGCCGACAGCCGTCCTGACGCCGCAGGAGGCCAAGGAGCTGTTCGCGATCGTCAAGAGCCTCACCGACCAGGGCAAGTCGATCATCTTCATCAGCCACAAGCTGAACGAGGTCGCCGCGATCGCCGACCGGATCACCGTGCTCCGGCGCGGCAAGAAGATCGAGACCTTGCCCGCCGCGGGCGCGACCGAAGAAGGGCTGGCGCGCCTGATGGTCGGCCGCGAGGTGCTGCTCCGCGTCGACAAGGGCGTGTCGACACCGGCGGACCCGCTGCTCCGAGTCGAGGGGCTGACGGTGGTGGACGACCGCGGGATCACGCAGGTGCACGACGTCTCGTTCGAGGTTCGAGGCGGCGAGATCGTCGGCATCGCCGGCGTCGACGGCAACGGGCAGACGGAGCTGATCGACGCGCTCGCGGGGCTGCGCAAGGTCACGGAGGGCCGAATCCAGATCGGCGACGAGGACGTCACCGACGAGGGCTGCCGGGACTGCCTCGATGCCGGGCTCGGCCACATTCCCGAGGACCGCCAGCGCCGCGGGCTCGTGCTCGACTTCTCGCTGGCCGAGAACATCGCGCTCCACGACTACGACCATCCGCCGGCCTCGCGCTACGGCTGGCTCTACCCGAAGCGCCTGGCCGAGAAGGCCGCGAAGCTGATCCAGGAGTTCGACGTGCGTGGCGGCGGCCCGCAGACCGCCGCGGCGGGCCTCTCGGGCGGAAACCAGCAAAAGGTGATCCTCGCGCGCGAGATCGACCGCAACCCGAAGGTGCTGATCGCGGCGCAGCCGACGCGCGGGCTCGACGTGGGGGCGATCGAGTTCGTCCACCGCCGGCTCGTCGAGGAGCGCGACGAGGGGAGGGCGGTCCTGCTCGTCTCGCTCGAGCTCGAGGAGATCCTCTCCCTCTCCGACCGGATCCTCGTCATCTTCGAGGGCGAGATCGTCGGCGAGTTCCCGCCGAGCGTGTCCGAGGAAGAACTCGGCGTCGCGATGACCGGCGGCGGCCGCAGCAAGGCCGTGGCTTGAGCGAGCCGGGCGCACCGACGCCTCCCGAAGGCGGCGGCAAGGTCGAGAACCCGCGCACGGGCGGCGACTACGCGCCGAGCGTCGCGTCGCGGCTGGCGCTCGCCCAGAAGGCCGGCGGCATCGTCGTCCCGCTCCTGACCGTCCTCCTCGCCTTCCTGATCGGCGGGGTCGTCGTCTTCGCGACGACCGGCGACAACCCCCTCAGCACCTACAAGGCGATCTTCGAGGGCGCAGGGCTGAACTGGTTCATCGAGGTCGGCTCGTACGAGCTGCGGATCCCGTTCACCGACGCGCACGTGCCGTTCCCCTGGAACGTGAACGACATCGACTCGACGGCAGCCTTCAACCTGCAGCAGACGCTGATCAACTTCGTCCCGCTCGTCCTGACCGGGCTCGCGGTCGGGTTCGCGTTCCGGTGCGGGATGTTCAACATCGGCGGCCAGGGCCAGTACCTCGGCGGCGCGATCATCGCCGTCTGGATCGGCTCCGAGCTGCCCGGGCTCCCCGGCTTCGTCCACATCCTCGCCGCGATCGTCGGAGGCGCCCTCGCCGGCGCGATCTGGGCCGGGATCGCGGGCTTCCTCAAGGCCACGGTCGGGACGCATGAGGTGATCTCGACGATCATGCTCAACTGGATCGCGGTCTGGATCGGCGTCTTCCTCTTCGGGCTCGGCGGGCCGCTCCAGAACGACACCCAGCCGTTCGTGCCGGTCTCGAACGACATCCTCGAGGAGTCGAAGCTGCCGATCTTCTGGGGCGATCCCTTCCTCCAGGCTCTCCACGTCGGCTTCTTCGTCGCGCTCGCGGGGCTGGTCGTCTACTGGATCACGCTCAACCGGACGACTCTCGGCTACGAGGTGCGGGCGGTCGGCTACAGCCCCGAGGCAGCCCGGTACGGCGGGATCTCGGTCGCGCGCAACTACTTCCTCGCGATGGCGATCTCCGGCCTCTTCGCCGGGCTTGCGGGCGCCCTCGACACGGTCGGCTGGGCCTATCGCCTGAACACGAACGACGTGATGATCTCGTCGCAGATCGCGTTCGTCGGGATCGCGGTCGCACTGCTCGGCCGCAACAAGGCGATCGGGATCGGCCTCGCCGCGATGCTGTTCGCGTCCCTCGTCACCGGGACGTCGACCCGGAACCTCGACCCGGAGATCTTCAAGCCCGAGCTGGCCTCGAACCTGACCGTCCTGATCCAGGGGCTCGTCGTGCTCTTCGTCGGCGCCGACGTGCTGATCCTCTCGCTCCTCGGCCTGCGCCGGCGGCGCAAGCGCGCCGCGGAGGCTCCGGGCTGATGCTCGAGCGTCTCCTCGCCCGGCTCCCCAGCGGTTCCCGCGCGATCGCGTGGGCCGGGATCCTCCTCGGCCTCGCCGCCTTCTGGGTGGCGCTGCCGCCGCTGAAGGTGCGGGAGCCCGTCGTGCCGATCGCGATCGGACTCCTCGGGGTCGGCCTCGGCGTCTTCGCCGTCACCCGGGGCGTGCGGCGTCTGGGCTGGAGCGCGATCGTGATCGGCGTGCTCGGGATCGGTCTCGGCTACCTCGCCACCCGCTCCAGCGAGGCTCATCTCGACCAGGTGATCGTCTGGTCGGCGCTGACCGCGGCGATGCTCCGCTACGCGACCCCACTCGCGTTCGCGGCGATGGGCGGCATCTTCTCCGAGCGCAGCGGCGTCGTGAACATCGGCCTCGAGGGGATGATGCTCTCCGGCGCGTTCTTCGGGATCCTCGGGGCGGACAAGTTCGACTCGTGGCCGCTCGGACTCCTCTGCGCGGCGATCTCCGGCGCGGTGTTCGCGCTCATCCACGCCTTCTTCGCGATCCACCTCCGCGCCGACCAGATCGTCGGCGGCACCGCGATCAACTTCCTGGCGCTCGGGGTCACCGGCTACCTCTTCATCGACATCTACAGCGGCGAGGGCACGCCACCGGACATCCCCGGCATTCCGAACGTGCACCTGTCGTTCCTGGAGGACTGGTACTTCATCGGGCCGGTGCTGGGGCAGCTGAACCTGATGATCTGGCTCGCGTTCCTGACCATCGTCGCCACCTGGATCGTCCTCTTCAAGACGCCGATCGGGCTTCGCATCCGGGCCGTCGGCGAGCATCCGCGCGCGGCCGACACGGTCGGGATCTCCGTCTACAAGACGCGCTACGCCGCGGTCGTGGTCTCCGGGATCCTCGCGGCGCTCGGCGGCGCGTACCTGTCGGTCGGGTTCGTCAACTCGTTCAACCAGAACATGACGGTCGGGAAGGGGTTCATCGCGCTCGCGGCGGTCATCTTCGGCAACTGGCGCCCGTGGGGCGCGGCGGCGGCGGCGCTCCTCTTCGGCTTCTCGAGCGCGCTCGCGCAGCGCCTGCCCGCCTACTCGGAGTCGGCGGCGGTGCTTTTCCAGGCGCTGCCGTACGTGCTGACGCTGATCGCGGTCGCGGGCGTGATCGGCCGCTCGATTCCGCCCGCTGCAGTCGGCCGGCCCTACAAGAAACAGTGAGCTCCAACGGCGGGCCGCCGCGCCCCGGAAGCGCGCGCGCATCGGTTCTCGTCGGGCTGCTCGCGGTCGCGACGATGCCGGCGGCGGTCGTCGCCACCCGCTGGTCGCGGCAATACGATCTGCTCGAGGCAGGCTTTGCGATCCCGGTCGGCGCCGCGCTCGGCTTCCTCGCGGTCGCGCTCGCCAGGCGCGCGAGGTCGCGGCTGGCGCCGACGCTCGGCCATCCGACGGGGACGAGGACGGCGCGTCTCGGCCGCGTCCTCGGCCTGCTCGGCTTCCTGCTCGCGCTGACCTCGGCCGGCTCCCTGGCGGTCTACTGGGTGCTCTCGATCGTCGAGACCTAGATCCCCGCGAACATCCCGTGGCCTGGCCAGCTGCGCCTGGAGGCCGGCTCCTCCGGCCGGGAGGCGCAGCTGGCCAGGGGTCGCGGGGGCGGCTACCATGCCCGCGTGTTCGAGATCGGCAACAGCCTCCGAGAGGCCCGACTCCGCCGCCACATCGAGTTCGTGGACGCCGAGCACGGGACGAAGATCCGGGGCAAGTACCTGCGTGCGCTCGAGGACGAGCGCTTCGAGCTGCTCCCCTCACACACCTACATCAAGGGCTTCCTCCGCTCCTACGCCGACTACCTCGGCCTGGACGGGCAGCTGTACGTGGACGAGTACAACTCCCGCTTCGTGATCGGCGAGGAGGACGCACCCGTGCGGGCCCGGCGCGTGCCGGCCGCGAAGGCGAGGCGCTCCGACCGGCGCGAATCGAACATCGTCCTGCTCGCCCTGACCTCGATCGCGATCGTGACCGCGCTCGTGATCGTCGCCTGGCGCTTCGGTAGCCCCGACGACGAGCCGGTGCACGGGCTGACGACGGCCGCGAATGAGCAGCGGCCCGCGGTGCAGGTGCCGCAGGCAGCCGGGACGGCCCGGCTGGAGCTGCGGGCGACGCGCGGCAACTCCTACGCCCTCGTCCGGAAGGGCAGCGTGCTCGGCGAGCTGATGTACCAAGGGACGCTCGAGCGCGGCCAGAAGAAGGTCTTCGACGGCCAAGTCCTCTGGGTCCGGCTCGAGTCGCCCCAGAACGTGCTCGTCCGCCGCAACGGCAACAAGGTTCGGCTGCCCGCCGCCGTCAAGGCACAGGGCGTCTTCGTGACGGCGAAGAAGATCTTCGCGGCCGACGCGGCTTGAGCAGAGCCAACGGCGATCGTCCACGCGCGATCATCGTCGTCACGGGCAGCGAGCTCGTCCGCGGCGAGCGCACCGATCTGAACGGCCCGTTCCTGGCCCGCTCCCTGCTCGCGCTCGGGATCGAGCCGACCCGGATCCACGTCGTCGGCGACGACGCGGGCGAGCTCGAGGCGGCAGTTGCGGAAGCCGTCGGCGCGGCCGACCTCGTCGCGACCTCGGGCGGACTCGGCCCGACGCACGACGACCGCACCGTCGCGATCGTGGCCAAGGTCGCGGGGCTGCCGCTGAGCGTCGACGGCGAGCTGGAAGCCCAGATCGAGGCCGTCTCTCGTCTGGTCGCGGAGCGGCTGCAGCGTCCCTACGCCGACTTCGCGCAGGGGGTGACGAAGCAGGCGACGGTACCGGAGCCGTCCACGATCCTCGGTCTCGCGGGCACTGCGCCGGGCCTGGTGGTCGAGGCGCACGGGACGCCGGTGATCGTGCTCCCCGGGCCGCCGTCGGAGCTGCAGCGGCTCTGGCCGCGTGCGCTCGAAGCTCCGGAGGTCCGCCGAATCCTCGACTCCGGGACGCCGCCGTTGCGGCGGACGCTGCGCTTCTTCGGCCCGGGTGAGTCGCAGGTCGCGCAGGCCTTCCAGGAGGCCGGCGGCGACGGCGACGGACTCGAGGTGACTATCTGCGCCCGTAACTTCGAGATCCACGTCGACCTGGTCGCAGCGCCCGAAGCCGAGCCGCGGCTGCTCGAGCTGCAGGCGGCGCTGACAGAGCGACTCGGGCGGTTCCTCTACTCGAGCGACGGGCGAAGCGTCGAGGAGATCGTGCTCGACCACTGCCGCGACCGAGGGTGGTCGCTCGCGACCGCCGAGTCGTGCACGGGCGGCCTCGTTGCGGCCGGCCTGACCGCGGTCCCCGGCTCGACCGACGTCGTCACCGGCGGGATCGTCGCCTACGCGAACGAGGTCAAGGTCGGCGAGCTCGGCGTCCCGGCGGCGCTGATCGAGCGGCACGGCGCCGTGTCGGCCGAGGTAGCCGAGGCGATGGCACGCGGGGCGCGTGAGCGGCTCGGTGTCGACGCCGCCGTCTCCGTCACCGGGATCGCCGGCCCCGGCGGCGGCTCGGAGGAGAAGCCGGTCGGGCTCGTCTACTTCCACGCCGAGACGCCCGCAGCGAGCCAGGGCGGGACGTTCAGCCTTCCGGGCGACCGCGACTCGATCCGCCGGCGCTCGGTGGTCGCGTCGCTCCATCTCCTGCGGCGTCTTCTGGAACAGAATCGAGACAAAGCCGCATAACTTCGGCCGGTAGCGTGGGCACGTGTCGTCCGACGCAGCTGCTTTCCTTTCACGTTCTGCACCCGTTCGGGGCGCTGTACGAGGTGCACGACTCATTTCGGCTAGGAGGCTGATCAGATGAACCGCGAGGAAGCTCTCGACGTCGCCCTCGGGCAGATCGAGCGACAGTTCGGAAAGGGCTCGGTCATGAAGATGAGCGACCAGGCCCAGGTGCAGATCGGGGCGATCTCGACGGGGTCGCTCGTGCTCGACGTCGCGCTCGGCATCGGCGGGCTGCCGCGTGGACGCGTGGTCGAGGTCTTCGGCCCGGAGAGCTCGGGCAAGACGACGCTCGTCTACCACGTGATCGCCGAGGCCCAGCGCCGCGGCGGCATCTGCGCCTTCATCGACGCCGAGCACGCGATGGACCCGCAGTACGCGCGCAAGATCGGCGTCAACGTCGACGATCTGCTCGTCTCGCAGCCCGACACCGGCGAGCAGGCGCTCGAGATCACCGAGCTGCTCGTCCGCTCGGGGGCGCTCGACGTCGTCGCGGTCGACTCCGTCGCCGCCCTGACTCCGAAGGCGGAGATCGAGGGAGAGATGGGCGACAGCCACGTCGGCCTGCAGGCGCGCTTGATGAGCCAGGCGCTGCGCAAGCTCGCCGGCACGCTCAACCGCACCGACACGATCTGCCTCTTCACGAACCAGCTGCGCGAGAAGATCGGCGTCATGTTCGGCAGCCCCGAGACGACGCCGGGCGGCCGGGCGCTCAAGTTCTACTCCTCGGTGCGGCTCGACATCCGCCGGATCGAGACGCTCAAGGACGGCGCCGAGGCCTACGGCAACCGCGTCCGCGTCAAGGTGGTCAAGAACAAGGTCGCGCCGCCGTTCAAGCAGGCCGAGTTCGACATCATCTACGGCTCCGGCATCTCCTGGGAGAGCACGGTGCTCGACGTCGGGATCGAGCGGAAGATCGTCGCCAAGTCCGGCTCGTACTTCAGCTTCGGCGACGAGCGGCTCGGCCAGGGGCGCCAGAACGCGGCCTCGTTCCTGAAGGAGCATCCGGACGTCGTCCAGCAGATCCTCCAGCAGATCCAGGCGCAGGCGGGACCCGAGCAGGCCATCTCGGCGCGCCTGCTGCCGACCGTCGCCGGCGCCGAGGAGATCACGCCGGTGGTCGACGAGGCCGAGGTCGAGGCCGAGGTCGAGGAGCAGGAGGAAGCCGCCTCCGCGGCCTAGACGGGACGAGACGCCGCCGTGCCCGAGCAACCCGACGCGGTCGAGCAGGCGCTGCGGTCGCTCCGCTTCCGCGATCGCTCGACCGCGGAGCTCGACCGGCGCCTCGCGCAACGCGGCGTGGGGGAGGCGGAGCGGGAGCAGGCGCTCGAGACGCTCGAGCGGATCGGGTACGTGGACGACGAGCGGCTCGCCCGGACGCGGGCGGAGCAGCTCGCCGGCCGCGGATCCGGCGATGCCCTGATCCGGCACGATCTCCAGGGACGCGGGATTGCCCCGAGCAGATCGAGGCCGCGCTCGCCGCGCTCGAGCCCGAACGGGAGCGCGCTCGCCGCCTCGCGGAGCAGCGGGGGAGATCGGCCAAGACGGCTCGCTACCTCGCTTCGCGGGGCTTCGGCTCGGATGCACTGGAAGGGATCGTTGCGCGGGACGACTGAGAAGCGGTAGGATCGTATGTGCTTCCATTCGACGTTTTTCCTGCACACTTGCGTTTTTCCGATGCTTCTGAAGGCTTGGCTCTCTTGACCACTCCGACCCTGTATCCAGCGGACGCCCGGGAGGACTCCGGCTCGACCGTGATCTGACGCGCCAAGACCCGAGCGCGGCCGTGCAGGCCGGCGCCGGATGTGAGCACCCGCGACGCTCGTCGCGGAATCCACCTTCTCCCTCTGGAGGCAGGACGGCATGCTCACTGCGGTAATGGCGCTCGTTGGACTGGCGATCGGCGCCGCCGTGGCGACGGGGCTGCTGATGCTGAGGAGTGGGTCGCGGGTGCACGTGGCCGAGCGTGAGGCCGAGACGATCCGGCGCGAGGCCCAGATCGAGGCGCGCGAGCTGGCGGTGAAGCTGCGGGCGGAGATCGAGGCCGAGGTACAGGGCCGTCGCAACGACGCCGCCCGGATCGAGGAGCAGGTCACGGCCGCCGAGCACGAGCTCGCGCGGAAGCAGACGGAGGTCGAGCGCCGCGAGCAGGGGCTGAACGACCGCGAGGTGCACGTCAAGCAGCTCCAGGACGAGTTGAAGACGGCCAAGGACGATGCCCTCGGCGCGCTCGAGCGGGTCGGCGGCCTGACCGTCGCCGAGGCGAAGAGCCACTTGCTCGAACGCTCCCAGGACCTGATCCGGCACGAGCTCGCCCGGAGTGTCCGCCAGCAGGAGGAGGAGGCGCGGACCGAGTCGCGACGACGGGCGCGCGCGCTGATCGCCGACGCGCTCCAGCGCGTGGCCGCCAGCCACACGGCAGAGACGACCGTGACAGTGGTCGAGCTGCCCTCGGACGACATGAAGGGCCGGATCATCGGCCGCGAGGGCCGCAACATCCGGGCGCTCGAGCACCTGACGGGAGTCGACTTCATCATCGACGACACGCCGCAGGCCGTCGTCCTCTCCTCCTTCGACGGCCTCCGCCGCGAAGTTGCGCGCACGACGCTCGAGAAGCTGATCGAGGACGGGCGGATTCACCCCGCCCGGATCGAGGAGATGTACTACCTCTCCAAGGCCGAGCTCGAGGATCACGTCCGCCAGGCCGGCGAGCAGGCGGTCTTCGAGGCCAAATGCGGCGAGTTCCACGAGGAGCTCGTGAAGGTGCTCGGCAAGCTCCGCTACCGCACGAGCTACGGCCAGCACGTGCTCAAGCACACGCTCGAGGTCGTGCACCTGACCGGGATCATGGCGAGCGAGCTCGGAGCGAGCGTCAAGACGGCCAAGCGCGCCGCGCTCCTGCACGACATCGGCAAGGCGATGACGCATGAGGTCGACGGGTCGCACGCGAGCATCTCGGCCCAGTGGGCGAAGCGCTACGGCGAGAGCCAGGGCGTCGTGCATGCGATCGAGGCGCACCACTACGAGGTGCAGCCGCAAACGGTCGAGGCGGTGCTGCTGATCGCCGCCGACGCGATCTCCGCTTCGCGGCCGGGCGCGCGCGGCGAGAGCCTCGAGCACTACATCAAGCGGCTCGGCGCGCTCGAGGAGATCGCGACCGCGAAGCCCGGGGTCGCGAAGGCATACGCGCTCCAGGCCGGTCGCGAGATCCGCGTCATGGTCGAGCCGACGGAGATCGACGATGACGGCGCCGTCTTGCTCTCGCACGAGATCGCGCGCGAGATCGAGGACCAGCTCGAGTACCCCGGCCAGGTGAAGGTGACGGTGATCCGCGAGAGCCGAGCCACCGAGATCGCCAAGTGAGCGAGGCTCCGTCGAACGTCTGGAAGGTCGAGCTTCAGCCCGACGACGATTGGGGACCGGGCGTACGCGGCGAGCGCTTGCTGGAACGACCGCCCGGTACTCGGCTCGTTTCGGCCGTGTGGGAGCTCGACGCCGGCGCGCGGTCGCCCAAGTACCACCTCCACCACGCCACCGAAGAGATGCTCGTCGTCCTCACCGGCACGGCGACCCTGCGGACACCGGCAGGCGAACGGAACCTGGTCGAGGGAGATGTCGTGCATTTTCCGGTCGGCGCGGCCGGCGCGCATCAGGTGATCAATCGATCAGACGGCGTCGCCCGCTACTTGATGATCGGAGCGCACAGCACGCTGGACGCGATCGAGTACGTCGACGACTCGAGGGTCATCGTCTACAGCCATGCCGCGTCGCTGCTGCAGGGGGAATCGCTCTTCTTCACGCACGAGCTGCCAGACGACCGTGAAGCCTAGTAACAGTCTGTTACAAGGCAGGCTGACGCTGCGATCGGGGCCGCGATCTGCCAAGTAACAGTCTGTTACTTGGCCCGGGGCTAGACTGACCGGTCGATGAAGCGGTACCACGTCACCACCTTTGGCTGCCAGATGAACGCCCACGACTCGGAGCGGATCAAGGGGATGCTCGAGTCGCTCGGGCTCGGCGAGGCGGCAGCGCAGGAGGACGCGGACGTGCTCGTCTTCAACACCTGCACGATCCGCGAGAAGCCCGACACGAAGCTCGCCGCGTACCTCGGCGACGCGGGCGCGCGGAAGCGGCAGAACCCGGACCTCGTCGTCGCAGTCGGCGGCTGCTACGCCGAGGCGCAACGGGAGCGGATCTTCGAGCGCTACCCGCAGGTCGACGTCGCCTTCGGTCCCGGATCGATTCCGCATCTGGGGGAGTGGATCGGGGCCGGCGGCCACGCACCGCGCGGGCGGTTCGGCACGCACGAGCACTTCGCCGGTGACCTGCCGATGCACCGCGAGCGCGCGTTCAGCGCCTGGGTGCAGGTCTCGATGGGCTGCAACTCGAAATGCGCCTACTGCATCGTCCCGGCGGTGCGAGGCCGCGAGCAGAGCCGTCGGCCGGGCGAGATCGTCGCCGAGGTGACCCGTCTCGCCGCCGACGGGGTCAAGGAGATCACGCTGCTGGGCCAGAACGTGAACTCGTGGGGCCGTGACCTGAGGCCCGATCTCGAGACCGAGTTCGGCGAGCTGCTGCGCGCCTGCGACGCCGTCGACGGGATCGAGCGGATCCGGTTCACGAGCCCGCATCCGAAGGACTTTCGCGATCCGGTGATCGCTGCGATGGCAGAGTGCGCCGCCGTCTGCGAGCAGATACACCTGCCGCTCCAGTCCGGCTCGAGCAGGATCCTGAAGGCGATGCGCCGCACCTACGACCGCGACCGCTACCTGACGCTCGTCGCCAAGCTGCGCAGCGCGATCCCGGCTCTCACGCTCGGCACCGACGTGATCGTCGGCTTCCCCGGCGAGACCGAGGACGACTTCCGCGAGACGCTGGCGGTCGTCGAGGAGGTGCGCTACGACAGCGCCTTCACCTTCATCTACTCGCCGCGCCACGGAACGGAGGCCGCCGTTATGCCCGACCAGGTGCCGGAGGAGGTCAAGCACGAACGGCTCGAGCAACTCGTCGACGTCGTCCAGCGAATCGCGGCCGAGCGGAACGCCACCCGCGTCGGCACGATCGAGGAGGTGCTCGTCGAGGGTACGAGCCGAACGGACGGCAGCCTCCTGCGCGGCCGCACGCGTGGCAACGTCATGGTCAACTTCGCCGGCGACTCCGAGCCGGGCGCACTCGTCGACGTGGTGATCGAGAGCGCCACCTCGACCACGCTACGAGGCGCCCAGAGGACGGCCGTCGCCGCGTGAAGGTCTTGCTCACAGGCTCGTCGGGCCAGATCGGCACCAACCTGGCCCTACGCCTCCTCGGTGACGGCCACGAGGTCTTCGGCGTCGATCAGCGCGTGAACACGTGGACGGACGACTTCCGCTACCTGATCCAGGACCTGTCCGGCCAGTACCCGGCCTTCCCGGACGGGATCGGTGGCGTCCCCTACCCGGAGAGCGACGTCGTCGTCCACCTGGCTGCGCACGCGAAGGTTCACCAGCTGGTCGCGCATCCTCACCGAGCCCTCGAGAACACGATGATGACGTTCAACGTGCTCGAGTACTGCCGGCAGCGCCGGCTGCCGCTCGTGTTCTCTTCGACGCGCGAGGTGTACGGCGACGTCCACCGCTTCGAGGGCTACGGCGAGGACACCGCCGACTTCGCCTTCACGGAGAGCCCGTACTCAGCCTCGAAGATCGCGAGCGAGGCGTTCATCTACGCCTACGCGCGCTGCTACGGGCTCAAGTACCTCGCGTTCCGCTTCTCGAACGTCTACGGGCGCTACGACAACGACCTGCACCGGATGTCGCGCGTGCTGCCGCTGTTCATCCACTCGATGACGCGCGACGAGCCGATCACCGTCTTCGGCGGCGCCGACAAGGTCCTGGACTTCACCTACATCGACGACTGCGTCGACGGGATCTCGCGCGGGATCGAGGCGCTCGTCGAGGGGCGGGTCACGAACGAGACGGTCAACCTGGCGTTCGGCGAGGGCAATACGCTCGTCCGCGCAGCCGAGCTGATCGCCGCCGAGCTCGACGTCGAGCCGAGGATGACGATCGCGCCGTCGCTGCTCGGTGAGGTCACGCGCTACGTGGCCGACATCCGCAAGGCACGCGACCTGCTCGGCTGGGAGCCGCAGGTGCCGCTCGACGAGGGGATCCCGCGGGCGGTCGGCTGGTTCCAGGAGCACCGAGCCGCCAACCCGGACGAGAACCGGCCGGTCGTGAACGAGGGCGACTCGGTTGGCTGGAAAACCCTCGCAGCTGATCCGTCCTAGCGTCCTCGCCATCTTCGGCCCGACGGCGTCGGGCAAGACGGCCGTCGCCGAGGAGATTGCGGAGCGGATTCCCGCGGCACTCGTTTCCGCGGACTCGATGCAGGTCTACAGCGGTCTGCCGATCCTGACGAACCAGGATGCCGGCGCCCGGCTCGTCGGGATCTGGCCGCTCGGCCGCCAGGGAACGGTCGGCGAGTACCAGCGGCTTGCGCACACGACCATTGACGAGATCCTCGCCGCCGGCAGGACGCCGGTGGTCGTCGGCGGCTCGGGGCTGTGGTTCCAGGCTGCGCTCACCAGTGTTCAGCTTCCGCCCGACGTCCGGACGGGGGCGCGCGAGCGCTGGGAGCGCCTCTACGACCGGCGCGGCGCCGCGACGGCGCACGGGATCCTTGAGCGGCGCGATCCGCGCGCGGCGGCGCGCGTCCACGCGAACGACCGCAAGCGCGTCGTCCGTGCGCTGGAGCTGTGGGAGGCGGGCGCCACCCTCGTACCCGAGGAGCCGCGCCTGTGGAGCGCCGACCTACGCCTCCCGACGGTCGTCGTCGGCCTCGAGGTGCGGCAGGAGACGCTGGCCGCCCGGATCCGCGTCCGCGCCCGCGAGATGTTCGAACGAGGCGTCGAGGACGAGGTGCGCGCTGCGGGCGAGATCGTGCCGCAGGTGCTCGGCCTCGACGCGGTGCGAACGCTGCCGCGCGAGGACGCGATCGCCGAGCTGGAGCGTGCCACCCTGCGCTTCGCCACCTATCAGCGAAAGTGGATGCGCCGAATCCCGGGCATCGTCATGATCGACGCGGAACGGCCTGCGGGGGAGGTGGCGGATGCGATTCTCGAAGTGGCACGCGCTCGGTAACAGCTACCTCGTCGTCACCGACGGGATCGAGCCCGAGCTCGCGCGGCGGCTTTGCGACGTCCGCTACGGCGTCGGCTCCGACGGCGTCGTCGAAGTCGTCTCGGCGAACGGCGCCCAGGCCGAGATCGTGATCTGGAACCCCGACGGCTCCGTCGCGGAGTTCTCCGGCAACGGCAGCCGGATCGCTGCCGCCTGGCTCGCGCGCCGCGCCGACGCCGCGCAGGTGACGATCAGCGTCGGTGGCCGCGGCTATCCGGCGGCGTTCCGGGACGACGGGTCGATCGCGATGGCGGTCGGCGACGTCGAGGTGGGGGAGATCGAGACGATCGAGCTCGGCGACGAGCGCGTCGAGCTGACCGCCGTCTCGGTCGGGAACCCACACGCGGTCGTCCGGACCGACGCCGATCGCGCCGAGCTGCTCCGGCTTGGCCCGCAGATCGAGCAGCACGCCCGCTTCCCGCAGCGGACGAACGTTCAGCTCGTCCGTGTCGACGGGCCGAACGAGCTCGCGGTGCTCGTCTGGGAGCGCGGCGCGGGAGAGACCAGCGCCTCCGGCTCGAGCGCGGTCGCGGCCGCCGCCGCGGCGGTCACGAACGGCTGGTGCGAGAGCCCTGTCACCGTCCGCATGCCGGGCGGCGAGCTCAGGGTCGAGCTCGACGACGGGGCGAGGATCACGCTTGTCGGCCCGGCTGAGGAGATCTGCGAGGGCGAGCTGCGGGCCTAGACGGCAAGCTCGAACTCGCGCAGCGTCTCGTTCAGGCTCAGCCGCTCGTCGTGCGACTCCTTGCGCCAGCCGATGATCAGCGCGCAGTCGAGCTGATAGGTGCCCGCCGGAAACTCCTTCGGACGCGTGCCCGGCACGACGACCGCACGCGGCGGTACCGAGCCGCGATGCTCGACCGGCTCCTCGCCGGTGACGTCGATCACCGGCACGCTCGCCGTCAGCGAGACGTTCGCGGAGAGGATCGCCCCGGCGCCGATCCGGACGCCCTCGGTGACGATGCAGCGCGAGCCGAGGAAGGCACCGTCCTCGACGATCACGGGCGTCGCGTTCGGCGGCTCGAGCACGCCACCGATCCCGACCCCGCCCGCGAGGTGGACGTCGGCGCCGATCTGCGCGCACGAGCCGACCGTCGCCCACGTGTCGACCATCGTCCGCGGCCCGACCCAGGCTCCGATGTTGACGTAGCCGGGCATCAGGACGACGCCCTCGGAGAGGAAGGAGCCGTACCGGGCGACGCCGGGCGGCACGATCCGGACGCCGTGGGGCGGCACCTTCAGCGGGATCTTGTCCTGGAAGGAGAACGGCCCCACCGTCATCGGCTCGACCTTCCGGAGCCGGAAGTACTCGAGGATCGCCTCCTTCGCCTCGACGTCGACGACCCAGTCGCCGCCCACCTTCGACGCGATCCGCCGTTCGCCCTTGTCGAGCGCCTCGACGATCTCGAGCGCGAGCTCGGGGGTCACAGAACCCGGTCCAGGATCTCGACGGCGCGTGCGCACTCCTCCTCGGAGGGGACGAGGGCGACGCGGAAGTAACCCTCGCCGGCGGCGCCGAGATAGGAGCCGGGGGTGACGAGGACGCCGTGCTCGAGCAGTCGCCCCGCGAACGTCTCCGAGCTCTCACCGCCCGGGACTGCGACCCAGAGATACATCGTCGCCTCGCTGCCGGGGACGCGGATGCCCTTCGCCCGGAAGAGATCGAGGAAGAGGGCCCGTTTACGGCCGTAGCGGTCGCGCGTCGCGGCGACGTGCTCCTCGTCGCCCCAGGCGACGACCGAGGCGCGCTGGACGAACTCCTGCGGCGCGGTGCCGACAGTCGGCCGGAAGGCCTTCAGCGCCGCGACCAGGGCCGGGTCGCCGGCCACGAACCCACTTCGATAGCCGGTCATCGAGCTCCGCTTCGAGAGCGTGTTGAAGACCGCCACGTTCGTCAGGTCGTCCAGCTGGAGCATCGACGCCGGCGGCTCCTCGAACCAGAGTTCCGTGTACGCCTCGTCGGAAGCGACGACAAAGCCATGCTTTCGTGCGAGCCCGGCCAGGCGCTCGTAGAAGGAGAGCGGCGCGGTCGCGGCGGTCGGGTTGTTCGGGTAGTTGATCCAGAGCACGGCGACGCTGTTCCAGGTCCACTCGTCGACCGCGTCGAGATCCGGGAGGAAGCCGTTCTCCTCGTGCAGCGGCAGCGACAGCGGGCGCGCGTGCGCGAAGAGGGCTCCGCGTTCGTAGACCGGGTAGCCCGGCTCGGTGTAGGCGACCGTGTCCTTGCCGCTCTCCAGATCCGCAACGGCAAGCGCGAAGCTGAAGATCGCCTCCTTGCTGCCGAGAGTCGGGATGATCTCCGTGTCCGGATCGAGCGTCGCCCCGAACCGCCGCTCCGCCCAGCTTGCGATGGCCTCGCGCAGCTCCGGCAGCCCGACCGCGGCGGGATAGCCCATGCGGTCGCGCAGGCCATCGACGAGCGCCTGCCTGATCCTCGGGTCGGTCGGCTCCTGCGGGTCGCCGGTGCCGAAGTCGATCACCTCGATCCCGCGCGCCTCCACCCGCCGGGCAGCCTCGTGCAGGCGCACGAACGGGTACGTCGTCTGACGCTCGAGGATGGGGGAGACGGGCACGGCTAGACGCTACCCGTGACGAACCGCCAGAGCGACGCGAATGCCCGCTCGAGAGCCGCGATCTCGACCTGCTCGTCGCGGCGGTGCGCGTAGCGCGTCGCACCCGGCCCGAAGTTGACCGCGTCGATCCCGCGGGAGGTGAAGTCGGCGACGTTCGTCCACGCCTGCTTCGGCTCGAGAGCGAGATCGCCGGCGGCACGGAGGCGCTGGACGAGCGGCGAGTCGGTGACGACCTGCGCCGGCGGCGAGTCGCCGGCGTGCTCGTACGTCGCCCCTGCGGGCACGAGGCTGCGGAGGTAGGCGTCGGCGCTCGCGGGCGAGCGGTCGGGTGCGTAGCGAAAGTTGATGTTCGCCTCGACGCGATCCGGGATCACGTTCGTCGCGATCCCGCCCTCGATCCACGTGACGCTCGCAACCTCGGTGAAGGTGAGCCCGCCGATCACGACGGGGCGCGCCTCGATCTCGACATACGGCCGCAGTCCCTCGAGTGCCTTCTCGATCGCGTTCTCGGCCAGCCAGGGACGTGCCGAGTGGCCGCTGACGCCGTGAAAGGTGATCCGCGCGTTCAGGTTGCCGAGGCAGCCGGCCTGGATCGTGTTGTCGGTGGGCTCGAGCAGGACCGCGAGCGCAGCCTCGTGGACGACGCGCGAGTGGTCGAAGAGATGCGGGAGCGGGCTGAACTCGGCCGGCAGCTCCTCCTTGCCGAACGCGAGCAGAGCGACGTCGACGTCCGGCTCTGCGTCGCTCGTGTCGAGCTCTCGCGCCAGCTCGAGCATGACCGCGAGCCCGCCCTTCATGTCACTCGCGCCGAGCCCGACGACGGAGCCGTTCTCGATCCGTCCGGGGACGTTCTCCTGCGCAGGAACCGTGTCGTAGTGGCCCGCGAGCACGACGAGGGGCTTGCCCTCGCGACGCGGCCGCGCCCAGACGAAGGCGTCATCGCCCTCGTACTCGGCCTCGAACGACGGCGGCACGAGCGATCGGACGTGCGCGGCGATCTCCGCCTCGTGCCGGCTCTCGGAGGGAATGTTGACCAGCTCGAGCGTGCGCTCTGCCAGCCGGGTCGCGAGGTCGAGCATCTGACGCAAGCGTGGCACAATCCCCGCAGTGAGGACGCGCCAGAACCCAAGCTCCGGCGTCGAGCCCGAGCGCGGGCTCGTCCTGGCAGTGCTCCCGCGGTCGGCCGACTCCGAGGAAGAGCTCGGCGAGCTGCGCGAGCTCGCCCGCACGGCAGGCGTCGAGCCGATCGCCGAGCTGGTGCAGCAGCGCTCGAGCCCGGATCCGCGCACCTACGTGGGCAAGGGCAAGCTCGAAGAGCTGAAGCAGGCCTACGAGGATGCCCACGCGGAGGTGCTGATCGTCGACGACGAGCTCGAGCCCGCCCAGCAGAAGGCACTCGAGAACGCCCTCACAGCGCGCGTCGTCGACCGGACGCAGCTGATCCTCGACATCTTCGCCCAGCATGCGAGGAGCGCCGAGGGAAAGCTCCAGGTCGAGCTGGCGCAGCTCGAGTACAACCTGCCGCGGATGCGCGGGATGTGGCAGCACCTGGAGCGCCTCGGCGGCGGTACCGGCGCTCTCGGGGCCGGGGTCGGCACGCGCGGCCCCGGCGAGTCGCAGCTCGAGACCGACCGCCGGATCGCCCGGCGCAAGATCTCGCTGCTGCGGCGGCGGCTGAAGGAGGTCGGCAAGCATCGGGCGACGCGGCGCAAGGAGCGCGCGGCCAGCGGCACGCCGACCGTCGCACTGGCCGGCTACACGAACGTGGGCAAGTCGACGCTCCTGAACGCGCTCACGGGCGCAGAGGTGAGCGTCGAGAACCGGCTCTTCGAGACGCTCGACCCGACGACGCGCGGCTTCGAGCACGACGGCAAGCGCTACCTCGTCACCGACACGGTCGGTTTCATCCGCAAGCTGCCGACGCAGCTCGTCGAGGGCTTTGCGTCCACGCTCGAGGAGACGCTCGTCGCCGATCTCGTTCTGCACGTGATCGACGCCGCCGAGGCCGATGAGCGAATGGACGAGATGATCGAGGCCGTCGAGTCCGTCCTGCACGAGATCGGTGCAGACGACGTCCCGGTCGAGCTCGTGCTGAACAAGATCGACCAGGTCGACCCGCTCGGCCGGCGGCGGCTCTCGAACCGCTTCCCCGGCTCGCTGCAGGTCTCAGCGGTGACCGGAGAGGGCCTGGACGAGCTGCGCGAGCGGATCGCCGATCTCTTCTCCGGACGCTACGAGGACGTCCGGCTGCTGCTGCCGTACGAGGACGGCGGGAAGCTTGCCGAGCTGTACGCCCTCGGTGCCCCGATCGACGAGCGCCAGGACTCGGAGGAAGGCGTGCTCGTGCGCGCGCGGCTACCGCGGCGCGAGGTGCGGCGCTTTGCCCGCTATCTGATCGCCGACGCGAGCGACGCGCCGAAGGCAACCGAGTCTCTCTAGCGCGTGTCGCCGCTGCCGTGGAGGACGCTTCGGCGCTGTCGGGACGCGAGCTTCTCCAGGTTCGCCTCCGCGAGCTCCTCGAGGTCGAGCCCGGCCTCGGTCGCGAGCTGCGCGACGTACCAGAGCACGTCCCCGAGCTCGGCCGCGATCGCCTCGCGGCGCTCCTCGGTTAGGGTCCCCCCGTCATCGCGGATTGCCTTTTTCACCTTCTCGGCCGTTTCGCCGGCTTCGCCGCACAGGCCGAGGGCGGGGTAGACGATGTTGTTACCGGCATCCGGGTAGACGGCGGTCGCGCGTGACCGAGTCTGGTACTCCGAAAAGCGCATTCGACAACCCTATCCCTCGCCGCGGATGATGCGCGCAGAGCCGCGCATCCGAGTCTCGGCGCTGTTGCGCTGGGGCGACGGCGTCCTCCTCTGCCGGCACGAGAAGAGAGGGAAGGCCGTCTGGCTGTTGCCTGGCGGCGGCGTCCATTCCGGCGAAACCCTGATGGACGCACTCGGACGCGAGATCCGGGAGGAGGTGGGGATCGAGCCGCCCCCCTTCGAGGGCCCGATCGCGCTCGTCGACTCGATCGCGCCGAAAGGCACGCTCGTGACCAAGCACGTCGTCCACATCATCTTTGCCGGCGACGTCGACGGCTCGCTCGAGACCGTCGCATCGCAGGACGAAGCGGTTCGCGGCCATCGGATCTTCGCGGTCGACGAGCTCTCCGGCGTGGTGCTGCATCCGCCGATCCAACGCTTCCTGGAGCGCTGGCAGTCTGGGGATCCGGCGGTCTATCTTGGAGCGCTATGGACTCCGTGAAGGACCTGCTCGGCCTCACGGCCGACTACTCGAGCACGTTCATCGACGGCCTCGACGAGCGCCGGGTCCGGCCGCAGGCGTCGATCGAGGAGCTTCGCGCGGCCCTGGGAGGGCCACTCCCGGCCCGCGGCACGGACGCAGCGGAGGTGATCGCCGAGCTGATCGATGGGGCCGAGCCGGGGATCATGGCGATGCCGTCCGGACGCTTCTTCGGGTTCGTGATCGGTGGTGCGCTGCCCGCTGCGGTCGCGGCCGACTGGCTGACCTCGGTCTGGGATCAGAACGCGGGCCTGATCGGGCCGACGCCGAGCGCGGGGGTGATCGAGGAGGTGGTGCTCGCCTGGCTGCAGGAGCTGTTGCAGCTTCCGGCCGGCGTCTCAGCGGGCTTCGTGACGGGCTGCCAGATGGCGCACGTGACCGCGCTCGCGGCGGCGCGCCACCGGATCCTCGAGCGAGCGGGATGGGATCTCGCGCGGGAGGGGCTCCAGGGCGCGCCACGGATCCGCGTCCTCGTGGGCGAGGAGCGTCACGTCACAGTCGACCGCGCGCTCCGCTACCTCGGGATCGGGAGCGCGCAGATCGAGGCTGTGCCGGCCGACGAGCAGGGACGGATGCGGGTCGATCGGCTTCCCGCGGCGCTCGCGGCCGGGGACGGGCCGACGATCGTGTGCGCGCAGCTGGGGAACGTGAACACCGGCTCCTGCGACGACGTGACCGCGGTCGCCGACGCCGTGGCGGGAACGGGCGCCTGGCTCCACGTCGACGGCGCGTTCGGCCTCTGGGCCACAGCCTCGCCGCGGCTTCGCCACCTCGTCGCGGGCGCCGAGCGCGCGGACTCGTGGGCGACGGACGCTCACAAGTGGTTGAACGTGCCGTACGACTCCGGGATCGCCTTCTGCGCCGACCCCGAGGCGCACCGGGCGGCGATGTCGGTGCGGGCGAACTATCTCGAGCAGGTCGACCCGGACGCGGCTCGCGACCAGATGGACTGGAACCCGGAGTTCTCCCGCCGCGCACGAGGGTTCCCGATCTACGCGGCGATCCGCGCGCTCGGTCGTGATGGGATAGCAGCGATGGTCGAACGCTGCTGCGACCACGCGACCCGCTTTGCGGAGCTGCTCGGCTCTGAGCCCAACGTCGAGATCCTCAACGACGTCGTGCTCAACCAGGTGCTCGTCCGCTTCGGAGACGACGACGAGGTCACGCGCGCGACGATCGCAGCGGTGCAGGGCGAGGGCACCTGCTGGCTCTCGGGCACGGTCTGGCAGGGGAGGGCGGCGATGCGGATCTCGGTCTCGAGCTGGCGGACGAGCGAGAACGACGTCGAGCGCTCGGCCGCTGCGATCCTCGAGGCGGCCACACGGGTCGCCGGCCCGCTGAGGGCGTAAGTGGAGCCCGTACGGGATCTGTTCGGCCTGACGGCCGACTACGCGGCGCGGTTCCACGACACGCTCGCCGACCGGCCCGTGCGCGCAGCGGCGACCTACGACGAGCTCGTCGAGGCACTCGGCGGCCCGCTGGCGGACGAGGGCGGCGAGGATGTCGAGGTCGTCTCGGAGCTGATCGCGGCCGCCGAGCCCGGCATCGTGGGCACGCAGACCGGGCGCTACTTCGGATTCGTGATCGGCAGCGCGCTGCCGTCGTCGGTCGCTGCGGACTGGCTCGCGACGACGTGGGACCAGGATGCGTTCTCGGTCGTCCTCTCGCCCGCGGCGGCAGCGGTGGAGACCGTTGCAGCAGGATGGCTCGCCGAGTTGCTGAGACTCCCTGCCGGCGTCTCCAGCGGCTTCGTCACGGGTGCCCAGGGGGCGAACACGACGGCTCTCGCCGCCGCCAGGCAGCACGTTCTCGCCCGCGCGGGCTGGGACGTCGCGAGAAACGGGCTTCAGGGCTCACCGCCGATCCGGGTTCTCGTCGGTGGCGAGCGTCATGTCACGATCGACCGCTCGCTCCGGCTGCTCGGGCTCGGAACCGCCGCCCTCGAGCTCGTCCCCGCCGACGGACAGGGGAGGATGCGGGCCGACGCGCTCCGGGACGCGCTCGCGGGAGTGCCCGGCCCCGCGATCGTGTGCGCTCAGGCAGGGAACGTGAACTCGGGAGCCGTGGACCCGCTCAGCGAGATCGCGGCCGCCTGCCAGGCCGCGGGCGCCTGGCTCCACGTCGATGGGGCCTTCGGCCTCTGGGCGGCGGCGAGCCCCAGGTTCCGGCACCTCACCGAGGGCTGCGAGCGCGCCGACTCGTGGGCGACGGACGCGCACAAGTGGCTGAACGTCCCGTACGACTCGGGCGTCGTCTTCTGCCGGCACCCGGAGTCGCACGGGGAGGCGATGGCCGTCGCCGCGAGCTATCTCCAGCGCGCCGAGGGTCGCAGCCCTTCCGACTGGGTGCCGGAGTCGTCGCGCCGCGCCCGCGGCTTTGCGATCTGGGCCGCCCTGCGCTCGCTCGGCCGCAACGGCGTCGCCGACCTGGTCGACCGCTGCTGCGACCACGCCCGCGCGTTCGCCGACCTGCTCGGAGCACAGCCGGGCGTCGAGATCCTCAACGACGTGGTGCTCAATCAGGTCCTCGTTCGCTTCGGCGACGACGACGAGACGACGCGTGAGGTCGTCCGCCGCGTTCAGGCCGACGGCACCTGCTGGCTCGGCGCGACCGACTGGCAGGGCCGCGCTGCCCTGAGGATCTCCGTCTCCAGCTTCCGGACGACGAGCGACGACGTCGAGCGCAGCGTTGCCGCGATCCTGGCCGCGGCCGCCGCCTAGCGGCGGCGGTCACACGCCTCACGCTAGTAGCGGCCGCCGCGGTCTCGGGCCCGCTGTGCGGAGACCGCGTGCGCCGCGGCCTCGAGGCGGTCCGGCAGCGGCGCGAGCTCCGGTGGCTCGCCGCCCGACGCGTGCGCCAGCGCCTGGGAGAGCAGCCAGTCGGCGAGCCACGGGTTGCGTGGCAGCAGGGGGCCGTGGAGGTACGTGCCGATCGCGCGGCCGACGCGGGCGCCCTCGTAGCCGGACTCGCCGTCGTTCCCGAACCCGGCGACGACGCGGCCGAGCGGCTCGGACCCGGGATCGAGCCGCGTCCGGCCGGCGTGATTCTCGAACCCGGCGATCGTCCGCCGCTCGCCGGGGACGAGCTCGGTCTCGAGCAGGACGTCGCCGATCATCCGGCGCTTCCCCGCGACCGTCTCGTGCGGGAAGAGGCCGATCCCCGGCATCGAGTCGCCGTGCCGGCCGAGGTAGCCGCGACCGAGCAGCTGGTAGCCGCCGCAGACGGCGAGCAGCGCCGCTCCCCGTTCAACGGCGGCCGCGATCGCCCGCCCCTTGGCGACGAGGTCGGGCGCGATCAGCGCCTGCTCGCGATCCTGGCCACCACCGATGTAGAGCAAGTCGTGCTCGCCCGGCCGGACGTCGCCTCCGACCGAGATCGGCGTCACGTCCAGCTCGTGGCCGCGTAGCGCCGCCCGCCGCGCCAGCACAGCGATATTGCCGCGATCGGCGTAGATGTTCAGGTACTCCGGGTAGAGATGCCCGACCCGGATCTTCACGCCACCGGCCGCCTTACGCTCCGGCCCGGCAGAGCCGGGCTCCGCGAGCGGCGTCCCGGAGGCGTGAGCGAGCTCACGAGCGCTCCCAGTAGGGCTTCGACCAGCCTCGGTCGGCCACGATCCGCTGCAGCTCGAGCATCGCCGTGTAGGTGGGGAGGACGACCAGCTCGCCGCCGGGCGGGGTCAGCTCGAGTCCACGGTCGAGCGCGCGGCTCAGCGACGGCTCGACCTCGAGCGCCTCCTCCTGGAGACCGCCGTGGACGCAACGGACTCCCAGCTCGGCGGCCCGGTCGCCGCTGGCGATCAGCCGGTCGGTTCGCCCGAGCAGCGGCTCGAAGTCGACGTCCCAGATCCAGGAGACGTCCTTCCCGTCCGCGATCGCGTCGTTGAGCGCGACGAGGAGGTTGGAAGGGGCGCCGCCCTCGAGGAGGGTGTGCACGACCTCGTTGGCGCCGGCAGGGTTCTTGATCAGCAGCACGAGGACGGTCTTGTCGCCGGCCGGGATCCGCTCGAAGCGGCCGAACGCAGCCCCGAAGCGCTCGAGGCCGGCGCGGATCTCGTCCAGCGACGCCCCCAGCGCCTGTGCGAGCGCCGCTGCCCCGAGTGCGTTGTAGACGTTGTAGAGGCCGGGCAGCGGAAGCCGGAGTCGAGTCGCGCCGACCGGTGTCTCGAGCAGGAACGAGGCGGCGTGCAGACCGTCGAGCTCGATCTCCGTCGCGCGCACCTGCAGCTCGGGGCGGGAGTGACCGCACGCCGGGCAGCGATAGTCGCCGAGGTGGCCGACGTATGCGGCTGCGAACTCGTACGGCTGCCCGCAGCGGACGCAGTAGCGCGAGTCGGCGGCGTGCTGAAGCGTCGGTCGGGCGTGGCGCGGATCGTCGATCCCGTAGGCGATCGCGTTCGGCCGCCCGCGCCCGAGATCGCCCACTTGCGGGTCGTCCCCGTTGACCGCGAGGACGGTTTCTGCCGGCAGCGTGGCCGTCGCGGCCCGCCAGCGCTCGGCGATGTGCTCGAGCTCGCCGTAGCGGTCGAGTTGGTCGCGGAAGAGATTCCCGAGCAGCACCGCCCGCGGCCGAACGCGCCGGATCACCTCCGGCAGCGCGCCCTCGTCGACCTCGAGCAGCCCGAGGTCGGCGTCACGCTCGGCGAGCAGGGTGGAGGCGACTCCGGAGACGAGATTCGCACCCGAGCGGTTCCAGGCGAGCTTGCGAGTCCGCTCGAGGATCTCGGCCGCCATCGCCGTCGTCGTCGTCTTCCCGTTCGTCGCCGAGACGACGGCCGCGCCGTCCCGAAGCCGGGCCGCGAGCGCGTCGATCGCGCCCGGGTCGAGCTTCCAGAGCAGCTTGCCGGGCAGCGTCGTGCCGCCGCCGGCACCCGCGACCCGGGAGAGCTTCGAGGCAGCGCGCGCGGCGAAGGATTCGACGGCAAGGCGGGTGCTCATCAGGTCGCGAGCGTACCCGTCGTCCAGGGCCTTGGATCGGCCAAACCGGGATCCCTCGTTCGAGGGAACTTCCGCCGCCGTAACCCGAAAGGGGGAGGAGCCCGCCCGTTTACGCGCATACGGTCTGCGCGGTTCCACCAGCTGGTTGCGGGGTTGTAGGTCCGGCTGAGCGATTTCATGCGGCCCGTGCTTCGGCGCGGACAAGGAGAACAATGGGAAGATTCACAGGCGGCAACCCGGGAGACGTGCGCAAGAGCGCCCTCTGGGGTTCCGGAAACCGCGGTGGAGAGCACCGCTCGAACGCGCTCTGGGGCAAGGGTGGCAGGGGCGCCATCGTGACGATGGTGTCCGCGCTCATGCTGTCGCTGGCTGCCGGCTCGGTTACGGGTCGCGATGCTGCGGCTGTCGCTGCCTCGCTCCCGGCGACGTCGGTCGAGGAAGGCCTGCTCGAGCGGGCGCAGGCGAACCCGGGAGAGAAGTTCCGCATCATCGTCCAGAGCGTTGCGGGCGCGGAGGCGGCGGAGTCGGCTTTCGACGGTGTCGAGAAGCAGGACGACCGGCAGCTCAGGAAGGACGAGGAGCGGGCCGAGAAGGCCGAGAAGTCGGCCAAGGAGCGGGCTTCCAAGTCCAAGACCAAGGCGGCGAAGGAGCAGGCGAAGGCAGAGCGCGAGCGGTATCGCGCCGAGCGGGACGCCATCCGGATCCTGCAGCGGTCGGCTGACGGCGAGCTCGACGACCGGTTCGACTTCATCGGCGGTGTCTCGCTCGAGATGTCGGGTCGCCGACTGGCGAAGCTGGCCGGGATCCCGGGTCTCGTCATCACCGAGGACGTGGAGATCCAGCTGCTCGACGGCGGGTCCTCATACGGTTCGTCCGCGGGTCAGCTGAAGTTCTCCTCGAAGCAGCTCTGGGCCCACGAGACCGGAGTCAGTGCGCTCTGGTACGTGACGCCGGCGAAAATGCCTGCGATCGCGATCGTGGACTCCGGGATCGACGAGACGCTGCCCGACTTCGCGGGCCGGGAGATCAAGCAGGTCAACTTCGTCAGCTCCGGCAAGACGAACGGCTCACGTGACGGTCGCGGTCACGGCAGCTTCGTCGCGGGCATCGCGGCGGGCTCGGCGCCGGGCTACGCCGGCGTTGCTCCGAATGCTCCGCTCGTCTCGCTCGACGTCATGGACGACTCCGGTTCAGGCCGGACGAGCGACGTGATCGCGGCGACCGAGTGGATCTTCGAGCACCACAAGGAGCACAACATCAAGGTCGCGAACTACTCGCTGCACGGCGGCGGCAAGGCTCACTTCTACGACGATCCGCTGAACAAGGCGGTCTCGAAGCTGTGGCATGCCGGCGTGACGGTGATCGCGGCTGCGGGCAACTACGGCAAGGACGGGGCCCCGAGCGGCGTGCTCTTCGCTCCCGGTAACAACCCGTTCGTCGTCACCGTCGGCGCGATCGACATCGGCGGCACCGCCAAGGTGAGCGACGACGACCGCGCCCACTGGTCGGCGTACGGCCGGACGCAGGACGGCTTCTGGAAGCCGGAGATCTGCGCGCCGGGCCGGATGATGGTCGGACCGGTCCCGGCGGGCTCCACGCTCGCGATCGAGAAGGCGAGCAAGATGCGGAGCCCCGGCTACGTGGAGCTCTCCGGAACGTCGTTCGCGACGCCGATCCTCGCCGGGATCGCGGCTCAGATCCTCGCTCGCAATCCGGAGATGACGCCCGATCAGGTCAAGGGTGCACTCCTGCGGCGGGCCCGTCCGGTTCCGCGCGCGGAGAACAACTCGTGCGGCGTCGGCCAGGTCAACGCCGTCCGGGCGGTGCTGAATGCGACCACTGCGTCCAACCCGAACAAGGCGCTGAACCAGTTCCTCACGGTCGATCCCTCGACCGGGCTGACGGTCTTCAATGCGGTCAGCTGGTCGGATGCGATCAAGGCGAACGTCTCCTGGGATGCGGTCTCCTGGAGCGACGTCTCCTGGAGCGACGTCTCCTGGGATGCGGTCTCCTGGAGCGATGTCTCCTGGACGGACGTCTCCTGGACCGATGTCTCCTGGAGCGACGTCTCCTGGGAGGACGCGGCCGAGGAGCATGGCACGCCGGACGGTTCGGGTGTCCCGCTGACGCCGGAGCAGGAAGAGGCGGCCGCCGAGGATCCGGAGCTCGCTCCGATCCCCGGCCCGGGCGTCCCGGCCCTGCCGACCCTGCCGGCCGCGGAGACGGTCGTCGAGGCAGCTGAAGCTGCCGCCGAAGTGGCGGCGGATGCCGACGAGACAGTGGTGGAGGCGGCCGAGACCGCGACCGCCGCAGTCCCTGTCGCTCCTGCCGTCCCTGCAGTCCCTGCGGTTCCGGCGCTGCCGCTTCCGTAGCGAGTCGAGGAGCGGGTTCGGCCGCGAGGCCGGGCCCGCTCCTCACCTTTTCGGGTGATTGGCCGGGCCTGCCTCGAACGGGGGATGCTCGGCCCCCATTTGCGGCATACCCTCCAATTCGGCCACGGCGGCCGGGCTGGAATAGCTGCTTTCGATTTCTGCGGTATCGAAGGAGACACGCGGCAATGAAGGGCACAGGCGGATCAGAGTGAGCGCGATTCCCCTCGAAGACCCGATCGAGCGCGCCAGCAGTGTCGAGCGGAGCACCAAGCTCCCGCCGAAGGCTCTCGCGTACTTCCTCTTGGTGGCCGCCGCGACCGTCGCCGTCACCGGGCCGTTCCTCGCCGATCTCGGCAGCCATTCGGGCGACTGGCTCGAATTCGGGTTGCTGGCGACGAGTGTCGCGGTGGCGCAGTTCTTCGTCGTCCGCACGCCGGGCAACAAGAGCTACCACACGACCGGGGTCTTCCTGATCGCCGCCGCGCTGCTCGTGCCGCCGGCATTGCTGGCCTTGATCCCGCTGATCCAGCACGTTCCGGAGTGGCTGCGCAGCCGCGGCACCTGGTACGTCCAGTCCTTCAACCTGATGGTCTTCACGATCGCGACGATGTCGGCGTGGGGGGCGGCGCACGTCGTCCAGGGGGCAGACGGGCTGATCGCGTCCGACGACGTCCGCTTCGCGCTCTCCGGTACGGCCGCGGCCGTCGTGCTCGTCGTGCTCAACTCGGCGTTGATCGCGCCCATGATCCGCTGGGTCAACGGCCACCCCATGCGCCAGGTCTTCTCCTACCAGACCCTTTCGACCGAATTCGTCTTCGCCGCTCTGGGAGTCATCCTGGCGGCGTTCTGGACCGGCAATCCGTGGCTCGTCCCGTTCGCGATCGCACCGCTCCTGCTCATCCACCGGGCGCTGACCGTCCCGCAGCTCCAGGCGGAAGCGCGCGTCGACCCGAAGACCGGCCTCTATAACGCCCGCTACTTCGCGTCGGCGTTGTCGGAGGAGCTGGGGCGGGCCCAACGCTTCGAGCGGCCGCTGTCGTTGATCATGGCCGACCTCGATCTGTTGCGTGAGATCAACAACAGCTACGGCCACCTGGCCGGCGATGCGGTCTTGAAGGGCATTGCCGAGGTCTTCCGCGCCGAGCTCCGCCACTACGACGTTCCCGCGCGCTTCGGCGGCGAGGAGTTCTCGATCCTTCTGCCGGAGACGCCACCCGAGGAGGCGCTGGAGATCGCGGAGCGGGTTCGCCGCGCCGTCGCCGCGCGTGCGTTCGACGTCGAGACGTCGAGCGAGCCGATCCGGGCCACGGTCTCGATCGGCGTCGCGGGCTATCCGAAGGACGCGCAGGATCCGAACGCGCTCATCCATCAGGCCGATCTCGCCGTCTACCGCGCGAAGCTGCAGGGGCGCAACCGCGTCCTCGGGGCGAGCTCCGAGCCGTTGCTGACGCCGGCCGACCGGACCCAGCGCCTCGTCGCCGTGCCGGACGACGGGGATCACCGGGAGCCGCTCGCGCGGGTTCCGGAGGCTCTGCCGGAGCAGGAACGACGGCACACGGCCCACACGACCAGCGGCCCGCGGTTCCTCCAGCTCTCGACGCGCCTCGGCGTGCTCGTCGGCCTCGTCAGCACGATGGGCGTCGCCGCCGGCGTGGTCGGAGCGATCTTCGGCACGTCGACGGACATGATCGGGCTCCTGGCCGTGATCGCGCTCGTCAGCGTGGGGGAGGCGCTCGCACTCGAGCTCGACGACGGCTCGAGCGGATCGATCTCGGTCAGCGCCGTCGGTGCCCTCGCCGGCGCCTCGCTCTTCGGGCCGAGGGCGGCGCTCGCGCTGGCCGTCGCGATCTGCGTCGTGCAGTGGAGCGCGCAGCGCCAGCAGATTCACCGCGTCCTCTTCAACATCGGCACGCTCGCGCTCTCGTCGCTGGCTGCGTCCGGCATCTTCATGCTCGGCTTCGGCGGCGCGCTCGGCGAGCTCATCACCGTCGGTGCCGGAATCGTCGCGGGCGGCCTGTACTTCGCCGTCAACACCGGGCTGCTCTCCGTCGCGCTGGCCGTCGAGGGCCGCGAGAACGTCTGGCGCGTCTGGCACGAGCGCTTCCTCTGGCTCGCGCCGCACTACTTCGTCTACGGCTTCATCGGCGGCGTGATCGCAATCGGCTACCACGCGACCGGGCTGTACGCGCTCGCCGTGTTCGCCGTGCCGCTGCTGCTGATGCGCAAGACCCAGGAGGCCTACCTCTCGCACACCCGGCGCAGTGCGCAGAAGCTGCGCCAGGCTGCCGAGACGATCCACACGCAGAACGTCTCGCTCGAGCAGGCGAACCGGCTCCTGAAGGAGCGCTCGACGGCGGCGATGGAGAGCCTCTCGGCGACCGTCGACGCCCGCGACGCCTACACGGCCGGTCACTCGCGACGGGTGCAGCAGCTGGCGCTGGCGATCGGCCGCGAGCTCAACCTCTCCCAGGTCGAGCTCGATCTGCTCGGTCACGCAGCACTGTTCCACGACATCGGCAAGCTCGCGATTCCGGACTCGATCCTCCTCAAGCCGGCCAGCCTGACCGAGGAGGAGTGGGCGCTGATGCAGCGGCACGCCGACGAGGGCGCCCGGATCATCGACCGGCTCGGCTTCCTCGGCGACGCGGTGCCGGCGATTCGCCACCACCATGAGCGCTTCGACGGCACGGGATATCCCGACCGGCTCCGGCACGACGAGATTCCGCTCGGCGCGCGGATCATCCACGTCGCCGACGCCCTCGATTCGATGCTGACCACCCGGATCTACCGTGCCGCCCGGCCGCTCGAGGAGGCGCTCTCCGAGCTCCGGAGCGCAGCCGGCACCCAGTTCTGCCCGCGCTGCGTCGGTGCGCTCGAGCGAGTGCTCCCGCTCGAGCCGATTCCGGCCGACGTCTCGGCGCGCCCGAAGCTGCTCGCGATCTAGCGGCGGCGGCGATTCCGGCCGTGTCCCAGGGACTGTCCCTCGGACATGCCTGTTCTGGCCTTCTTGCAAAACGGTGAAGATGCTCTACACTGCTTGCATGGGACGATCCCGCCGCCACCCTGCGGTGGCAGGCATCGATCCGGAGGCTCTCGCGGCGTTCCAGGCGGGGATCCGGAAGCGCTACACCGACGAGGAAATTCTGGAGCAGCTGACGGACAGCGCCGGCCGCCTGGGTCGCTCGCCGACGATGCGCGAGTTCGCCGCCGACGCGGAGACGACGGTGCATCCGCAGACCGTGATCGAGCACTTCGGGAGCTGGAATGCCGCCAAGCGACAGGCGGGACTGGTGCCGCGGCGCTTCGCCACACGCGAGGAGCTACTCGGGCGGCTGCGGGCGCTGGGTGAGGAGCTCGGGCGCACGCCGACCGCGCGCGACATCGACGCACGAAAGGGCGCGATGCCGTCGAAGTCGCTGCTCTGGCACACGTTCGGTTCGCTGGCGCAAGCGCTCCGGGAGGCCGGCTTCGACGTCCCGGTCGGGGAGGAGCGGCTGGAGCGGGCCGTCGAGCAGGGCGCGACGCTCGCCCGCGCACTCGGACGGCTCCCCAAGATGGCCGACTGGGCCGAGGCGCGCCGGGCCGATGCGTCGCTGCTGACCGAGTGGCAGGTCTACCGGATGATCGACGTTCAACCCGCCTGGGCAGCCTTTCAGTATCTCGTCCGCGAACGGCTGCGTGACGAAGGCGCCGAGGTCGCGCCCGACGGGTCGCTCAGCTAGCTACGCAGCCGCAAGAGCGATTGCGGCGAGGCGCTTGAGGCACGACGCACCCTCGTGCGGAGCGCGCACGGACGGCAAGATCGTCTCCTCGACGTAGGAGCGGTCGGGCTGGAAGCGGTGCGTCGCGGCGATGTGGCCGTCCTCGACGTGCAGCAGCGTGCCCTCCTCGACCTCGCGCTTGCGCAGCGTCAGCCGCAACGTCGACTCGAGCACCTCGAGCGCGTTCCGCGTCGACGCGAAGAAGAGCTCCCTGCCCGAGGCGCCGAGCCAGAGCGGCCGGCCGACAGCACGGGCGAGGAAGAGCGTGGAGGAGACGCGCTCGTCGAGCCAGGCCGTCGCCATCGCGCCGTGGAGCTCCTCGAGCACCTCCGAGCTTCCCTGCGCGTGCTCGGCAAGGGCGAAGATCGCCTCCGAGTCGACGGTCATCTCGGGATGGGCGCGCTCGAACCCGTAGTGAGCGAAGATCTCCTCGTCGTTGACGATGATCCCGTTGTGGATCCCGATCACGGAGCCGTGGCGAATCGGATGGTTGTTCGCCTCGATCGTGGGATGGCCCTTGGTGTAGTCGCGTACGTGCACGAGCACCTGCGTGGCGGCCGGAGGAACATGGACCTCGTCCAGCAGCTCGCTCGCACCCGAACGGCGTTTGTGGACGATCACGGAGCTGCTGGAGCCGCGGTGGGCGTAGCCGACCGCGTCCGCGCCTCGCTCGGCGATTCCGGCCAGGAGCGCCTGTGCAGCGAGCGTCCTGTTGACGCTCGACTCGGGGCTCAGGCTGTATCCGGCGATTCCGCACATGGGTTGGACAAATCCTAGTTAGCTGATCGGTCGGACGGTTTCCGACCTGAGCAGAGTAGACGTCGCGTGTTCGGAGGAAGTTAGCCCTTTCATCGTAAGACGTTTTCGACAGCTTTCAACGGATTCCTCAAGGCTTTCGGCTCAGCGGCCGATACGGATCCCAGATGGAGCCCAACGCCGCCGAGCCCGTGTTCCACGCCGTTCCGGAGCCCGCCGAGCCGCACCTCGAGCTGCTGCCTGGGCTCGTGCAGCTCGACGACCCCGAGGCGGAGGCCGAACTCGAGGTCGAGGCCGACGAACACGAGGCAGGCGAGGTCGTCGCGGTCGCCGCGGAGCCGACCCAGGACCCGCTCAAGCTGTACGTCCGCCAGATCGGCGACGGACGACTCTTGACCGCCGCGCAGGAGCGCGAGCTCGCGCGCCGGAAGGACGAAGGCGACGAGGCGGCGAAGCGCAAGCTGATCGAGTCGAACCTGCGGCTGGTGATGTCGATCACGCGCAACTACACCAAGGCCGGCGTCCCGCTGCTCGACCTGATCCAGGAGGGCAACCTCGGCCTGATCCGCGCCGTCGAGAAGTTCGACTACACGATGGGCTTCAAGCTTTCGACCTACGCCACCTGGTGGATCCGCCAGGCGGTCACGCGCGCGCTCGCCGAGCAGGGCCGGACGATTCGGCTGCCGGTGCACGTCGCCGAGCAGGTGCGCCGAGTCATGCGCGGCCGCCGCGTGCTGGCGCAGAAGCTGAACCGCGACCCGACCACCGACGAGATCGCCGTCGAGGCAGGGTTCACGCCTCAGCGCGTCCAGGAGCTGCTCGAGCTCGTGCAGGATCCCGTCAGCCTCGAGACGCCCGTCGGTGACGGCGAGAGCCTCTACGGCGACATGGTCGAGGACACGAAGACTGCAGGTCCGGATGTCGAGACGGCCGACCGGCTGCGCTCGACCGAGCTGTCAGCGGCGCTCGACCGGCTCAATCCCCGGATGCGCCACGTACTCGCCCACCGCTTCGGCCTCGACGGCCAGATCCCGCAGACGCTCGAAGAGGTGGGGGCCGGGCTCGGGATCACCCGCGAGCGCGTCCGCCAGCTCGAGTCACGTGCGCTCCGCGAGCTCCGCATGGTCGCGCCGGGGCTCGAGTTCTACCTCCGCTCGTAAAGAGCCTCTAGAGAGCCGCGCCGACGGACTCGAGCTCGCGCAAGGTGGCGAGCCGCTTGAGCGAGTCGAGCTCGATCTGCCTGACGCGCTCCCGCGTGAGCCCGAGCCGCCGGCCAATCTCCTCCAGGGTCTTCGGCTCGGCGTCCGTCAGCCCGTAGCGGAGCACAACCACCTGCCGCTCGCGCTCGGACAGCGCCTCGAGCGCTTCCTTGAGCGCCTGACTGCGGAGCGAGAGCTCGACCTGCTCCTCCGGCAGCGGCCCGTCGCCGGCGACGAAGTCGCCGAAGACGGCGTCGTCGGTCTCGCCGACCGGCTGATCCAGGCTCGTCGAGGCACGTGCCGCGGCGCGCACCTCGATCGCCTGCTGGAGCGGGAGGGAGGCTTCCTCGGCGATCTCGTCGAGCGTTGGCTCGCGGCCGAGCTGCGTCCAGAGCGTTCGCTCGGCGCGGTTCATCTTCTGGAGGCGCTCGACGATGTGGACCGGCATCCGGATCGTGCGCGCCTTGTCGGCCAGCGCCCGTGCGACCGCCTGCCGGATCCACCAGGTCGCGTAGGTCGAGAACTTGAAGCCGCGGCGCCAGTCGAACTTCTCGACCGCGCGGATCAGGCCGAGCGTTCCCTCCTGGATCAGATCGAGGAACGGCAGGCCCTGGTTGCGGTAGTTCTTGGCAATCGAGACCACGAGGCGCAGGTTCGATTGGATCATCAGCTGCTTGGCGCGCATGTCGCCCTTCTCGATCTTCTTCGCCAGCTCGACCTCCTGCGCGGCGGTCAGGAGCGCGTGGCGGCCGGCCTCGCGCAGGAAGAGCTGCAGCGCGTCGGTCGTCGTCTCCTGTGCGGCCACGGGGACGGGTGCCGGCGCGGGCTCTTCCTCCTTCGGCTCCTCGACGATCTCGATTCCGCGGCGGTCGAGCTCGCGGTAGAGAGCATCCTGCTCGAGCGCGTCCAGCTCGTGCGTCTCGACGACGTCGGCGAGCTCGGTGGCTTTCAGCGAACCCGCCAGCTCCGCGGCGTCCAACAGCAACAGGAGGTCGTCGTTGCGGAGCAGGTGTTCGATGTCGACCGTCGTCATGGAGGCAAACGTACATCTACCCGAGAGCTTCACGCCCTCAAACCACGACGCCGGCTCAGATGCGGTGCTCGAGCACGGCGACGACCTGGCCGACACGCTCGACGATCGCCTTCGCGCCCGCGATCTCGTCCTCGTCGAAGACCCGGTCGTCGCCGTAGATCTCGACGAGGCCCCAGCTCTGCCCGTGCGAGCGGAGTGGCAGCATCAGCAGCGAATCGAAGCCGAGCTTCTCGAGTAACGCCGCCTCCGCGGGGTCGGCGCCTGGATCGGCCCGCCGCACGACCCGCGCCTCGCCGACTTGGATCACTTCCTGGGTCAACGGATAGTCGGTGACGAGGAAGAGCTCGAGCGGATGCTCGCCGCCGTCGCGGCGATAGCCGCTCAGCTCGACCAGCAGGTCGCCGATGACGCGCGAGACCGACGCGAACGTCGCATCGAGCAGCTCGACGAGCTCGCCGCACGCAACGTGCAGCACACGCGAGACCGACTGCTCGGCTTCGATCTTCTCCAGTGAGGCTGAGACGTCCGCGGTTGCCACAGCCTGCAGTAATAGCGGTCCCGGCCCGGTAAGCCGACGCACGAGAATCAACGTTATGTCAAGTTGGCATCGAGAGCCCTCGCCCCCGAGCCGGCGACCGCTCAGAAGCCGGCGGAGCGCGCGCCCGTGACGATCAGCAGCAGGACGATCGCGGCGATCAGGACGCGGTAGACGACGAAGAGCGAGTAGTCGTGGCGGCGCACGTAGCCGAGCAACGCGGAGATCGCGACGACTGCGCTCGCAAACGAGGCGAGCGAGCCGACGACGAACGGCCCGGTCGTCCCTGCCGGAAGCTCGGCCAGGAGCACGTCGCCGACGCCCTTGTAGAGGACCGCGCCGAACGTGATCGGCACGAGCAGGAGAAACGAGAAGCGTGCGGCCGAGTCACGGTCGAGGCCGAGGAATCGCCCCGCCGTGATCGTGATCCCCGACCGCGAGACCCCGGGCATCAGGGCGAGCGTCTGCGCGAGGCCGACACCCACCGCCGCTTTCAGGCCGACCTGGCTCATGTCCTTGCTCTCCGGGCGCCTGTCCGCGGCGTAGAGCAAGACGCCGAAGCCGGCCAACAGGATCGCGATCTGCCACGGCTCGCCCAGGTTCTCTGCGATCAGGTTCTCGCCGATCGCGCCGACCACCGCCGCGGGGATCGTCGCAGCCGCGACGTACCACGCGATCCGCTCGTCGGGGGTCTCGATCTGCCGGCGGCGGAGCGTCCCGATCCACGCGGCGGCGAGACGGACGATGTCCTCGCGGAAGTAGACGACGACGGCGACGAGAGTGCCGAGGTGGAGTGAGACGTCGAACGTCTGGTTGAACGCGTCGTGCTCCTTCAGGTACTCCCAGTCGGCGACCCACGGCACGAGAATCAGATGGCCCGACGAGGAGACGGGCAGGAGCTCCGTCGCTCCCTGGACGAGCCCCAGGATCAGCGCCTGCCAGTTGGGCAGGGCGTTCGGGTCGTCCCCCACTCCGAGCAGCGTCAGGATGACCGCGGCCGCCAAGGCCGCGGTCGCGACGAACCAGACTGCGGCACGGCCCACGGCGGCATCCTACGGTCCGAGACCCGCAGCGGCGGGCACACGAAAAGTTCTCGCTATTTGCAGTAAACACTGCGGCGCCGCACTTGCTCCCCCCGAGGGCCCCGGTTAGGTTCTCTCGTGCAAGGAGCACGGAGCGCGAGTAGGTCGAAGTCGAGCTCGAGGGCCGTACGCGGAAGCGGAAAGTCAGCGGGTTCGGTGGACGAAAGCGCCACCGGCTCCTTGAATATTTTCTTTGCAGCGGCGGCGCCACCACGGTCGGTTACGATCGCTCCATGCACCTGCGCATGCCGTCCATCGATCAGGGAGTCCAGGCCGGCGCGTGGGCCGTGTTCTTCTTCTTCCTGCTCTGGATCGGAATGGGTGCGCTCGGCGTCTCCGGCGCCACCTCGTTGATCCTCGCGCTCGTCGCGGCCGGCGCGATCTTCCTCTTCATCCGCCTTCGCGGCGAGGATCGCCCGGGCGATCGGACGTTAGGGCTCGGCTACCGCTGCGGCGTCAGGGCGCGGATCAGGCGCCGCGTCAGCTCCGGGCCGAGAAGCGCCTCGAGCCGTGCAGCCGCCGTCGGGCGCCGACCGTCGTGGCCGTCCAGCATGAAGCAGTGCCCGAGCAGGAGCTCTGAGGCGACGGGCTTCGGGGGGTTGACGGCGGCGGCGTCCATCACGACTCCTATCGACAGACGCCGCCCGGCTGAAAATCCCTTGCCTCAGGGAGTGAATCTCAGTCTTCCTGTCGTTCCCTCGTCCCCGTCGTGATGACCGGCCGATCGGCGTCACCGTCGCCGTCGAGGTCGCTGCGCGTGTCTGCGGTCAGGGGCGCGTCGGCGTCACGAACGCGCTCCTCCTCGACGATCTCGCGACCCGGGCCAGCGGTGTCGAACGAGAGACCGAACGTGAGCCCGATCCCGAACGCGATCGCGGGCAAGATGTTGCCGAGATCAGCGACGAGGCCGAAGATGCCGAGATCGCGCGACCAGTTCGACGTGTTCAGCCAGTCCGCGGGCTGGCGCGCCAGCAGAACCCACAAGCCGGCGACGAGTGCGGGCAAGAAGCCGAGCAGGAAGACGCCGGTCGAGAAGCGCGGCCAGCCCCACTTCGTCCAGCCGCCGAGGATCTGCGAGAGCGCCATCGTCAGCCCCGCTGCCGCGATCAGGCCGTACGTCGACCAGTACTCCGCGGTCGTCTCCGCGCCAACCTGAGTCGCGAACCAGAGCAGGATGCCTGCGACTGTCGCCCCAGCAAGCGTCGAGATTCCACGTGTCAGTCCGATCATCGCTCCTCCATTCCAGGGTCGATCGCCGGGTTCGCCCCGGCTGCAGGTACAACGGATGAAGGGCTAGTTCAGGTGCAGGCGCCGCTCGTCGAAGCGCGACGAGTCGAGCTCGGAGCGGAATGCCTCCACCGTCCGGAGCGCGTCGTCTGCGAAGACATGGTCGACGACGCCGATCCTGCCGTCGTTCGCGAACGGAAGGTCGACGTGCGCTTGCGAGACGAGGTTGACGGACAGCGCCTCGCAGACCGGGCAGCGGACGGCCAGCCCGACCCAGCGCTCGCCAGGTGCGATCGCGACGAACGAGGACGGAAAGACCGGTCGTGGACGGCCCTCGGGGTAGCAGAAGAAGCTCCAGGGCCACTCCCCCGCCCTCAGGTGCGCCGCCGCCGACTCGAGCAGCTCCAAGCCGCTGTCGAGCACGCGGGAGGTCATCAGGTCGACGAACGCGCCTCCGTGCGCCTCCGAGCGGCGCCCAGTCGAGATCGCCGTGTGAGACGAGGCCAGGATGCTCGTCCCCGCAGCTGCAGTCGAAGCGAACCTCATAGACGGCCGGATGCGTCGCGCCCGGCAGCCGCTCGAGCAGGCGGAAGGACGAGAGCGCCACCTGGGCCTGCTCCCGCCGGGGACACGCGAACGTGTACCGAGCCGTGAGCGCGTCGTACATCCTGATCATGCTTATCGACGGATCGGACGCCGCCTGCAACCCCCAATCGACCGGGTTCGCTCGCTCAGTACGAGATCAGGGACTCGACGTCGTAGCCGGTCAGCTTGTCCCGGCCGTTCAGGAAGGCGAGCTCGACGACGAAGAGCAGGCCGACGACCTCGCCGCCGAGCTGCTCGACGAGCTCGGTCTTGGCGCGTGCGGTCCCGCCCGTCGCAAGCACGTCGTCGTGGACGATCACGCGTGTTCCCTTCCCGATCGCGTCCGCGTGCACCTGGAGGCTGTCCGTGCCGTACTCGAGGTCGTAGGTCGCCTCGACGGTCTCCCAGGGGAGCTTGCCGGGCTTGCGGGCCGGGACGAAGCCGCAGTGGAGCCGGTCGGCGAGGGCGCCGCCGAAAATGAAGCCGCGGGCCTCGGCGCCGAGGATGATGTCCGGCTGCTTGGGCCGGGCCAGCCCGGCGAGACGATCGATCGTCTCGCGAAAATAGGTCGCGTCGGCGACCAGGGGCATCAGGTCCTTGAAGACGATCCCGGGCTTCGGGAAGTCCGGGACGTCGCGGACTCGGTCACGCAGGTCGAGTGCGGCCCCGGAGGTCACTACCGTTCCGCCAGGTGGCGCAGCTCGCGCCAGAAGAGCAGCTGCGAGAGCTCCTGCGACGCTTCGGCGAGGGCTTGCAGATCTTCGAGGCCGGCCTTGCGCCGCTCCGGATTGCGAGATCGCAGCGCAGGCGCGATGAGCTGCTCGAGCAGGCTCGACTCCCGCCCGGCCGAGTTCTTGAACGTGCGGAGATGGCGCGCGTCGATCCCGAACTGGGCGAGTCGGCCGCAGGCGGCGGCGATGTCGGCGTCGCCCTCGCGGTAGAGCCGCTCGCCGCCCTCGACCCGCGGCGCGAGCAGGCCGTACTCCTCGAGCGCGCGGGCGAGCTCCTGGTCGATTCCGGCTCGCTCACACAGCTCGCCGAGGTCGAGCTCTGGCTCACGGTCACCCAGTCCCGTGGGGCGGCTGCGCTTCCGGGCCGCGCCGGCGCCGGCCGCGAGCTCCTGGCGGATCACGCGCAAGGGGAGGAACTCGTCGCGCTGCAGGCGCAGGATCGTCTCGAGGCGCTCGACGTCGTCCTCGCCGAAGAGGCGGTAGCCGCCGCGCGTGCGCTTCGGCGTCAGCAGGCCCTGATCCTCGAGGTAGCGGATCTTCGAGATCGAGATGTCCGGGAACTCCGGCTGCAGGCGAGCGCAGACGGCCCCGATCGTGTGCAGGCGCTGCTGCTCGGGCGGTCGGCGCTCTGTGGCAGCAGTCGTCATCGGCGCAGGAAGGTCAGCCTGTACTTGCCGATTTGAACTTCGTCGTCGTCATCGAGCTCGGCCGTCTCGATCCGCTTCTTGTTGACGAAGGTGCCGTTGAGGCTGCCGAGGTCGCTGATCGTGAACGAGTCGCCGTCGCGCACCAGCTCGGCGTGCTTGCGCGACACGGTGACGTCGTCGAGGAAGACGTCGCACTCGGGCGAGCGCCCGATCAGGGTCCGCTCGTCCGAGGGGAAGAAGCTCTCCCCCGCTCTGCCGCCGCCGGCGCGCACCACGAGCGCGGGACCCTTGCCGCCGAAGTCCTGCACCGCCGCACCCGGGTCGTCGGCGATCTCCTCGGGCGTGAACGTCATCGTCTGCTCACCCGATTCGCCCTTCTCCAGGCGGGCGCCGCACCGCGAGCAGTAGTTCGACGCCCCGGGATTCTGGAAGCCGCACTCCGCGCAGTACACATGGCTCAAGGCCTACACGCCCTCTTCGTTCTGAGGTGCGCTGCGCGAGGAGAGGATGTCGGTGAGCGCCTCGACGTCGACGTCCGAGACCCCCCGTCCCTTCAGACGGGCGGTGCGCTCGGCGCGAAGGATGTCGATCCGCCCCTGCAGCATGCGGCGCCGGTAGGAGACCTCGTTCTCCTCTTCGGTCAGCTCGTCGATGAGCGTCTTCAGGTCGTCGTCGGAGAGCGTGGCCAGATCGGGGAGGGATTCCATGACACCTTTCGGATGGATGACTCAGCGAGCAGTAAAGCAGGACGAACGCCGAGGGGTCAACCTCAGCTTGAGGCTTCTACAGAGGTTCGCGTTGCGCCCGCGTCTCCCTGCATGATCTCCTCGACGAGCTCGCGCACCTCGCGCTCGAGCTCCTCCGACAGCTCGGTCGTCTCGCCTTCGGCGTAGAGATGGACGAGCGGCTCGTCCGGGTCGGGCAGCACCAGCGACCAGCCGCGGGCGTCGGTCAGCTTGATCCCGTCGGTGAGGTCGAGGTCGCGGCCGGCCAGGCGTTCGTTGAGAACGCGCATGACGACGCCCTTCTTCGCCCATGGACAGGCGAGGCGACGATGAATCAGCGTCGGCCTCGGCAACTCCGCCACCAGCTCCGAGAGCGGCCTGCCGGTGGGCGCGAGCAGCTCGAGCAGCTTCGCGAGGCTGGCGACCGCGTCGTAGGCGGGCAGAAACTGCGGGAAGACGTAGCCGCCGCCGACCGCGCCCGCGAAGACGACGCCGTCGCCCGACGCTGCCTGGGTCAGGTCGCTGAGCGAGTTCGGGGTGCGGACGATCTCGAGCGTGTCGCCGGCGAGCTCCTCGATCTTGCTGGTGACCGTGACCGGGAACGCCGCCTTTCCCGCGAGGCCGCGGTCGGCCAGGAGGCGCACGTAGAGGAGGAGCGTCTGGTCGACGGGAACCTCGTGCCCCTGCTCGTCGACGAGATAGAGCCGCTCTCCCGACTGGTCGAAGACGGCGCCGAGATCGGCGCCGATCGCCGTCACGAGCCGCTTCGTGTGTCCGATCGACTGCGCGAGCGACCCCCGTTCGCCGAGCTCCTCGGCGAAGAAGCCGTGGGCGCTGATCGCCTCCGCCCCGAGCGGGCCGACGACGAGCGGGAGGACGAACGACGCCGCCGAGTAGCCGTAGTCGACGACGATCCGGAAGCGGCGCGCGCGGATGGCGTCCGCGTCCAGCGATTCGAGCAGATCCTGGGCATAGCTCTCCCGTACGCGGGCCGGATACGACACGGAGCCGACACCGCCCGCGTCGACGCGCCGGAGCTCCTGGCGGGTGAAGTTCTTCTCGATCTCCTTCTGCAGGCCGGGCGTGAGCAGGATCCCGGGCGGCTCGTAGAAGCGGATGAAGACGGCCTCCGGATCGAGGTGGCTCGAGCCGACGTGAACGGCGCCCGCGAAGGCCTGCGTCTTCAGGACGTGCCGGCTGACCGCCGGCGGCGAGACGCGCAGGTCGGCGACGTCGACGCCGGACGCGTTCAGCCCTGAGATCATCGCCCGCTTGATCATCCGGCAGCCGGGCGCAGAGTCGCGGCTGGCGACGACCCGTGCGCCGCGCTTGAGCGCCGTCCCGAACGCGGTCGCGAGACGCGAAGCCATCTCGGGCGTGAGGTCGACGTTGACGAGGCCGGTGACGCCGTCCTTGTGGAACAGCCGCGTGGACGCGCGTGTCTCCCAGATCAGGTTCTCGTACACCTGGGAGCCGGTCTCGACCTCCTTGTAGGGGTAGATCCGGACATGGGGCGCGATGTTCGACTCGGAGCCGATCGTGACCTCGTCGCCGATCGCCGCGCCCTCCTGGATCCGGACGTGGTCGCGGATGTCGCAGGCACGGCCGAGGATCGCGCCCTCGATCAGCGCGCTCCGGCCGACGTGCGTGGCGGCGTCGATCACGGACCGCGTGGTGCGGGCCCGCTCGCGCAGGGTGACGCCGTTCGAGAGCACCGTGTAGGGCCCGATCGAGGCGTCGCGCGTGATCCGGCAGTGGTTGCCGATGAAGGCCGGGCCCTCGATCTCCTCGACGTCGTGGATGTCCGCGCCCTCGCCGATCCAGACGTTCCCGCGCAGCCGGACACCCTCGATGTTCAGGCGCACCCTCTCGTCGAGCGCGTCGAAGTTCGCCTGCCGGTACTGGTCGAGGTTGCCGATGTCCTGCCAGTAGCCGTCCATCACGTGCCCGTAGATCGGCCTGCCCATCTCCAGCAGCAGCGGGAAGAGCTGCTTGGAGAAGTCGTACGGCCCGTCTGCCGGGATGTGCGTCAGCACCTCCGGCTCGAGGACGTAGATGCCGGTGTTGATCGTGTCCGAGAAGACCTGGCCCCACGAGGGCTTCTCGAGGAAGCGCTCCACCTTGCCGTTGTCGTCGGTGACGACGATTCCGAACTCGAGCGGATTGTCGACCGACTTGAGCCCGATCGTCACCGCCGCGCCCGTCTCCTTGTGCCGGTCGACGAGCGCGCCGAGGTCGACGTCGCAGAGCGCGTCGCCGGAGATCACGAGGAAGGTCTCGTCGAGCTTGTCGCTCGCCAGGCGGACCGAGCCGGCAGTCCCGAGCGGCAGCTCCTCGACGGAGTACTCGATCGCGACCCCGAGCGACTCGCCGTCCCCGAAGTAGCTCCGGATCGCCTGGGGCATGAACGCGAGCGTGACGACGACCTCGTTCATTCCATGATCGCGCAGCAGCTCGACGATGTGCTCGATGCACGGCTTGCCGACGATCGGCACCATCGGCTTCGGCTGGTTCGAGGTCAGCGGCCGCAGCCGTGTCCCCTCCCCACCCGCCATCACGACGGCCTTCACAGAGCCACCTCGCGCCGCGCCTTGAGGACGTACTGGGCGGCTGCCACGAGCGCCATCCCGAGCGCGATCCAGAAGAGCCAGAGCGGCCACTCGGTGCTCTGGCCGACGACGAGCAGGATTCCAAGCGCGAGGTAGAGCAGCCACGTGGCCGCCTTGCCCAGCCGGCTGACCTCGAGCTCGACTCCGCGTGGCATCAGCAACCGGTAGCCGCCGACGAGGATCACGTCACGGAGGACGACGATCAGCGTCGCGTACCAGGGCAGCTTGTCGTCGAGCCAGAGCAGGATCGCGGCCGCGTCGAGCATCAGGCGGTCGGCGAGCGGGTCGGCGAGCTTCCCGAAGCGCGACTCGACGCGCCAGCGCCTCGCGAGGAACCCGTCCAGCTGGTCGGTGACGCCCGCGACCAGGAAGATCCAACCTGCCCCCCAGCTCGAGCCGTCGTCCGCCTGGACGAAGATCACGACGAAGAGCGGGATCAGCGCCAGTCGCAACAGCGTCAGCGCGTTCGGGAGCTGGGCGAGCGGTGCCGGGACGGCGCGTGAGGCCATGACGACCAAGGATAGTGTTGGCGGCGTGTCAGGGACAGTGACGTTGCCGGGCTTCGTCAACGCGCACAGCCATACGTTTCAGCGGGCCTTGCGCGGCCGGGCGGGTGGGAGCGACTTCTGGGCCTGGCGGGAGCTGATGCTCGCCGAGGCTGAGCGGCAGACCCCGGCCGGCGTGCGCGCGCTCTACGGCACGACCTACGCAGAGATGCGGGCCGCGGGCTACACGGCGGTCGGCGAGTTCCACTACCTCGGCGTGGCGGAGGCGCGCGAGGCCGTCGCGGCTGCGGAGGAGGCAGGGATCGAGATCGTGCTGTTGCACGCGGCCTACGGGCGCGGCGGGCTTGCCCGGATGCGTCAAGGATCGGTGGCCGAGTACCTGCGGCAGGTGGAGCAGCTCCGTGGGGACGCGCGCGTCGGGCTGGCCCCCCACTCTGTCCGCGCGTGCCCCCGCGACTGGCTCGAGGAGATCGGGCGCTACGCGGCCGCGGAGGGCCTGCCGCTCCACATTCATGCGTGCGAGCAGCCGCGCGAGATCGACGAGTGTCTGGCCGAGCACGGCTGCCGCCCGATCGAGTTGCTCGCCCGCACCGGTTGTCTCGGCCCTCACGTCACGGTCGTGCACGCGACGCATGCGGACGGTGCCGAGCTCGACCTGCTTGCTCAGAGCGGCACGACCGTCTGCGCCTGCCCGACCACCGAGGCCGACCTGGCAGACGGATTCCTGCCCGCAGCCCGCGTCGAGCATCGCGGGATCCCACTTTCGATCGGCTCCGACTCGAACGTCCGGATCGATCCGCTGGAGGAGCTGCGCGAGCTCGAGGGGATCGCGCGCCGCCAGACGGGGAAGCGAGGGATCTTCTCGACCGAACGGCTCCTCTGCTTCGGCTCCGACGAGGGTGCGCGATCGCTGGGGCTCGAGTCCTGGCCGGAGCTCGAGGTCGATCCGGCGCACGAGTCGCTGCGCGGCGTCGACCCCGGCGACGTTTTCGACGCGCTCATCTCGAGCTGCTCGGCTTGCGTCTTCAGCGCCGCATGAACCGGCGAACCCAGAACGCCGTGCGATCGAGATACGCAGTCTCGGCCGCCCTGCCGTACGAGCCCCAGGCGCCTTCGTACGACTCGTAGCCGCTCCGGTTGCTCCGTGCCGGCTCGATCTGCGTACCCTCGTGCCACTCGTTGTAGCTCGTGATCGTGACCAGGTCGGCCCGGGCGCGAACGGCCCCGCGCCACATTCCGTCGTAACGAGCCCCGTCCCGACGGGGCTTGACCCGCGCGTCGGACGTCGCCCGGCGGGCGTCGTAGCCGGGCCCGACCGACGGTGCGCACAGCAGCTTCAGGCGTCGCGCCTGCTCGCAGAGGCGCGGGAACAGCCCGCCGCCGAAGAGCAGGACGTCATAGGTGTAGAGACCGTCGAAGCCGCCTGCGGCCGCCCGACCGGCGAGATTCGTGTTCGCGAAGACGCGGACGCCGTCGAGACGGGAGTTCATCCCGGCCCACTCGGCATCGGGCAGCTCCACCGACGCCCAGACGTAGAAGTCGGAGATCCCCTGTCCCCGCAGGTAGGCGATGTCCGCCTCGGTCGAGGCGACCGTCCTGCCGGCGTAGGGCTCGACATGCGCAGCCACCGCGAGCCCGTGGCGGCGCGCTGCGCCGATCAGCTGGGGCAGCCGCCGGTCCTCCCGCGAGTCCCGCCCCCACCAGGACGTGATCACGACACCGATTCCCGCCGCAGCGATCTCCCGCATCTGGGCGTCGAGGACGACCGTGTCCGCCGACGAGTAGACGCCGCGCGCCGGGTAAAAGCTCGAGGCGACGTCCGCGGGCGGCCGCATCCCACCCTGCTGCCAATGGGCGTAGTGACCGTCGCTTCGCGGGGTGGCGAACCAGGGGTAGTAGAAGATCCCGACGCGCCCCGACGGCACGAGCGGCCCTGGCGCAGTGTGGTTCGAGATCGCGGCCGCAGGCCAGGCGCACGCGGCCGCGGTGAGGAAGAGGGCTAGCCGCACGAGCCGCAACGTCGCCGGATCGTACTGTGCCAACCGGCCGAAATCTACTGGTTTCTTTGCGAGACTTCCGTCGCCGTCGCCCGGGTGAGAAAGGAATCTCCCCCGAGAGGCCTCTATCTAGGTATGAGAACGCAACCGCTGGGATGGTTCGTCGTCGCCGTCTGGGCGATTGTCTGCGTGCTGCTCGCGGTCGTGATCATGGCCGTGACCGTTCTGGGGTAGCCCGGCACCTCGGCTAGACTCTCGTTCCCATCGGGGAGTGGCGTAGCCTGGTAGCGCGCTCGGCTGGGGGCCGAGAGGTCGCGAGTTCGAATCTCGCCTCCCCGACTCCCACCCGCCGTCGCAAAAAGTCAGACCCGACGGCCAGTTGTAGAACCGTCGAGCGAGGATCACGATGGGTGACCTGATGCGGCGCATCCGGTTCACCACGCTCGCGATTTCGCTCGCCCTTCTGGGCGTGCTCGTGGCCGGCGCCCAGGCACGCATGCTCCAGCCTGCCGAACCGACGGTCTCGTGTGACCAGATCGTCCTCCGCGACCGCTCCGGTGCCGAGGACGGGTTCCGGGTGCTGCTCGGCGCCGTCTCCGTCCCCGGAGTGCGCCAGCTCGCGGCCGGCTCCGCCTCGACGCCGGGCCGGCAGTGGCGCTACTACCGCAACGCCGGGATTGCGATCCGCGCGGGAACGAGGGCGGTCACCGTCTCCGTTCCCGAAGGCTGGCGAAATCGCGTCGCCCTCTCGTGGGGGGACAGCCCAGCGTCGAGCTCGCTGCGCTTCGCTCCGTGCGGTGCGGCACCGGCCAGGGCCTGGAACTCCTATTCGGGCGGCTTCCACCTCCGCACGCGAGGAGACTGCGTGCCGTTGATCGTCCGCGTCGGCGGGATGAGCACGACGGTTCGGGTCGGCGTCGGCCGCGCCTGCGGCTAGACAGCAAGGCGCTTGTAGAGCCGATCGACGAGGTCCGGCATCTCCTCGAGGCGATCCGCGATCACGCGCAGGCGGTACTCGCGGAAGTGCTCCGCGTCGACACCCAGCGCGTCCGCGAGCCGCACAACGACCTCCTTCGAGGGCACCGGCCGGTTGCCGTGCACGAGGTGATTGAGGTAGCCGGCCGAGAGGCCGGTCTTGGCGGCGAGGCCGCGGTACGTGAGCCCCGTCTCCCCCATCAGCCGCTCGATCGTGCGGCCGAATTGGTCCTCGCTGTACTTCCGCCTGCGAGCCATCAACGAGCGACTACCCGTTTTGCGAGCTCTAAACTCGCAACCCGGGACTCGGCTCCGTTCGTTCGGTCCTTCAGGTCGACGGCGCCGTCTTCTAGGGTCTTCTTGCCGACGGTCACGCGGAGCGGGCAGCCGATCAGATCCGCGTCGGCGAACTTCTCGCCGGGGCGGAGCTCGCGATCGTCGAGGAGCACGTCGAGCCCCTCGGCCGAGAGTGACGCGGCGACCTGCTCGCCGATCTCGACGAGCTCCGGGTTGTCCCAGCCGAGGACGACGAGATGGACGTCGTAGGGAGCGATCTCCGCGGGCCAGATCATTCCCTGCTCGCTTCCGTGCTGCTCGACCGCCGCGGCGAGGACGCGACCGGGGCCGATGCCGTAGGAGCCCATCACGATCAGCTTCTCGACCCCGTCCTCGTCCAGGTACTTGGCTCCGAAGGGCTCCGAGAAGCGCGTCCCGAGCTTGAAGATGTGACCGACCTCGATCGCGGTCTGGAACCCGAGCCTGCCCCCGCAGACAGGGCAGCCGTCGCCCTCTCGCGGCTGGCGGATGTCTGCGAACTCCGGGTGATAATCCCGGCCCGCCTCGACGCCGCGCAGATGCCACCCGGTGCGGTTCGCCCCCGCGACGAACTGCCCCTCGCGCAGCGCCTCGTCGGCGAGAATCGGGCCGGAGAAGCCCACGGGGCCGAGTGAGCCACCCTCGGCGCCGAAGCCGGCGACGATCTCCGCGTCGGTCGCCGCGCGGAAGTCCGCGCCGAGCGCCGACTGCAGCTTCGCCTCCTCGAGGCGGTCGTCGCCACGCAGGAGCGCGAGCACGAGCGTGCCGTCGTCCTGCACGACCGGCATCGCCTTCGTGGTCGCGGCGAGGTCGATTGAGAGCAACTGCGCGAGCGCCTCGCACGTCCGCGTGTCCGGGGTCTCGACCTCGCCGGGCGCGTCGAGCCGCTCCGGGAAGTGGGGCACGCGCGGGATGCCGAGAGCAATCTCGAGGTCGGCCGCGTAGTCGCCGTTCTCGCAGGTGACGAGCGTGTTTTCGCCGGAGCCCGACGGCGCAAGGAAGTCCATCGATTCCTTGCCCCCCATCATCCCGCTCTCCGCCTGGACGCAGTACGTCTCGAGGCCGCACCGCTCGAAGATCCGCTCGTAGGCGCCCTTGTGCGCCTGGAAACTGACGTTGAGGCCGGCCTCGTCGCGGTCGAACGAGTACGAGTCCTTCATGATGAACTCGCGGACACGCAGGAGGCCTCCGCGGGGGCGCGGCTCGTCGCGATCCTTCGTCTGGAAGTGATACCAGGACTGCGGCAGCTGTCTGTAGCTCTGGAGCTCGAGCGAGTGGAACGTGAACGTCTCCTCGTGCGTGAGCGGAAGCACATGGCGGCGGCCGGCCCTGTCCTCGAGGTGAAAGAGCTCGGGGATGCCGATCCGCCCGCTCTGCTCCCAGAGCTCCGCGGGGGTGAGCACGGGCGCGAACATCTCCTGGGCGCCGATCGTCTCGTGCTCCTCGCGGATGATCTGCTCGATCTTCCGGTGGACGCGCCAGCCGAGCGGCAGGAACGTCCAGAGCCCGGCGCTGACCTGGCGGATGAAGCCGCCGCGGACGAGCAGCTTGTGCGAGAGCGCCTCGGCGTCCGTGGGAGCATCGCGCAGGGTCGGGAGGAAGAGCTTCGATGCGCGCGCGATCATCGGCGCAGACTAGTCCAGAGGAATCAAGGAAGCTTCGGCCATCGCGAGCGCCGCGGGCTTCGCCATCCTCAGCCGCTTCGGGCGCTGCATCCCCCGCTCGAGCCAGCGGTCGATCTCGAAGAAGAGCTCGTCGATCAGGATGTCGGAGCTGACCTTCTTGAGCACGCGGCCATGCGCGTAGATGAAGCCGACGTCGCGGCCGCCCGCGATCCCGAAGTCGGCGTCGCCCGCCTCCCCCGGTCCGTTGACGGCGCAGCCCATCACCGCGACCTCGAACGCTTGCGGGTAGGCCCTCAGCCGCTCCTCGACGACCACCGCGAGCTTCTCGACGCCGACGTTGTCCCGGCCGCAGGAGGGGCACGAGATCATCACCGGGCCGCGTTCGCGCAGGCCGAGCGCCTTGAGGATCTCGAACGCCGTCTCGACTTCCTTGACCGGGTCGGCGGTGAGCGAGACGCGGATCGTGTCGCCGATCCCGTCCGAGAGCAGCGCGCCCATGCCGACGGCGCTCTTGATCGAACCGGAGAACGGCGTGCCTGCCTCGGTGACGCCGAGATGGAGCGGGTACGGCACCTTCGCGGCGAGCATCCGGTAGGCGCGAATCATCGTCGGCACGTGCGTCGACTTGACGGAGATCTTGAAGTTGCGGTAGTCGAGCCGCTCGAGCAGCTCTACCTCCTCGATCGCCGCGGCGACGAGAGCCTCGGCCTGGTCGGTCTGGGCGAGCTCGTGCAGGTGCTTCGGCAGCGAGCCCGAGTTGGCGCCGATCCGCATCGGAATGCCCGCCCGCTTGGCCGCGTCGACGACCAGAGCGACCTTGTCCGGGCCGCCGATGTTGCCCGGGTTGATCCGGACGGCGGCGACACCCGCGTCGATCGCCTTCAGCGCGAGGCTGGCATTGAAGTGGATGTCCGCGATCACCGGGATCGGGCTGAAGCGGACGATCCGGGCGAGCGCCTCGGCGTCCTCGGTCTTCGGGACGGCGCAGCGGACGACCTCGCAGCCGGCCGACGCGAGGGCGGCGATCTGCGCCGTGGTCGCCTCGACGTCGTGCGTCTGCGTCAGCGTCATCGACTGGACGACGACGGGCGCACCGCCACCGATCGCGACGTTGCCGACCTTGATTCCGAGCTCCGAGGCCATCACCCGAAGGGTAGCCGCGCGCCGCTCTTCAGTCGCCCAAGCGGCCTATGTCGTTCGTCAGCCCGATGAAGAAGAGCAGCAGCACGACGGCGATTCCCACGACGGAGACGCGTTCGTAGACCTCGCGCGCGACGGCCCGGCCGCGGATCCCTTCGATCAGGGAGAACGCGATGTGGCCGCCGTCGAGCGGGAGCAGCGGGAGCAGGTTCAGGAGCGCGAGCGAGAGGCTGATCAGGCCGAGCACCCAGAGGTACGTGTCCGTGCCCTGCTCCACCGCCTCGGAAGAACCCTGGACGATCCCGACGGGACTCGAGATCTCGTCGCGGCCGCTCCCTGTCACCAGGCGCCCGACCGACTTGCCGATCTCCTTGGTCACCTCCCACGTCACCCGGAACGACTCCCCGATCGATGCGATCGGCCCGAACTCCTCCGAGCGCTCCGGCCGAACCGGGCGCAGCTGCAGCGTCTCCCCGTCGCGCTGGACGGTCAGCTGAACGGATGCGCCGCGGGAGTCCTGGATCGTCGGCCGGATCGACTCACCGTCGACCCGAGTGCCGTTGATCGCGAGGATCTTGTCGCCCGCCTGCACGCCGGCGGACTCGGCGGGCGAGTCGGCCAGCACGTCGTTGACGGTGGCGCTGACGCTGTCGCTCGTGCCGCGGAGCTCGAACCCGAGCCGGTAGCTACCGCTCAGCGTCAGGAAGAGCACGGCGAAGATCGCGATCGAGAGGACGAGATTCGCCGCCGGGCCGGCGAAGATGACGGCGACGCGCTTCCAGGTCTTCGCCCGCCAGTACGCGTCGGGCGCGAGCGCGTCCGCAGTCTCGGCCAACCCGCGCTCGGCCGACTTCTGCGCGAGCGGCGAGATCGATGCCTCGGGTAGGGCGTCCCGCACCCGCTCGAGCGCGCCGACGGCGCCGTCGTAGTCGTTCTCGTCCAAGTGCCGGCGGAGCTCGCCGACCGGCCGTCCGAGCGGCGGCGCCTCCTCGATTGCGCGGCGGAAGTGGATGTCGAGATCGCCCGAGGCGGGCCTGTGCATCCCGGGGATCTTCACGTAGCCGCCGAGCGGGATCGCGCCGATGCCGTACTCGATCCCGTTCCGCTTCGTCTTGGCGACCGCCGGCGGGAAGCCGATATAGAACTTGCGCGGGTTCATCCCGACCGCGCGAGCGACGAAGAAGTGGCCGGCCTCGTGGATGAGGATCAGAAACGCGAGGCCGAGCAGCGAGACGAAGATGCTCATCCGACGGGGACGCCGCGATCCGCGAGCCGCCGCGCTTCGGCGTCCGCCTCGACGAGCTCGGCGAGATCTCTCGCCGACGAGCCGTCGGCAGCGTCGAGCGCTGCCTCGACGACCTCGGCGATCCCGAGGAACGGGAGGCGGCCGTCGAGGAACGCCGCGACCGCCACCTCGTTGGCCGCGTTGAGTACGGCCGGGAACGTCCCACCCGCTTCCCCCGCGCGGCGCGCGAGCGCCAGCAGCGGGAAGGCATCCAGGTCGGGCGCCGAGAACTCGAGTGTCAGCCCCCCGGCGAGATCGAGCTGAGGGACCTCGGTGGCGGCTCGGTCCGGATAGCTGAGCGCGTACGAGATGGGAACGGTCATGTCCGGATAGCCGAGGTGCGCGAGCATGGCCCCGTCGCGGAGGCGGACGAGCGAGTGGACGATCGAAGAGGGCTGGACGACGACCTCGATCTGGTCGTACGGGATGCCGAAGAGGAAGTGCGCCTCGATCAGCTCGAGTCCCTTGTTGGCGAGCGTGGCCGAGTCGACGGTGATCTTCGGGCCCATGCTCCAGGTGGGATGAGCGAGCGCGTCCTCGACGGTCACATGGGCGAGATCGCTGCGCGACCGCCCCCGGAACGGCCCGCCCGACGCGGTCAGGACGAGCGAGCCGACCGACCCGGGCTCACGCCCCTCGAGGCACTGGAAGAGCGCGGAGTGCTCGGAGTCGACCGGGAGCAGCCGTCCTCCACCCCGCTCCTTCGCCGCGACCGCGAGCTCACCGGCGGCGACGAGACTCTCCTTGTTCGCGAGCGCGAGGGTGACGCCGCACTCGAGCGCCCAGAGGGTCGCGCCGACGCCGGCGAAGCCGACGATCGCGTTCAGGACGAGGTCCGGTTGCGCGGTCTCGAGCAGCTCGGTGACGTCCCCTCCCACCTGGACGTGCGCGACGCCGTGCTCTCGCGCGAGCGCGGTCAGGTCGGAGGAGCCCGACGCGAGCGCGCACAGCTCCAGCTCCGGGTTCCGCTCCACGACCTCGATCGCCTGCCGGCCGATCGAGCCGGTGGCGCCGAGCAGCGCAATCCGCTTCACGCCCAACAGTGTGCCCTACACAAGGGCTATGACCACGTAGAAGGCCGCGACCGAGGCGAAGAGATGAGCATCGATTCGGTCCAGCATCCCCCCGTGCCCTCCGAGCAGCCGACCTGAGTCCTTCACCTGAAGATCCCGTTTCACTGCGGACTCGAACAGGTCCCCCGCCGCGCCCGCGAGCGCCAGCACGACGCCAAGCGCGAGCGATTCGGGGATGCTCAGGAAGTTCTGCTCGTAGAGCGCGAAGAAGACCACGGCCACTGCCACGACCGTCCCCGCTACGAACCCCTCCCAGGTCTTGCCGGGAGAGAGGGCAGGCGCGAGCTTGTGGCGCCCGACGAGCCGCCCGACGAAGTACGCCGCCGTGTCGTCCGCAAAGATTGCGAGCAAGACGGTGAAGATCGCCAGCCGGCCGTGCTCAGGGAGGTCGCGGAGCAGGAGCAGGTGGGCGAGCCCAAGGCCGATCCACGCGACGCCCAGCACGGTCGAGCCGATCGTGATCGTCCCCGACTGCCGCGTTTCGGCGATCCCGTAGAGCAGGAAGGCGAGGAGGAGGGTGAGCGTGAAACCGCCGATCATCCAGGTGGAGCCCCCGAGCTGCGCGCCGAGGAGTGTCGTTGCCGCACCGGCGTAGCCGGCCAGCACGAGCGGCCGCAGGTTGCGGGCCATCACGTAGAGCTCGTGCAGCGCTGCGAAAGCGACGACGAGGGCCAGCCCGAACAGCCACCACCCACCGAGGTAGACCAACCAGAGCACCACCGGCAGCGCCACCACCGTGACGAGGATGCGCGAGAGCAGCTGGCTCATCGGCCCCCGAAGCGCCTGCGCCGGGTCGCGTAGTCCGCCAGCGCGTTGCGGAGCTCGCCCTCGCCGAAGTCCGGCCAGAGCGTCTCGACGAAGACGAGCTCGGCGTACGCGAGCTGCCAGAGGAGGAAGTTCGAGAGCCGCAGCTCGCCCGAGGTTCTGATCAACAGGTCGGGATCCGGCAACTCGGGCGCGTAGAGCTGGGCTGCAAGCGACGTCTCGTCGACGTCCTCGCCGCGGACACCGGCCTCGACCAGGCGCCGCGCAGCCTCGACGAGCTCCGCTCTGCCCCCGTAGTCGAATGCAATCCAGAGCGCGAGCCGGTCGTTCGCGGCTGTCTCGGCCTCGAGTGCCGCCATCCGCTCCCGCAGCCAGTCGGGTGCCCGGTCGCGGCGGCCGATGAAGCGCGTGCGGACGCCCTGCTTGGCCAGATCGGGCAGCTCGCGCTCGATCGTCTCGCCAAAGATCTCCATCAGCGACTCGACCTCGTCGGCCGGACGCGTCCAGTTCTCGGTCGAGAAGGCGTAGACGGCGAGCGAGGTCACCCCGAGGTCGATCGCCGCCTCGACCGTCCGCCGGAGCGCGCGCGTGCCTTCCCGGTGGCCGTCGGCCACCGGCAGGCCGCGCCGCTCCGCCCAGCGGCCGTTACCGTCCATGATGATCGCGACGCTGCGGGCGAGGTCGGTCGCTTTGAGGTCGGTGGCGACCTCAGACCTCCATGATTTCCGACTCTTTGTGCTTGATCAGCCCGTCGATCGCCGTCGTGTGCTCGTCGGTGAGCTTCTGCACCTGCTTTTCCCCGCGCAACTCCTCGTCGTCGCCGACCTCGCCGTTGCGGACGAGCTCCTCGAGGTGCCTCATCACATCGCGGCGCACGTTTCGAATCGCGACCTTCCCCTCCTCGCCGTAGCGGCGGACGAGCTTGACGAGCTCCTTGCGCCGTTCCTCGGTGAGCTGGGGGATCGGGAGCCGGATCAGCTTGCCGTCGTTCGACGGCGTCAGCCCGAGATCGGACTCCTGCACCGCCTTCTCGATCGCCTTGATCTGGGTCGGGTCGAACGGCTGCACGGTGAGCAGCCGCGGCTCCGGGACGCCGATCGTGGCCATGTTCTTCAGCGGCGTCGGGGTGCCGTAGTAGTCGATCGTGATCCGGTCGAGGAGCGCCGCGGAGGCCCGGCCCGTGCGCACGCTGTTGAACTCGGTCCGCGTGGTCTCGATCGACTTGTCCATGCGGCGCTTGGCGTCGTCCAGGAACTCCTCGATGGTGGGCATCAACGCTCCTTTGCTGGCGTGGAAATGATCGTTCCTACCTGCTCGCCGGTCGCGACCCGCAGGATGTTGCCCTCGGCGAGCTCGAACACGTGGATCGGCAGCGAGTTCTCCATGCAGAGCGAGAGCGCGGTGGTGTCCATCACGCGCAGGCCGCGCTCGATCGCCTCGAGATGCGTCAGCGAGGGCAGGAACGTCGCGTTCGGATCCTCCTTCGGATCGCCGTCGTAGACGCCCTTGATCCCGCTCTTCGCCATCAGGATCGCCTCGGCGCCGATCTCGAGCGCGCGCAGCGCCGCCGCCGTGTCGGTCGTGAAGAACGGGTTGCCGGTGCCCGCCGCGAAGATGACCACGCGGCCCTTCTCGAGATGGCGCATCGCCCGGCGCCGGATGTACGGCTCGGCGACCTCGGAGACCTCGAGCGCCGAGAGCACGCGCGTGTCCGCGCCGAGCCGTTCGAGCGCGTCCTGCAACGTCAGGGCGTTGAGGACGGTGGCGAGCATCCCGGCGTAGTCCGCCGTCGCCCGGTCCATCCCCTCGGCCGCGGCGGAGATGCCGCGGTAGATGTTGCCGCCGCCGACGACGATCGCAAGCTCGAGGCCTTCCGTCTGGACGCCGACGATCTCCCGCGCAACGGCCTCGACCGTCTTCGGGTCGGTGCCGAACGCGTGGTCGCCCATGAGCGCCTCGCCCGAGAGCTTGAGGACGACGCGGCGGAAGGCAGGAGCGGCGCCCGCAGGCGCCCGCTCCAGCTCCTGTTGCGGCGTGGTCACGCGCCTATTCTGCGACAGAGAGGCGCTTGAACGCGACGACACGCGCTCCTGCCTCGGAGAGCGCCTGGCCAACCGTCTTCGCAGCGTCGTGGATCCACGGCTGCTCCGTCAGCGTGCCGCCGGGCTGCATCGCGAAGAAGCGCTTGGCGAGCATGCCCTCGACGATCTTCTCCTTCGCCTGCTCGGGCTTGCCCTGGAGCTCGTCCGAGTTGAGGTAGACCTGCTTCTCGGCCTCGACCGTCTCCGCCGGAACGTCGTCCTTCGTGATCCACTCGGGCGCAGCGAACGAGATGTGCATCGCCAGCTGACGAGCCAGCTCCTCGCTCCCGCCGTCGAGCTTGACGATCACACCGATCTTGTTCGCCGGCGGGTGCGCGTAGGCGTTGACGATCTCCCCGTCGCCCAGCTCGTATCGCTCCGCCCCGACGACGACGATGTTCTCACCCAGCTTGGCGCTGAGGTCGACGCGGTCCTGCTCGAGGGACTCGACCGCGTCGGCGCCGTCGGCGTGGACGGTCTCGAGCACCTTCTTCGCGAACGCCTGGAACGCCTCGTTGTTCGAGACCGGCTCCGTCTCGCAGCCGACCGCGACCATCGTCCCGGTGCCGCCTTCGATCCGGTAGCCGACGAGACCCTCGGTCGTGGAGCGGCCGGCGCGCTTGGCCGCCTGCGCCATGCCCTTCTCGCGCAGGAGCGTCCGGGCGGCCTCGAGATCGCCGTCGGTCTCGACGAGCGCCCGCTTCGCGTCCATCATCGGCGCGCCCGTGGCGTCGCGAAGCTCCTTCACCTGCGATGCGGAAATGGTCGTGCTCACGCGGTCTCCTCCTCGGTCGTCTCGGCGGCCGGTTCCTCGACCGGGTCGGGTGGTGCAGCGGCTTCGGGCTCGGCGGACGCCTCGACCTCGGCCACGGGCGCCTCCTCAGCCTCGGCGACCGGCGTCTCCTCGGCGTGCGGCGGCTCCTCGGTCGCGACCGCGCCGTTGCCGTTCCCGTTCGCGGACATCTCCTGCGGCGTCACCTTGCTCTGGCCGGCCGCGATGCCGTCCGCGATCGCCCTGACGATCAGGCTGCACGAGCGGATCGCGTCATCGTTGCCCGGGATGATGTAGTCGGCCTCGTCGGGATCGCAGTTCGTGTCCACGAGCGCGATGATCGGGACGCCGAGCCGGCGCGCCTCGCGCACGGCGAGCTGCTCCTTCTTCAGATCGACGATGAAGACGGCGTCGGGCTGGCGCTTCAGGTCGGCGACGCCGCCGAGATTCGACTCGAGCTTCTCGAGCTCGGCGAGCAGCGTGATCCGCTCCTTCGCGGGCAGGAGCTCGAGCTGGCCCTCGCTCTTCAGCCGGCGCAGCTCGTGCAGGTGCGCGATCCGGTCGGTGATCGTCCGCCAGTTCGTCAGCAGGCCGCCGAGCCAGCGGTTCGCGACGTAGGGCATGCCGACGCGGCCCGCCTCCTGGGAGACCGAGTCCTGCGCCTGCTTCTTCGTGCCGACGAAGAGGATCGTGCCGCCGCGCTCGGCGAGGTTGCGGACGAAGTTGTAGGCCTCCTCGAGCAGCTCGGAGGTCTGGGTGAGATCGATGATGTAGATGCCGCCGCGCTCGGTGAAGATGAAGCGCTTCATCTTCGGATTCCAGCGACGGGTCTGGTGGCCGAAGTGGACGCCGGCCTCCAGGAGGTCACGCATGGATACGACTGCCAAGGGAATGGCCCCTTTCACGGTTGATTGCGGAGCAAGCCGGCGGGGCGCGGGCGGAACCGGGTTCAGAACCTCGGCACCCCCACCCGTCCTGGTCGCCGGGACGGAGGACTACGACCGCGCCAGTGTAGCTGTGCTCAGGCCAGCCGGCGGGCCTGCTGGAGCGCCTCGGCGAGGTCGCCGGGCAGCGGCGACTCGACGTCGACCCGCTCGCGCGTGAAGGGGTGCTCGAAGCCGAGGCCTGCCGCGTGGAGGAACTGGCGCTCGAGCCCGAGATCGCCCGCGGACCCGTAGACCGGGTCGCCGGAGATCGGCAGCTCGATCGCCTCGAGGTGGACGCGGATCTGGTGCGTGCGTCCGGTCTCGAGCCGGAGCTCGAGCAGAGCCCGCTCGCCGAGCAGCTCCGTGACCTCGAAATGGGTCACCGCCTCGCGCGGCGTCGCCGTATCGAGCGAGTGGCGCGACTTGTCGATCCGGTCACGCCCGATCGGCGCCTCGATTCGCCCGGAGCGCGACTTCGGCGTCCCTTTCACGAGCGCGAGGTAGCGCCGGTCGACCTGGCGCCGGCGGATCAGCTCCTGCAACCGCGAGTGCGCGTCGTCGGAGCGGGCGACGACGAGCAGCCCAGAGGTGTCGCGGTCGAGCCGGTGGACGATCCCCGGCCGCTCGTCGTCACCTCCGGCCGCGTCGTGGGCCAGCAGGCCGTGCACCAGCGTTCCGCTCCGATGACCCGTCCCGGGGTGGACGACGACTCCGGCCGGCTTGTCGACCACGAGGAGGTGCTCGTCCTCCCAGGCCACCCGGAGGTTCATCTCCTCTGGCTCGAGCGGGCCGGCCTCGGGGGGAAGCTCGACGACGACCTCCTCCCCGCCTTCGAGCTTGTGGCTCTTCTGCCGAGGCGCGCCGTCGACGAGGACGGCGCCGTCGGCGATCAGGCGCTCTGCGAGGGATCGCGAGCCCACCTCGGCCCGGCCGGCGACGGCCCGGTCGAGCCGCTCGGCCTCAGGGGCGCGAAAGCGGAGAGTGGACAACGGTGCTCGGCGGTCTGCGCTTGGAGCGGTCGCCGCCTGCGAGCGCGCCGAACAGGGTCGCCACGCCGACGACGATGAACACGTCGGCGAGGTTGAACGCGGGCCAGAAGCGGAAATCGAGGAAGTCGGTGACGTGGCCGAGGCGCACCCGGTCGAGCAGATTGCCGAGGCTGCCGCCGAGGACGAGTCCGAGCGCGACCGGCAGCACCGGATGGCGGCTGCCCGACCGGGTGAAGAAGACCAGCATCCAGGCAACCGCGATCGCCGTGACGATGATCACGATCGAGGTGGCGCTCGCGAAGAAGCCGAATGCGATCCCGGAGTTGCGAACGTGGTGGATCGAGAACGGGCCCGCGATCTGCACCTCTTCGCCGAGCGCGAGCGCGCGGGCGACGACCTGCTTCGTCAGCTGATCGGCCGCGACAGCGGCGACGACGATCGCCGCCAGGCTCACCCACTGGCCCAGCCCGGCCCCGAGCGGCCGCTCGGCGGCGAGGATCGGACGGAGCGCGTTCGTCGACGAGCCGACGCGAACGTCGAGCGGCGGCGACTCGCGGCGGGCCGGCTCGCTCACCGGCCGAGTCGCCTCGCGTCGTCGATGCACAGCGTCGCCGACGGCATCGCCTCGAGCCGCTCGACGGGGATCTCCTTGCCGCAGACCTCACACGTGCCGTACTCGCCGGACTCGATCCGGGCGAGCGCGTTCTCGACCTGGCGGAGCTGCTCGCGCGCGTCCTCCTCCAGGCCCTCGTCGAGCTCGCGCTCGTAAGTCTCCGTCGCGGTGTCCGCCAGGTGGTTGTCGTTGCTCGCGGACTGCAGCTCGCCGGTCTCCTCGGTGAGAGAGGCGTTGCCGATGTCGTGGTGCTCGATCGTCTTCTGCAGCCGCTCCCGCGCCTGCTCGAGCTCCTGGCGGAAGTGGGCGGTATCGATGCTCATCCGGTCTGGTTCTCCTGTCCGCCCGCCGTGGCGAGCCGTCGTTCGATCTCATCCGGCTCGATGCCGGTCAGCTCGACGAGCTTGTCTCGGGAGCCTCCACCCGAAACGAGGGTCACGTTCGCGCGCGGAACTGCGAGCGTCTCGGCCAGCAGCGCCAGAACGGCCTCGTTCGCCTTCCCGCGCTCGGGCGCTGCCGCGACGCGGATCTTCCAGGATTCTCCATGCCGGCCGACGACGCCGGACGCCGACGCGCCGGGCGCGACTCGGAGCCGCAATCTGGTCGTGGGCGCAACCACGACGTGAAGGATAGACGCGAGCTCGGCCTAGCTGATCAAGCGACGAATCTCGCCCGTCTGCTCGCCGACGGGCTCGCGTTCGTCGGTCGATGCCTCGTCGAGGCTGTCGAGCGCGGAGCGGAGCAGCGATTTGATCCTGCGCAGCTCGGTCTCGAGCCGCTCCTTCTCGGACGAGGCGCGGCGGGCGATTGCCCGCGCTTCGGCATGCGCCTCGCCGACGATCGTCTCGGACTCCCTGCGCGCCTGCTCGCGCAGCTGCTGCGCGGCGCTCTCGGCGGAGACGAGTGTCGTTCGGAGGAGCCCTTCGAGCTCCTTGTGCCGCACGAGGTCGAGCTCGAGCTGCTCCACCTTGTCGGCGAGGTCCGCGCGCTCGCGCCAGACGTCCTCGAAGCTCTCGGCGATCTCGGTGAGCAGCGCGTCGACCGGAGGCCTCTTGTAGCCGCGAAGGCCGCGACTCAGGCGGATGTGGCGGATCTCGACGGGTGTGAGCGACATCGTGGCTCCTCCCCTACAGCCGCTGGAGCAGTGAGACGAGCACTCTCTGGACGATCAGGAGCACGAAGATCGCGACCATCGGCGACAGGTCGAGCGGCCCGAGCGGCGGCAGGAAGCGGCGGAAGATCCGCAGGTACGGATCGCAGACGTCGTACAGGAACCGCTGGACGCGGTTCAGCCACGGTCGGTACGGCAGCCGGATCCACGACGTGAGGATGTACCCGAACAGCAGCAGCAGGTACACCCACAAAAAGACGTAGACGAAGTTCGCGAGCGCGTCGCCCATGACCGTCCGTTCGCGGTTGCCCGCCGGTCTCCTACGCTTGGTTGAAGAAGCCGCCGCGCTCGAGCATTCGCGCCCGCTCCTCGGCCGAGACCTCGACGTTGCGCGGGGTGAGCAGGAAGACCTTGTCGGCGACGCGCTGCATCCCGCCGTCGAGCGCGTAGGTGAGCCCGCTGGCGAAGTCGATCAACCGCTTCGAGAGATCCTGGTCGGCGCTCTGCAGGTTGATGATCACCGGCACGCCGTCCTTGAACCGATCGGCGATCTGCTGCGCGTCGTTGAAGCTCCGGGGCAGGACGAGATGCACCTTCACTGAGGCCGGGTTGGGGACGGCCTCGACGCCGCGCAGGCGGCTCGGCGGCCGGACTACGGCCGTGCTGTCGGCCTCGGGCTCCGAGTCGGTCCAGTCGTCGAAGTCGCGGCCCCGGCGGGGCTGCAGCCTCCTGACGTTGGCGCGCTCGCGGGCGCCGTAGCTGCGCTCCAGGTCCTCGTTCGTCGCGTAGCCGTTCTCGTCCCAGTCCTCGTCCTCCTCGGCGATCCCGAAGTAGACGAGTGTGCGGTTCCAGACGTCTGCAAAGCCCATTGGTGCAGGAGTTTAGCCCTGAAAGAGGATGGATCCGAGCCTGATCAGCGTCGCGCCCTCCTCGACCGCGATGCGGTAGTCCTGCGAGGTTCCCATCGAGAGCTCGCGCAACCCGTGCTCCGCCGCGAGCTCTCGGAGGCGGCGGAAGTAGGGCCGGGAGTCCTCCGGGCGCGTAGCAAACGGGGGCATCGTCATCAGGCCGCGGACCCCGCCGTAGGCGGCCAGGAGACCCGGTAGCTCCTCGGGCGCGACCCCCGACTTGGACGGCTCGCCGGAGAGGTTCACCTCGACCAGAGCGGGCACGGTCAGCCGCTGCGCGGCGGACTCGGATGCGAGCGAGTGGACGAGCTCGCAGGTGGCGTTGACGACCTTCGTCTTGTTGGACTGGAGATGGCCGATGAAGTGCCAGCGGAAGGCGTCGCCGTGGGCGACGTGCTTCCGTTCGAGATCCTGGGCGCGGTTCTCACCCACGACCTCGAGGCCGGCTTCCGCGAGGACGGTCATGTCCGCGAGGGCCACGTACTTCGTCGCGGCGACGATCGTCACGTCCGGGCCGATCTCGGCCCGGACCCGCTCCAGGTTCGCGCGGACGGCGTCAGGCGACACGGGCGATCACTCCCTGGACGCCGCGCGGCTTGCCCGTCCGGCGGTGCGAGAAGAAGAGCTCCGGGTTGCAGAAGGTGCAGAGGTCGGTTCGGAGGACCTCGCTGACGCCGGCTGCGTTGAGCGCTCGTTCCGCGGCCGTCCAGAGGTCGAGCTTGCCGCCCCGCACCACGTCGGCTCCGAACGCGGCGGCGAACGGAGTGGCGACGTCCGCATCGACCTCGTAGCAGCACGGCCCGATCGCCGGGCCGATCGCCGCCTGCAGCGGGCCGCCGAGGGACTCGGCGCCGACCCGGACGATCCCGGCGAGCAGGCCCCGCCAGCCCGCGTGGACGACGGCGACCGCGGGCCGCCCCTCCCTGCGCGCGAGCGCGATCGGGAGGCAGTCCGCCGTCATGGCGAGAATCGGCTGTCCCGGCTCATCGGTCCAGAGACCGTCGCCCGGCTCGCCGCGGGCGCCCGCCACCGCTCGGTGGACGATGGTCGAGTGCACCTGGCGGTTGAGTGCAAGCCGCTCGGCTTCGACCTCGACCGCTGCGCAGAGGAGGCGACGGTTCTCGTCGACGCGTTCGACGTCGTCGCCCGTCATGCGGCCGAGGTTGAGCGACTCGTACGGCCCCTCGCTCACGCCGCCCGTGCGCATCGAGAATACGACCGAGTAGCCGGGCGGCTCCCAGCGGATCATGCGAGCTCCCGCGCGCGGTCGAGCAAGAGCTCGCGGCTGTTGCGGGCGGGATCCTCGACGACCTCGCCGAGGAGCGTCTGCAGCGCCTGCCCGAGCTCCGGCCCCTCGACGAAGCCGGCGGCGATCAGGTCCGCGCCGTCGACGGCCAGGTCGGCGAGCCGGTGCGGCTGCGCGCGCTCTTGCTCGACGAGCGTCCGGAAGCGGCCGAGCCAGTCCCACTCGCTCTGCGATGGCCTCTTCCCCGTCAGGTCGGCTGCCCGATGGGCCAGCAGGTCGAAGGCGAGCCGCTCACCGTGACGAGCCAGGAAGCGGCGCGCGTCGACGGGAGCGGGCTCGCCGTCCTGGGCGAACGAATGCTCGCGAACGAGTCTGGCGACGTACTCCCGCAGCCTGCCGGGATAGCGGAGCCGGGCGAGGACCTGGGAGGCGACGGCTGCCCCGAGCGCCGCGTGATCGCCTCCCTCCCGCTCGGCCTCCGGCTTGCCGAGGTCGTGGAGCAGCGCCGCCAGACGCACCTCGAGCGGAGCGTCCCCGTCGGCGGCCGCCTGGACGACGACGAAGATGTGCTCGTCGAGCGGCAGGTGCTGGCGGTCGCTCTGCTGGAGGTAGCCGATCGTCGGCGCGAACTCGGGCAGCAGGTGCAGGAGGACGCCGGCCTCACGAGCGAGCCGAAGCGCCTTCTCCGGGTGCGCGCCGAGGAGCAGCTTCGAGAGCTCGCCCATCCCGTCGGCGGCCAGGCCGCCGCCGATGCGCTCGCCGGAGACGTGCTCGATCCGCGGCGCCCACTCGCACATCTGGCGCAGCGTGTCGGGGTCGGGATCGACGTCGAGCTGCGAGACGAAGCGGAGGCCTCGCACGATCCGGAGCGGGTCGTCCCGGAAGCTCTCTGGGCCCGTGGTGCGGAGAACGCCGCGCTCGAGATCGGCACGGCCACCGAGCGGATCCAGGAGCGCTCCCGTCTGGAGCCGGCGCGCGATCGCGTTGATCGTGAAGTCGCGGCGCTCCATGTCCTGCTCGAGCGAGATCTCCCCGTCCGCGACGATCTCGAAGTCGTGCCGCCCCGGCCCGGTCGAGCGCTCGACCCGCGGCGGCGTGAACTCGATCCCGGCCGGCTGGAGCGCGCGGACGGCCCGGTCCCGTGGCAGCAGCCGGACGCCCACCCGCTGGTCGGCAACGACGAGATCCTCGATCTTGCCGTGCGGCTCGAGCGCGGCGCGCAGCTCCGCGTGGCCCACGCCCGGGACGACGAAGTCGAGCTCCCGCGGCGTCTTCCCGAGCAACTCGTCGCGCACGGCGCCACCCACGAGGTAGGCATCGAGCCCGAGCGAGTCCACATAGTCGGCAACCGAGTCCCACATGACTTGTGCATTCTGACCGCGCCGCCACCGGTGGTCGCCTGGCCGCGACAGCGGCCCCTTCAGGGGTCTGCGCGCCGGGTGTCCGCGAGAGCGGATGCCGGATGCGACGGCTAAAGCAGCGCGACGGCCTCGATCTCGACGAGCGCGCCCGACGGGAGCTTCGCGACCTCGACCGTCGACCGGGCCGGGGGCGCGTCGCCGACGTGAGCCGCGTAGACCTCGTTCATGGCGGCGAAGTCGCCGAGATCCTGGAGGAAGACGGTCGTCTTCACGAGCCGGTCGAGGCCGCTGCCGGCCTCGTCGAGGATCGCAGTCAGGTTCTGCATCACTTGCTCCGTCTGGGCGGTGATGCCTTCGACGGGCGCCGTCTCACCGGGCCGGAGGCCGAGCTGGCCCGCGACGAAGACGAGACCGGACGCCTTGACGGCCTGGTTGTACGGCGCACCCTGGAACGGCGCGGGCGCGCGCTCTGTGCGGACGATCTCCTTCTCTGGCACGGGTCTCCTTCGTTCAGACGGGACGGGAGGCAGCGGCGAGCGCGGCGCCGAGGGCCTTGAAGATGGCTTCCAGGACGTGCCGCGAGTCTTCGCCGTCGATCAGGCGGACGTGCAGCGTCACTCCGGCCGCGTCCGCGAACGCGTCCAGGAAGCGCGCCGCCAGATCGCCGCCGAGCCCACCGGCGCGAGCCTCGGTCAGATCGACGTTGCTGGCGACGAGCGGCCGCTCGGAGACCTCGAAGACGATCTGGGCCAGCGCTTCCTCCGCGGGCATGAATGCGGAGCCGTGACCCGGCAGCCCGTCCGTGCGCAGCACGTCCGCGAAAGACTCTCCGAGCGCCGTGCCGGCCGCCGCAACCTCTGCCTCGCCCTCACCCGGCGGCAGCTCGAGCGCCAGCTCGAAGCCGCCGCTGCGCGCGAGCTGCGTCAGCAGATGATCGAGGACGGGGATGCCTGTGGCGATGTTCGACGTACCGCCACCGGGAGCGATCCGGGCGTTCATCGCGGTCTACGCCTCGACGCGTTCGATCGCCGCGCCGAGCGAGCGAAGCCGTTCGTCGATCCGCTCGTAGCCGCGGTCGATCTCGGCGATGTTCCCGATCGTCGAGGTGCCTTCCGCACAGAGCGCCGCGATCAGCAGCGCCATCCCCGCGCGGATGTCCGGGCTCGTCAGCCGCTCGCCGTAGAGCTGCGCCGCGCCGGTGACGACGACGCGGTGCGGGTCGCAGAGGATGATCCTCGCGCCCATCCCGACCAGCTTGTCGACGAAGAAGAGGCGGCTCTCGAACATCTTCTCGAAGACGAGCACCGTGCCACGGGCCTGGGTCGCCGTCACGACCGCGATCGAGGTCAGGTCGGCGGGGAACGCGGGCCACGGGCCGTCCTCGATCTTCGGGATCTGGCCGCCGAGATCGTCCTGGATCACGAGCTGCTGGCCCGGTGGAACCCGGACGGTCGACTCCCCCACCTCGACCTGGACGCCGAGCCGGGCGAACGCGGGCAGGATCGAGACGAGGTCCCTCGGCTCGACGTCTTCGATCGTGATGTCGCTGCCGGTCGCCGCCGCGAGACCGATGAAGCTGCCGACCTCGATGTGCTCGGGCGCGACGCGCCAGTCGCCGCCACCGAGCTGCGTGACGCCGTGGATGCGCAGCACGTTCGACTCGATCCCCTCGATCTGGGCCCCGAGGGAGACGAGGAAGCGGCAGAGATCCTGGACGTGCGGCTCGCAGGCGGCATTGCCGATCACGGTCTCGCCCTCGGCGAGCACGGCCGCCATGACGACGTTCTCCGTCGCCATCACGCTCGCCTCGTCGAGGAAGATCGCCTTGCCGCGGAGGCGGGACGCGCGCATCTCGAAGCGGCCGTTGATCTCGATCTCGACACCGAGCTCGGCGAGGCCGTGGATGTGAGGGTCGAGCCGGCGGCGCCCGATCACGTCCCCACCCGGTGGCGGCACGATCACGCTGCCGAGCCGGGCGAGCAACGGGCCCGCGAGCAGGAACGAGGCGCGGATGCGGCGGCACAGCTCCTCGTCGAGCTCGGACTTGTGGACGCCGGACGTGTCGATCTGGATCTCGTTCTCGCCCAGCCAGTCGGCGTCGGCGCCGATGTCGATCAGCAGCTCGACCATCGTCTGCACGTCGCGGATCCGCGGCACGTTCGTCAGGCGAACCGGCTCCGAAGCCAGCACGGTGGCGGCGAGGATCGGCAGGGCACCGTTCTTGTTTCCGGCCGCGCGGACAGAACCGCTGAGCGGGCGCCCGCCCTCGATCACGAAGGCCTGCATTCCGGTTGAGAGCGTAGTGGTGGTCACGAAGCGGGGTATCGTAGACCGTCGGATGGACGTAACGCGCGACAGGGCCTGGGAGACGCTGACGAGGTACACGAAGAGCGAGTCTCTGCTCCGGCACGCGCTGGCCGTCGAGGCGTCGACGCGGTCGTATGCGCGCCGCCTCGATGAGGACGAGGAGCGTTGGGGTGTCGTCGCCCTCCTGCACGACTTCGACTACGAGATCCACCCCACCCTCGACCAGCACCCCCAGGACGGCGCCGCGATCCTGCGGGAGGAGGGCTACCCGGAAGACGTGATCGAGGCGATCCTCTCCCACGCGGAGCACCTGGAGCTGCCGCGCGACACGATCCTGAAGAAGACGCTCTTCGCCTGCGACGAGCTCTCGGGCTTCGTCCACGCCTGCGGGCTCGTCCGGCCGACGGGGCTCGAGGGCCTCGAGCCGAAGTCGGTGAAGAAGAAGCTGAAGCAGCCGTCGTTCGCGGCCGGCGTCCACCGGGACGAGGTCTACGCCGGCGCGGAGCTGATCGGTGTCGAGCTGGACGAGCACATCGCGAACGTCGTCGCCGCGCTGCAGCCGATCTCGAAGGAGCTCGGCCTGCCGACCGCGGCGAACGCCGCCTAGCGCGAGACCACCACCCGGCGGGCTGCGCTGCGGCGGCCGTCGACGGCAAAGGCCCGGACGGTGTAGACGTGCCGGCCACGCAGCGCTCGCTCGCTGAACGTGAGAGCGCGAGCGCTGCGGCGCAAGACGCCGTCGCGGAAGACGAGGTAGGAGCGGATGCGCGCGTGGTCGGCGCTGCGCGCCCAGGCGAGCAGCACCTTCCCGTTCTGCACGCGCGCCGCCAGGCGGCCGGGCGCCCCAGGCACCCGCACTGCAGCCGGCGCGGCGACGGCCGGCGGAGCGGCGACCTCGAGCGTGAAGCGGTTGTCGCTCACGTCCGGCTCATAGGACGTCGTCGCAACGGCCGCGACGAGCGTGCCGGCACCGGGCGTCAGCCGGAACCGCAGCGGCGTCGACCAGCCGTTCGGGAGGAAGTCGAGCGCGCACGCGAGCGTGGTCGTGCCGGTGCAGCCCGAGCCGCGCTCGAACGCGACGGGCGCGAGTAGCACGGAGCCCGATGGCAGCTCGACCGTGGCCGAGACGCCGAAGGCCGTGCCCGCCGCGAGATCGTTGACGACGGTGACGACCACGTCGACGAGCTCACCGGCGCGAGGCCGCGCGGGGCTCGTCGCCAGGGCGACGCCGAGGTCGGGCGGCAGCGCGGCGCCGCCTCCACCTCCGCCGCCTGCCGGCGGCGTGACCGGCGTCGGCGCCGGCTCGGGCGGCGGCGCGGGAGCCGGCGTCGTCACCGTGACGGGCGCGGACGCATCGCCGAGGTTGCCGGCGGCGTCGAGCCCGCGGACGACGTACGTGTAGGTGGTCGTCGGCTGCACGGCGGCGTTCGACCAGGAAAGCTCCGAGGTGGTGCCCACGTGGGCGCCGTCACGATAGATGCGGTACGAGATCGGGGTCGCGTCGTCGGCGGCCGCGTTCCAGGTGAGGTCGACTCGCAGCGGCTCGACCGCGCCGGTGCCTGCGAGTCCGGTCGGGACGCCCGGCGGCATGAAGTCGGCGCTCGGCCTGCCGCCCTTGAGCGCGCCGCAGTCGACGGTGCCGCCCGTCGCGGCGACGATCGCCTGCCGGAACGCTGGCCACGAGTCCTTCCGCGTGCGGTCGGCCCAGAGCGCGCCCGACTGCCAGCCGCTCAGGATCGGCTCGTCGGCGAGGAGGAAGTTGAAGTACGCGGTCACGTGCGGCTGGCAGGCCGCGAGCCTGAGTGCGTCGAGCGCCTGCGTCGACTGGTCGGGCGCGGGCGACGTCTCGGCCGGTGCCGGCGACTCGGGCTCGCCGCCGGCGTCGTCGGGCACCGTGGTCGCGTTCTCCGTGCCGGTGTAGCCGCTCCTGCCCGCGTCGACCGCAGTCTGGAAGCCCGACTCCGTGTACCAGAGCCGGACGTCCGCCTCGCCGGGGAGCGGCTGGGCGGTGCCGTCGAAGGCGCGGAAGAGGTTGAACATGAGCTTGTTCCAGTCGCCCATGCCGATCGGCTTCGCGGCGATGTGACGGCGCCACGGCCGCTCGGCCGCGGTCAGCCCATACGGATGGTGCGCGACCGTGTCCATGATCCGGCCGGGGCGCCCGTTCGCGCGGTAAGCGTCGCCGACGCCCCGGATGAACGCCCCCGGCGAGGTCGAGCCGGCGTCGTCGTTCCCGGTCGAGGAGAGCGCGAGCCCGACCACGTTCACGGCCACGGGCAGCACGGCGTAGCAGCGTGCCAGCAGGGCCTCGTAGGCGGCGGGCGCGCCGGCCTGCGGGTTCCAGAACAGGCTCTTGTTCGGCTCGTTCCAGATCACGACGTCCCGGATCGCGGGATAGCGAGCGAGGAGGACGTTCACGTAACCGCAGTATTCGTTTCGCGCGGCGGCGGTCTGCGGCGCGTCGGCGCCGTGCTCGCCGTAGACGGCGAGCACGATCCGCTGCCCCGCCGCCGCCCCGACGGCGCGGTTGAGCTTCGCCGCCTCAGCCTCCGGGATGATCGTCCGGCCGAGCGTCCAGAGCGTTGTCAGACGAAAGGCCGTGCCGCCAAGCTCGGCGGCCGGCGCGACCGCGACGGCGCCGATCTCCTTCGGCAGGTCCTCGGCGAAGCCGACCAGGAAGGTCTCGCCCGGGCTCGCAGGACGCGCTGTGCCGGCGGCGAGCAGCGAGACGACGGCTGCGGCGAGGAGGAGTGCCCGACCCAAGGCATCGCCAGAGTAGCCCGTTTACAGGGAGATCGCGTCTACGAGCCGGTGCAGGTCGTCCTCGTTCGTCCACCAGCCGCAGGAGACGCGGACGAGGCCCGTCTTCGGGATCTCGCGGACGACGACGCCCTCGTCCGCCAGCTGCTCGACGAGCGCCGGCGGATCGTCGTGCCTGAAGGCGACGAGCGTCGTGTCGCCGGGGATCACCTCCGCGAGCGGCGCCAGGAGCTCGCGGCAGCGTGCCGCCTGCTCGGCCGCGCGGTCGTAGGCCCAGTCCGGGCGAGTCGCGATCGCCGCCAGCAGCCCCGCGAGCACGGCGCTCGAGAGCCAGCCGGGGTCGAAGCGGGCCGCTCCCTCCGCCGGCTCGAAGCTGCCCGACGGCTCGTAGCCCTTCTGGGAGAAGTAGCTCGGGCGCGCGATTCGCAGCCGGTCCGGGTCGGCCACGACGAGCGCACCGGTCGAGTCCGGCCCGCAGAGCCACTTCTGCCCCGAGATCGTGACGAAGTCGAGTCCCTTCGCGTCGACCGGAATCGCGCCGACGGACTGCGCGCCGTCGGCCAGCACGGGCACGCCGGTCTGCTCGCGGAGCTCCCGGAGCGGAAGCGCGCGGCCGCTCGTCCAGAGCACGTGCGAGAGCGCGAGCAGCCGTGTTCGCGGCGTCACCGCGGCGGCGATCGCGTCCGCGTCCGGCTCGACCACGACGACGCGCGCGCCGCTCGCGTGCACCGGACCGAGCAGGCCGAAGTGCTCCTCGGTCGTCGTGACGATCTCGTCCTCCGGCTGCAGGTCGAGGCCGGCGAGGACGATGTTGCAGCCGTCGGTGGTGGAGCCGGTCAGCGACACGTGCTCGGGGGCCGCACCGACGAGGCCACCGAGCGCGACCCGCGCCTCCTTGCGCAGCTCGAGCATCCGCTCGAAGTACTCCTTGCCGAAGCGGCCGTCGGCGAGATCGGCGTCGAGCTGCTCCTGGACGGCCGCGGCGGTCGGTCGCGCGATCGGGCCGAACGTCCCTGCGTTCAGATACGCGAGCCGCTCGAGCACCGGGAAGAGCGCCCGGCCCTCGTCAGGTGTCATCCGATCCTCATCTCGACGGGAGCGTGATCGGAGAGCACCGCGCCATTGTGCAGGCGGCGCTCCTCCGGCCATACCTCGAGCCCGCCGTGGTCGATCCCGGCGACGACGATGTGGTCGATGTTCGGGCCGGGCAGGTCGGGGTCGCGCAGGTTGAAGTCGCCCGCGAGCACGCGCGCCTCGCCCGCGGTCGCCATCGACTCGACGAGCGCGTGGGCGCGAACGAGCTCCGCCTTCGGCACCTCCGGCCTCCGGAACTCGTTCGTCGCGTGGACGTTCCCGATCACGATCCCCTCGAGCCTGACGGCGTGGCAGACGCGCCGCTCCCGGCCGCGCTCGCTGACCCGAACGGTGCGGTGCTGGAGCGGCACGAGCGCCGGTCCGAGCAGGATCGCGTTCGCCTGACCGGTGACGCCGGAGCGGAAGCGCCTCGGGTCCCGGGGCTGGAGCACGCCGGCGAGCCAGCGCGGCACGAGCGTTCGCTTGGCGACCGCCCACTCGGCCGACATCCCGCTCCACTCCTCGAGCCGCGCGAGCGACCAGAGCGGCAGCTCCTGCAGGCAGAGGACATCGGGCGCGTCGCCCGAGGCGAGCTCGACCATCTCGCGGAGGTGGATGCGCCGACCGGGCGGCGACGTGCGGCCGTGAAAGAGGTTCCAGCTCCGGATCAGCACGCGCACTAGCCTACGAGCGATGCGCGTCGTCCTCGCCGATCCCCCCGCCTTCACGCCTCCGTACGACCACGCCCTCGCCGCTGCGCTCGCGCGGGCCGGGGCCGAGGTCGAGCTGGTGACATCGCGCTTTCGCTTCGGCGCTGCCCCCGAGCCGGACGGCTATCGGCGCCGCGAGCTCTTCTATCCGCTCTCTTCGCGGCTCTTCGGCCGCTCGCGCCTGCGGTTGCCGCTGAAGGTGCTGGAGCACCCGCTCGGTCTCGCGCGCCTCGCGGTCACCGGGGCCGACATCGTCCACGTCCAGTGGCTCGCCCTGCCCGAGGTGGACGCGTGGCTGCTGCGCCACCGGGCGCCGCTCGTCCTCACCGCCCACGACCTGCTGCCGCGACGTACGGCGGCGAAGACGCGGCTCTGGCGGCGAGCGTTCGGGCGCTTCGAGCGGGTCGTCGTCCATTCGCAGCGCGGCCGCGAGACCCTCGCCGCGTTCGGCGTGCCGGAGGAGAAGCTGCGCGTGATCCCCCATCCGATCACCGCGAGCGACCCGGTGCGGGCCGACGACGGCCGGACGGTGCTCGCACTCGGACTCGTGCGTCCGTACAAGCAGCTCGAGCACGCTCGCGAGGCCGTCGCCCGTGCCGGTGCCGAGCTACGCGTTGCCGGCGACGCCGCTGCTTTCCTCTCCGAGGCGGAGATCGACCGCGCGCTCGGCGAGTCGACCGTCGCCGTCTTCCCGTACCGGCCGGAGCTCGACCAGAGCGGCGCGCTCCTGAGGGCGCTCGGTGCCGGTGTGCCGGCGGTGGTCTACGACGTGGGCGGCCTGCCCGAGCCGGTGCGGGCGTTCGGTGCCGGCCGCGTGGTCGCGCCGGACGACGTCGACGGACTGGCCGCGGCAATCCGCGAGCTTCTCGGCGACGACGCAGCGCTGGCGGCGGCACGTGCCGGGGCGATGCGGGCGCGGGCCGAGCTGACCTGGGAGGCGTCGGCGCAAGCGCATCTGGCGCTCTACCGCGAGCTCGGATGAGACTTCGCCGCGACCGTTTCGGCGACCTCGTCAGCCGCCAGCTCGACCTGTTCGCGGAGGACGAGGCGGAGCTGGTGCGCGAGGCCGACGATGCCGAGCGCGCGTACGACGCCGCCGACCGCGACGAGGCCGAGGAGCTCTACGGCGACTACCAGCTGGTGCTGGAGGCGATCGCCGACCGGCTCGGCGAGATCCGCGACGCCTACGCCGCCACGCTCCCCAACGATGCGATCGACGCCTACGAGGACTCGTTCGCCCGGGCGGCCCGCAAGCGCTATCCGAAGCTGCCGTCAGAGTTCTAGCGCTCCATGCGGATCGAAGACTACGGCCTGATCGGCGACCTCCAGACCGCGGCGCTGGTTGGCCGCAACGGCTCGATCGACTGGCTCTGCTTCCCCCGCTTCGACTCCGGTGCGTGCTTCTCGGCCCTGCTCGGGAACGAGTGGGACGGCCACTGGCTGATCGCCCCCGACTGCGAAGTCGAGCGCGTCGAGCGGCGCTACCGCCCGAGGACGCTCGTGCACGAGCTCGACTTCCACTGCGCGACGGGCAGCGTCCGCGTGATCGACTTCATGCCGCCGCGCGGCCAGGATCCCGACGTCGTCAGGATCGTCGAGGGGCTCGAGGGCTCGGTGCCGATGCGGCTCGAGCTCGTGATCCGCTTCGAGTACGGCTCGATCGTGCCGTGGGTGCGCCGGGTCGACGAGGAGACGCGCATCGCAATCGCGGGGCCGGACGCACTGGCGCTGCGGACGCCGGTGCCGATGCGCGGCGAGAACCTCCGCACGGTCGCAGACTTCACGGTCGAGGCGGGCGAGCGGAAGCCGTTCGTGCTCACCTGGTACCCCTCCCACCACGAGCTTCCCCGGGCGATCACGGCCGAGCATGCGCTCGAGGAGACGTGCGTCTTCTGGCGCGACTGGCTCCGGACGTGCGAGTACCTCGGGCGCTGGGAAGAGGCGGTTCTGCGCTCGCTGATGGTGCTGAAGGCGCTCACCTACGGCCCCACCGGCGGGATCGTGGCCGCGGCGACGACCTCGCTCCCGGAGCGGATCGGCGGCGTCCGCAACTGGGACTACCGCTACTGCTGGCTCCGTGACGCCACCTTCGCGCTCGATGCCCTGCTCGAGAGCGGCTTCACCGACGGAGGCCGCCGCCTGGCGAACCTGGCTGCTGCGCGCGGTCGCCGGCGATCCCGACGACCTCCAGATCATGTACGGCCCGGCCGGCGAGCGGCGCCTACCCGAGTTCGAGCTGCCCTGGCTCGCCGGGTACGAGGAGTCACGCCCGGTGCGAGTCGGGAACGGCGCCAGCTCGCAGTTCCAGCTCGACGTCTACGGCGAGGTGCTGGACGTGCTCCACCAGGCCCGCCGGCGCGAGATCGAGCCGGACGACCAGTCGTGGGCGCTGCAGAAGGTGCTGCTCGCGAGCCTGGAGCGGCGCTGGCGCGAGCCGGACGAGGGGATCTGGGAGGTTCGCGGCCCGCGGCGCCACTTCGTCCACTCGAAGATGATGGCGTGGGTCGCCTTCGACCGGGGCGTGAAGGCGGTCGAGCAGTTCGGGCGCGACGGCGCGGTCGACCGCTGGCGGCGGAGCCGCGACGAGATCCGGGCCGAGGTGCTCGAGCAGGGTTGGAGCGAGGAGCTGAACTCGTTCGTCCAGTACTACGGCTCGGACCGCGTCGACGCGAGCCTCCTGACGATCCCGCTGATGGGCTTCCTCCCGCCCGACGACCCGCGCGTGCGCGGCACGCTCGAGGCGGTGCGCCGCGAGCTCGTCGTGGACGGCTTCGTCCAGCGCTACCGTCACGACGCGGAAGCCGAGTCGGTCGACGGCCTCCCGCCGGGTGAGGGCGCCTTCTTCCTCTGCTCGTTCTGGTTCGTGGACAACCTGGTCCTGCTCGGCGAGCTCGACGAGGCGTGCGAGATGTTCGAGCGGCTGCTCTCCCTCCGGAACGAGCTCGGCCTGCTCTCGGAGGAGTACGACCCGAAGCTCGAGCGGCTCGTCGGGAACTTCCCGCAGGCGTTCTCGCACATCGGCCTCGTCAACACGGCGCTGCTGCTCGACGCGGCGCTGCGCGAGAACGGCGACTAGACCTCGTCGCCATCGGCCAGGGAGACGGCGGCGTTGACGAGCGCGAGGTGCACGAGCCCCTGCGGGAAGTTGCCCAGGTGCTCGCCGGTCTCGGGGTCGATTTCCTCGGCGTAGAGGCCGACGTCGTTCGCGAGCGCGACGAGCTCCCCCATCAGCTCGTGACCCTCCTCGGTCCGGCCGGCGCGGCCGAGCGCGTCGACGAGCCAGAACGAGCACGTCAGGAACGCTCCCTCGCTTCCCTTCGCCGCCTTGGTGCGGTAGAGCAGGGGCCCGCCCGCGCCGAGCTCCCGGCGAATCGTGTCCGCGGTCGCGAGGAAGCGCGGGTCGCCCGCGCGCGAGTAGGCGCAGAGCGGCAGCGAGAGCAGGGACGCGTCCACCTCGTCGCCGAGTTCGGGCGCGCGGACGTAGCTGCCGAGCTCCTCGCTCCAGCCCTCGCTCTCGATCCAGGCACGCACCGCCTCCGCCTCCTCGCGCCAGCGAGCGCCCGTGCCGGGAATCGCACCCTCCTCGGCGAGCGAGGCGGCGCGGTCGAGCGCCGTCCAGCACATCGCCTTCGACTGGACGAAGTCGGCGAGCCCGTCTCGCACCTCCCAAATCCCGGCGTCCTTGCTCCGCCACGAGTCGGCGACGAAGTCCGCGAGCGCGGCCAGGGCGCGACCGGCGTCGGGCCCCAGGAACGCGATCTCACCCCGGAGGCGCGACGCGCTCTCGAGCAGGTGGCCGTAGACGTCGAGCTGGAGCTGGCTCGTGGCGGCGTTTCCCACCCGGACGGGCTGCGAGCCGCGGTAGCCGGGCAGGGGAAGCTCACGCTCCTCCTCGTCGGAGCTGCCGTCGATCCGGTAGAGCGGCTTCACCTCCGGCAGGTCCGGGCGGATCGCCTCCAGCTGCCAGCGGAAGAACGCCTCCGCCTCCTCGCGGTAGCCGAGGAGGAGCAGCGCGCGCAGCGTGTAGATGCCGTCGCGGAGCCAGCTGAACCGGTAGTCCCAGTTGAGATCGCCGCCGATCTGCTCCGGGAGCGAGGTCGTCGGGGCGGCCACGATCGCGCCTGTCGGCGCGTAGGTGAGCAGCTTCAAGACGAGCGCGCTCCGGATCACCTCGTCGCGCCAGCGGCCCTCGTACTGGGCGCGGGAGGCCCAGCCCATCCAGGTGGCCGCCGTGCGCTCGAGCCGGCGCTCGGCGTCCTCCCGGGTCGGCGGGGACTCGGCGACGACGAACGTCGCGCGCGAGCCGGGGCCGAGCTCGAGCTCGCCGTCGCCCGCGTCCCACGTCGCCAGCTGGAGCTCGAGCCGAGGTTGAAAGCGCCAGCGCATGGCGACGCGGCCGTCGCGGGGGTCGACCACGCGGATCAGCTCGCGCTGGTCGGCGCCGAGCAGCATCGCGTCGGTGACGCGGACGGAGCCGGACGCGGTCGTGAAGGTCGTCTCGAGGACGTTCGTGTGCTCGCGGTAGCGCCGCACAGCCTCGAACGGCTCCACCGGCTCGAGCTCGAACCGCCCTCCCTCCCCGGCGTCGAGGATCCGGTCGAAGACGGGCTCCGAGTCGGCCCGCGGGAGGCAGAGCCAGTCGATCGAGCCGTCGCGGCCGACGAGCGCGGAGGTGTGCCCGTCCCCGATCAGCGCGTAATCGGCGATCGGGAGATAGCCGTCGACTCTCATCGCGCGGTCCTCCCCGCGCGCTGCGTTACCTATGCCCGAAGTGGTGGGCGGCCGGCAACGAGGCGCCGACGTCGCTCGCCGCGACCCTGCGAGCCAGCGGCCCGAGGCTCTCGAGCGACTCGACGACGATGTTGCGGTTGTCCTTGATGTGCTCGAAGCGGCCGCGGGCGAGCAGGAGCGGCTCACCCCGGACGACGGCGCGGTTCCGCTCGTACAACTCCGGCGAGACGATCAGGTTGACCTGGCCGAGCTCGTCCTCCAGCAGCATGAAGACGATTCCACTCGCGGTCGCCGGCCGCTGCCGCGCGACCGCCATCCCCGCGAACGCGACCTTGCTGCGGTGCGGCGCCTCGTTCAGCCGGTCGCTCGGGAGCACGTCGGGCGGCAGGTGCGGCCGCAGCAGCGTCAGCGGATGCACGTCGATCGAGACGCTCGTCGTCGCGTAGTCGGCGAGCATCCGCTCCCACATGGTCAGATCGGGCAACTCCGGCGTTGCCACCGTCGGATCGAGCTCGAGCGAGAGCTGCTTGTGCTCTCGCTGCACCGTCTGCGGACGGGTGACGAGTCCGAGCTCCCAGAGCAGGTCGCGCCGCTTGCCGAAGCGGTCGCAGGCGCCGCTGCGGAGGAGCGCCTCCAGCTCGCGCGCGTCGAGCGGCAGCCGCCGGGCCAGGTCGCCGACGCTCAGGAACTCGCCGCGCGCCTCGCGCTCGGCCACGACCGCCTCGGCGTCGTCATCCCCCACCGACTTCACGTACTTCAAGCCCATCCGGACGGCGCCTTCGTCCCAGGTGCACTGGACGAAGCTCAGGTTCACGTCCGGCGGCCGCACCTCCACCCCGCGCCGCTGGGCATCCCGAACGAGCGACGACGGCGGGTAGAAGCCCATCGGCTGCGCGTTCAGGAGCGAGCAGAGGAACTCGGCCGGATAGTGATGGCGCAGCCACGCCGACTGGTAGGCGAGGAGGCCGAACGCGGCCGCGTGCGACTTCGGGAAGCCGAAGCCGGAGAAGGCCGCCAGCTTGTCGTAGACGCGGTCGGCCGACTCGGCGTCGACCCCGTTCCGCGCCGCGCCCTCGATGAACCGCTGCCGGAACGCCTCGATCGCCTCCTCGCTCCGCTTCCGGCTCATCGCCCGCCGCAGCCCTTCGGCCTCGCCGATCGTGAAGCCCGCGAGCGCCATCGCAACGTCGAGCACCTGGTCCTGGAAGACGACGACCCCGTGGGTGTCGCGGAGCGGCTCGCGCAGCAGCTCGTGGTCGACCGGCGGCATGTAGGCGGGATCGACCCGCAGCCGCTCGCGCGCGTCGATGTACGGGTGCACGGCCTTGCCCTGGATCGGCCCCGGCCGCACGAGCGCCACCTGCACGGTCAGGTCGTCCAGGTTCTCCGGCTTCGTCCGGAGCAGGCTCTGCATCTGCGCGCGGCTCTCGATCTGGAAGTCGCCGATCGTGTCGGCCTTCTGGATCTCCGCGTAGACCGCCCTGTCGTCGAGCGGGATCCGGGAGAGGTCGATCGGCTCGCCGTACACCTCCGCGATCTGCTCGACGCAGTCCTCGACCGCGGAGAGCATCCCCAGCCCGAGCAGGTCGATCTTGAGGAAGCCCGCGTCGGCGCACGAGTCCTTGTCCCACTGGCAGATCTGCCGACCCGTCATCGCCGCCGGCTGCAGCGGCACGAGCTCGACGAGCGGCCGCGAGGAGATCACCATCCCGCCCGGGTGCTGCGAGATGTGCCGCGGCAGACCGGCGATCTCCCGCGTCAGCTCGGCGAAGGCGCGCCAGCGCGGCGAGAGCAGCCGTCGCTCGGCCTCGGGGAGCAACGCCAGCTCGTCGGCGACCTTTGTCGCGTTCCAGCCGTCCGAGACGCGCGCGAGCCGCTCCAGCTCGGCGAACGGGAGCCCGAGCGCCTTGCCGACGTCGCGGATCGCCCCGCGGGCCCGGTAGGTGGAGAAGCTGGCGACGAGCGAGGCGTGTTCGCGGCCGTAGCGCTCGGTGACGCCGACGATCAGCTGCTCGCGGATGTCGCGCGGGAAGTCGAGGTCGATGTCGGGCACCGACGCGAGCTCGCGGTTGAGGAAGCGGCCGAGCGAGAGGTTCTGGGCGACCGGGTCGACGTGCGAGAGGCCGGTCAGGTAGCAGACGATCGAGCCGACCGACGAGCCCCGCCCCCGCCCCGGCGGCAGCCAGCGGCGCGGCGAGCCGGGCCCGCGGATCCCGTTCGCGAGCTCCCGCGCCAGCTCGAGCACCTCCCAGTGGAGGAGGAAGAAGCCGGCGAGCCCGAGCTCGTCGATCAGCTGCAGCTCCGTTTCCAGCCGCGCCCGAGCCTGCCCAAGTAACAGTCTGTTACTTGGCGGGTAGCGCTCGGAGAAGGCGTCCTCGCACACCTGGGCGAGCTGCCTGATCGCGGGAACGTCGCCGTCGGAGAAGTCGGGATAGCGGTAGCCGAGCTCCTCGGTCAGGTCGAACTCGAGCCGTGCTGCGATCTCGGCGGTGCGCAGGACGGCGTCGCGGTCGTCGGGGAAGAGCTCGAGCAGCTCGGCCGGCGCGCGCAGGATGCTCTCCCGGTTGCCGCGCCGCTCGCGCTCGCTCGCCTCGAGCGAGGTGTTGTGGCGGATCGCGACGAGGACGTCCTGGAGCGCCGTGCGCCGAGGGTGGTGCGCGTGGACGTTGCCGGTGACGACGGTCTCGACTCCCGCGTGAGCGGCGAGGTCGCGCAGGAGCGCGTTCCGGCGGGTGTCGCCGCGCTCGAACGGACGCTGCAGCTCGACGTAGAAGCGCTCCGGGCCGAACGCACGAGCCAGGCGGGCGGCCGCGTTCGGGTCGCGCACGCCGAGCCCGTCGCGGGCGCAGCCGGAGAGGCAGACAAGGCCCTCGTTCTGCTCCGCGAGCAGCGCCGGGTCGAGCGCGGGCGGCAGCAATTCGCCCTCCTTGGGCCGCGTGTGCGCGTGCGCTGCGGTGAGGAGGCGGCAGAGGTTGGCGTAGCCCTGCGACGACTCGACGAGCAGGGTCACATGCGACCCGCCGGCGAGGGTCACCTCGACGCCGGTGAGCGCGCGGACGCCGACGAGCTTGGCCGCGTGCGCGAGCTCGAGCGAGCCGAAGACGCCGTTGTGATCGGTGAGCGCAAGCGCCTCGTAGCCGAGCTCGGCCGCCCGCAGCGCCAGCTCCTCGGGGTGTGACGCGCCGTCGAGGAACGAATAGGCTGAGTGGGCATGGAGCTCGACGTAGGCCACGCGGTGCACCTACCTGCCGGCGGCGGTGACGTCGTTCGGGACGTGCCCGAGAGCCGGGTCGAGTTCCTGTCCGACCGGGACGAGCTGCATGCGACGTGGACGCGCTTCGATCCCCACCGGGAAGGCGCGAGCGCCCACGTCCACCGGGCGCACAACGACCTCTTCTACGTCCTGGCGGGCGAGCTGACGGTGCTCGTCGGGCCGGATCGGGTCGAGACGCCGCACCCGGCGGGAACGATCGTGCTGGCGCCGCCGCTCGTCGTCCACGGCTTCAGGAACGCGGCCGATGAAGAGCTGCGCTACCTCAACTTCCACGCGCCCGGCGGCGGCTTCGCCGAGTACATGCACGGGCAGGCGCCCGGCTTCGACTCCGAGGACCCGCCTGCCGACGGCGGCCTGCCGGCCGACGTCGCGTACATCGGCACGGGCGACGTCCTGGTCGACCGGCCCGGCCTGCGCGTCTCGCTCCTCGTCGACGTGGACGCGATCGGGATCGCGGAGGTCTCGACCGAGCCGGACGGCCTCTCGCCGCCGCTGCACGTGCACCGCCGCCACATCGAGTCGTTCTACGTCCTCGAGGGCGAGCTCACGTTCACGGTGAACGGGAGCGAGGTGCGCGCGACCGCCGGATCGTGGCTCCAGGTGCCGCCGGGAGTGCCGCACACGTTCGCACCGGCCGGGTCCGACGACGTTCGCTACCTGGACATCCACACGCCGAGCTGCGGCTTCGGCGACTTCGTCCGCGCGCTCAGTGCCGCCCGCGACGAGAACGAGCTCGCGGCTGCTCGAGCGGAGTTCGACCAGGTACCGGCCTAGGCCGCACCCCCACAGGACGACCGTGCGTTGTGCTCTCACATGCGCGCGCTGGCGACACTGATGGTCTCGATCTCCCTGGTGACGACGGCGCTCTTCGCACACGCGCTCATCACCGCAGACGAGCCCGCCGCCCCGGTCTCCGCTCGCGTCGCGTCGCGCTAAGCTCGCCGGATGGAGGCGCGAGAGCGCTACGACGAGCTCGCCGATTTCCTCGTCTTCCGCCACGACTTCGTCGAGTTGTCCCAGATGATGGGGATGCCCTGCATCAAGGCGCGCGGGAAGATGGTCGCCGGCTTCTCGCGTGGCGCGATGGTCTTCAAGCTGCCCGCTGCCGACGCGCATGCCCGCGCGCTCGCGCTCGACGGTGCCCACCTGTTCGACCCTTCCGGGAAGGGGCAGCCGTTCAAGGAGTGGGTCGTCGTGCCGGCCGCGCACGCGACGGAATGGGAATCGTTCGCGGAGCACGCGCTCAGGCCCGCTGGCTGAACCAGCAGCCGGCGTCCTCGTCGCGGAAGACGCACGCGTTCCGGCCCGACTCGAGCACGAGGTCGAAGTAGCGGCGGTCGAGCGGCTCCTCCGTCCACCAGCGGTCGACGACACGCCACTCCTCGCGGACGAGCGCGACGCCCTCGCGGTCGACGCGAACCGGCACACCGACCGGGCTGGCTTCCACCAAGGCCGGTCGGGGAGCGTTTATTCGTCCCGCGGCACGAACAGCGACCGGGTCTCGGGAATCCGCGACCACGGCGCCACCTCCACGACTGCGACCACCGATCCGGAGCCCGTCGAGGCGCGCACCTGGCGCAGCCCGTCGCTCAGGCGTGCCTGCACCTCGTCGCCCACCGGCTTGACGAGCTCGAGTTGCTGGCCGGTCGACTCGGAGAGCTCGACCGCCTCCAACCGCAGCTCGACGACGGGAGCGGGAATCTCGAGCAGCTTCGGGCCGAGTGCCGCCCGCAGACGCGGCCGGTCGGCCGTCGGCTCGCGCAGCGTCACCGTCCGCCGCCAGGAGCCGCCGCCCACGACCTTCGCCGAGAGCGCGAGCTTGCGGAACGGCCGGCCCGCACGCTCGGGGCGGGCGAGCAGCCGGTCGAGCAGCGAGCCGAAGGCACGGCGAAGCGTCAGCTCGTTCCCGACCGCCTCGGGGAACTCGAGCGCCTCGACGAGCTCTGCGGCCGGACGCCGCCCGCGGACGCGACCGCTGTCGCCGCCGCGCGCGAGCCCCCACGCCTGCCGGCCTTCCCGACCGAGCCGCTCGGCGACTGCTCCCCCGGGCAGGGCGGCCAGCTCCCCCAAGCGGCGCACCCCCATCCCTTCGAGCTCCGCGTAGCGATCGGCCGGGAGCGGCAGGAGCGAGAGCGGCAGCGGTGCCAGAAAGCCCTCCTCCTTGCCGGCCGACACGACGAGTGCCTGCCCGGGACGCGCGACGCTCGCCGCCGCGAGGGCGGCGAACCGGCGCTGCGCCGCGCCCGCGCGTGGATCCCAGGCAGCTCCGACGGAGGCGAGCGCCCGCTCGAGCGCCGCCTCCAAGCCTCCGTACAGTCGCTCGACGCCCTTCGTCTCGAAGTAGACGCGCCCCGGCTCCTCGGGATCGACCGCGAAGCCCGAGTCCTCGAGCCGCTGCAGCACCCCTTCCCACTCGCGCTCGACCGCCGCCGGATCCTGCTCGACGAGGACGAGCTGCGGGCACATCGCGAGCGCCTCCCCCAGCCGCATCCCCGGCTGCACGCCGGCGAGCTCGGCGGCCGCGGTGACGGGCCCGACGAGCTGCTCCGTTCCGGGCAATGGCGACAGCGCCGCCGGGACGAGCGCCAGCCTCGGCTTGTCCCGCAGCGCCGCGCGCAACTCGAAGCCGGGGATGAGGAGACAGGCGATCACGGGAACATATGTTCTACCTACGAACACATGTTCCTGTCAAGTGCCTTCGCTCAGGTCCTCCTCTCACATGCCGATAGAGCGAGAATGCGGCTGCTCGAGCGTCCCGACGTCTGCCCGCCCGACGAGGAGAGGTTCGGCCGCTTCACCAAACTTGCCCGCCTGACGCTGAACGCGCCGGTGGCGCTCGTCTCGCTCGTGGACGGCGAGAGCCACTTCTTCTCGACCACGGACCTACCCGAGTCGTGGGCGTCGGAGCAAGCGACCCTGCTCACCCTCTGTGCCGAGGTCGTCGAGAGCGGCGAGCGGCTCGTGGTCACCCGCGGCGCTGTTGGCTACGCGGGCGTCCCGCTCGTCTCGGCCGACGGACCCGTCCTCGGCGCCTTCTGCGCCGTCGACAGCGAGCTGCGCGAATGGACGAAGGAGGAGCTCGAGATCCTCGTCACGCTCGCCGACGCGGTCTCGGCCCGCATGCAGCTGCTCGCCTCCACCGAACGGGCCGGACGGCTCGTCGAGGACAAGCAGGCGATCCTCGAGTCGCCGCTCGACTGCATCCTCGTCATGGGCCTCACAGAGAGGGTGCGCGCCGAGGAGGCGCTGCAAGCCGCGGAGGAGCGCTACCGGTCGCTGATCGAGAACATCCCGCTGGCCACGTACATGCACAGCGTCGAGGTGCCATTCCGTTCCCTCTACGTGAGCCCGCAGATCGAGGCGATGCTGGGTTACACGCCCGAGGAGTGGGCCGCCCGCCCGGAGTTGGCGACGGAGGGAATCCATCCCGACGACTGCGACCGCGTGGCGGAGCTCGCCCGCGAAGCCCGCGCGAACGGCGTCGCGACGCGGAGCGAGTTCAGGTTCCGCGCCCGCGACGGCCGGACCGTTTGGGTGCTCGACCACACGATTCCGGTCCGCGACGCCGACGGTCGGACGATTTGCCATCAGGGGTTCCTGCTCGACATCACCGAGCAGAAGCAGCTCGAGGAGCAGCTGCGCCAGTCGCAGAAGATGGAAGCGATCGGGCAGCTCGCGGGCGGGATCGCGCACGACTTCAACAACATGCTCACGGGGATCAGCGGCTACGCCGACCTCCTGGCCCACTCGTTCGACGCCGGCGACCCCCGGGTCGAGGACGTCGAGCAGATCCGGAAGGCGGCCGCCCACGCCGCCGCGCTGACGCGCCAGCTGCTCGCGTTCGGGCGCAAGCAGATGCTGCGGCCGCAGCGGCTGGACGTGAACGATGTCGTTCGCGATCTCGAGAAGATGCTGACCCGGACGATCGGCTGCGAGGTCGAGCTCGAGGTCTCGCTCGCCGACGGGCTGGCGCCGGTCGAGTCCGATCCCGACCAGCTCGTCCAGGTGATCCTCAACATCGCGCTGAACGGACGCGACGCCATGCCCCACGGCGGACGACTCACGCTCGCCACCCGCAGCGTCGAATCCGGCGCCGACCGCTACGTCGCGGTCGAGGTGACCGACACGGGCACCGGGATCGACGAGCACGTGCGGAACCGCCTCTTCGAGCCCTTCTTCACCACCAAGGATCAGGGCAAGGGAACCGGGCTCGGCCTGGCGACCGCCTACGGCGTCGTCAGCCAGAGCGGAGGTCGGATCGAGGTCGAGACGGCGCTCGGCGCGGGATCGACCTTCCGGGTGCTCCTACCGGCTGCCGCTTAGAGTCGCTCGATCCGGATCCTGTTCACATTCACCGGCGGGCGCGGGCACGTCGAGCCGCTGCTGCCGCTCGCCGCGGCCGCGCGCGCCGCGGGACACACCGTCGCTGTCGGCGGCCGCGAGTCGATTCTCCCCGCCATCGAGCGACTCGGCTTCGACGTCCACGCAACCGAGCCGGCGCCGAAACCGCCGGAGCGGCTCCCGCTGCAGCCGCTCGATCCTGAGCGCGAGGCACGGGACTTCCGGGACGGCTTCGTTCTTCGCGCACGCGAGCGTGCGCCGGGCGTGGAGGCGCTATGCCGCGGGTGGAAGCCGGACGTCGTCGTCGGCGAGGAAACCCACTACGGCGCGCTCGTCGCCGCGGAGCGGCTCGGCCTGCCCTTCGCGAGCGTCGTCGTGCTCGCCGCAGGGACGCTCGCGACGCACGAGCTCGTCGCCGAGCCGCTGAACGCCGTTCGCGCGGAGTACGGGCTCCCACCGGATCCGGCGGCGTCGATGCTGTCGCGGCGGCTCGTGCTCGCGCCGCTGCCGCCGAGCTACCGCGATCCCGAGTTCCCCCTGCCGCCCGCGACGACCCACTTCCGTCCCGCCGCCGTGGCGCCGGCCCCGGACGACCGTCCCGACGTGGTCTACGTCACGCTCGGGACGGTATTCAACCTCGAGTCGGGCGACCTCCTCTCGCGCGTTCTCGCCGGCGTGGCCGAACTGCCCCTCGAGGTGGTCGCGACTGTCGGGACGGAGCTCGACCCGGCCGAGCTCGGGCCGTCTCCCTCCCGCGTTCGCATCGAGCGGTTCATTCCACAAGCGGAGGTGCTCTCGCGCTGCAGCGCGGTGGTCTCACACGGCGGTTCCGGAAGCGTGCTCGGTGCGCTGGCTCACGGGCTGCCGCAGGTGCTGATCCCGATGGGCGCCGACCAGCCGCTCAACGCGGCGCGCTGCGAGGCGCTCGGACTTGCGATCGTCCTCGACGCGATCGAGGCGACGCCGGCGTCGGTCCGGAACGCCGTCTCCACGGTGCTCGGCGAGCCGCGCTACCGAATCGCGGCCGCCCGCTTGCAGGCCGAGTTCGCGGCGCTCCCGGGGTCTGAGTTCGCCGTCGAGCTCCTGGAACGGCTGGAATAGGGGGCCGAGTTGCGGGCGCGTGCGCGACGCCGACGCGAGCACGCGCTTTGAACGTCGTGGCGAACGTGCCAGACTGACCGCGGTGAGCACGACAGCCGACACGATCGAGATCGACGCCGCGGCGTTCGGAGGCGAGATCATCGGCCCGGCGGACGGAGGCTACAACGTCCACCGGAGAATCTGGAACGGCTCGATCGACCGCCGCCCCGCCGCGATCGCGCGCTGCGCGGGTGTCTCGGACGTGATCACGGCGGTCAAGGCCGCGCGGGCGAGCGACCTCCCGGTGGCGATCCGCAGCGGCGGCCATTCGTTCCCCGGTTACTCGGTCGCGGACGACGCGCTGATGATCGACCTCTCCCCGCTGAAAGGCATCCGCGTCGACCCCGAGCGGCGCACTGCACGGGTGCAGGCCGGAGTGCTGCTCGGCGAGCTCGACCGCGAGACGCAGGCGTTCGGGCTCGCGGTGCCCTCCGGCATCGTCACCCACACCGGTGTGGCGGGGCTCACGCTCGGAGGCGGGATCGGCTGGATCATGCGCAAGCACGGACTCTCGGTCGACCGACTGCTCTCCGTCGACCTCGTCACGGTGGACGGCCAGTTCGTCACGGCGAGCCACGACGAGAACGCCGAGCTTTTCTGGGGGCTGCGCGGCGGCGGCGGCAACTTCGGGATCGCGACCGAGTTCGAGTTCGAGTGCGTGCCGCTCGGGCCGCAGGTGCTGGCCGGTCCGGTGATCTGGCCGATGGAGCGCTCCGGCGAGGTGCTGCGGTTCTACCGGGACTGGGTCGCGGACGCGCCCGACGAGCTGATGACGATCGTCGTCCACCGCAAGGCCCCGCCGCTGCCGATCATCCCACCCGAGCTGCACGGTCAACCGGTCGTGATGGTGGTCTGCTGCTGGATCGGCGACCCCGAGGAGGGCGAACGCTTCATCCGGCCCCTGCGCGCCTTCGGCTCACCGGTCGCGGACGTCTGCGTCCCGAAGCCGTTCCTCGCCCACCAGGCCATGCTCGATCCGAGCTTCCCGCCGGGACGCTGGTACTACTTCAAGAGCTGTGACGTCGCCGAGCTGAGCGACGACGTGATCGACCTGACGGTCGAGCACTCGCTCCGGATCCGGTCGCCGCTGACCTCCTTCCCGATCTGGCAGACGGGCGGAGCAGTCGCCCGCGTGGGCGAGGACGAGACCGCGTTCAACGGACGCCGAGCGGGCTTCACCTACAACATCGGCGCCTGCACCGAGACCGGGGACGGCTTCGAGGAGGAGCGCGACTGGGTCCGGAGCTTCTGGTCCGCGCTCGAGCCGTGGCACCAGGGCGTCTACGTCAACTTCCTCGGCGACGAGGGCGCCGACCGGATTCACGAGTCCTACGGGGCCGCGAAGTTCGCGCGGCTACAGGCGCTGAAGACGAGGCTCGATCCGGACAACTTCTTCCGGATCAACCAGAACATCCCGCCCGCCTGAGGCGTCCCGCGTCGATCAGGTCGCGGTCAGCGCCTGCTCGAGCTCACGGGCGCACCGCTCGGCGACCGCCTCGATCAGGACCCGCTCCGCCTCGCCGAACGCGTGTGGGTCCTCGAAACCCAGATTCAGCGCGCCGATCACCCTGGCCTCGGCGTCGCGCAACGGAATCGTCGCGCACGCGTGATCCGCCTCCTCCACCCGAACGAGCCCCGGGTGGTCGCAGGCGAGCTGCTCGTTGCTCTCGATGAACAGCGCCGCCGGACGGCGGAGCACCTCCGCGAGCGGGTACGGCGCGTTGGCCGGAAAGGCGAGGTGCACCGGACCCTCCGAGTACGGCGTCACGCGGGAGACCTCGATCCGGGTGCCGTCGTCGGACACTGTCGCGACGAAGGCGGCGTCCGCACGCAGCGACTCGAGCTCGGCCGCGACGAGGAGCGCCGCCCGGTCCGCCGGGGTTCGCGACCCACCGTCCGAGTAGATGGCTTCTAGCCGGCGCATGAGGTCGGTGTCTTGTTGCTCCACAGCGAGGCAGACTAGCTCGGCCCGATCTCGGCCGCAGGCCTCGGGAGTGAACGCGACACGGACCTTCATCAGGCTAGGCTGATTCGGATGGCCGAAATGCTCAGGTGCTACCGGCACCCCGACCGCGAGACGGGCGTCTCCTGCTCCGAATGCGACCGTGGCATCTGCCCCGACTGCATGACGTTCAGCCCCGTCGGAATCCGCTGTCCCGAGCACTCGGGGCAGGCGCAGGGCGCGCGCCGCATCGTCCAGAACGTGAGCCGCAGCTCGGCGCGGTACCCCGGGATCGTCACGAAGGCGCTGATCGCGATCAACGTCGGCATCTACCTGCTCCAGCTCGCGGGCGGCGCGGCGATCAACGCCAACTCCGGCTGGATCTTCGAGCACGGCGCCCTCTTCATCGAGCGGATCAACTCGTCCGACGAACTGATCGGTCTGGCCCACGGCGAGTGGTGGCGCCTGCTCTCGGCCGCGTTTCTGCACTACGGCCCGATTCATCTCGGGATGAACATGCTCGCGGTCTGGTGGATCGGCCGGCCGCTCGAGGACTGGCTCGGGCCGATGCGGTACATCCTGCTCTACCTCGTCGCCGGCATCGCCGGCTCGGCGGGGGCGCTGATCGCGAGCCCGAACGCGGTCACCGTCGGCGCGTCGGGAGCGATTTTCGGGATCCTCGGCGCCGCGATCGTGCTCGAGCGCCAGCAGACCTACGTGCTCGGCGGCAGCGCGATCACGCTGCTCGTCGTCAACCTCGCCTTCACGTTCGCGGTGCCGGGGATCTCGATCGGCGGCCACCTGGGCGGTCTCGCGGGAGGCGCGCTCGCCATGCTCGCGCTCTCCCAGTTCGGCAAGCGGAGCGCCATCTACAGCCGTTTCGACGCCGTCTCGGTCGCCAGCATCGTCGCGGTCGGCCTGCTCAGCGTGGCCGTGGCGTACTGGAAGGTTCGCGGGTACGCCTAGCCGCCGATCGCCACCGCGACCGTGCCCTGCTCCGCCAGCGCGGCCTGCGCTGCGGCGAGTCGCGCCAGCGGGACCCGGTACGGCGAGCACGACACGTAGTCCAGCCCGAGCCGGTGGCAGAACGCGACCGACTTCGGCTCGCCGCCGTGCTCGCCGCAGATGCCGAGCTTGAGGTCCGGGCTCGTACGGCGGCCGCGCTCGACCGCGATCTCCATCAGGTCGCCGACGCCGTCCTGGTCGATCGTCTCGAACGGGTCGCGCTCGAGCACGCCCGTCTCGAGGTAATGGGAGAGAAAACGGCCGCCGTCGTCGCGCGAGATCCCGAGCGCGGTCTGCGTCAGGTCGTTCGTCCCGAACGAGAAGAAGTCGGCGTGCTCGGCGATCTCGTCGGCGCGGACGCACGCGCGGGGCAGCTCGATCATCGTCCCGACCAGATAGTCGAGCTGTCCTTCCTCGGCGGCGACCCGGACGGTCAGCTCGCGCAGGCGCCGCAGCTCCTCGCCGAAGCCGACGAGCGGGTGCATGATCTCGACGACCGGCTCGCCGCCCCTCTCCCGCACGGCGATCGCGGCCCGCACGATCGCGCGCACCTGCATCTCGTAGATCTCGGGGTAGAAGAGCCCGAGCCGGCAGGCGCGCCAGCCGAGCATCGGGTTCGACTCCTGCAACGCCCGGATCCGCTCGCGCATCCGCTCGTCCTGCTCCTCGTCGAGCTCGGGGAGGAACTCGTGCAGCGGCCAGTCCAGCAGCCGGATCGTCACCGGCAGCCCCGCCATCGCCTCGAAGATCCCCTCGAAGTCGGCCTGCTGGATCGGCAGCAGCCGCTCGAGCGCAGTGCGGCGCCCCTCTTCGTCGGCGGCCAGGATCATCTCCCGCATCAGGTGCAGCCGCTCGGCGTCGGCGAACATGTGCTCGGTCCGGCAGAGGCCGATCCCCTCGGCGCCGAACTCGCGCGCCTTGATCGCGTCCTCGGGCGTGTCGACGTTCGTCCGCACCTTGAGCCGGCGGAGTCCGTCCGCCCACTCGAGGATCGCGGAGAAGTCCTCGTTGATCTGCGGCGGCACGAGCGGCACCGAGCCGACGATCACCTCGCCGGTGCCGCCGTTGATCGTGATCGTGTCGCCCTCCTTCAGCTCGTGCCCGGGCAGCCGTGCAGTCTTGGCGCGCACGTCGACGTGGAGCGCCTCGCAGCCGGTGACGCAAGGTGTCCCCATTCCGCGCGCGACGACGGCCGCGTGTGACGTCAGGCCACCGTGCGCGGTCAGGATCCCGGCCGCCTGCACCATCCCGTGAAAGTCGTCCGGCGTCGTCTCCCAGCGGACGAGGATGACGCTCTCGCCCGCCTTGCCGCGCTCCTCGGCGGTGTCGGCGTCGAAGACGATCGCCCCGGACGCGGCGCCCGGCGAGGCGTTCAGCCCTTTCGCGACCACGTCGACGTCGGCGCTCGGGTCGATCATCGGGTGGAGCAGCTGGTCGAGCTGGGCCGGATCGATCCGCGCGACCGCCTCTTCCTTCGAGATCAAACCCTCCCCCACCATCTCGACCGCCGCGCGCAGCGCCGCCGCCGCCGTCCGCTTGGCCGTCCGCGTCTGGAGCAGGAAGAGCGTGCCCTCCTCGACCGTGAACTCGATGTCCTGCATGTCGCGGTAGTGGGTCTCGAGGCGGCCGATAGTCTCGAGCAGCTGCGCGTACGCGTCGGGGAGCAGCTCGTTCATGCGCTCGATCGGCTCGGGCGTCCGGATTCCGGCGACGACGTCCTCGCCCTGCGCGTTCTGGAGGAACTCGCCGTAGAGCGTGCTCTCGCCGGTCGACGGGTCGCGCGTGAAGCAGACGCCGGTTCCCGAGCCGTCGCCCCTGTTGCCGAAGACCATCTGGACGACGTTGACGGCCGTGCCGAGGTCGTCCGGGATCTCGTAGGTCCGGCGGTAGACCTGCGCCCGCGGCGAGTCCCAGGAGTCGAAGACTGCGCGAACTGCCTTCTCGAGCTGGGCGCGCGCGTCTTGCGGAAAGGTCTCGCCCGTCTCCTCCGCATAGATCCGCTTGAAGGTCTCGATCAGCTCCGCAAGGTCTGCCGCCGTCAGTTCGACGTCCTGCTTCGCGCCGCGGGCGGACTTGAGGTCGGTCAACGGCTGCTCGAACCGGTGGCCCTCGACGCCGTCGACGACCTCGCCGTACATCTGGATCAGCCGCCGGTAGGAGTCATAGGCGAAGCGCTCGTTGCCGGTCGTCTTCGCGAGGCCGGCGACCGCGTCGTCGCCCAGGCCGAGGTTGAGGATCGTGTCCATCATCCCCGGCATCGAGACGGACGCTCCCGAGCGGACGGAGACGAGCAGGGGGTCGTCCGGGTCGCCGAAGCGCTTCCCCGCCTTCCGTTCGAGCGAGGCGATGTGCTTCGCGACCTCGTCCACGAGCCCGTCCGGAAGCTCGCCACCGGAGGCCATGTACGCCCGGCAGGCGTCGGTCGTGATCGTGAACCCGGCCGGCACCGGCACGCCGAGCGCCGTCATCTCCGCGAGGCCGATTCCCTTGCCGCCCAGCAGTTCGCGGCCGCCCGAGGTCTCCTCGTCGAAGTCGTAGACGTAGCGCATCTGCGCGGGAATCTACACTCGGCCGATGTCAGGCCATGTGCTCGCCATGGGCGGTGGAGCGCTGCTCAGCCGCGACTCGCGGATCGAGGACTTCATGCTCGGGCTCGCACGGTCGAGCCGTCCGCGCGTGTGCTGGCTGCCGACCGCCGGCGGCGAGAAGCCGGAGTGGATCGTGCGCTTCTACGAGGAGTTCACCGCGCGGGACTGCGAGCCGACCCATCTGACCCTGTTCGGGATGCCCGAGGACCCCGCCGCGCACATCGCGAAGCAGGACGTGATCTACGTGGGCGGCGGCAACACGGCGAACATGCTCGCGATCTGGCGCGTGCACGGGATCGACCGGGCGCTGCGCGAAGCGTGGGAACGCGGTGCCGTCGTCGGCGGCATGAGCGCAGGCGCCAACTGCTGGTTCGAGGACTCGGTCACCGACTCGTTCGGGCCGACGTTGCGGGCGCTCGGCGGCGGGCTCGGCCTACTCGCGGGCAGCTTCTGCCCTCACTACGACGGCGAGCCGGAGCGAAGGCCGACCTACACGCGGCTCGTCCGCGAGGGCGTGCTCGCGCCCGGGCTTGCGGCGGATGACGACGCTGCCTTCCACTTCGAGGGCACCGAGCTGCGCGAGGTCGTCAGCCAGCGCGAGGGCGCCCGCGGCTACCGGGTCACGGCGGCAGGCGAGGTGCCGGTGGCGACGCGCCTCCTCTGACGGGCTAGAGCAGCTCGGCGATCAGCGCCGCGGCGCGCGCGGCGCCGTCGGTTTCGACCGATCGGTAGTCGACCTCGCGGCCGATCTCCTCGGCGATCGCGAGCGCGATCTCGGCCGGACCGTCCGTCTCGAAGTCCATCCGCCGGCCGGCGCCGTAGCGCTCCAGCCGGTGGTGCACGTGAAAGTTCTGCTCGAAGTGGTGGCGGAGCGGGAAGTAGAGAAAGGGACGCCGGTTCGCGGTCAGCTCCATCGACGTCGTCAGCCCGCCCTGGACGACGGCGAGATCGCAGGCGGCGAGATGGCGGTAGAGCTCGTGCACGTAGGCGCGAAACTCGAGCCCGTCGTGCTGCGGCAGGCTGCCAGGGTCGATCCTCGGCCCCGCGACGACGACCATCCGCAGCTCGGGCACCAGCGCCTTCGCCTGCGGGTACGCGTCGACCACGCGCCGCAGCAGGTGGCCGCCAACACCGGAGCCGCCGACGGTGACGATGCACACCCGCTCGTTCGGCTTGTAGCCGAGCTCGTGCCGCAGCTTCTCGCGGTCGGCGACGGGCTCGAACCCGGTCACGTAGCCGGAGAAGTCGTAGTGCTGCTCGGTCCAGTCGCGGATGCCGGGCAGGCCGTTCCCGAATGAGTTCGGGACGACGTCGTCGGGGTTGCCGACGAAGACGGCCCGGTCGCGGATGCGCGGGAAGCGGGCGATGTGCTCGATCATCTCCGCGTTGTAGTCCGTGGTCAGGAACGCTTCGTGCTCGCCCCCGTCCTCGAACGGCAGCCAGCCGACGAAGTCCGTCAGCCAGACATAGGCGGCGTTCTTCAGTTCCGGGTTCTCGTGCAGGAAGTAGTCGACTTCCCACGCCTCGTCGCCGATCCAGAGGTCGTACTGCTCCTCGCGCACGACGTCGAGGAAGAGCATGAAGTTGGCGACGAGGATCTCGTCCATGCGCCTGATCGCCTGGAATGCGTGCAGGTCGTGCTCCGCCGACTCGCTCTCGATGTGCGCGGACTCGTTCGCAAGCAGCGCGCTTGCCGGATGGATTCGCTCTCCTTCGGCCTCGAGCACGGCAGTCACGGGATGCTGGGCGAGCCAGTCGATCTCGACGTCGGGGTGGAGCTTCCGCAGCTCCTGCGCGATCGCGACGTCGCGGCGCGCGTGGCCGAGCCCGATCGGCGACGAGACGTAGAGCGCCCGCCGGCGCCGGCTGAGCGCCCGCGTCCAGGTCTTCACCTTCGGCTTCGGCGGGACGACCTCGTCGGCGAAGTCCTTCAGCAGCCCGTTCACCTTGATCGGCTGACGCGCCGTCGGGATGTGGCCCGCGCCTTCGAGCCCGACGAACGTCCCTCCCGTGAGCTCCGCGACGGCGAGCGCGCGCTCGCGCGTCTGGCAGTTGTCGAGCTCACCGTGGACGACGAGCACCGGACACCGGACGCGGGCGACGAGCGTGCGGGCCTCCTCCTCGTTCGCAAACGGAGGCGGCGCTTCCTCGTCGGCAAGGACGAGCGACTCCACGCCGCCATCGAGCCCCCACCGGACGCAGTCCTCGATCTGCTTCGTCGAGTGCGGCTCCGGGAGCTGCTGGGAGAAGAAGAACTCGAGGAAGCCACGATAATCCCGCCGCCAGTAGTGCACGTTCCACTTGGCCCAGCCCTCGTCGGTGTCGAGCGGCTCGGTGGACGGATAGCTGCGGTAGTTCGGATGCCCCGGCGTCAGTCGGGGCACGCTAGGCGAGATCGCGGCCACGCCGAGCGCGACGGCGGGGTCGGTAGCGGCGAGCATCAGCGCATACCCGCCGCCGTCGCAGAGCCCGCCCAGGAGCGCCGTCTCCGCCCCGGTAGCCTCGAGGACCGCGCGGCCGTCCTTCATGACCTCCCAGTACGAGTACGCCTCGGCGTTGTCCGGCCGGTCCGACTTGCCGTTCCCGCGCGGATCGAACACCACGACGCGGAAGTAGCGCGACAGGTACGGGATTTGCCCCTTCCACAGCCGCGAGTGCGAGATCGGGGAGGTCGGGAAGAGCAAGAAGGTCGTCGGCGCGTCCCCGTAGACCTCGTAGAAGACACGCACGCCGTCGCGCTCGACGTAGCCCTCTTCGTCCGGGTAGCGGGCGCGCGACTGCTCGCGCGTTTCCGCGACGGCGATCACGGCAGCTGCTCCACGAACTCTTGAACGAGCAGGTTGATCACGACCGGATCTCGGGCCTGCGGAAAGTGCCCGGAGCCCTGAAGCGTGACGAGCTGCCCGCCCGTCGCCTCGGCGAGCGCCACGCCCCGCGCGTGCGAGTGGAGCGCGTCCTCGTCGCCGTGCACGACGAGCACCGGACAGCGAACGCGCCCGCAGAGCTCCCTAAAGTCGCCGCCGATCGGCAAGTCGATCCCGGCGTCGTGGTCCGCGAGCACTTCGGGGGTCGTCTCGAGCGCCCAGCCGACGGCGTCCTCGATCGGCTTCGTCGAATGCGGCTCCGTGCAGCACTTGCCGATGAAGAACTCGAGGAAGTCCCGGTAGTCCCGCCGCCAGTGGTGAATGTTGTACTTCGCCCACCCTTCGTCGGTGTCGATCGGCTCGTCGAAGGGATAGACGGTGCGCTCGGGCAGCGGCGGCGCCAGCGGGACGGCTGATCCGATGAACGCTGCGCCCGCGATGCGCTCCGGATGCTCCGCGGCGAGCACGACGCCCCAGAGCGCCGCGCACGACAGACCGACGACGACGGCACGCTCCGTAGCGGTCGCGTCCATCACCGCGAGCGTATCGGCAGCGAACTCGCGGATCGTGTACGCCTCGGCGCCCTGCGGGCGGTCGGAGCGGCCGTTCCCGCGCCCGTCGAACGTGACGACACGGTAGTGCCGCGCGAGGAAGGGAATCTGCGCCTTCCAGTGGCGCGAATGGATGAGCGCCCACGTCGGCAGCAGCAGGATCGTGGGGTCGCCGGACCCGTAGACCTCGTAGAAGAGGCGCACGCCGTCGCGCTCGACGTAGCCCTCCTCGTCGGGGTAGCGCGCGCGGGTCTGCTCGCGCTCCTGCGAGAGCACGCTCACGCGAGCCTCCGGGCGAAGTCGCGCAGTAGCAGGTTGAAGAAGACCGGATCGCGACCGTGCGGCGCGTGGCCTCCGCCCTCGACGAGGACGAGGTCGCCGCCGGTGTGCTCGGCGAGAGCGCGGCCGCGGGTGTGCGACGCGATCGCGTCGTCGGTGCCGTGGACGACGAGCACCGGACAGCGCACATGGCCCGCGAGCTTCTTCGCCTCTTGCGGCCCAGGCTTTGCCCCGTCATGCGCGGCGATGAGCGTGTCGGCGGATGTCTCGAGCCCCCAACCGACGCAGTCCTCGATCTGCTTCGTCGAGTGCGGCTCCCGGAAGAGCTTCCCGAAGAAGAACTCGAGGAAGCCGCGGTAGTCGCGCAGCCAGTAGTGGCGGTTGTACTTCGCCCAGCCCTCGTCGTTGTCGAGCTCGTCCTCCCACGGCATCACCCGTTCCGGGAGCGGCTCGCCGCCGCCAGAATAAGCGGGGCCGATGAAAACGGCGCCGGCGACACGTTCCGGCTGCTCGACCGCGAGGATCAGCCCGCGCGGCGCGCCGAGTGAGTAGCCGACCACGACGGCGCGCTCGGTGTCGGTCGCGTCGAGCACGGCCAGCGCGTCCAGCGCGAACTCTCGCTCGTCGTAGGCAGCCGGCTCGGTCGGCCGGTCCGAGCGCCCGTTGCCGCGTCCGTCGAACGTGACGACGCGATGCTCGCGCGCCAGGAAAGGGACCTGCGCCTTCCACTGGCGCGAGTGGATGATCGACCACGTCGGCAGGAGCAGGAACGTCGGCTCGCCGGAGCCGTAGACCTCGTAGAAGACGCGGACGCCGTCGCGCTCTATCCAGCCCGCGTCGTCCGGGTACCGGGCGCGGGTCTGCTCGGGTGTCGGTGCTACGTCGAGTGCCATAGCGCGTTGACGATCTTCCAGCCGTCGTCCGTCCGGATGAGGTGAAGGTACTCGCGATACACGTCAGATTCGACGACGGCGCTTGCGATGGTGCCGTGGACGTCGACGACGGTGACGTCGATGCGCCGGCCGGGGCCGCGGTCCTCGGACTTTCCCTCGCCTTCGGCCGTCCACGCAACCATCTGGTCCTTCGTGCTCCGGCGCAACGAGGGTCCCCGCTTCGTGAGCTTGGGATGGAGGGCGCGCTCGATCCGCTCGGCGTCGCCGTCGAACCAGCCCTCGAAGTAGTCGAGCGCCGTCGCGACGATCGCAGCGCGCTCGGTGTCGACGAGCGAGGTCACGAGGAAAGCCATCCGTCGATCCAGTTCAGGAGCTCGGCGTGACCCGTCTCGATCCCGCCCAGGCGCTCGACCATGATCCCGACGTTGAAGGTGATCACGAGCGAGATCAGCGCCTCGAGCGGCATGTCGATTCCGAGCTCGCGATGTGGTTCGCGAAACGCCTCGGTGAGAACGGCCCGCCACTCGGCGTTCACGCGGGCGAGCCGATCCCGCGTCGCGGCGTCGTTCCACGCCATCGCCTGCAGCTCAAGCCAGACCTTCTCGTAGGTGACGTCCTCGGCAACGAGGAAGCGCATCGCCGTCCGCCACTTCTCCACGAATGGCAGGTCGGCCGCGTAGAGCTCCCGCTGCCGGTCGATCAGCCGCTCCGTGAACCGCTCGAGCGCGCGGACGAGCAGGTTCTCGTTCGAGCCGAAGTAATAGTGAACGAGACCGTTGTTGACGCCCGCCTTCTCGGCCAGTCTGCGGGTCGTGATCTTCGCGTACCCGACATCGACCAGCAGCCGCTCGGCCGCGTCGAGGAGCGCCTCCTCCGCGGTCGAGCGGGCTGTGGTCTTCGTCGCGGGCTCGCTCACGTCCCGGTCATTCTCGCTCGAATGCTCCGGCGGATCGAGCCTCGGCGGCTCCGGAGAACGTCCAGGCGTACCCGCACCGCGAGGAGCAGGACGGGTGCGGCCGTCGCTCCCGCGACGAGCGCCGGCAGCAGGCCCTCGCCGACGTGGTGGGCGATCATTGGAAGATCTCCGTCGTGCAGTCGCCGCCTTGCAGGCGCACCTCGTGAGCACGGGCCGGCCCGTCGGGGCGGTCGGAGAAGTCGACGAAGAAGTCGGGATCGATCCTCATGCCGCCGTTCGGGTCGCACTCAATCCGCAGGAGCCACGAGCGCAGCTCCGGGTAGAACTGGTTGTCCCAGGTCGAGTAGAGCGAGTTCGAGACGTACAGGCGGCGGCCGTCGTACGAGAGCTGGAGCATGTTCGGGCCGCCGCTGAGCTCCCTGGGGCCATCAGTCGGCTTGCCCAGCACGCCGCCGAGCCACAGCCGGCCCGTCAGCTTCGGCCGCGTCGGGTCGGACACGTCGTACTGCCGCACGTCGCCGTGGAGCCAGTTCGCGAAGTAGAGGTAGCGGTCGTCCATCGAGAGGACGAGGTCGGTGATCAGCCCAGGGACGGGGAACGGCCACCCCTCGAGCTCGACGCTCTCGACCTCGATCACCGGGTCGGCGGCCCACGACCCGTTGTCGCGGTGGAAGTGGAACATGGCGCTGGAGAGTGCGGCGCCGACGAAGCCCTCCTCCGACTCGGGGTCGTGCTGCCAGCGAACCTCGAGTGGGACGAGGCCCTTCGCGCCGAGGTCGACCGTCTGTTCGAGCGTGCGCCGCTCCAGGTCCCAGAAGTGGATGCGCTGCCCGTAGCGACCGGCCTCGACGTCGGCGAGGTCGAAGCCCCGGCTCGTATGCGTTCGGCTCGCCGAACTCGGAGGAGACGAGCACGTTCTTGCGCGGCTGGTACCAGAAGTCGTAGTTGAGCGGCGGCCGGCTGCCGCCGTTCTCCCAACGGCCCTTCACCTCGAACGTCTTGGCATCAATGACCGCGAAGCCGCCGGAGCCGTTCCCCTCGGCGTCGCCGAGCATCGCGACCACGATATTGTCGCCGGGCATGCAGTGCACGGTGTGAGGGCGCGTGTAGCCCGTCTTCGCGATCACCTCCTCGGGCTCGATCACCTTCTCGATGTACGGGCGGCGCGGGTCGTCGGCGACGTTGACGATGTGGAACCGCGACGACCGGAAGCCGGGGACGACGAGGTGCGACCGGTCGGGCCCGTGGCAAGCGGACGAGCAACGGTTCCAGCCGAAGTGGTGCAGCTCGTCGCCGACGTTCGGCATCGGCAACTCGTGGACGATCCGGCCGTCCTCCGCGTCCACGACGGCGAGGAAGTCCGGCTTGTCGACGCCCGTGCCCTCGTAGAGACACGCGAGGTAGAGGAACTCCTCCTTCGGCGCGTTCATCGCGTCCTGCGGCGAGCGGTGGAACGAAGCGGGTCGGTGATGTTGCATGCTCTCGTGGTCACGAGAACCTCCTGTCTAAGTCATTTGACTTAGACAGTTGACCAAGTATGAGCCGACGTGTCAAGTCCTTCGCCGGCGCGACCTCCACTCCGCCAGCCAGGCGAGCCCTCGAAGCCCCAGCCAGATCGGCGTCAGCAGCACGTAGAAGACGAAGACAGCCGCACCGAGGATCGTCCACCAGAGGGCCCAGCGCCACTTCGGGACCGGCGGCTTAGCGGGGGGCATGCGCTTCCTGGCGCCGGCGGTCGACGAGGCGGACGACGCGGTGCGCCGTCTCCTCGATCGAGCGGCCGGTGACGTCGATCACGGGGCAGCCGAGCCGCCGATGCAGCGCGGCCGCCTCCTCGAGCTCGTCGTAGATCTCGAGCATCTCCGAGTAGCGGCGGTTCTCCCCGCCCATGCCCCGCACCCGCGTCGAGCGGATCTCCGCCAGGCGCTCGGCGTCGATCGTGAGGCCGACGATCGTGATCGGGTCGATCTCGAAGAGCTCCGGGCGGCGGCTTGATCCCCTTCACGATCGGGACGTTCGCGGTCTTCTGGCCCAGATAGCCGAGATAGATCGAGAGCGGCGTCTTCGACGTGCGCGAGACCCCGACGAGGACGACGTCCGCCTCGCGCAGGCCGCTGCCCACGCCGTCGTCGAACTTGACCGCGAACTCGATCGCCTCCATCCGCTTGAAGTAGGCGGAGTTGAGCGGCGGCCGGGCGCCGGGCGTCATCTGGGCGGCCATTCCGGAGACCTTCGCGATCGACTCGATCGGATGGCCGAGCAGGTCGGCGTAGTGAAGGCGGGCGCTGCGGCAGAGGGTGCGCATCGACTCGCGCAACTGGCGGTCGACGAGCGTGTAGACCATCACCGCCGGGCGTCCCTTCGCCCTCGAGACGGCGAGCTGGAGGTCGTCGATCGTCTGGATCTGGGGGTGGCGAACCTCCTCGAACGGCTGCTCCGGGAACTGCGCCTCGAGTGCCGCGACGAGACGCGCGGCGGTCTCCCCGGTCGAGTCCGAGAGGATGTGGAGCTCGACGACCTCGCGCGCTGGGTTCACGCGCCGGAGGCTACAGCCGCCACCCGCGCGCCGGTGAGCCGGACGAGGTCGTCCGGGGCGAGCTCGATCTCCAGGCCCCGGCGGCCGGCGCTGACGAAGATCGTCTCGTGCAGGAGCGCCGACACGTCGAGGAGCGTCGGCAGCCGCTTCCGCTGCCCGAGCGGGCTGATCCCGCCGAGCACGTAGCCGGTCGCGCGCTCGGCCGCACCGCGCTCTGCCAGCGCGGCCCGCTTCCCAGCGCGCGCAGGTCGAGCTGCGCGGCGACGGGGACGATCGCGACCGAGAGCGCGCCGTCCTGCGCCACGACGAGCGTCTTGAAGACCCTCGCCGGGTCGACGCCGGTCTTCGCCGCCGCCTCGGGCCCGTAGGCGGCACCGGCCTCGTGCTCGTACTCGTGGAGCGTGAACGCAATCCCCGCCCGCTCGGCCGCCACGACGGCGGGCGTCATCCGGGTAGCCTCTGCGCACTCATGAGCACGGATGCGGTCACGATGGACAAGATCGTCAGTTGTCGAAGCGGCGCGGCTTCGTCTTCCCGTCCTCGGAGATCTACGGCGGGCTCGGCAGCTCGTACGACTACGGCCACTACGGCGTCCTGCTGAAGGACAACGTCAAGGCACGCTGGCTCGAGGCGATGGTGCGTGAGCGCGACGACATCGTCGCGCTCGACTCGTCGATCATCCTCCACCCCGAAGTCTGGAAGGCGTCCGGCCACGTCGGCGGCTTCAGCGACCCGCTGATCGACTGCAGTACTGCAAGAAGCGCTTCCGCGCCGACCACCTCGAGACCGAGCAGTGCGGCCAGCGGCCGTCGAAGCAGCCCGGCGAGACGTCCGACTGCGACCTGACCGAGCCGCGCAGCTTCAACCTGATGTTCCAGACGCGCGTCGGCGCGATGGAGGAGTCGGGCGTCGACGTCTACCTCCGCCCCGAGACGGCGCAGGGGATCTTCATCAACTTCAAGAACGTCGCCCAGATCGCGCGCCGGAAGCCGCCGTTCGGGATCGCGCAGGTCGGCAAGTCGTTCCGGAACGAGATCACGCCCGGCAACTTCATCTTCCGCACGCTCGAGTTCGAGCAGATGGAGATGGAGTTCTTCGTCCCGCCGGCGGAGGCGGACGAGTGGTACCGCTACTGGGTCGACGAGCGGCTGAAGTGGCACCTCCGCTACGGCGTCCGCGAGAGCCACCTGCGCGTGCGTCCGCATGACGCCGACGAGCTCTCGCACTATTCGAGCGGCACCAGCGACATCGAGTACCTGTTCCCGATCGGGTGGTCGGAGCTCGAGGGGATCGCGAACCGGGGCGACTTCGACCTCACCCAGCACGCGGCCGCATCCGGAACGAAGCTCGAGTGGGTCGACGCCGGCACCGGCGAGCGGTTCGTGCCGCACGTGATCGAGCCTGCGCTCGGCGTCAACCGCTCGATGCTGACGTTCCTGATCGACGCCTACGACGAGGAGGTCGTCGGCGAGCGCGAGCGGACGGTGCTGCGCCTGCACCCGCAGCTCGCCCCGGTGAAGGCGGCGATCCTGCCGCTGATCGGGAAGGACGCGGCCATGGTCGAGAGGGCGCGCGGCCTCTACGAGGAGCTCCGCCGCCACTTCAGCGTCGAGTACGACGACAACGGCGCGATCGGGCGCCGCTATCGCCGCCAGGACGAGATCGGCACGCCGTACGGGCTCACGATCGACGAGCAGACGCTCGAGGACGGCACGGTCACCGTTCGCGACCGCGACTCGCTGGCGCAGGAGCGGCTGCCGCTCGAAGCCGTGGGTGCGTGGCTCGGCGACGCGCTGCGACGCGACTGGACCTCGCCGAAGTCGACCGGCTAGCGACCCTTCCGCTCGAGCAGCCGCTCGCCGGGGCCGAAGCCGAACTTCTCGTAGAGCCCGTGCGCGTCGGCCGTGTGGAGCACCCAGCGCCGGCCGGCGTACGGGCCTTCGTCGACGGTGAAGCGGATCAGCTCGACGCCCAGACCTCGTCCGCGGTGGCCGGCCAGGACGAAGACGTCGGCCAGGTAGACGAGCCAGGCGTCGGGCGCGTCGACGGTGCGCGAGTAGCCCGCGAGGCTGCCGTCGCCGGCGTAGAGGCCCACGTTCCGCGAGGCGCGGTCGATCAGCCCGTCCATCACCGTCCGCTCGCGGCGGAAGCCCCAGTACGACTCCTCCGAGATGAAGCGGTGGACCGCGTCGCGGTCGATCCTGGCCGGATCGTCGTCGAGCTCGTAGCCCTCCTTGAGCGGCTTCTTCACGCCGACAATGTTCGCAGCCGAAAGCCGCCGTGGTGCTCATAGGACGCGGTCACGAGCGCCAGGGCCTCGCGGGCACCACGGTCGGTCAGGCCGGCAGCGTGCGCCTCGGCCATCGGGGTCGCGACGAGCGTCCTGATTGCGCGCAACCCGTCCGGCGAGAGCCCGATCGACGCTGTGCCGCTGGAACTACTGCCGCAGTCGCGGCAGACGGCGCCGCCGGCGGCGGGCGCGTAGCCGACGAGCCCGTCGCGTCACCCCGCACTCGACGCAGCTGTCCAGGTGGGGCATGTAGCCCGAGAGCCAGAGCAGCTTCAGCTGGAAGGAGAGGACGAGCGGATCGAGCGCCGGCCGCGCGGGAGCGCGCGAGGGGATCGAGTCGAGGCGGTCGAGGAACCGCGTCAGCGCCGTGAACGCGCGCTCGTTCGCCTCCTGCTCGGTGAAGAGCCGCAGCATCGCCTCGGCCCCGATCAGCCCCACGGCCAGCCGGTAGGAGTCCTCGCGCGCCTCGTGGTGCGAGGAGCGCAGGTCTGCCCCGGTCACCGTCTGCAGCTCGCCGGAGCCCTGGTGCAGCATCAGCTCGACATGCGAGAGCGGCTCGAGCCGGCCGCCGAACCGGGACTTCGTCCGCCGCACCCCCTTCGCGACCGCGCCGACGCGGCCGCGGTCGGCGGTATAGACGTGGAGCACGCGATCGGCCTCGCCGAGCCGGAACGAGCGCAGCACGACCGCCTCCGTTCTGTAGGTCCGGGCCACCCTCCGAGTCTAGAGAGGGGGGCCGACGGGAACGGTTTATGGCTTTCGGACGTTGTACGAGCGATGAGTCGGATCCAGATCTACACGACGCGCTGGTGCGGCTACTGCGTCCGGGCGAAGACGCTCCTCGACGCGAAGGGGATCGCGTACGAGGAGATCGCGCTCGACGACGATCCTTCGTTCCGCGCCAACCTCCAGGAGCTCACGGGCGGCTGGACGGTGCCGCAGATCCTGATCGACGGAACGCCGATCGGCGGCTACACCGAGCTCTGGCGGCTCGACAAGTCCGGCCAGCTCGACGCCCGCCTCGCTGCCTAGGGAACGAAGGAGGCCGGCTTGCGCCGGCCTCCATTCGAATCCGAGCTGACGGAACGACTAGTCGTCGTCGCCGTCGTCGCCGCCGCTGCCGCCATGCCGGCCGACGAGCGTGCCGTTGACGTCGATGTTGTCCAGGACTGCGAGCCCGAAGTTGTCCGGACCCGTGTCATAGCCCTCGTCGAAGATGATCGAGATCGACTTCACTGTTCCAGTGACCGGCGCCAGGACGCCGGCGCTGTTGAATCCGAGCAGCGGAGTCGTGCCACCCCAGCGAAGCCGCATGTAGCCGACGCCGGGGGTCGCGACCGGTGGCGGCGAGTTGCAGCCAATGAAGTAGTTACTGGTCGTGGTCTCGACGTTGAAGCGAGGTGCACCCGCGCCGCAATGCGATCCACGCGGATCGTTCTGGTTCGCCCCCGGCTTGCGCAGGTCGTAGCCGAGCTCGGTGACCGTGATCCCCTTCACGTTCTTCAGCTCCGCTACCGCCGCGGCGTTGTTGTTCGTCGGACCGGTCTTCGGCCAGGAGAAGGCCCTCGTTCTTCCTGTCATCCGAGTCGCCGGTCGGGCAGGCCGGATCGGTGTAGGAGACGATCTGCGTGGTCGTGAACGTCGGCGGTACGAACTCCTCAACCTTTGCCTTGGTCGGGCAGCCGATGCCGTCCAGCCACTCGGCCTGAACCAGGAAGGTCTTGGCCGGATCAAACTCGTCCGCCTTGACGTGGTTGAACTTGTCCTTTGCTGCCCCACCCGCGATTGCGACGGCCGCAAGGCCGAGGAACGCGAGCACGGTGACGATCATCACGCGTGACTTCATATTTCTACCCCCGTCTATGACGGCGCTCAATCGAATGGAGACCGGGCCGCCGTGCGGCTCTCCGTAGGGTTCTGTGTCCAGCCCTATAAGTTTCAAACACTACGAACCCGGCCAACCTGTCATAACACTTTCAGGCGCTACGCCTGTGCGGCGTAACGCTGGCACGAGGCGCAGAACCAGGTGCTCCTCCCGCCGACACGCGTCTTCGACAGAATCGTCCCGCAGCGGTCGCACGGCTCACCGGTGCGGCCGTAGGCCTTGAACTCCCGCTGCATCGCCCCGGACGAGCCGTCCGGGAGGCGGTAGTCGGAGAGGGTCGAGCCCTGGCGGGCGATCCCGAGCTCGAGCGCCTTGCGAATCGCGCGGTGCAGGCGCCGCAGCTCGTCCCGGTCGAGCGAGCCGGCCGGCCGCAGCGGGTTCAGCTTGGCGTACCAGAGCGCCTCGTCGACGTAGATGTTCCCGAGCCCGGCGAGCGTGCGCTGGTCGAGGAGTGCAGCCTTCAGCGGCGCGCGCCGGCCTTCGAGCCGCTCACCGAGCCCCCTTGCCGTGAAGGCGGCGACGAGCGGCTCCTCGCCCAGGCGGGCACCGAGGTAGGGCTCGAGCTCGCCCGGCTCGAGCAGGAGCCAGGTGCCGAAGCGGCGGACGTCGCGGTAGCCGACCGTCGTGCCGTCGTCGAGGGCGAGCGTGGCGCGGATGTGCGACGTCTCCCGCGGCTCGCTCAGCAGGCTCCCGGTCATCCGCAGGTGGATCAGGAGCGCGCGCCCTGACGCGAACCGGACGACCAGGTACTTCCCACGGCGGTCGACGTGCTCCACGCGCTCGCCGGTGAGCTCGGCCGCGACCTCGAGCGGATCCTCCGGCCGCGTCAGCCGGATGTCGTTGATCTCGACGTGCTCCAGCGTTCGTCCTTCGAGCACCGGCGCGATCGCACGCCTGACCGTCTCGACCTCGGGAAGCTCAGGCACCGGGTGGCGGCGGGAAGAAGTCCGGGTACACCACGGGGCCTGCGACGGACGGGTCGAAGGCGGCAAGCGGCAGCGCCATCCACGCGCTCTCCGGGATCCGCGGATCGGGCCGCTCGAAGCCGAGCTCGCTCGCGGAGCGGAAACCGAACTGCGGGTAGTAGGAGGGCACGCCCTCGACGAGGAGGACGGGCTCGCGGCGGGCGTCGGCCGCTGCGATCGCGGCAAGAACGACCTGCTTCCCCACGCCCGCGCGCTGCCGGTCGGGCCGCACCGCCATCGGAGTGAGGATCAGCACATCGGTCTCGCCCGCTCGCACAAAGCTCAGCATCGTGAAGCCGACGAGCTCACCGCCGTCGTCCGCCACGAACGTCAGCTCGGGGACGTATCCCTCGGACTCGCGGATCGACTGCGTGAAGCGCGAGGTGACGGCGTCGCCGAACGCGGCGTCGATCAGACGTGCGATCTCGGCGTTATCCGCGGCCCGCTCGCGCCGGATCCTCACGCGACGACGTCGAGCAGGATCGAGTGCTCGGCCGGGGGTGCGTCACCGATCTCGTACGCGTCCCGCACTGCCTGCATCGCCGCCGCCCCAGTGTCGTTGTCGCGCGCGTGCACCTCGGCGAGCACGTCGCCCGCAGAGACGCTCGCACCGCGCTTGGCGTGGCAGACGACGCCGACCGAGTGGTCGATCGAGTCCTCCTTCGTGCGCCGCCCGGCGCCGAGGTGGAGCGCCGCCATCCCCACGGCGATTGCGCCAAGCCTCGCCACCGAGCCCGCTCGCGGCGCCGTGACGGGCAGGACGACCGGCGCCTTCGGCAACGCCTCCGGGTCGGGATCGCCGCCCTGGGCGCGGATCCAGCGCTCGTAGAGCGCGAGCGCCGACCCGTCGGCGACCGCGGCCTCGGCGCGCCGTCTCCCCTCCTCCACGTCGATCCCGAGGTCGGAGAGCGCGAGCAGCCGCGCGCAGGCATCCAGCACGAGCTCGGTGAAATCGGCCGGCCCTGCGCCGCGGACGGTGTCACGCGCCTCGGCGATCTCGAGCGCGTTGCCGACAGCGGCGCCCAGCGGCTGCTCCATGTCGGTCAGCAGGCAGACGACTTCGCGACCGGCGTGCTCGCCGAGCTCGAGCATCGTGCGCGCCAGCGCGCGGGCGTCGTCGAGCGTCTTCATGAAGGCGCCGTCCCCGACCTTGACGTCGAGCACGATCGCATCGGCGCCGCCCGCGATCTTCTTCGACATGATCGAGGAGGCGATCAGCGGCAGGATGTCGACCGTGCCGGTGACGTCTCGGAGGCCGTAGAGCTTCTTGTCTGCCGGGACGAGGTCGTCCGTCTGGCCGACGATCGCGAGCCCCACCTCCTTGACCTGGCTGACGAAGCGCTCGACGGAGAGATCGACGCTGAAGCCGGGAATCGACTCGAGCTTGTCGAGCGTGCCGCCCGTGTGGCCAAGGCCGCGGCCGCTCATCTTCCCGACCGGCACGCCGCAGGCGGCCACGATCGGCCCGACCGCGATCGTCGTCTTGTCCCCGACGCCGCCCGTCGAGTGCTTGTCCACGACCTTGCGCCCGAGCGCGGCGCCGAGGTCGAGCGTGCGGCCGCTCCGGATCATGGCGTCGGTGAGCGCGTACGTCTCCGCGGGAGTCATGCCGCGGAAGTAGACGGCCATGCAGAACGCGGCGAGCTGGTAGTCCGGAATCTCACCGCGCGCATAGCCGAGAATGAGCTCCGAGATCTCGCCTGCCGGAAGCTCCTCCCCGTTCCGCTTCCGCTCGATCAGCTCTGCGGGATGGATCATCGGGTGGCGACATAGATGACCGGAGCCCGGCGGACGCGCAACGGCACGTCCGCGTCGGCTGGAAGCGCGCCCGAGAAGAGCTGCCGGGATGCGTCGACGTACGAGACAACCGCAGCCCGGTCGGGGAAGTTGATCCAGCCGCCGACGTCGCGCTCCTCGACATGCGTGAAATGGCGGTGTAGCAACGGCGGCCCGTTGACGTCGTCGAACGACGATTCCGGCCAGTCGTCGACCAGCTGGGCGAGCTCCTTGAGGTGCTCGCGGCGGTTCGTGACGGCGACCAGGCGGCCGCCCGGCCGCAGGACGCGTGCGAGCTCCGAGACCGCCCGCTCGACGTCGGGCACGTGGTAGAGCATCCAGGCCGCGAGCGCGCAGTCGAACCACCCATCCTCGAACGGCAACTCCTGGACATCTCCGACGCGCGCGTTGACGCCGCGGTCGCGCGTCAGCTCGACCATCCGCTCCGAGACGTCGATCGCCTCGACCTCGGCGCCGAATTCCCGGATCCGAGCAGCCGCCTCGCCCGGGCCGCAGCCGACCTCGAGCACTCGAGCCGGCTGCACCTCCAGCACCGCCTCGACCGCCAGGGACGGCGAGTCCGGCCCATCCGCGTAACGGTAGGCCTCGCGACGGCCGAGCAGGCCACGCTCGCTCGCGTACTCATCCGCAACGGCAGCCGGGTCGTTGAGGCTCACGGAGTCAGGATCGGCGTCCCCGGGATGCCGCGGCCCGGCGCCTTGCCGCCGAGCCAGGCGTTCACCGTCGCACCGACGTCGCTGAACTCGCCCTCGTGGATCGCGCCCTTCGCGTTGCGCCCAGCTGCGTAGGCGAGCAGGAGCGCGTGCTCGCGCGAGTGGTCCGTGGACGGCGTCGTCGGGTCGCAGCCGTGGTCGGACGTGATGATCAGGAGGTCGCCCGGCCGTAGCGACTCGAGGATGTCCTCGAGGCGACGGTCGAAGTCCTGGAGGCAGCGGTGGAAGTTGACGGGGTCGTTCCGATGGCCCCAGAGCATGTCCGTCTCGACGAGGTTCGTGAAGATCAGGCCCTCGTCGACCTTCTGGAGCAACTCGATCGTCCGGTTGATCCCGTCCACGTTCGACTTCGTCGGCGAGGACTCGTCGATGTCGCAGCCGGCGAAGATGTCGCTGATCTTCCCGACTGCGTGCACCTTCTGGCCGGCGTCGCGGACGAGCGAGAGGTAGTTGGGCCGGCGCGGCTCGAGCGAGAAGTCGTGCCGGTTCGGTGTCCGCTCGTAGCTGCCGGGTGCGCCCGCGAACGGCCGCGCGATCACGCGGCCGACCGCGTGCTTCCCGGCCAGCAGCTCGCGGGCGACCCTGCACCCCTCGTACAGCTCCTCGAGCGGGATCGTCTCCTCGTGCGCCGCGATCTGGAAGACCGAGTCGGCCGAGGTGTAGACGATCCATTTACCCGTCTTCTGATGCTCCTCGCCGAGCTCCTGGATGATCTCGGTCCCCGACGCGACCTTGTTGCCGAGGACGCCGCGCCCGGTCTTGTGCATGAACGGGTCGATCACGTCGTGGGGGAAACCGTGTGGGTACGTCGGCATCGCGGTCGGAGTGACCACGCCGATCATCTCCCAGTGCCCGGTCGTCGTGTCCTTGCCCTTCGACCGCTCGAGCAGGCGGCCGGCGACGGCGGGCGCGCCCGGTTGCGGCGGACAGCCCTCGAGTTCCATCACGTTCCCGAGCCCGAGCGCCTCGAGCGCAGGCAGGTCGAGACCCCCGACGGCGCGAGCGACGTTGCCGAGCGTGTTCGACCCCTCATCTCCGAACGAGGCCGCGTCGGGCAACTCCCCCGCGCCGACGGCATCGAGCACGATTACGCAGGCCCGCGGCACGCGGCTATTGTACGGCCCGCATGGATCAGGTCATCGGTCTCCTCGGTCTGCTCGTCTACATCGCTGTGATCGTCGCGCTCGCGGCGGGGATCACGTGGATCGTCGTGAAGCTCAGCCCCTCGAAGAGCCAGAAGCAGCTCGAGGCGCGCCAGCAGAAGACCGGCTGAACCGAAGCGCTCGACTCTTATCGCGTCCGGAACGACCCGCTCGAGAGTGTCTGGTTGCCGCTCCGCTCGATCGCCAGCACCTTCCACGCGTACTTGGTGCGGGGCCGGAGGAATCCGTTCGGCACGTCGATGCTGGTCACCGAGCGCGGCAGGTACATGCTCAGCCCGAGCTTCCCGATCATCTGCCGGTCCGGCTCGGCATCCTTCTCGATGCTCAGCTGGTACGCGATGATCGTCGCCGGCTCGCCGGTGATCGTCTTGGAGACGGGCCGCCAGCGGGCGACGACGCCGCGCACCGGCACCGTGGCAGCCTCGGCGGGAGAGACGGCCGTCGGACCCGCCGGAATGTCGTGCGTCAGCGAAACGATCGGGAGCGATGGGCGAAAGCGTCTCAGGGGTGCCTCCGTGGGTATGAGCGACTGCGGTTCACGCTATGGCGTCCCGATGAGGCGGACATGAGCCGAAAGAGACGTCCCCGCGTCGAGGACGTCAGACGGCTGCTGGGCCGAGGACGTCGTCGAGCGGCGTGTAGTCGAGTCCGTGCGCCTCGGCGACGGCCTCGTAGGTGAGCTTGCCGTCGACCACGTTGACGCCGCCGGCAAGTGCGTGGTCGCGGGCGACCGCGGCTGCAAGCCCGTGGTCGGCGACCGCCTCGACGTAGGGCAGCGTCACGTTCGTCAGCGCCTTCGTCGACGTGATCGGGACTGCGCCGGGCATGTTCGCGACGCAGTAGTGGACGACGCCGTCGACGTCGTAGACCGGGTCGTCGTGCGTGGTCGGGCGCGAGGTCTCGGCGCAGCCGCCCTGGTCGATCGCGACGTCGCAGAAGACGCTTCCCTGCTTCATCCCCGTCACCATCTCGCGCGTGAGCAGCTTCGGCGCGAGCGCGCCCGGGATCAGGACGGCGCCGATGACCACGTCTGCGTCCAGCACCGACTCCTCGATCTCGAGCGTCGACGACATCACCAGGCTGACGCGGCCGTGCAGCGTCTCCTCGAGGTGGCGCATCCGGTCGACAGAGCGCTCGAGGATCGTCACCTGGGCGCCGAGCCCGAGTGCGATCACGGCAGCGTTGTAGCCGACGATGCCGCCGCCGATGACGACCACCTTCCCCGGCGCGACGCCGGCGACGCCGCCGAGCAGAAGGCCGCGACCGCCCTTCGGCCGCTCGAGGTAGTGCGCGCCCGCCTGAGCCGCGAGCCGGCCCGCCACCTCGCTCATCGGCGCCAGCAGCGGCAGACGTCGATCCTCGGTCTCGACGGTCTCGTATGCGACCGCGGTGACGCCGCTGTCGACCAGCGCGCGCGTGAGCGGCTCGTCGGCGGCGATGTGGAGATACGTGAAGAGGACGAGGCCCTCGCGCAGGCGCGGATACTCGGGCGCAATCGGCTCCTTCACCTTCAGCAGCAGCTCGACGCTCTCCCAGACCTCGTCGACCGACGCGATCCGCGCCCCGGTGGCCGCGTACTGCTCGTCCGGGAACTGGCTGCCCCCACCGGCGCCCGTCTCGACGACGACTTCGTGCCCGCGCTGGACGAGCTCGCGCGCGCCGGCAGGCGTCAGCGCGACTCGGTACTCCTGCGGCTTGATCTCCTTGGCGACGCCGATTCTCACGCGCCGCACCTTACATTCCGCCGTCCTTGAGTCCGAGCCGAGAACGTGGGATCCTGAGGAGAGGTCGCCCGAAAGGAGGCACCGGCATGACGAAGCGGACGATCGTGCTCCCGCTTCTCGCGGCACTTCTCTTCGCGCTGCTGCTTCCGCTCGCAAGCGCGAAGAACTCGGCCGTTCCGGCACATGCGGTCGTCAAAGTCGCGTTCAACGCGAAGCTGAAGAAGTCGATCCTCGTCGACGCGCGCGGCTTCACCCTGTACATGTACACCGCTGACACCCCCGGCACCCCGTACTGCTACGACGACGCCACGTACCACTGCTCGAAGGCGTGGCCGCCGCTGCTGACGAAGGGCAAGCCGCAGGCGGGCAAGGGCGCGAAGGCGTCGCTGCTCGGTACGGCGAAGCGCACCGGCGGCGGTCTCCAGGTGACCTACAAGGGACGTCCCCTCTATACGAACGCCGGCGCGAAGACGTTCGGCCTCGTTGCGGACAAGAAGGCCGGCGACGTCAACGGGCAACGTTTCCTCGAGATCTGGTTCGTTCTGTCGCCCGCCGGAGTGCCTATCCGGGTCCGGCCCTAGCCGGCGAGTCGTTCGACGTAGCCCCGTTCCTCGCTTCCGAGCCAGGGTGGCTCGCCGGCGGCGGCGTTCTCGGCCGTGCGCTCGGGCCTCGACGTCGCGGGAATCACGAGGTCGACGCGCGGGTCGGAGAGCGTCCACTTGAGCAGCGCTTGCGGCCACGTCTCGACTCCGAACGTGCGCAGCGGCGCGAGTTGCTCCGGTTTCGGGGTCCGCCCGAGCAGGGAGCCCGAGCCGAACGGCTCCATCACGACCACGGCGACGCCGAGCTCGACCGCGAGCGGAAGCAGCTCCCGCTCGGCGGTGCGCTCGCGTGGATTCAGGGGGATCTGCAAGGTCTGAAAACGCCCGGTCCGGAGCGCCCGCGCGAGCTCTCCGAACGCCGACGGCGAGTAGTGCGTGACGCCGAGCTTGCCCACTCGACCAGCCTCGCGCTCGGCCTCCAGCCACGGCAGGTGCTGCTCCCACGCGACGAGGTTGTGTACCTGCTCGATCTCGACGTGGCCGAACGACGCGAGTTGCGAGGCGAGCTGCCGGCGGGCGTCCTCGGCCGACGGCGTCCAGATCTTCGTGAGCACGGTCGCCTGGTCGCGGCGCGCGACGAGCGCGGCACCGAGCGCGCGCTCCGAGCCGTACATCGGCGAGGTGTCGAAGCAGCGCACGCCGGCGCCGAGCGCAGCCTCGACCAGGCCTCGAGCGAGCCCGGCATCGTCGCGGAACGTGTTCCAGGTGCCAAGGCCGACGACCGGTCCGAGGCGGCGTTTCTCCATCAGCCGAGCAGGCTGCGAGCGACGGCGCCGGCGGCGTAGGCGGCGCGGAAGAACGCAGGGTCCTCGTCGCGGCCGCGACCCATGTGCGCCAGCGGCAGGCCGGCGCACGCGTCCTCCCAGCCCGACCCATGCCCGGCGTCGGGCACGGCGATGTCCGCGAGCGACAGCTTCAGCACCGCCTCCGCGTGGTGCGACACGCCCCGATGACGTCCGCGCTCGTCCGCCTCCGACATGCGCTGCGCGAGGACCGGACGGCCACCGAGCACAGCCGCGACGTTGGCGGCATCCGCGAGGGCGACGGCACCGTGACCGAACCGAGTCCCCGTGCCGACGATCCCGGGGCCGACCGAGCAGACGATCGCCTCGAAACGGTTTTGGGCGGCGAGAAGGAAGGCTGCGGCCGCCGTGACGCAGTCGACGTCGCCGTCGAGACACGGCGCCACGGCGATCGCGATCCCGACGAGGTCGCGCTCCCGCAGGAACCGGACCGTGTCCGAGAGCGAGACGGGCAGCGCCCCGCCCTGGACCTGCACGTACGCCACGCGCGTCCCCACCAGCGCCGCGCACACCGGCGCGACCTGGCTGTGCACGGTGCAAAGGACGACGGGCATTCCGTCGAGCGTGTCCAGGAGCTCACCGTCCTCCTCGCCTCGGCGGATCGCGACTTGGCCGGGCGTGTACGGCAGCGCGATCACGTGCGCCCCGTCCTCCACCGCCAGCCCGAGCCCACGCGTGAGGTTCGCGTAGAGGACGTCGAAGCCGCCCGAGCCGAGCCCCAGAAGGCGCGCCTGCTCGTTCACGAGCACGTCGTCCCCCACCTCGAGCTCTCCGGTCAGCCGCGGGTAGGCGATGCACGGGATCCCGTCCACCTCCAGCCTGAGGAGGCCGGGCACCTCCTCGGTGATCGCGGAGACCGTCCCGCGTCTAAGCCCGAGCGGCATCGACCAGCGCCAGCGTCACCTCGACCATCGCGTCGAGGTCGGCGACCGCGATGTGCTCGTCGGCGGTGTGGATCTCCATCATTCCGTTCGCGAGATTGAGGCACGGCAGCCCCTTCGTGTTGAAGACGTTCGCGTCGGCGCCGCCGCCCGTCAGCGTCGGGATCAGCTCGTAGCCGCAGCGCTCGAGCGCCGTCGCGGCGAGCTGGACGATCGGGTCGGTGTCCTTGAAGCGGTAGCCCTGGTAGGTCTCGCTGACCTCGGTCTCGAGCGTGCACTCGGCGGTGCTGGCGGCGAACGCGAAGGTGTCGAGCATCTCCTGGACGAGATCGGCGAGCTTGCGGGGATCGTGGGAGCGCGCCTCGGCCTCCAGCTCGCACCACTCCGGGACGATGTTGCGGGCGCTGCCGCCGCTGATCAGGCCGACGTTCGCGGTCGTCTCCTCGTCGATTCGTCCGAGCCGCAGGTCGGCGATCGCCCGCGACGCCGCGGTGATCGCAGACCGCCCCTCCTCCGGCGCGATCCCGGAGTGCGCCGGCCGACCGTGGAAGCGGACGCTGAGCGTGCGCCCGTACGGCGCGCCCATGATCACGTCTCCGATCGGTGCGGCCTGGTCGTAGACGAAGCCGAGCTCGGCCTCGAGCTTCGTGATGTCGAAGGCGCCCGCGCCGAGCAGTCCGACCTCTTCCTTCGGCGTGAAGAGGAGCTCGACGCCAGCGTGCGAGCGGCCTTCCGCCACGATCCGCCGGGCCGCCTCGATCATCGTCACCACCGCCGACTTGTCGTCGGCGCCGAGGATCGTGCCGCCCGCATTGCGGACGAGGCCGTCCTCGCCGACCACCGGCTCGAGCGGTCCCTGCGGCGGCACCGTGTCGAGATGGGCGCAGAAGAAGATCGGCGTCCCACCCTCGACGCGTCCGGGGAGTCGGCAAAGGAGATTCCCGATCGTCGAGCCGATCGCTGCGCCCGCGTCGTCCTCCTCCACCTCGAGCCCGAGCGCCCGCAGCTCCAGGAGGACGCGGTCGGCGACGGCGCGCTCCTCGCCGGGCGGGCTGGGGAGCGCGCAGAGCTCCGTGAAGAGATCGAGGACGGCCGTCATCGGCCACCGATCCTAGACCCTCGCGCGGCTGGTCGAATCTGTGTGAACCTTTTATAATCTGCTCGATGTCCGCGGCCGTTGCCCACGATCTCGTCCAGAAGAGCCTCGTCGGCGAAGCGCTCGACACCGGCCCGGTGGCCGTGTTCGTGGCCGACGACGACGGCAAGTACCTCGCCGTCAACGCCTACGCGTGCGAGCTGCTCGGCTACGAGCGCGAGGAGCTGCTGCTGCTTCGGGTCACGGATGTCGCTGTCAACGACGGCGCCGCCGACGACTACAAGGCGATGCAGCGCGCCGGGGACACCTCGGGGACGACGACGTTGCGGCACAAGGACGGCCGAGATCTGCCGATGAGCTTCCGCGCCTGCGCGACGACGGTCGGCGGAATGCACCTCTACATCGGCGTCTGCTGGCCGGCGGACGACGCTAGCTAGCCGGCCGCGGTCGCAGGCAGCGCCACGCCGGTGCGGGAGCGCGCGCGGTCGCGCGCAGCGCTGACGAACTCGCGGAAGAGCGGGGCCGGCCGCGTCGGCCGCGATTTGAACTCCGGGTGGAACTGGCTGGCGACGAACCAGGGGTGGTCGGGTAGCTCGATGATCTCCACGAGCCGCCCCTCCTGGAACGTCCCCGAGACGACGAGCCCCGCCGCGATCAGCTGATCGCGGTACTGGTTGTTGACCTCGTAGCGGTGCCGGTGGCGCTCGTGGACGACAGCCTCGTCGTAGACGTCGCGCGTGCGTGTGCCTTCGGCCAGCTCGACCGCCTGGGCGCCGAGCCGCATCGTGCCGCCGAGATCCTCGATCTCCTTCTGCTCCGGGAGCAGGTCGATCACGGGGTAGGGCGTCTCGGGATCCATCTCGGTCGAGTTCGCACCCTCGAGCCCGGCGACGTGGCGCGCGAACTCGGAGACCGCGACGTGCATGCCGAGGCAGATGCCGAGGTACGGGATCCCGCGCTCGCGGGCGACCTGGCAGGCCAGGATCTTTCCCTCCCACCCGCGCGAGCCGAAGCCGCCGGGGACGAGCACGCCGTCGACCTGCTCGAGCAGCTCCGCCGTCTCTGCGTAGGACATGCCCTCGGCATCGACCCACTGCACGCGCACGCTCGCGCCCTGCTGGACGCCCGCGTGCTTGAGCGCCTCGTGCACCGAGAGATAGGCGTCGTGCAGCTTCACGTACTTGCCGACGAGTGCGATCGTGACCTCCTCTCTTGGCTCTCCGATCCGGTCGATCAGGTCCTGCCACTCGCCGAGCACCGCGGGCGGCGCGTCGATCCCGAGCTTCTGGACGACGAGCTCGTCGAGTCCCTGCTCCTGCAGGACCGCGGGGACGAGATAGACGTCGGGCACGTCGGGCGACGCGATCACGGACTGGATGTCGACGTCGGCGAAGAGCGCGATCTTGTCCTTGATGTCCTGGGACAGCTCCTCGTGCGAGCGGCAGACGATCACGTCGGGGTGGATACCGATCCGGCGGAGCTCGTTGACCGAGTGCTGCGTCGGCTTCGTCTTCAGCTCGCCCGCGGCCTCGATGTACGGGACGAGCGTGCAATGGAGATAGAGCACGTTTTCCTGGCCGACCTCGCGCCGGAACTGGCGGATCGCCTCGAGGAACGGGAGCGACTCGATGTCGCCGACGGTGCCGCCGATCTCGGAGATGACGATGTCGACCGGCTCGGCCTTCGCGGCCCGCTTGATCCGGGCCTTGATCTCGTTCGTGATGTGCGGGATCACCTGGACGGTGGCGCCGAGGAACTCGCCCTTGCGCTCCTTGCGCAGGACGGCATCCCAGATCGCGCCGGCGCTGTGGCTCGCGTTCCGGGACATGTTCTCGTCGACGAAACGCTCGTAGTGGCCGATGTCGAGGTCGGTCTCCGCGCCGTCCTCGGTGACGAAGACCTCGCCGTGCTGGAACGGGCTCATCGTGCCCGGGTCGACGTTCAGGTACGGGTCGAACTTCTGGGCCTGAACGCGGAGGCCGCGAGCCTTCAGCAGCCGCCCGAGCGAGGCGGCGACGATTCCCTTCCCCAGCGCGGAGACGACGCCGCCGGTGACGAAGATGTACTTCGTCTGGCCGGTCTCGTTCGCGCTCATGAGGGTTGCCTGCCCCAGGCATCGAGATCCCGAAACACCGGCGTCCGCTCGATCAGGGCACCCAGCGACCGGCGCTCGCCGAGGAGGGTGAGGCCCGCGAGCGCCGCAATCGCGCTCCAGCGCTGCCTCTCCGTGAATGCCTCCACGGACCCGAAACCTAGCACGGCGCCGAGCGTGTTCGAGCCTGAGTCTCCGAGCATCGCCATCTCCCGAAGATCGTAGGGCGCGAGCAGGACGGCCATCGCCTTCGGCGTCCGCAGCGGAATCGAGGCCACGAGATAGGCCTTGAGCGCCCGGCCGGGCTTGGTGTCGAGTTGGTTGAGCAGGTTGGCCGAGAGGCCCACGAGCAGCGCCCCGGAGAGCGAACGAGTGCGCCAGAGGGCGTAGGCGGGGATCCCGGCGAGCTTGAGGACGCCGGTCGTCGCGCCCGACCGGAGATGCGCGCGGAAGCCACGCTCCGGCCCGCTCCAGAGGTCGTCGGCGACGCCGAGCGCCGCGATCGGCAGCAGGCTCGGCTGCTCGAGCGCGAGGACCCAGCCGACGAGCGGGAGTCGGAGGCCGCGGTGGTTCCTGCCCTGCGGCCCGAAGGCGAGCAGGATGTCGCGGAGCTGGCGAGCGCGGTGGAGAAAGCCGCGGAGGTCGCGGCCGGTGGCGCGGTGCTCGAGGTCGACCGCGGTCTCGGCGACGGTCAGTCCCGCGCGCGCGGCGCCGGCGGTCATCGCCGTCTCGCACCCGAAGCCGGCCGCGAGCGGGAAGACTGCCTCGCGGGCCGCCTGCGTCAGCCGCCGCTGGCCCGAGAGCGGCTCTCGCGCCTCGTAGCCGGACGCGAGCCGGATCAGCCGCCGCGCCGCCTGCTTCGCGATCCCGAAGCCGCCGCCCTGCTTGCGCTCGAATGCTGCGATCGTCAGGTCGGCATCGCCGTCGAGCAGCGGCCGGAGGTCGCCGCGGAGGTCGGCGTCGCAGAGCAGGAGGTCACCGCTGACGACCACGCGTTCGCCGAGCGTCAGCGCCTGGCCCTTGCCTCGGTGCGGCAGCCGGAGGACGAGCGCGCCTGCAGCCTCCGCCGCCTCGGCCGTCAGATCGCGCGAACCGTCGTCGGCGACGATCACCTCCGTGTCCGGAAACTGGCGCTGGAGCTCTCGAATGGTCGTCCCGATCCGCGCCTCCTCGTCGCGTGCCGCGATCAGGATCGACAGAGGCTCAGCCACTCGGCGGTGGGGCGAGCGGTTCGATCGGCGGGAGAAGCCGGTCGGCGGTGTCGCGGACGCCGTAGTCGCCGGCGGCGTCGAGATCGGCAAGGACGAGCAGCATCGCGAGGGCGCCGACCGGCGTGTCGACACCGTCGACGGTCGAGAGCCGGTAGCGCTGGAAGACCGGGATCGCGCTCTGCTCGACGCGCTCCGGTTCGACACCGGCGACGGGGACGCCCGCGCTGCCGAGACCCTGGTAGAGACCGGCCAGGAAGCGCGACGTCTCGGCGGCCTGCGGCTCGGCGGTGCGCATGACGACGACGCCGTCGACCGGTTCGGCGAAGTCTCCCTCGCGCTCCTCGACGAGCTCGGACTCCAGTGCGTCCCAGAGCGGCGTCTCACCGCCTGCGGCGAGCTCCCGCCCGAGGTCGCGCCCGAGGTTGCCGAGCTGCTCGTCGCCGACGTAGCCGCCGAGCTCGGGCCTGGCGCTCAGCGCAGCCTCGACGGCTTCGAGGCGCAGCGGCAGCTCGAGTGCGCGCATGCGGGAGACGCGCCCGTTGGCATCGTCGTCGACGGCGCGGGCGACCGCGTTCACCGACTGGTCGACCGTCCCGAGGACGAGGATCGCGACGTTCTTCCCCTCGAGGCGCCTCGACGCCAGCGCCGGATAGGCGCTCTCGACGAAGTCCTCCGCGGCCTGCTGGCGCCGCTCGAAGTCCTCGGCGTTCGCGTTGGCGGCGTCGACGTCCTCCTCGAGTCCCGCGATCCTCCCCTCGAGCTGCCGCCGCTCGGAGTCGTCGACGAAACCCCGGCCCGAGATCCCGACGCCGATCAGGATCCCGACGACGAGCATCAGGAACACGGCCGCCAGCGAGGCAACGTGGTAGCGCAGGTCGAACACGGGGTCAGCCTAGAGCCCGAAGACGTTCCGGAGCGCCGGTGACGCGAGCACTGCGACGACGAGCGCGGCCAGCGCGGCGAGCCCGAAGAGGGCGAGCGGCCAGACGCCGATCCGGCGGCTGACCAGGCGGGAGACGCCCTTCGCGTCGACGAGGATCTCCCCCACCTTCAGCCTCGTCACGAACGTCGAGGACATGCCGGCGCGGCTGCGCTCGAGGAACTCGACGAGGTTGAAGTGGGTGCCGACGGCGACGATCAGCTCGGCTCCTTTGTCGTGTGCCAGGAGGAGCGCGATGTCCTCCGAGATCCCCGGCGCCGCGACGGTGTGGAACGGGACGCCCAGCCGCTGCAGCCGCGCCTCGCCCGGCGCATGCCCTTCTCGGTAGGCGTGGACGAGGATCTCGGCGCCGCAACGCAGCGTCTCGTCGGTGACGGAGTCCATGTCGCCGACGATCACGTCCGGCTTCCAGCCCTCCTCGAGCAGAGCCTCGGCGCCGCCGTCGACGGCGACGAGCACCGGCCGGAAGTCGCGCACGTAGCCACGCACGATCTTCAGGTCGCGCTTGTGCCCGGGGCCCCGTGCGACCACGAGCGCGTGGCGGTCGCGGAAGCTCGTCTCGAGCACGGGGAAGTCGAGGCCTTCGGTCAGCAGCTTCCCCTCGTCGCGCAGGTACCGCAGCGTGTTGTCGGCGAAGTCCTGCAGCGCCTCGGTGACGCGCCCTTGCTGCTCGAGCAGCGCTCGGGCGAGCGCCCGCTCCTCGAGCGCGCGGCCGGTCGCCAGGCAGGTGCCGTTCCGGAACAGGCTGGCGCCGCGTACGGTCAGCCGCTCGCCGTCGGACAGCTCCTCGAAGAGATCGGGGTCGACGACGTCGATCAGGCGCACACCGCCGCGGACGAGCTGCAGCGGACCGGGATTGGGAAAGCGTCCGGATTGCGACGGGGCGACGTTCACGACGACGCGCACGCCCGACTCGACGAGCTCCTCGGCCGAGACCCGGTCGAGGTCGGTGTGGTCGATGATCGCGATGTCGTCGGAGCCGAGTCTGCGCACCAGCTCCTTCGTCCTTCGCCCGAGCCGGGCCGTGCCGGTGTGCTCGATCAGGCTCATTGCAGCGTCGAGATGAACTCGCGGCCGCCGAGCATCCGTTCCAGCTCGTCGCGGCGCTGGGCGTCGTCGAGCGGCTCGATGGTCGTGTGAGTGGGGTCGCCGGGCACCTTCTCGACCTTGTAGTGCGTCTCGGCGACGCTGGCGATCTGGGGCAGGTGCGTGATCGTGATCACCTGCGCCCGCTCCGCGAGCCGTTTCAGCGTCGCGGCGACCGCGTGGGCCGTCTCTCCGCCGACGCCCGCGTCGATCTCGTCGAAGACCATCGTCTCGCCACCGGCCACGGCGGCGATCGCGAGCGCGACACGGGACAGCTCGCCGCCGGACGCGGTCTCGGCGACGGGGCCGAAGGGGAGGCCGGCGTTCGGGCGGATCAGGAAGACGGCTTCGTCGACCCCGGTCGGCCCGGGATCGCGCTCGCGCAGCTCGACCCGAAACTCGCCCTCGCCCATGCCGACGCCGTGCAGCTCCTCGGCAACGGCCTCGGCGAACTGGGCTGCCGCCCCGTTCCTCGCGGCGCGGAGCTCCGACGCCAGGTCTCGCGACTTCGCTTCTGCCGCCGCGAGCGCCTCGCCGGCCGCGGCGGCCGGGTCGAGTCCGCCGTCGAGCGCCTCCAACTCCGTCCGGGCCTCGGCTGCCCTGGCGAGCAGGTCGTCGTAGTCCGCGGCACCGAAGCGGCGGCGCGCATCCGAGATCTCCTCCAGCTCGCCCTCGACGCGCTCGAGCCGGTCCGGCTCGGCCTCGAGCGAGGCGAGGAAGGCGCGGAGGTCGGAGCCGACCTCGCCGAGGCGCAGCTCGAGGTCGCGAAGCTCCTCGCCGGCCCGTGCGAGCTCGGGGGCAAGTCGCTCGAGCGGCGCGAGCGAGCGCTCGGCGGCGGCGGCGAGGCCGGTGGCGCCCTCCCCCTCGTCCGGCGCCAGCGCCTCGGCGGCGCGGGCCGCTCCCTCCGCGAGCTCGGTGACGTGGCGGAGGCGCTCACGCTCCTCGCGGAGAGCCCGCTCGCCGCCCGGCGCGAAGCCGTCGGTCGCCTCGACGAGCGCCGACAGCTCGCGGAGACGTGCTTCCTCGGTTGCGGCGCCGCGCGTCAGCTCGTCGTGGCGCTTGCGCGCCGCGGCGAGCTCTCGCCACGCCAGCCGGGCGTCGCGACGGCGGCGCAGCTGCTCGTCGCCGACGAACGCGTCGAGGACATCCAGCTGGTACGAGGGCCGGCCGAGCCGGCGCTGCTCGAACTGCCCCGACATCGCGATCAGCCGCTCGGCCGCGGCGGCGAGATCCTCCCGCGCGACTGCCCGCCCCCACGCGTAGGCGCGGGTGCGGCCGTCCCGAAAGACGCGCCGCGCGAGCACCAGACTCTGCTGAATCGAACCGTGCTCGTCCTCCGGGGCCAGCTCTGCGAGGGTTGCCAGCTCGTCGTCGTCGAAGAAGCCGTCGGGCACGTCGAGCTCCGCCTCGACGTAGGCCTCCGTGCCGGCGGCGCCGACGATGCCGGCGTCCCCCTTGGCCCCGAGCAGCAACCCGACCGCCTGAGTCAGGATCGTCTTGCCGGCGCCGGTCTCACCGGTGATCGCGGTCAGCCCGGCCCCGGGTGCCAGCTCGCCGTCGCGGACGAGGACGAGATTCTCGATCCGCAGGCTACGAAGCAAAGGTCCGGCTGTAGCGGCTGAAGAACGTGACCTCGGGCAGGCTCGCGAGGAGCGAGCGCTGCTCGCCGAGGCGGGCGACGGCGCGGCCTCCCGGAGCGAGATCGCCGACGCGGTGGCCGTCGACGAGCGCCGTCGCGGGGACGTCGGGCGTCCGGTTCCAGACGAGCAGCTCGTCGTCGCGCGGGACCACGAGCGGGCGGGCGTTGAGCGAGTGCGGCGCGACGAACGTGATCGCCATCGCGTCGAGCCCCCAGACGAGCACGGGCCCGCCGCTGGACAGGTTGTAGCCCGTCGAGCCGGATGGCGTCGCGCAGACGACGCCGTCGCAGGCGAGGCGTCCGAGACCCTCGCCGCCGACCGACCACTCGAGCTGGATCATCCGGCCGACGACTGCGCTTGCGATCACGAGATCGTTGACCGCGACGCGGCGCTCGTCACCCACCTCGACGTCGAGCGTCGGGACGTCCTCGACCCGGTACTCGCCGGCGAAGACGCGCGCGAGGCCGCTCTCGAGGTCGAGTTGCTGAATCGACGCGAGAAAGCCGACGCGGCCGAAGTTGACGCCGAGCACCGGGATGCCGGTACCGAGGAAGCGCGCGAGGGCGCGGAGCATCGTCCCGTCGCCGCCGAGCACGATCGCGATGTCCACATCGGCGGCGTCCGGGCTCTCCTCCAGGTCGACCCCGGCCTCGCGGGCGACGGTCGCGAGCCGAGCCAGCGCCGAGCCGATCGCCTGCGGCTTGCCGTGCGTGATCACGGCCGCCCGCTTGACGGCTCTAGGCTGCTGTGACGGCACGGTCGATGCGCTGGTCGATGTCATCGAGGAGCACGGGCTCGAGGCTGTTGATCAGGTGGACGAAGAACTCCCGGTTGCCCTTCGGCCCGGGCAGCCCGGAGTCTACGACGCCGACCGTCGTCCCACCCCACGCGAGAGCGGTATCGACCACCTCCCGGAGGACGCGACGGTGGATCTCGGGGTCGCGCACGACTCCGCCTCGCCCGACCTCGTCCTTGCCCGCCTCGAACTGGGGCTTGACGAGGACGACCGCGTCCCAGCCGGGATCGAGCAGCTCGAGCACCGGTGGCAGCGCCGTACGGACGCTGATGAAGGAGACGTCGGCGACGAGCAGGTCGGGACGGAACGGCAGCTCGGTGAGCTCGCGGGCGTTCGTGCGCTCGAGCACGTGGACGCGCGGGTCCTCGCGCAGTTTCGGATGCAACTGGCCGTAGCCCACGTCGACCGCGATCACGCGCGCGACCCCGTGCTGGAGCAGGTAGTCGGTGAAGCCGCCCGTCGACGCGCCGACGTCGATCGCGTTGCGGCCATCGAGCTGGACGTCGAAGTCCTCGAGCGCGTTCGCGATCTTGTCGCCGCCCCGCGAGACGAACCGCGGCCGCTCCTTCACCGCCAGCTCGGCGTCCTCCGGCACCTGGTGACCCGGTTTGTCGTAGCCGGGCACGAGCCCGGCCAGCACGAGCGCCTGCGCCTGCGCGCGGCTCTCCGCGAGGCCGCGCTCCACGAGAAGGACATCGAGGCGCTTCTTCATCGCGTCCAGGGTAGTGGCGAGGTGTGGTACAGGACTGTCATGAAGTTGCGCGGAGAGCGTGTCGGGCTGCGGCCGCCGGCCCTCGACTGGTTGCTCGACTCGCACGAGCCCGGGATCGTCTTCCAGGCGAAGCGTGACCTGCTCGGCGAGGAGAATCCACCTGAGGCCGCGCGCGTGCTCGAGGGACCGCTCGTGCGCGCGCTTCTGGCGGGACAGAGTGCCGACGGTGGCTTCGGCGTCAACGTCTACGCGAAGTGGAGCGGCGCGCACTGGCGGCTCGTCTCGCTCGTCGAGCTCGGTGTCCCGGCCGGCGAGCCGCGTTGCGTCGCCGCCGCCGAAACCGTGCTCGCCTGGCTCACGGGCAAGGCGCACAGGGACCGGATTCGAGCAATCGACGGTCTCGTCCGGCGGTGCGGCTCGCAGGAAGGGAATGCCCTTGCCGTCTGCTGCCGGCTCGGGCTGGCCGGGGATCCGCGCGTCCAGCTCCTGGCGGAGTCGCTCGTCGAATGGCAATGGCCGGACGGCGGCTGGAACTGCGACACGAACGCCACGGGTTACCGCTCCTCCTTCAACGAGTCGCTCCCGCCGATGTGGGGACTGCACGAATACTGGATCGCTACCGGGGAAACGGCGGCGAAGGAGGCCGCCGGGCGGACGGCGGAGCTCTTCCTCGAGCACCGGCTCTTCCGCACGCTTGCGACCGGGGAGCCGATCCGGCCCTCCTTCGTCGCGCTGCACCAGCCCCCGTTCTGGCACTACGACTTCTTCCGCGCTCTCGTCGTGCTGGCGCGGATGGGACGGGCCGGCGACCCGCGGGCGGCCGACGGGCTCGAGCTCCTCGAGGAGCGCCGGCTCGGCCGACGGCCGCTGGCGCGCCGGCGGGCGCTGGTGGAAGCCGCCGGGCTCGAAGGGAAGCAACGTCGAAGTCGTCGACTGGGGCTCGGGCCCGAACGAGCTGCTGACCCTGGACGCCCTCCGCGTCCTCCGCGCCGCCAAGTAACAGTCTGTTACTAGTAGCTACGCCGTCCGGGCGGCGAGGCCGACCACGATCTCCGCGAGGACGCTCGTGTCGGCCGGGATCGCGCCGAGACGGGCCTGCGCCTGGAGGGCGGCCTCGTCCGCGTGCCGGCGCGCCGCCTCTTCCCCGAGCGCCGACGCGTAGCCATCGCCGTCGAGCAGGTCGTCCACGATCTGGAAGAGCAGGCCGAGCTCGTCGCCGAAAGCCCGCCAGGCCGGCTGCTCCCCCTCCGGCACCTCTGCGACCCAGAGCGCCACGCCGACCGACGCCGAGAAGAGCGCGCCCGTCTTCAAGCGGTGCAGTCCGGCCAGGTCGGCGGTGTCGCCGGTGACATCGCGGTACTGGCCGCCGATCATCCCCAGCGTGGCCTGCGCGAGCTCGCGGCCGACCATCGGCGTCGGATAGGAGAGCCCGAGCCGGAATGCCTCCGCCAGAAGCGCGTCCCCGGCCAGGAGCGCCGTCGCCTCGCCGAACGCGACATGCGCGGAGGGACGGCCGCGCCGCTCGTCGTCGTCGTCGAGCGCAGGCAGGTCGTCGTGGACGAGCGAGAACGTGTGCACGAGCTCGACGGCAGCCGCGGCGGGCAGGACGTGCTCGGCGACGGCTCCGGCAGCCTCGCCGACCGCCAGTGCGATCACGGGGCGGACGCGCTTCCCGCCGGCCTCCAGGGGATAGCGGAGCGCCTCCTCCAGCCCGCCGAGCTCGGGCGTGAACGCGAGCTCGCCGAGATACCCCTCGACGAGCGCGCGCAGCTCGTCAGGGCTGCGGAGCATCCGCGCGCGACCGCGCCTTCGCGAGCTCGGTCTCGACTTCCTTGGCGAGCTCGGCGAGCTCGGTCAGCACCTCGACCGCCGACTCGGCGTCCTCCTGCGCCGCCAGCCGCTCCAGCTCGTCCCGGGTCGCCTTCAGCCGCTCGAGCAGCTCCTCGGCGCGTCCCAGGGCCTCGTCGGCCGATCCGACCTGATTCATGCAACCTCCTCCCTGGCCACGCGGGCCAGAATCCCATTCACGAGCCGGGCCGCGTCCTCGGACGCGTACCGCTTCGCCAGCACGACAGCCTCGTTCATCGCCACCTCCGGCGGCACGCTCTCCACCTCCAGCTCGTGGATCCCGATCCTGAGGATGTTCCGCTCGAGCGTACCCAGCCGGTCGGCGGTCCAGCCGTCGGCCGACGCGGTGATCCGCAGGTCCAGCTCCTCCGCCCGGCCCGCGACCGTCTCGGCGAGATCGAGCGCGAACGCGTCCGGCTCGCCCTCGTAGAGCGCCGTCAACGGCTGGCCGGTCAGATCCCACTGGTAGAGGAGGAAGAGCGCGGTCCGCCGCGCCTGCCGCCTGCTGCTCACTGCTCGAGCTCCTCGATCGTGACGTCGACGCGCTCGACCGTGAGGCCGGTCGACTCGTGCAACGCCTTCGTCACGCCGGCCTGCACGCTGCGGGCGAGGTCGGGCAGCACGGTTCCGTAGCGCGCCGCGAGCTCGACCTCGACCGCGACGGAGCCGCCCGTGACGGTGACGTCGAGGCCGCGGCGTGGCCGTCGGAGGCGAGCGCCCTCGACTCGCTCCACGGCAGTGACGACGAGCCCGGCGAGCGCGTCACCCTCGATCCTGATCTCGCCGTGGGCGCTCTTGCTGACGTGGCCGTCGCGGCTCATGGGCCGCCCTTCGGCCCATGAGCTTTAGGGGGTGTGGGGGAACTTGGAAGTTCCCCCACCTGACCGAAGAAGGGGGTCCGTGAGGGGAACATGGTTTCCCCCACGGGAGCGAGCCGAAGGCGAGCGACGCTCATCCAACGGTGAGCGCCGGCAGGCGCCCCTCCATCTCCGCCAGGAAGCTCGTCGAGTAGACGCCGCTGCCGAACTCGGCCGAGCGGAGGATGTCGAGCGCGAGGCCGCGCGTGGTCGGGACGCCGTCCAGCTCGATCTCCTCGAGCGCGCGGACGCCGCGCGCGATCGCGGCCGGCCGGTCCTCCGCCCAGACGATCAGCTTCGCGATCAGCGAGTCGTAGTACGGCGAGATCGCCGACCCTTCCTCGAGGTGCGTGTCGATCCGGACTCCCGGCCCGAGCGGCGGCCGGAAGCGAGTGATCGTCCCCGGTGCGGGCGCAAAGTCGCGCGACGGATCCTCCGCGTTCAGCCGGATCTCGAGCGCGTGTCCGCGGCGCGGCGCCCGGCCGGTGAGCGAGAGCGGCTCCCCGGCCGCGATCCGCAACTGCTCGCGCACGACGTCGACGCCGGTGACCAGCTCGCTGACGGGATGCTCGACCTGGAGACGCGCGTTCAACTCGATGAAGTGGAAGGTGCCGTCGGCGCCGAGGAGGAACTCGAACGTGCCCGCGTTCTCGTAGCCGATCGTCCGGCAGGCGCGCTCGGCCGCGCCCTCCATCTCCTCGCGGGTGTCGGCGTCGAGGGCCGGCGAGGGTGACTCCTCGATCAGCTTCTGGTGGCGCCGCTGGATCGAGCACTCGCGCTCGCCGAGCGTGAGCACGCCGCCGTCCTTGTCGCAGAGCACCTGGATCTCGACGTGCCGCGCGGGCACGAGCGCCTTCTCGAGATAGAGCGACCCGTCCGAGAACGCCGCCTCTGCCTCGACCCGCGCGGTCGAGTACGCCGCCTCGAGCTCGTCCGGGGCGTAGACGAGACGCATGCCCTTGCCGCCGCCGCCGGCGGTCGCCTTCAGCAGGACCGGAAAGCCGAGCTCCTCGGCCGCCACCCGCACCTCGGCGAGCGTCGCCCCTCCCTCCGTGCCGGGCACGAGCGGGACGCCCGCCGCCTTCAGCTCCGCCTTGGCGCGCGCCTTGTCTCCCATCCGCTCCATCACGTCCGCGCCGGGGCCGACGAACACGAGGTCGTTCTCCTCGCAGGCGCGCACGAACGCCGGGTTCTCCGAGAGGAAGCCGTAGCCGGGATGGACCGCCTCGCAACCGGTCGTCTCGGCAGCGGCGATCACGTTCGAGATCCGCAGGTAGCTCTCCGTCGCCGAGGGCGGACCGATGCAGACGGCGCGGTCGGCGAGCCGGACGTGGAGCGCGTCTCGATCCGCGGTCGAGTAGACCGCGACCGCTTCGGCGCCGAGCTCGTGGATCGCGCGGATGACCCGGACGGCGATCTCGCCGCGATTCGCTACGAGGACGCGGGTGAACATCACAAAGTGGGCGGCGCGGCGATCGGCTCGAGCTCGAACAGGAGCTGGCCGAACTCGACCGGCTTGCCGTTCTCAGCGTGAATCGCCGTCACGCGCCCGGTCGCCTCCGCCTTCAGCTCGTTGAAGAGCTTCATCGCCTCGAGCAGGCAGAGCGTCTGGCCGGCGGTGACCACGTCCCCCACCTCGACGAACGCGGGCGTCCCCGGCTCAGGCTGGCGGTAGAAGACGCCGACCATGGGCGACTCGACCCGGATCGAGCCGGTCGTCGCGGCCGGAACGACCGGCAGCTCGTCGGGCTCGTCCTCTCCGAGCGGCGTCGCGAGCTGCAGCGCGGGCCGCTCGTCGGCACGACGAACCGAGACGCGCATCCCCTCGTCCTCGATCTCGACCTCGGCGACGCCGCTCTCCTGGACGATCTTCACGAGCTCGCGGATCCGCTGCTCGCGCGTCTCCTCGAGCGTCGTCTCGCCGCGATCGTCGCGGCTGTGTCGGGCCCTGATCGTGCGCAGGAGAGCCTCTGCCTCCTCGCCGAAGAGCGCGATCAGCACGAGCTCCTCCTCGCTTGCGGCAAGTCCCTCGGCCTCGAGGCGAACGTCTTCGGCGGTCGGCGGATCGTCGTCGAGCGGCGCCATCCCGTCGGAGAGGAGCGCGACGGCGCGCGCGACGGTCGGGTCGACCGAGCCGGGTGGGCTCCCGAAGCCGCCCTGGACGAGCGAGCGAAACTCGTCCACGACCGTGCCGTAGCGGCGAGCGGAGAGGACGTGGATCAGCGCCTGCGAAGCGAGGATCTGCCCGATCGGAGCGGCGAGGGGCGGCCAGCCGGTCTCGCGGCGAATCTGCTGGAGCTCGTCCAGCGTCTCGAGGAGACGGTCGTCCGCGGCATGCGCGCGCAGGTGCGTGTCGAGCGCGGCGACCAGGCCCGTCGGCAGGTCGTATTCCGCCGCGCGCACCGCGATCCGGGGGGCGTGCGGCGTCACGATCTCGTCCCCGATGTGCTCGTCGACGAGGTCTGACGCCTCCCAGAGCTTGGAGACGTCGACGCCGGTGTCGAGCCCCATACCTGCGAGCGCGGAGGCCATCGACTCGCCGGCGACACGGTGGAGCGAGAGCGCGAGCGGGTAGACGGCGCAGGCGATCATGTCGGCGCCGGCGCGGGCGGCCTCGAGCGAGTCCGCGAGCGCCGTGCCGCCCGCGCCCTGGCAGTAGAAGCCGACCGGAAGACCGGAGGCCTCCTTGACGCGCCCGACGAGCTCGCCGGCCTGATGCGGCTCCAGCCCTCCGCTCGGGTCGTGCACGAGCGCGCGCGTCGCCTTGATCTCGGGAAGCTCTCGCGCCTGCTCGACGAGCTTGTCCATCGCGCCCTCGTCGCCAGGGCTGTAGACGAGGCCGGCGTGGAACTCCTTGCCGGCGGCCACGATCGCCTCGCCGGGCTCGCGGAGGTTGGAGACGTCGTTGAGCGGGTCGTGGAGGCGGAAGACGTCGATCCCGTTCTCGGCGGCGGAGGCAACGAAGCGGCGGACGAAGTCGGCGCCGACGGGCCGCGAGCCGATCAGGAAGCGGCCGCGGAGGGCGAGCCCGAGCGGTGTCGTCGTGCGCAGCTTCAGCGCCCGAATTCGCTCCCACGGGCTTTCGACGCCGCGGCGGACCGCAGTGTCGAAGACGCCGCCGCCGGAGACTTCGAGCAGCGCAAAGCCGGCCTGGTCGAGCACCTCCGCGATCCGGAGCAGCTCCCCGGTCGGGACTTTCCCCGCGAGAGGCTCTTGCGAGAGCAGGCGGATAGTGGTGTCGACGAGGCGCGGCACGTGCGGAGCCTACCGAGTGCCCGGCGCGGAGTCGGTCACTCGGCGAGCAGCCGGCGCCGGCGCAGTCCCATCCCGCCGAGCAGCATCATCTCGAACCGCTCGTAGAACGGCTGTAGCTCCGGATCACACATCAGGTCGACCATGTAGAACTCCTCGAGGTCGGCGAGGAGGCGCCGCACCAGCTCGCTGCCGACCCCCTGCCCCTGCCACTCCGGCAGCACCTCGAGCAAGGGGATGAACGCGCTGAAGACGCCGTCGCTGATCGCGGTCACGAAGCCGACGACCCGGCCGTCTTCGCCCTCGCGCGCCAGGACGACGTAGTCGCTGCCGCGCAGGATCTCGAGGTGCCGCTCTGGGGAGGGCGGCGTCGGCCAGTCGACGAAGAAGCCGTCGAGCTCTGCCGGGCTCAGTCCGCTGACGTCGGTCGAGTAGACGACGCCGGCAGCCATCACGCTCTAGAGATGTAGCGGCCCTCGCGGGGATCGACCTTGATCCTGTCGCCCGGGTTGACGAAGAGCGGCACCGCGACGACCGCGCCCGTCTCGAGCGTCGCCGGCTTGGTCACGTTCGAGACCGTGTCGCCCTTGACGCCGGGCTCGGTGTCGGTGACGGCGAGCTCGATCGAGGACGGCAGCTGCACGCCCGACGGCTGGCCGCCGACGAACAGGAGCTGAACCGAGGTCGACGGCTGCATGTACGGCAGCTCGGCCTCGAGCGACGCGTGCGGGAGAGACATCTGCTCGTAGGTCTGCTCGTCCATGAAGACGACTTCGTCGCCGGAGTCGTAGAGGTACTGCATGTTCTTCACCTCGGTGAAGACGCGCGGGAACTTCTCGCCGGCGCGGAAGGTCTTGTCGACGACGGAGCCCGAGTTGATGCTCTTCACCTTCGTCCGCACGAACGCGCCGCCCTTGCCCGGCTTCACGTGCTGGAAGTCGACGATCCGCCAGACCGAGCCCTCCAGCTCGATGTGCATCCCGGTCTTGAACTCGTTGGTGCTGACGACGTCGGCCACGGCGGCGGAGATTACCTGACCGTCGTCAGCTCCTTGGCCGCCTGCGTGAGCCGTTCGCTGCCGTTGTCGGTGACGAGCACCATGTCCTCGATCCGGACGCCGCCGACGTCCGGGAGGTAGATCCCCGGCTCGCAGCTGATCACGTTTCCGGACTCGAAGGTGTCCGTCGACTCGGCGCGCGCGGCCGGGAGCTCGTGGACGTCGAGGCCGATCCCGTGGCCGAGGCCGTGGCCGAACTGCTCCCCCCAACCGGCGGCGACGATCACGTCGCGCGCGGCGGCGTCGGCGTCACGGCCACTGACCCCCGGCCCGTAGGCGCCGAGTCCCGCGAGCTGGGCTTCGAGGCAGACCTGGTAGGCGCGCGCGAGCTCGTCCGAGAGCTCGCCGGTGGCGAAGGTGCGCGTGCAGTCGGATGCGTAGCCGTCGACGCGACAGCCGGCGTCGATCGTGACGAGCGTGTTCGGCGGGATCTCGGCGTCGCGCACGTCCGCGTGCGGGCTGGCGCCGTTCTCGGCCGCCGCGACGATCGTGTCGAACGACAGCTCCGAGGAGCCGTGCTCGTGGAAGAGCTCGCGGACGCGCCAGGCCAGCTCGCGCTCGGTGCGACCCGTGAACCGCTCCTCGGCGAGCGCGCCGAACACTCGATCCGAGATCGCCGCGGCCTCCCGCATCGTCGCGAGCTCGCCGGGCTCCTTGATCGCGCGCAGTCGCTCGACGAGGCCGGTCTGCGCGACGGTCTCGACGCCGCCCTCGCGCAGCTGCTCGTTCGCCGCGACCGTGACGACGTGCGACTCGATCCAGATCGTCCTTCCGGCCAGGCGCGTGGAGAGGTCGCCGATCACCGCACGCGCGGTCGGCTCGAAGCGGACACCCTCGAGCGTCCGCGCCTTCTGGGCGTAGCGAAAGTCGGTGTAGAGCGTCGCCTCTCCGTCCGGCTCGACGAGCACGGCTGCGTTGGAGCTCTGAAGGCCGGTCAGGTAGTTGACGTTGACGCCGCTCGTGACGAGCAACGGCTCGTCGAGGAGCGCGGCGAGCCGCTCGATCCTGCTCACTGCTCTGCCAGCCATTCCAGCGCCTCCCTGTAGCCCTCCGGCCCCTTGCCGAGCACACGCTTCCCGGCGAGGTCGCCGATCACCGAGTGCCGGCGCCACTCCTCGCGCTCCAGGATGTTCGAGAGGTGCACCTCGACGACAGGGACCTTGAAGAGCTCGATCGCGTCCCGGATCGCGTAGCTGTAGTGCGACCAGGCTCCGGGATTGACGATGACGCCGTCTGCCCAGTCGAGCGCGTCATGGCACCAGTCCACGAACTGGCCCTCGTGATTCGTCTGGCGGCAGCGCGTCGTGCACTCGAGCACCTTCGACCACGCGTAGATCTGGCTCTCCAGCTCGGCCAGGCTGATCCCGCCGTAGACGGTGGGATCACGCTTGTCGAGGGCGTCGAGATTGACTCCGTTGAGGACGGCCACTCGCATGACGCGCGACTCTACCCGTCGATCAGGGCGTCCAGCGCCGCTCGCACGTCGGCTGCCGGGAGCTCGACGCCGACGCGCGGCCTGCCGGGCGCGTCGAGAAGGACGAGCCGCGGCGTCCCGCCGACGACCTTCTTGTCGCGCGCCAGCGCCGCCCAGGCCGCTTCGCGGTCGACGCGAACGGGCACCGGCCGAAGTGTCTCCTCGACCACCCCGGTGTCGAGGCCCGAGAGCCGCAGCGCTGCGAGAAGGCCCAGAGCGACGGCGCGGCCGTGCGGGAGCGCGAACTCAGCCGCCGCCTCGAGCGCGTGCGCGAACGTGTGCCCCAGGTTGAGCTGCGCGCGCTCGCCGCGGTCGTGCGGGTCGCGGAGACAGAGTGCGGTCTTGAACGACGCCGCGCGGCGCACCTGCTCACCCAGCGGCAGTTCCCAGAGCGAGTCGCCCGCGAGCAGGCCGGTCTTGACGACCTCGGCGCGACCGTTCGCCAACTCCTCCTCGGGAAGCGTGTTCAGCGTCGCCGGGTCGATGACCGTCCGAGCCGGCCAGTGGAAGGCGCCGACGAGGTTCTTCCCGTCGGGAAGGTCGATCGCGGTCTTGCCGCCGATCGCGGCGTCCACCTGTCCGACGAGCGTCGTCGGCACCGCGACCCAGTCGATCCCACGGAAGTAGGTCGCGGCGGCGAAGCCCGCGACATCGGTCGTGCAGCCGCCTCCGAGCGCGAGAAGCGTGCCGGAGCGCTCGAGCCGGAGCGAGTGCCAGAGCGCCTCCAGCGACTCGACCGTCTTCGCCTGCTCACCGGGCGCGAGCTCGTGGAGGGCGCGGGCGCGCGCACCCAGTGCGAGCTGCACGTCCATGCCGTAGATCCCGGACACCCGCGCGTCGCTGACGACCTCGACCTGGCCGTCGCCCGGGACGAAGTCGCCGAGCCGCTCCAGCACGCCGGACTCGACGTGGACGCCGCCGGCGGCGAGCACCGCTCCGTCGAGGTCCTTCGCCCGCGCGTCGGCGGCGTCGTCGTAGAGCGGCCGGCGTTCCTCGAACAAGGTCCGGAAGGCGGCTTCGTCCTGCGCAAGCGGCCGGTCGCTGCCGTCGACGCGCCTCCACGCCTCCTCGGCGTCGATCTCGACCAGAAGCGTCAGGGCGCGCTCGCGTAGCGCGGCGCGGATCTGATCGGTTCCGACGGCGCCGCCGCCCAGCGCGATCACTGCCGGTTCGGTCGACCGGAGAGCCTCGAGGGCGTGCATCGCCTCGCGCAGCCGGAACGCGGCTTCGCCGCCGGTCTCGAAGATCCGCGCGATCGGCTCCTGGCGCTCGATCTCGCGGTCGATGTCGACGAACGGCCGGCCGAGCCTCTTCGCGAGCCGCTCGCCGAGCGTCGACTTGCCCGCCCCCATGAAGCCGATCAGAGCGACGTGACGGGCTAGCGCGTGCGTTTCCGCTCCCGGATCCGGTCCAGGTACGCCACGTGCGCGGCGAGCATGTCGACCAGCGCGTCGCCGCCGAGCTTGTCCCGGGCAGCGCGCGCGAGCTCCCACGCGACGACCGCCTCCGCGACGACGGCCAGCGCTTCGACGGCCGCGACATCGCTGCGCTCGACGAGCGCCTGCGCGGGATCACCGGTGGCGAGGTCGACGGAGTCGAGCGGTCGCATCAGCGTCGGCAGCGGCTTCATCGCGGCGCGGACGACGATCTCTTCCCCGTTCGAGATCCCCGCCTCGATCCCGCCGGCCCGGTTGGAGCGCCGTTTCAGTCCTGGCTCGATCTCGTCGTGCGCTCCCGAGCCCCGCTCGCGGGCGAGCGCGAAGCCGTCGCCGACCTCGACGCCCTTCACCGCCTGGATCCCCATCAGGGCCGCAGCGAGGTGCGCGTCGAGCCTGTCCTCACGCGTTGCGTACGAGCCGAGCCCGGGGAAGACACCCGTCGCTCTGACCTCGACGATCCCGCCGAGCGTGTCGCGATCGGCGCGCGCGGCGTCGATCGCGGCTTCCCAGCCCTCGCGCACTCCGCCGATCTCGAGCACCGAGCCGGCGACGTCGATGCCGAGCTCGCGGAGGAGCGCCTTCGCAACCGAGCCCGCGGCCACGTACACAGCGGTGTGCCGCGCGCTCGCGCGCTCGAGCGAGTTGCGGACGTCCTCGTGCCCGTACTTGAGCACGCCCGCGAGATCGGCGTGGCCGGGCCGTGGCAGCGTCACGGGCCTCGTTCCCTTCCCCGACGGCTCGCCCTCGGGCGGCCAGGGGTTCATTCCCCACGTCCAGTTCTTGTGATCCCGGTTGCGGACGACGAGCGCGAGCGGCGTCCCGAGGGTCCGTCCGTGCCGGAGGCCGGCGAGCACCTCGACCTCGTCCTGCTCCAGCTGCTGGCGCGGACTGCGGCCGTAGCCCAGCTGGCGGCGGTGGAGGTCGGCGTCGATCGCGGCGCGGTCGAGCCCGAGCCCTGCGGGCAGCCCGGTCAGAATCGCGACGAGCGCCGGCCCGTGCGACTCGCCTGCCGTCGTGAGGCCGAGGGTCACGCGGGCGAGCGTACTGCGGCGCGCATGGCGTCCACCGGCGCAGGCAGCCCCGTCCACTGCTCGAACGAGGCAGCACCCTGCGCGACGAGCACGTCGAGCCCGTCGACGAGCTCGCAGCCGGCGCGACGCGCCGCCGCGGCGTGAGCCGTCTCGCCTCCTTCGGCGCGGTAGGCGAGATCGATCAGCACCTGTCCCTGCCGAGGCTGGAAGAGCAGCTCGTCCCTGACGGGCGTGGCGTGGACGACGAGCTCGGCATCGCCGGTCCGCGGCGGCCAGTCGCCCTTGCGGGCGAAGACCTCGACCTCCGCCCCGCGCGCCTCGAGCTCCGCGATCCAGGCGGTCGCAGCCCCGCCTGCGCCGACAACGGCCGCCCTCGCGGGACGACGCTTCCCGAGCGCCTCGGTGTCCGTGCTCGAGCCGAGCACGCGGCCGTCGCGAATGGTGAGCGTGTTCACCGACTCGACGCCGTCCTCGACCTCGTCGCACAGGCCGACGACGGCCAGCTTGTGCGGAGTCGTCACGTTCGCTCCCAGGAAGCCGAAGGCGGTGAGCCCGCGGACCGCGTCCTCGAGCCGCTCGGGTGCGACGCCGAGCGGCACGTAGGCGACGTCGAGCGCGAGCGCCGCGAACGCCGCGTTCTGCATCTGCGGCGAGAGCGAGCTCGTCCTGGGGTCGCGCAGGAGCCCGACGAGCCGGGTCGTGCCGCCGATCACCGGCTCAGCCGCAGCCGAAGCCGTACTCGCAGGCCTTGGCGTAGAACTCCGACTCGCTCGCCGTGAAGAAGTGGTGCACCTTGTCGGGCTTGCGGACGAAGAAGAGGTAGTCCACCTTCGCCGGATGCGCGGCCGCCTGCATCGAGGCAAGGCCTGGGTTCGCGATCGGCGTCGGCGTCAGCCCGGGCCGCTTGCGCGTGTTGTACGGATGATCGCTCTCGAGCTGCGAGACGCGCAGCGACTCCGTGCCCGGAACGTCGAGGCCGTAGCGGATCGTGGCATCGATCCCGAGCGGCATCCCGGCTTTCAACCGGTTGTAGATCACCGCGGCCACCTTCGGCCGCTCGTCGGGCGCGATCGTCTCCTTCTCGACCATGGAGGCGATGATCAGGACGTCGTAGGGGGTCAGGTTCTTCTTCTTGGCGGCCGTGAGATCGACCTTGGCCCAGTTCGCGTCGAAGAACTCGAGCTGATCCTCGACGAGCTGGGCGGCGGTCGTCTTCGGCGTGAACTCGTACGTCGCCGGGAAGAGGAAGCCCTCGATCCCCTTCGCGTCCTTGCGGAACGCGGCCGGCACCGTCGCGGCCTTCGTCGCCTTCGCGTACGCGCTGCCGGAGAGCCTCGGCGTCACCTTCCGCTTCGTCTTCGCGATCTGGCGCACCTCGGCGACGCGCTTCACCATCTCCTTGCGGTTGAAGCCTTCCGGGAAGACGACGCGGAGGATCGTCGGCTTCGGCGCCGCCACCGTGGTTGCAGCCGGCGGCTCGTCGGAGCCGCCCCCGCCGAACGCCGTCACCCCGAGCCAGAGCGCGAGGCCGAGGAAGCCGACCAGGAGCAGCGCGGCGAACGCCCGCCGGCGCGCGATCTGGCCCTTCGGCGGGCGGCGCGCCGGCCGGCCCGGCTTCGGCGGCATCACGCCTCTCGGCTCGTCCATGCCAGCCAGCTCTCAAGCAGGTGCGCGGCCGCGCGCGCGTCCTCGGGTGCTTTCGAGGACGGTCCGTCCGCCGCGATCGAGGTCGTGAAGCGCTCGTCGAACGACTCCACTGGGATGTCCAGCACGGCCTCGAGCGAGGTCACGAACGCCGCGGTCTCCTGTGCCTGGGCGCCGGCCTCGCCCCGGAGCGTCAGCGGCAGGCCCACGACGACGCGCTCTGCGGCCTCGGCCGCGACGATCGCGGCGAGCCGCCGCAGTCCCTCAGGGGACGCCGCGCGCTCGACGACGCCGACCGGCCGCGCCAGCGTGCCGGTCGCGTCCGAGACGGCGACGCCCGTGCGCGCCGAGCCGTAGTCCAGGGCCAGGACTTTCAGGCGAGCGCCTCGAGAATCGTCTTCTCCGCCAACGCGACCGCGTTGTCGAGCCCGGCCGCGTCCTTGCCGCCGGCCCGCGCCATCGTCGGACGGCCGCCGCCCTTCCCGCCGATCAGCGCCGCGGCCTCGCGGATCACATCGCCGGCGTTGACACCGCGGCCCTCGAGCGACTTGTCGAGGTTGATCAAAAGCTGGGCGGCACCGTTGTCCCGCAGCCCGACGATCACGGCCGCGGGGGCGTGCGTTGCCTTGAGCTTGTCGGAGACGTCGAGCGGATCGCCCCTCATCAGCTCGACGACGAGCACGGTCACGTCGCCGGCCGCGGTCTCCCGCGTGACCGTGAAGTCGGCGCCGGTGTCACCACCGTCGCCACCCTTCTTCGCCTCCTTGCGCGCCTGCGCGAGCTCGCCGCGCAGCTCGTCGCCTTCCTTCGCGCGCGCGTGCAGGAGCGCGAAGGCCTCGCCGGACGTGACCGCCTCGATCCGACGGGCTCCTGAGCCGACGGAGGCCTCGGACAGGATCACGAACGGCCCGATCTCGGCGGTCGAGCGGACATGCGTGCCGCCGCAGAGCTCACGCGAGAAGCCGTCGATCTCGACGACGCGAACGATCTCGCCGTACTTCTCCCCGAAGAGCATCTGCGCGCCGAGTCGGCGGGCCTCGTCGATCGGCGTCTCGAAGGTCCGCACGGGCCGGCTCGCGAAGACCTGCTCGTTGACGAGCTGCTCGACCTCGTCGCGCTGATCCGGAGTGAGCGCCTGCTCGTGGGTGAAGTCGAAGCGGAGCTTGTCCGGCCTGACGGCGGAGCCGGCCTGCCGGACGTGCTCGCCGAGCACGCGCCGGAGCGCCTCGTGCAGCAGGTGCGTGGCGGTGTGGTTCGCCATCGTCGGGAAGCGGACGGCCCACGGAACGACCGCCTTGACGCGGTCGCCGACGGCGAAGCCGTCGCCCTCGAAGACGAGGGTCTGGTCGTCGCCGAGCCTGGCTGCCTCCCGCAGCTCCGCGCGCGCGCCGGTCTCGTCGTGCTCGATCCAGCCCTGGTCGCTGACCTGCCCGCCGCCGGCGGGGTAGAAGGGCGAGCGCTCCAGCTTCGCTTCGAAGGTGCCGTCGCCGAGGTCCGCGAGCGCGACGATGGCGGTCAGCACCTCGGTCTGCTCGTAGCCGACGAAGTCCGACGGCGGCCCGGCCAGCGCCGCCACCACCTTGGCGCCGCCGCCGCGCGACACCTCCCGATGCTCGGCCATCCGCTCGCGGAAGCCGTCCTCGTCGACCGGGAGCCCGCGCTCGAGCGCCAGCTCCCGGGTCAGCTCGAACGGGAAGCCGTACGTCGCGGTCAGGTCGAAGGCGTCCTTGCCGGAGATGGCGCCGCCGGCGGCGACCTCCTCGAACAGCTTCATCCCGCGGGCGAGCGTCTCGGTGAAGCGCTCCTCCTCGGCGCGAAGCACGTCGCGGATCCGCTCGCGGTGCTCCGACAGCTCCGGGAACGACTGGCCCATCTGGTCGACGACGACGTCGCTGATCCCCCAGAGCTCGTCCAGGCCGATCGTCCGCGCCTGCTGGACGGCGCGGCGGATGATCCGGCGCAGGACATAGCCCCGCCCCTCGTTCGACGGCGTGACGCCGTCGCCGACGAGGAACGTCATCCCGCGGCCGTGATCGGCGAGGACGCGATGCGCCTTCGTCGCCGCATCCGAGTCGCCGAAGGCGACGCCGCTCTCGGCCGCGACCCAGTCCATGATCGCCTGGTAGCCGTCGGTCTCGTAGACCGAGCGGTTCGGCACGTCCTGGACGATCGCGGCGAGCCGCTCGAGCCCCATCCCCGTGTCGATGTTCTGCTTCGGCAGCGGCGTCAGCGTCCCGTCCGGATGCTGCTCGAACTCCATGAAGACGAGGTTCCAGAACTCGAGGAAGCGGTCGCAGCGCGGGCAGGCGGGCGCGCACGCCGGGTCGCCGCAGCCGTGCTCGGCGCCCCAGTCCCAGTAGATCTCGGAGTCCGGCCCGCAGGGGCCGGGGCCTCCGACCGACCAGAAGTTCTCCGAGCTCGGCAGCGCGACGATCCGTTCGGGCGGCATTCCCACCGCCTCCCACTCGCGGATCGCGACCTCGTCCGGGCCGAGCCCGAAGACCGGATCGCCCGCGTGGACGGTCACCCAGACCCGGTTCCAGTCGAGCTGGAGCCGCTCCTGGACGAACTCGCGCGCAAGCTCGATCGCGCCGGCCTTGAAGTACTGCCCGAACGAGAAGTTGCCGAGCATCTCGAAGAAGGTCAGGTGGTGGCCGTCGGTCCCGACCTCGTCGATGTCGGGCGTGCGGAAGCACTTCTGCGAGGTGGCTGTCAGCAGCGCAGGCGGCTCCTCGCGGCCGAGGAAGAACGGCATCTGCGGTTGCATCCCGGCCGTCGTCAGCAGCGTCGAGTGGTCGTCTGCGCGCGGCACGAGCGGCCACGACGGCAGCCGTGTATGCCCCTTCTCCTCCATGAAGGCGAGGAAGCCCTCGCGCAGCTCGGCTGTGGTACGCACCCTGGGATTGTAGGGAGCGGCGGACTCGACTAGCTCGCGCGGCGCTTCGAGCTCAGCTCCTCGAGCTGCTCGTCGCTCGCGATCTCGTCCCGGATCTTCTCGAGCGCGCGACGGATCAGCCGGGAGACGTGCATCTGCGAGATCCCGACGTGCTGCGCGATCTGGCTCTGGGTCAGCCCGTCGAAGAAGCGCAGGTGGAGGATGCGGCGCTCGCGCTCGTCGAGCACGCGGAAGCCGGGTGCGAGCACCGCCCGGTCCTCCGAGACCGAGTACTGGTGCTCCTCGGTGCCGAGCGACTCGAGCGGGTCCAGCTCGCCGTCCTCGTCCGAGCCGCTCGCCGAGAGGGAGAGCGACGTGTAGGCGCGGCCCGACTCGAGCGCCTCGAGCACGAGCTCCTCCTCGACGCCGGCAGCCTTCGCGAGCTCCGGGATCGTCGGCGAGCGCCCGAGCTGGACGGTCTGGTCCTCGACGATCTTCGAGAGCTGGACGTTGAGCTCCTGGAGCCCTCGCGGCACCCGCACGGCCCAGCCCTTGTCACGGAAGTGCCGCTTGATCTCGCCGATGATGTTCGGCGTCGCATAAGTGGTGAGCTCGACGCCGCGGTCGATGTCGAAGCGGTCGATCGCCTTGATCAGTCCGATACAGCCGATCTGGACGAGATCGTCGAGCTGCTCGCCGCGGTAGGCGTAGCGGCGGGCGAGCGAGCGGACGAGCGAGAGGTACTGCTCGATCAGCTGCTCGCGCGCGGCGAGGTCTCCCTGCTCGTGGTAGCGGCGCAGGAGCGCCTTGTCCGAGGCGCGCGTCATGTCCGCGGCTCCATGAGGGCGAAGCCCTTGCGCAGCTCGAGCCAGGTGGCGCCGTTGCGCTCGATCAGCGCCGCATGGTCGACCGTCGAGTCGAGCAGCCTGCGGAGGCCGACGGTCTCGCCGGGCTCGGCTTCGAGCTCGGCAACCGTCCGCTCGCCGACGGGTCCCACCGCGACGTCGATCGTGTCGCCGCTGACGCTGAGCAGCACGCTGACCTCGCCCTCGTCGGCCTCGTCGTGCTCCAGCACCGACGCGAGCGCCAGCTGCACGTCGTCGAGCACCTCGATGGTGACGTCGTGGCGCGCGGCGATCCCACCGACGACGAGCTCGGCGACGATCGAGAAGTCGCGCTCGCGCGGAATCGTGATCTCGACGATGTCCCCCACGTGCGCCGCCATCAGCGAGTGCCGCTGCCGGCGGCGCGAAGCTCCTCTTCGAGGTCTCGCTCCCTCCGTGCGGCCGCTTCCTTCGCGCTCTGGACGGCCTCGCCAAAATCATGGCGCGCCTTCAGGGTCGCGATCCCGTGGGCCAGCCCGGCCGCAAGACCGGAGACCTTCTGCACCGGGCGTGCGATCGCGAAGCTCACGGCGCGTACCGCCGTGTCCACGCTGTCCGCCATATCGACTGCGCTGTCCGTCACCTGATCCACCTTGTCCAGCTGCCCGTTCACCTTGTCGACGCTCTCGCCGACCTTGTGGATCACAGGCAGCAGCTCGCGTTCCGTTCCTCTGATGAACGAAGAAAGACGCGCGAAGGTTCCGCCGAGGCGGACGAACGTGTAGCCGAGGCCGAGGCCGACGGCGAGCAGGAAGACGGCGAGAGCGTAGTTGGCGACATCGCTCGCGCTGGCGGCTAGAAGCAGCACGCGCGCATCTTAGTGATGAGCGGCCGACGTGACCACGCCGCAACCCACAACGGCCCCGTCGTCGTAGAGAACGGCGATCTGGCCGGGCGCGACACCGTACGCGGGCTGGGCGAGCTCGAGCGTGAACCCGGCGGGCGTCGCCGTCACGTGCGCCGGCGAGGCCGACGAGCGGTAGCGAAGCTTCGCCTCGACGCGCTCGGCCCCCGTGTGCAGGGTGCCGCGGACAGCCACGGTGGAGCAGGCCAGTGAGCCGCGCGGCCCGACGACGAGCGTGTTCGTGGCCGGATCCGAGCGCAGCGCGAAGAGCGGCTCGGCCGCGGCCACTCCGATCCCGCGCCGCTGGCCCGGGGTGTAGCGCCACACGCCTGCATGCCGCCCGAGCTCCACCCCGTCCTCGTCGACGATCGCGCCGTCGGCCGGCTCGAGGCCGCGGCGCTCGAGGAACGAGCGGTAGTCGTCGCCGGCGAGAAAGCAGGCCTCCTGGCTTTCGCGGCGCTCCGCGACCTCGAGGCCGGCCGCGCCCGCCTCGATGCGCGTCTCGGACTTCGTCTGGTCGCCGAGCGGGAACTCGATCCGCTCGAGCAAGGCAGGATCGAGCGGCGCGAGCATGTAGGACTGATCCTTTTCCGGGTCGGCCGCGCGGGCGAGCAGCTTGCGGCCGTCGCGCTCGACGATCCGGGCGTAGTGGCCCGTCCAGAGCTTCGCGGCACCTGCGCGCTCGGTGAAGTCGAGCAACTCGGCGAAGCGGAACTCGCCGTTGCAGCGGCCGCACGGATTCGGCGTCTCGCCGCGCGCGTAGGCGGCGACGAACGGGTCGACGACGGCCCGCCGGAACTCCTCGCGCAGGTCGAGCGTGACGTGCGGCAGCCCGAGCGCATGGCAGGTCTCGCGCGCGGCGATCACGGCTTCCGGAGAGCAGCAGGCCCGCTCGGAGTCGGGGCCGGCCGGGTCGAGCCAGAGGCGGAGCGTGACGCCGATCGCCTTCGGCCCCGCGCGCAGGAGCGCGACGGCGCTGTCGACGCCACCGCTCATCGCGACCGCGATCCGCTCGGGGTCTGGGTCGGCGCGAAAGACCTCGGCGAGCGCGTTCGCGAGCGCGTCGGCCGCGAGCGTCTCACCGGGCACAGCCGCGGCCTCGAGCAGCGTCAACCCGGCGAGCGGCCGGGAGATCCCGGGCGCATCTGCGTCGACGATCCGGTCGCCGTCGACCAGGAGCCGCACGAATGCGAGGTCTGCACCGCGCGCGGAATCGCCGACGACTTCGAGCATGAGGCTCAGCCTAGCCGCCGCCTCCGTCTACAATGCGTTCGCTCGACCCTGTACGTGGCCTTGCGCGTAAACGTGAACCAACGCTCACGTCAAGGGAGCCTGGGTTCGGTCTAGACCTCACCCGTCGACGTCCGGCACGGCACCCACCTGGTTCAGCCAGGTTCGCATCGGCGCAAGGAAGCATCGGCAGGGTCAGGGCACTTTTTCCCGCCGACGGCTAGCGAGCCGCGAAGCGCCAGCGGATCTGCTGGGTGCCGTCGATCCCGAGCCGTTGCGCGAGCGCTTCCGTGAGCTCGAACTGGCGGCCCTGGCGCTTCAGTCTCGAGTCGATCACCTCGGTCAGCAGCTCGGTGCCGCCGTAGGCGACGTAGACCTTCACCCCGCAGGGGAGCACGGGGTGGGTGACGCCGAGCGAGCGGTTCGTGAGTGTGCAGCCGGCAGGTCGTCCGCTCGGCATCGCGTGGCGCGCCGCGCGAGCCGGCGAGGGCGCTGTACCACCCGGTCTCGGCGACGGTCACCGGCCGCGCTTCACCGGGTTTCGCCTCGTCCTCGGACGTCTCCCGCGTCAGCGCCAGCGCCGCGACGCCGGCGAGGAGCGCGACGGCGGCCAGCGCGACGGTCCGCTGGAGGACGCCGAGCGTCACCGCGGGCGAGTGGCGATCAGCTCGCCGAACGACTCGCGGACGAGGTCGTCGAACTCGGTCGGAAGGGTGCCGTCGGGCCTCGCGAACTCCCGCAAATAGACGACGAGATAGCCCCACTCGACGTCACGGGCCGGATCTTGGCCACCGCGCTCGCGCGTCAGGCGCTCGAGCTCCCAGAGGTTCCACTCCTGTGGCTGCGCGGGCAGCGGCAGCGTTGCCACCGGCGCCGCGACGGGCTCAGGCTCGCGGACGGGCTCCGGCTCGGGTGTGGGCTCAGGCTCGGGAGCAGGGACGGCGGTCAGCTGCGGCTCGACGACGACGGGCTCCGGCTCTGGTTCCGGCTCCGGCTCTGGTTCGGGCTCCGGCTCCTCGGCGACCGGCTGGGGCTCGGCCGGTTGGGGCTCGGCGGTCGGCAGCTGCTCGGGTTCCGGCTCCGGCTCCGGCTCGGGCTCCGGCTCCGGCTCCGGTTCCGGCTCCGGTTCCGGCTCCGGTTCGGGCTCGGGTTCCGGCTCGGGCTCCGGCTCCGGCGGTGCCAGCTGGTCGAGCCAGGTCTCGTCCTCTTCGGGCCTTGGGGGCCGGTCTCCGGCGCGGATCGCGAGGACACTGGCCCACGGATCCGGGGTCACGACCCCCTCGACTCGGGCCGACCGGCTCGCGCGAAGTCGGCGGCGCGCCTGCCACGACGCGAGCTCGAGCGCGACGGTCAGTGCGTACGCGACCGCCATCACGACGATCACCTCCGTGACGGTCAAGTTGAGCAGCCCGGCGACGAGCGCCACGGTGATCAGGAAGAACGCTTCGAGCGCGAAGCGCGGCCACAGGCGACCGAGCACGGGCGCCGCCTACTTCTCGGGCTCGGGCTCCCCGCCCTCGGCCGGTTGCCGCTGCGCCTCATCGGCGTCGGCGGTCGGCGTCACGGGGGGAGAAGCCGGCTCGTCGTCCACGTCGGGCTCAGGCGCGGATACGGGAGCGTCGACGCGGCCGCCGGCAAGCGCTTGCGCCGGACGCATCGGCGCCGGGGGCACGGAGGAGGCGCTGCGGGCGATCTCGCTGTCGTTGGCCTCCATGATCGACTGCACGACCTGCGCGATCGCGGGCTCGCCGAGACCGGCCGCGGCCAGCAGCTGCTCGGCGCCCTTCTGGGCGCGGCCCATGACCGCGGTTGCCTGCGCGCGGGCCCATTCGAGCGTTTGCTCGACCTCCGCCCGGGCGGCATTCGTCAGCTCGGTGGCCTGGTGACGGGACTGCTCGAGGAGGCGGTTGCCGCGGGTCTCGGCCTCGCGCAGCTCGCGCGTGGCGTCGGCTTTCGACTTCGTCAGCAGGTCGCGCGACTCCGCCTTCGCGGCATTCACGATCTCGGCCCGCTGCCGCTCGGACTCGTTGCGGTAGCGCTCGATCTCGGCCTCGCGCTCCTGGAGCTCACGCTGCCTCGCGCGCACCTCTTCTTCGGTGCGCTGCAGCTGCGACGCCGACGCGGTCTGCGCGTCGCGCTCGAGCGTGTCGGCGAACTCGGCGGCGGCACGAATCAGGTGAAGCGAGTCCATCCGGATCGCGTGGCCGGTCGGTTCGACGTTCGACGACTTGCGCGCGGCCTGCAGCACCCGCAGCTGCGCCTGCAGCTGGGCCGTGTGACGCCGGAAGGCGTCGAACGCCTCGCGGACGCTCTGCTCCTCGTAGCCCTCGCCGGCGCGACCGAGCTGATCCAGGCTCGGAAGCGCGGTCAGCCCCGCGGACGAACGCTCTGACTCACCTGACGACATGGCTCTTCACGCTTTCCTGGTTCGCTAGGCAGGCCGCGGCGCGGCTCGCCGGAAGTATGCCGTCTTCATCGGCTGTCGAACGGAAATCCTCAACTCGGCTTCTCGACGAGCTGTATTCCGAGCTCCTGGAGCTGTTCCTCCGTGACGTCGGACGGAGCGCCGCTCATCGGGTCGACACCGGCCTGATTCTTCGGGAACGCGATCACGTCGCGGAGATTGGGCTCCGCGGCGAGCACCATCGTCATCCGGTCGATCCCGAGCGCGATCCCGCCCATCGGCGGCGCCCCCATCGCGAGCGCGTCGAGCAGGAAGCCGAATTTCGACCGCTGCTCGGCCTCCGTCATCCCCAGCAGCTCGAACACCTGTCCCTGGATTTCGGGCTCGTGGATCCTGAAGCTGCCGCCGCCGAGCTCGTTCCCGTTCACGATCAGGTCGTACGCGTGCGCGAGCGCGTGCTCGGGATCGTCGGCGAAGCCGTCCTTCCAGCCATCGGTCGGCCGCGTGAAGGGGTGGTGCACCGCCGTCCACCGGCCCTCGTCGTCGTCGCGCTCGAACATCGGGAAGTCGTAGACCCAGAGGAACGTGAACGCGTCCTCGTCGATGAGGCCGAGCTCTCGGCCGAGGTGGCTGCGCAAGGCGCCGAGCACGCGCGAGGTGGCCGGCCACGTGTCGGCGGCGAAGAGGACCGTGGAGCCTGGGTCGCTGCGGAAGTGCGCCAGCTCCTGCTCGGTGAGGAACTTCGCGATCGGCGAGCGCACCTCCCCCTCCTCGTCGTAGACGAGATAGGCGAGCCCCTTCGCACCCCACTCCTTCGCGAGCTCCTCGAGCTTGGCGAGATCGCCGCGGGAGTACGCCTGGGGCACGCGCAGGAAGCGCACGGCGTCGGCGCTCTTGAAGACGCCGAACTCCGAGTCGCGCGTGACCTCCGTCGCGTCCACGAGCTCGAGCTCGAAGCGCGTGTCCGGCTTGTCGCTGCCGAAGCGGCGATCCGCCTCGGCAAAGGTCATCCGCGGGAACGGCGTCGCGATCTCGATCCCGAGGCACTCGCGCCAGATCCGCGCGTACATCTGCTCCATCGTCGCGTAGAGGAACTCCTGGTCGGGGAAGCTCATCTCGACGTCGAGCTGCGTGATCTCCTGAACGCGGTCGGCGCGGAGATCCTCGTCCCGGAAGCAGATCGCGATCTGGTAGTAGCGGTCGAAGCCGGCGACCATCGTCAGCTGTTTCAGGATCTGCGGGCTCTGCGGCAACGCGTAGAAGCGGCCCGGCTGGAGGCGGGCGGGGACGACGAAGTCGCGCGCGCCCTCGGGCGTCGGCTTGAACAGGATCGGTGTCTGGATGTCGAGGAAGCCCGCGGCCTCCATCTCGCGGCGGATGATCCCGACCATCTGCGCGCGCAGGGTGATGTTGCGCTGCAGCTTCTCGCGGCGGAGGTCGAGCCAGCGGTAGCGCAGGCGGAGCGTCTCGTCGACGTTCTCCTCGTCGAGCTGGAACGGCAGTGGCGTCGAGCGGCTGACGATCGCGAGCGTTCCGACCTGCAGCTCGACCTCGCCCGTCGGCATGTTCGGGTTGACCGTCTCGGCGCTGCGCGCAACCAGCGTGCCCTCGGCGCGGAGGACGAACTCGTTTCGGATCTGGTGCGCCAGCTCGGCCGCTTCGGGCGCGAGCTCGGGATTGATCACGAGCTGCGTGACCCCGCTCCGATCGCGGAGGTCGACGAAGACCAGGCCACCGTGGTCGCGGCGGCGCGCCACCCACCCGGACAGGGTCAGCTTCTCGCCGACGAGCGCCGTCGTGGGCTCGCCGGCCATGTGGGTGCGCCAGGTCATCGCGACAGTCTGCCGAGAAGATCCGGATGGGCGACCGGTTCGTCCTGGGCGCCCGGCTTCCGGACCAGGGCGTCGCCGGCGCGAAGGATCACGGTCGTCGCCGCGCCGGAGCGGCCGGCCTGCGTCAGCTGCCCCTTGAGGGAGCGGCCGGCGTAGTCGGCGTCAGCCGCGACACCGGCGTCGCGGAGCGACTTGAGCAGCGGCGGCACGAGCTCGCGGTCGGCGTCTGGCTCGACCGCGACAAAGACGTCCACCGCCGGCGCCGCGGCGTCCGCGACGCCCTCGTCCTCCATCGCGATCAGGAGCCGTTCGATGCCGGCGCCGAAGCCGACGCCCGGAGTCGCCGGCCCGCCGATCTCCTCGACGAGGTAGTCGTAGCGGCCGCCGCCGGAGATGGTCGAGTTCTCGTTGTCCATCGGGCCGATGAACTCCCAGGCCGTGCGCGAGTAGTAGTCGAGGCCGCGCACGAGCGTCGGGACGAGCTCGTAGGCGACGCCGGTCGCGCCGAGATCGGCTTGTACGGCGGCAAAGTGCGCCTTGCACGCCTCGCAGAGCGAGTCGCCGATCTTGGGCGCCGCGGCGAGGAGCTTCCGAGTCCGTTCGTCCTTGACGTCGAAGACGCGGAGCGGGCTCGTCTGCAGCTTCTGCCGAGCGTCCTCGTCCAGCTCGTCGCGGTGGTCCTCGAGCCACGCGGTCAGCCGCTCGACGTACGCGGGCCGGCACTCCCGGCAGCCGATCGAGTTCAGCTCGAGCCGGTAGCTCGCGATCCCGAGCCGGCGCAGGAGCGTGTCGTAGAGCTGGATGATCTCGGCGTCGATGGCCGGATCGGCGGTGCCGATCGCCTCGACCGAGAGCTGCCAGTGCTCGCGAAAGCGGCCGCGACCGGGCGCGCCGTAGCGGTACATCGGCCCGATCGTGTAGAGCTTCTGCGGCTGCGGCTCGCGGTGCAGGCCGTGCTCGACGTAGGCGCGCGCGATCGGCGCGGTGCCCTCGGGGCGGAGCGTCAGCGACCGGTCGGAGCGGTCGGCAAACGTGTACATCTCCTTCTGGACGACGTCGGAGCCCTGGCCGGACGTGCGCAGGAAGAGGTCGGTGTCCTCGAACAGGGGTGTCTGGATCGGCCGGTAGCCGTAGAGCGCGGTCAGGCGCTCCATCTCGCCGGTGACGCGCCGCCAGAGCGGTTGCTCGGACGGGAGGATGTCGTGCGTGCCGCGCGGCCGCTCGATCTTCACGGCGTGCGTAGCTCGGCGAGGAACGGGTTGCGCGCGAGCTCGTCGCCGAGCGTCGTGGCGGGGCCGTGACCGGAGTAGACGACCGTCTCGGGCGGGTAGGCGTCGGCGAGCGCGCGGATCGACTCGAGCAGCGCCTCCCAGTCGCCGAACGGGAGATCGACCCGTCCGACCGAGCCGGAGAAGAGGACGTCGCCGGAGAAGAGCGCGTTGTCGGCGTAGTAGGAGAGGTGGCCCGGGGAGTGGCCCGGGACGTGGCGTACCTGGAACGAGATGCCGGCTGCCTCGACGGTCTCGCCGCCCGAGAGGAGCGTCGCGTCGCCGGTGTAGGCGTCCGTCGCGAAGCCCGGGAAGAAGACGTCGGGGCGGCGGAAGACGTCGAGCTCGCCTTCCGGCAGCCAGACCGGAGCGTTGGTCGTCGCCGCCAGCGCGTCGAGGGCGCCGAAGTGGTCGAAGTGGCTGTGGGTCAGGAGGATCGCGGTGCAGGTCGCGCCTCGCGCCTCGAGCGCGCGCTCGATCTTGCGCGGCTCGTCGCCGGGGTCGATCACGACTGCTTCGGTCGCGTCCGGATCGGCGCGAACGAGGTAGCAATTCGTCCCGATCTGGCCGAGCGAGAGCTGATCGACTGCGAGCGTCACGAGGCGGATGAGTCTATCCTTGGCCCCCGTGCAGACCTGGGATCTGATGGACGTCGAGGCGCCGGCAGGGACGCGCGACCCGCTCGTCGTGCATTCCGGCCACGAAGCGCGAGCGATCCTGATCGTGCTCAACCCAGGGCAGGTAATGGGCGATCACCAGGTGAAGGAGAACGCCTGGATCACAGTGCTCGAGGGGAACGCACGCGTCTCCGCCGGCAGCGTGACAGTGGAGGCGACGCCGGGGATGCTGCTGCGCTTCGATCCGGACGAGCGGCACTCGCTGGCGAGCGACGAGGGTGCCCGGATCCTGCTGCTGCTCGCACCGTGGCCCGGCGAGGGCCACTACCGCGGCTCCGCCGCCTAGGACGGCACACATCGGGCGCACTCGGGATCTTCTCCCCGCGCCCTCCCGCGATGCAATCTGGTGGGCTCCGGTGGCACTCGGGGCGGTCGTCGCTCTCGTCGCGTGCTTCCTCCCGGCCTTCCAGATCGCGATCGAGGCGTACATCGGCGCGGGCGACGAGCAACGCGGGTTCACCTACGAGCGCGAGCTGACCCTGATCCGGGCCACGCCGTGGTCGCTGCTCGTCCCGGCCGGGGCGGTGGCCCTGCTCGCGGTCGGGGCGCTCGCCGTCGTCAAGGGAGACCGGCCGTGGCTCGTGGCCGCCTCGTGCGTGATCGCGCTGCTCTCGCTGCGCGCGTCGCTGGGCGTCGTCCAGGCGCTCGACTGGGGCGACGGCGTCGGCGTGATCGGCTACGAGGAGCCTTCCGGCGGCAGGCTCCTCCAGCCGTCGATCGACGAACTCAGGGACGACGCACGGGCGTCCCCCGAGGCCGCCGACCCAGGGTGGGAGCTCCTCGGCGGCGAGCACGGCTTCCGCGCCCGTGGCCTGGTCGGCTGGCAACTGCTCCAGCCCGTGATCGCCGGGCTGGCGCTCCTCACCACCTACCGCACGTTCCGGCTCTTCCTGCGACCGACTGTCGCCGTGAGCGTCACCACGGCCGCGACGCTCGTCGTGCTCGTCTGGCTGTTCCTCCGCGCCCTCAGCGGGCTCGAGTGAGGATCAGGACTTCCTGTCGTCTTGGCGCGCGGTGCGGCGCTGGTAGGAGCGCCACATCATCGAGTCCATGAAATAGCTGAACGGGAGGAAGAAGCCCATCAGCACGAGCGTCTGGAAGATCTGCTGCGCCAGCGTCAGCTCGCGGCCGAGGAGCATCACGGTGATCAGCATCAGGGGAAAGAAGAGGAGGCCTCGCTTGAAGGTCTTGCGCCAGGACGGGGGCTCGAGCACCCGGCCGGCGCGGGTCGTGGCGCGCTCCTTCGGCACCCGTTCCGCCTTGCGTGAGGGCGAGGCCGCGACGAGCTCTTCCGCCTCCTCGGGAGGGAGCACGTTGCCCTCGTCGTCGACGTAGACCTCTTCGTACTCGTGCCGCTGCAGCTTCTGTCGGCGGCGCTGTTGCTTCTTGGTCGCCATCGGAGTCAGTATGCCGCGCGTCCGCCGACGACGGCGCCGTCCTTGATCACGGTCGCGACGACGTCGCCGGCGAGGTGGTACGCCACATAGCGCCAGTCCGGTGCGTCGAGGAGGACGAGGTCGGCGGCGTAGCCGGGTGCGACCCGGCCAGTTCGATCGGCGCGGCCGAGCACGCACGCCGCGTTGACCGTGCAGGCAGCGAGCGCCTCGGCGGGACTCAGCTTCAGCTGCGTCGCCGCCAGCGTCATCACGATCGGGAGGCTCTCGCAGAACGCGCTCCCGGGGTTGAAGTCGGTCGCGAGTGCGACGGCGGCCCCCGCGTCGACGAGCGCGCGGCCGGGCGGCATCGGCCGGGTCAGGAAAAGCGCGCTGGCGGGAAGCAGGACGCCTGTGACGCCGCTGCCGGCGAGCGCCGCGATCCCGTCCGGCCCCGTCGCTTCGAGGTGGTCGACGGAGCGGGCACCGAGCTCGATTGCGAGCGGGATCGCCCCCGCCTCGGTGAACTGGTCTCCGTGCAGGCGGAGCGCCAGGCCGTGCTCGCGGCAGGCCCCCAGGTAGCGACGAGCCTGGGCGGCGTCGAACGCTCCTTTCTCGAGGAAGACGTCCGCCGCCTCGGCCAGCGCGGCCGCGTCCGGGAGGACCTCGGCGAGGAGGAAGTCGAGGTAGGCGTCAGCGTTGTCGAACTCGGGCGGCGTCGAGTGGGCGCCGAGGAACGTCGGGACGCCTCCGGCGGCCCGGATCGCGCGCAGCGATGCGAGCTCGGTCTCGCGATCGAGCCCGTAGCCGGACTTCCCCTCGAACGTGGTCGTCCCGGCGCGGAGCATCCAGTCGCGGTGGCGCTCGACCGCGTGCCGCAGGCCGGTCTCCCCCGCTGCTCGCGTCGCGCGAACCGTGGAGAGGATCCCGCCGCCGGCAGCGTGCAGCTCCTCGTAGCTCGCGCCGGCCGCGCGGAGCGAGAACTCCTCGACGCGATCGCCGCCGAACGCGGGATGCGTGTGACAGTCGACCAGGCCGGGGATCGCGCAGAGGCCGCGGCCGTCCAGCTCGGCGACGTCTCCGCCCAGCGGGCCGAGATCGGCCATCCGCCCTACCGCCTCGATCGCGGCCCCGTCGCACAGCACGTAGCCCGCCTCGACGACGTCGAGGTCCGCAAGCGCGCTCCCGCGAAGCGGCGCGTCGCGCCCCGCGGGGCTGACGACCTGAAGCAGGTCGCGGATCAGCAGCTTCGGCACGCTCAGAGGCTCGGCAGGTCGAGGCCGTGCTCGCGCGCGGCGCCGATCGCCTCGTCGTAGCCCGCGTCGGCGTGCCGCATCACGCCCGTGCCCGGATCGGTCGTGAGCACGCGCTCGAGCCGTTCAGCGGCATCGGTGCTGCCGTCGGCCAGCACGACCATGCCTGCATGGATCGAGTTACCGATCCCGACGCCGCCGCCGTGATGAACGCTGACCCAGGTCGCCCCGGCGGCCGTATTGAGGAGCGCGTTCAGGATCGGCCAGTCCGCGATCGCGTCGGAACCGTCGAGCATCGCCTCCGTCTCGCGGTAGGGGGACGCCACCGAGCCGGAGTCGAGATGGTCGCGCCCGATCACGACCGGCGCCGCGACCGCGCCCGTCCGCACGAGCTCGTTGATCGCGAGACCCGCCTTGGCCCGGTCGCCGTAGCCGAGCCAGCAGATCCGTGCCGGCAGGCCCTGGAAGGCGACCCGCTCGGGAGCGAGCTCGAGCCAGCGCTGGAGCAGCGCGTCATCAGGGAAGAGCCGCCGAAACTCCTCGTCGATCGTCACGATGTCGGCCGGGTCGCCTGAGAGGACGGCCCAGCGAAACGGGCCGATGCCACGGCAGAAGAGCGGCCGGATATAGGCCGGGACGAAGCCCGGGTATGAGAAGGCCTCCGTTACGCCTGCCTCATGGGCCTCCCCTCGCAGGTTGTTTCCATAGTCGAAGACATAGCTGCCGGCGCGGACGAACTCGAGCAGGCCCTCGACGTGCGCTGCGATCGACCCGCGGGCGCGCAGGAGGTACTCGTCCGGGTCGGAAGCGCGTAACGAAGCCGCCTCCGAGACCGAGAGCCCGGCCGGCACATAACCGGTAAGCGGGTCGTGGGCCGCTGTCTGGTCGGTGACGAGGTCGAAAGATTCACGCTTCTTTGACAGTTCCGGCACGATCTCGGCGGCGTTGCCGAGCACGGCGACCGACAGCGCGCGCCCTGCCGCCGCCGCCGCGCGCACCCGCGCGACCCCGTCGTCGAGCGAGTCCGCGACCTCGTCGAGGTAGCGCGTCTCGAGCCGGCGCTCGATCCGCGACGCGTCGACCTCGATGCAGAGGATGGCCGCGCCCGCCATCGTCGCGGCCAGCGGCTGCGCGCCCCCCATCCCGCCCAGGCCGGCCGTGAGGATCGTCCGGCCGGACAGGTCGGCCGAGCCGAAATGCTTCTCCCCCGCTGCCGCGAAGGTCTGATACGTCCCCTGCAGGATTCCCTGCGTCCCAATGTAGATCCAGCTCCCGGCGGTCATCTGCCCGAACATCGTCAGCCCCTCCGCTTCGAGCCGGCGAAACTCGTCCCAGTTCGCCCAGCGCGGGACGAGGAGCGAGTTCGCGATCAGCACCCGCGGAGCTCCTTCGTGGGTCCGGAAGACGCCGACCGGCTTGCCGCTCTGGACGAGGAGCGTCTCGTCGTCCCGGAGCCGCAGCAGCGTCCGCACGATCGCCTTCAGCGCCTCGTGCGAGCGAGCCGCGCGGCCGGATCCGCCGTAGACGACGAGCTCCTCCGGGCGCTCCGCAACCTCTGGATCGAGGTTGTTCAGAAGCATCCGGAGCGGCGCCTCCGTCTGCCACGAACGGGCGTTCAACTGCGATCCCCGCGGCGCGCGTACGGCCGAGAGGTCGCCGACGAGCGATTCGACGAGCGCGTCGAGCGAGGACACGCTCACCGGAGCTCCCCGACCGACGCCTCCGCGGCGGCGAGGATCGAGCCGTCTGCGATCGCGACCGCGATCCGTTCGATGTCGTCGGAGAGCGAGCGGTCGTCGCGCACACGCTCCGAGAGCTCGCGCACCGCATCGTGGGTCGCCCGGACGCCGGGGCCCGGCTCGAGCGGCGCCAGAAACTCGATCGCCTGTGCGCCGGCGAGCAGCTCGATCGCGAGCGCCCGCTCGCTGTTCGCGAGCACCTGCAGCGCCTTCAGCCCGGCGGCGTTCCCCATCGAGACGTGATCCTCCTGGCCGGCACTCGTCGGAATCGAGTCGACGCTCGCCGGATGACAGAGCGCCTTGCTTTCCGAGACGAGCGCGGCCGCGACGTACTGCGGAATCATGAAGCCGCTGTTCAGTCCGCCTTCGAGCGTCAGGAACGGCGGCAGCCCCTCCGAGAGCGATGGATTGACGAGCCGCTCGACCCGGCGCTCGGAGATGCTCGCCAGCTCGGAGACCGCCATCGCGAGCGCGTCGAGCCCGAAGGCCAGCGGCTGGCCGTGGAAGTTCCCGTTCGAGACGACGATGCCCTCGTCGACGAGCACGAGCGGGTTGTCCGTCGCCGCGTTCAACTCGATCGCGACCGTCGCCTCGACGTGCGCGAGAACGTCGCGGCTCGCCCCGTGCACCTGCGGCGCGCAGCGGAGCGAGTAGGCATCCTGAACTCGATCGCACCACTTGTGCGACTCGATGATCGCCGACCCGTCCAGCAGCCGGTGCAGGTTGGCGGCGGAGTCGACTTGCCCCGGCAGCGGTCGCGCCTGGTGGATCGCCGGGTGGAAGCTCGTGCGCGAGCCCTGCAGCGCCTCGAGGGAGAGCGCGCAGGCGAGGTCGGCCGTGCGCGCCAGCCGCCACGCCCGGACGAGGGTGAGCGAGGCCATCGCGGCCATGAACTGGGTGCCGTTGATGAGGGACAAGCCCTCTTTCGCGCCGAGCCGAACCGGCTCCAGCCCGGCGGCCGCCAACGCCTCCGCACCGGAGAGCAGCGAGCCCTCGAACCACGCCTGCCCCTCGCCGACGAGCGGCAGGGCCAGATGAGCGAGCGGAGCGAGATCGCCGCTCGCGCCGACCGATCCTCGGGCTGGAACTCTCGGCAAGACGCCGCGGTTGAGACACTCGATCAGCAGTTCGACCGTCTGGATCCGCGCGCCGGAATAGCCCTTCGCGAGCGCGTTCGCACGCAGCAGCATCGCTGCGCGCACGATCTCGGGCGGATACGGCTCGCCGACGCCACACGCATGGCTACGGAGGAGCCGCAGCTGAAGCTCCTCGACCTTGTCGTCCGGGATCGACTCGGAGACGAAGCGCCCGAAACCCGTGTTGACCCCGTACGTGTTCTCGGCAGCCTGCTCGACGAGCGCCCGCGCCGCCTCCATCTGACCGCGCGCCGCGTCGGCAAGGCCGACGGGCGCGCGGTGCACTGCGACCTCCCAGACGTCCTCGAGCCGGAGGTCGTTCCCGGTCAGCGCGTGACTTACGACCACGCGGCCGAGTCTAGTCCCGGCTCAGTGGTGCATGGGTACTTCGGCGCCGGGCGTGTGGAGCAGGTTCTCGACGTCCCGAACACCCTGGATCTTCCCCGTGCGCTCGACGAGCGCGTCGATCAGATCCTGGGACGGGAGCTCGCCGCGCAGCTGCACGATCCCCTCCTGCGCGTTGACGTTGATCGCGCCCTTGACCTCGTGCTCGTCGCGGAAGAGCTCGCTCTCGACCTTGTCCTTGAGCGTCGCGTCGTCGTACTGCTTCGGGAACAGACGGGAGACCTTCCCCTGCAGCCGTCCGAAGAGGACGCGGCCGCGCGGGTGCCTTGCGAAGAACCAGGCCGCGAGTCCCGCGGCCGCCGTGAGCGGAAAGAGCTTTCTCATGTGTACCCCTTGGTCGTTGTCGAGACTCACCTACCGCGAGCCACCGGGTCTTCAAACGTCGGTCGCGGAACCTTCTCACGGGAGCAGCCGAAGTTCCAGCACGCGCGACTGGTCGAAGCCGTCGATCCTCAGCATCGCCCCGGCGGCCGCAGCCGCAGCTCCCGCCGGCATCAGCCCGACGAGCTCGGAGCCGAGAACCTCGGCTCCGTATGTGGCCGCTTCGGCCTCGATTCGCGCGACGATCTCGTGCAGGGCCGCAGCCTCCCAGTCCTCGACGTTCATCGAGACCTGGACGACGCCGGCTCGCGGGAGGTCGAGCCCGAGTGCACGCACGCCGCGGAAGCCGCCGCCGGTCTCGCGCACGACCGCGGCGACCGCCTTTGCGGCATCGAGGTCGCCGCGAAGGTTGACGTTGAAGGCGATCAGCGGCCGGCGCGCCCCGACGATGACGCCGCCGGCGCGGTCGTCGAGTCGTCCCGGCCCGAAGTCGGGCGCCAGCTCGCCCGTGTCGATCCGCCGCTGCAGCCCTGCCGGCCCGCCTCGCCGGAAGAACGCGGGGCCGCGGCCGGGAGCGAGCTCGCCGTAGAGGAAGACAGGGAGGCCGAGCTCGCCGCCGACTCGCCGCGCGAGCTCGCGCGCCGTCTCCTTCGCGTGCTCGAGGTCGGCGCGCATGATCGGGACGATCGGGACGACGTCGGCGGCGCCGATCCGCGGGTGCGCGCCGTCGTGCCGGCCCAGGTCGATCCGCTCGCGCGCGGTCGCGATGCCGGCGAGCAGGGTCTCGACGAGCTCGTTCGCCTCACCGACGAGCGTGAAGACGGAGCGATGGTGGTCCGCGTCGACGTGGACGTCGAGCAGCCGTGCCGGAGCCGACAGCGACTCGCGCAACGCCTCGATGACGCCCTCGTCGCGACCCTCGGAAAAGTTCGGCACCGCTTCCAGCACGGTTCGTACTCTAGGAGCGTGAAGGAGTACTACGAGGCGCGGGCGCCGGAATACGACGAGTGGTATCTCGGACTCGGACGGTTCGACGGCCTCGACCGGGCGCACTGGGACGATGAGCTGCGCGAGCTCGAAGGGATGCTTGCGGCACTTCCCCCACTCCGGACTCTCGATGTCGCCTGCGGCACCGGCTTTCTGACGCAACACCTTCCGGGAGCGGTGACGGGACTCGACCATAGCGGCTCGATGCTGGAGCTGGCGAGCTCGCGGCTGCCGGAGACCGCCTTCGTCCAGTCGGATGCGCTTCGGCTCCCGTTCCAGGAGGGGGCGTTCGAGCGCGTCTTCACCGCCCACTTCTACGGGCACCTGGAGGGCGCCGAGCGGATGCGCTTCCTGGACGAGGCTCGCCGCGTCGCCCCCGAGCTCGTCGTCGTCGACGCCGCGGTCCGGCCGGATCGCGAGCGAGCCGGCAGGCAAGAGCGCATCCTCAATGACGGAACGACCTGGCAGATCTTCAAGCGCTACTTCGAGCCGGGCGAGCTGGCCGATGAGCTCGGCGGTGGCGAGACCCTGTTCGCGGGCCGCTGGTTCGTGGCCGTACGATCCGCCTCGTGACCAGGGTTGCTCCCTTCCTCCGCGTCGCCGACGCCGAGGCCAGCGCCGAGTGGTACGCGCGGCTGGGGTTCAAGGTCGACTGGCGCACCCGGGCCGAACCGCACCTACCGCTCTTCATTGCGATCTCGAACGGCGAAGCCCAGATCTTCCTCTCCGAGCACACCGGCGACGCGCACCCGGACGGGCTGCTCTACCTGTTCGTCGACGACGTCGACGCCGTCGCGGCTGAGTTCGGAGCGGAGGTGGAGCTGGCCTACTACGGGATGCGGGAGCTCGAGCTGGTCGATCCCGACGGCAACAGGCTCCGGATCGGCACGCCCGCCTCGGGTTCCTGGCGCGAGGCTGGCGGTGCGCGGCCGGAGGGAATAGGCCTTTAGGCCAGACCCGGAGAGCCGCGTGCCGCCAGCCTCTCGAGGCGGCGCCGGAGGCCGGCTCCGCCGGCCGGGAGGCGCTGCCGGCCGGGACGCGAGCGCGGCGCCGTGACCGTCCGCAAGAGCTCCTACCGCTCGCTCCGGTCCCTTCAGCACGACAACGCCCGCTGCCGGGCCTGCCTGGAGGCGGGTTTTCGGATCGAGTCGTGGCCCGTGCGGGCACCCTTCCACGGGCAGCGCGCGTACCTCTTCGGCCAGGCGCCGGGGATCGTCGAAGGCGAGGAGCGGCTGCCCTGGCGCGGACGCGCCGGCCAGACGCTGCGCCGCTGGGTCGGGCTCGAGGCAGACCAGCTCTACGAGCGCTTCTACTGCGCCTCGGTGACGCGCTGCTACCCCGGGCGGCCTCCTTCGGGCCGCGGTGACCGGACGCCGACGCCCCGGGAGCAGGAGCTCTGCGAGTTCTGGCGAGACTGGGAGCTGGAGCTGCTTCGGCCCGAGCTGATCGTCACCGTCGGCGGGCTGGCTCTGAAACGGATGCTCGGAATCGGGGCGTTGACCGACGCGATCGGAAAGAGCTTCACCCGCGGCGACGCGATCGTGATCCCGCTCCCGCATCCCTCCGGGGCGAGCGGCTGGCTGAACGACAAGGCGAACCGCGCGCGGCTCGGGAAGGCGCTCACGCACGTGAAGCGCGAGCTGAATCGGATCAACGAGTCGCGATGACGATCATTCGCCGCGTGTCGAGCGTCAGCGGGCTCCCGTCGTGGCCGATCCCGTCCACCGCCCCGAAGCCGGCGTCGAGCAGCAGCGAGCGCAACTCGGTGAAGGTGTAGAACCGCACCGAGTACACCGTCTTTCGGACCTCGCCGCCGCGGACGATCCAGCGTTCGGTTGTCTCGCGACCGGTCGCGACATCGAAGTCGAAACGGTCGACGACGAGATCGCCGTTGCGCTCGAACACCGCCGCCGGCATTCGATTGCGCATGAACACGTCCCGGCTGTGGACGTCGATCGCGAGGCGCCCGCCCGGCTTCAGCGTCCCGAGCACGGTTTCGAGCCAGGCGCGGTTGCCGTCGTCATCGAAGTAGCCGAACGAGGTGAACCAGTTGAGAGCGGCGTCGAACCGCTCAGGCCACGGGAGGTTGCGCATGTCTCCCGCCACGTACTCGACCTCGACGCCACGCTCGGCCGCGTCCGCGCGCGCATGCTCGAGGAACACGGCGTCCGCGTCGACACCCGTCACGCGCGCGCCACGGGCGGCGAGCCGGTTCGCGATCCGGCCGTGTCCGCAGGGGACGTCGAGCACCTCGTCACCCGCAGCCAGCCCGAGGCTCTCCCAGATCCGCTCCGTCTGCGCGTCCGAGAGCTCGTCGTCGAGCCAGGGCTCGTAGAAGTAGAGGTAGTCCTCGCCGAAGACGTCCGGCGACACGTAGTCCATGGCACATCCTCGCAGCTAGATTCCGGAAGTGAGCGCCGTCCCCTATCGCCGCACGTTCGTCCGCCTGCTCGGATTCCTGCGGCCATACCGCTGGTCGCTCGCCGTCTCGACGATCCTCGCCGTGCTCTCGCAGGCGGCTGCGATCGCGATCGTGCTCCTCGTCGGCGAGGCGATCGAGGGGATCGAGGCGCAGCGCGGCACGACAGCGCTCGCCTGGATCGTCGTCGCGATCTCGGCGGTCGGCGTCGTCAAGGCAGCGCTGATGCTCGGCCGCCGGATCATTTCCGGGCGCCAGGCACTCGGGATCGAGAAGGACATGCGCGAGGGCCTCTACGGCCACCTGCTCCGGCTCTCCTTCGGCTTCTACGACCGCCACCAGACCGGCCAGCTGATGTCCCGGGCGACGATCGACCTCCAGTCGGTCCGCTTCTTCCTCGGCTTCGGCCTGATCTTCTTCTTCCAGCACGTCCTCACCGTCGTCTCCGTGATGGCCGTCCTCTTCGTCGTCGAGTGGCGGCTGGCCCTGATCGCGCTCGCGATCACGCCCGTGATCGTCGCCGTCGCCTACCGCTACAGCCACGTCTCGCACCCCGTCCTCCGTGAGGTGCAGCAGAAGCTCGGCGACGTCGCGACGGTCACCGAGGAGTCGATCGTCGGCGTCCACGTCGTCAAGGCCTTCGCCCAGGAGGACCGCCGCCAGGCGCAGTTCGAGCGCGCGTCCGGCGCCGTCTTCGAGCAGACCGTCCGCGCGTTCCGCCAGCGCGCCCTCTACGTGCCGCTGCTCTCGTTCCTGCCGCTCCTCGCACAGGGTGCGGTGCTGCTCGCCGCCGGCCGGATGGTTGTCAACGGCTCGCTCGGCCTGCCCCAGTTCTTCGTCTTCAACCTGCTGCTCGCCATGCTGATCGTGCCCCTTCGAAGCCTCGGGATGTGGATCGGCCAGGCGCAGAGGGCCACGGCGTCGGGTGAGCGGATCTTCGAGGTGATGGACGAGCCGGAGGGCGTCGACGACCGCCCCGGCGCCGGCGAGCTCGTCCCCGGGCCAGGCGAGATCCGCTTCGAAGGCGTGACATTCGGCTACGCCGCCGGTCGGCCGGTGCTCGAGGAGATCGACCTCACCCTGGCGCCCGGGAGAACGGTCGCCCTGATCGGCCACACCGGCTCCGGCAAGACGACGCTCGCCGCGCTCGTGCCGCGCTTCTACGACGCGACCGTGGGGCGCGTCCTCGTCGACGGCGTCGACGTCCGCGACGTCACTCGCCGCTCGCTCCGGCGCGAGATCGGCGTCATCTCCCAGGATCCGTTCCTCTTCTCCGCGAGCGTCCGCGAGAACATCGCCTTCGGCGTCCTCGAGGCGACGCCCGAGCAGGTCGAGCGCGCCGCCCGCGCCGCGCAGGCGCACGAGTTCGTGCTGGAGCTCCCGGACGGCTACGACACGGTCATCGGCGAGCGCGGGATCACGCTCTCCGGCGGCCAGCGCCAGCGGCTCGCGATCGCCCGCGCGCTCGTGATCGACCCGCGGATCCTGATCCTCGACGACGCGACCGCGTCCGTCGACGCGACCACTGAGGCCCGGATCCGCGACGGGCTCGCCGCGGCGACGCGCGGCCGGACGACGATCATCATCGCCCACCGGCTCTCGACGATCGCGCTGGCCGACGAGGTCGTCGTCCTCGAGCACGGGCGGATCGCGGCCCGCGGGACGCAGGCCGAGCTGCTGACCACGAGCGCGGTCTACCGGGAGATCCACGAGCATGGCCTGCTCCAGGGGCTGCTGAAGGAGACAGCGTGAGTACGGCCCCGGAGAGACGGGTGCCGCGAGCGGCGTCAGGCGGCTGCGGAGGCCGGCTCCGCCGGCCGGGAGCCGCCGCCGGCGAGGGGCGCGCGTGAAGATCTGGCAGGCTGGGTCGCACCTCTCGGAGGAGCGCGGCGGCGACGTCCGCGACTGGTCGTGGCAGCGCACCCGCCGCCGGCTGGGCCTGCTCGTCCGGCTGGCGCTGCCCTACCGCGGCCGCACGATCCTGTCGCTGGCGACGCTGCTCGCGTACACGCTCGTCGCGCTCGCGCCGCCCTACCTCGCGAAGCTTGCGATCGACCAGGGAATCCAGGAGCTCGATCTCGGCAAGCTGACCTGGATCATCGTCCTCTTTCTCGGCTCGGCAGTCCTCGCGCTCGTGCTCTCCTCGGCGAACACGTATCTGACGGGCTGGGTGGGCGAGCGCATCCTCGCCGACCTCCGGAACAAGCTCTTCGCGCACCTGGAGCGGCTCTCGCTCGGCTTCTACGAGCGCAACCGGGCGGGCGTGATCATCAGCCGGATCACGAACGACGTCGAAGCGCTCGACCAGCTCGTCACCGACGGCGTCACGAGCCTGATCCAGAACACGCTCCTGCTGCTCGGCACCGCGATCGTCCTCTTCTTCCTCGACTGGCGGCTCGCCCTGGCGACCCTGACCGTGCTGATCCCGATGGCGCTCGTGACGGCCTGGTTCCGGAGCCGCTCGAACCGGGCCTACCGGCGCGTGCGCGAGCGGCTCGGCCTCGTCACGGCGACGCTCGCCGAGGACATCGCCGGGATGCGCGTCGTCCAGTCGTTCACGCGCGAGCCCGTGCAGGAGCGCGCCTTCCACGGCGTCAACGACCGCTACCGGGCCGCGAACTACGAGACGACCGTCCTCAACGCGATCTACTTCCCCGCGGTCGATCTGCTCGCCTCGGCCGCCACCGCGATCGTCTTCGGCTACGGCGGCTGGCTCGTCTACCACGGCGACATGAGCACGGGCACGCTCTTCGCCTTCGCGCTCTACCTCTCGAACTTCTTCGACCCGATCCAGCAGCTCTCCCAGCTCTACAACACGTTCCTCTCCGCGATCGCGGCGCTCGACAAGATCATCGGCGTGCTCGACGAGGAGCCTCAGGTCGTCGATCCCGCCGGGGCCCGAGAGCTGGGCCGGATCGACGGTCGCGTCCACTTCGAGAACGTCCGCTTCGGCTACGGCCCCGAGTTCCCGGAGGTGCTGCACGGGCTCGAGCTCGACGTCCCGGCGGGCACGACGGTGGCGCTCGTCGGCCACACCGGGGCGGGCAAGTCGACGATCGCGAAGCTGATCGCCCGCTTCTACGACCCGACCGAAGGACGGATCACGATCGACGGCACCGACCTGCGCGAGGTGACGCAACACTCGCTCCGCCGCCAGCTCGGGATCGTCCCCCAGGAGGGCTTTCTCTTCGGCGGCACCGTCGCCGAGAACATCGCGTTCGCGCGTCCGGACGCTCACCGGGCCGAGATCGAGGCCGCCGCGGTGGCCGTCGGCGCCGAACGCTTCATCGTCGAGCTCGAGGACGGCTACGAGACCCAGCTCGGCGAGCGCGGAACCCGCCTCTCGCTGGGCCAGCGCCAGCTCGTCGCGTTCGCCCGGGCACTCCTCGCGGATCCGCGGATCCTGATCCTCGACGAGGCAACGTCGTCGGTCGACATCGGCACGGAGCGCCAGATCGAACAGGCGCTGCGCAAGCTCCTGGCCGGCCGGACCGCATTCGTGATCGCGCACCGGCTCTCGACGATCCGCGACGCCGACCTGATCGTCGTCCTCGAGCACGGCCGCGTCGTCGAGCAGGGGACGCACGAGGAGCTGATCGCCCGGCGTGGCCTCTACACGAGCCTCTACGGCGACTGGGCCGCCGAGGTCGCCTAACCTGTCCGTGTGACCGTCCCTGCCGATCCCGCCTCAGGCCGCGAGCTCGCGAGCTGGGGGCGCCGGCTCGCGGCCCTGCTCGTCGACGTCGCCGTGCTCGTGCTCGTGATCGCAGCCGCGCTGCTGGCGTCCGGCCTCCAGGCCGACGAGCTGCGCGCACGGATCGAGGACGGTGAGACGCTGCTCGTCGTGTTCCTCTTCCTGATCCCCGAGGCGATCTACCACACCGCGCTGATCGGCTCGCGCAGCCAGACGTTCGGGAAGATGGCGCTCGGGATCAAGGTCGTCGACGCCGAGAGCCGCGCGCCGATCGGCTATCCGCGGGCGTTCACGCGCTGGCTCTCGACGGCCGCGCTGCGGGCGCTCTTCACCATTCCGTCGATCGTCGACCACCTCTGGCCGCTGCGTGACACGCGAAAACAGACCCTGCACGACAAGCTCGCCCGCAGCGTCGTGGTGCGCACCTGATGGATCTGGACAAGGAGACCGAGGAGCGGATCGAGGAGCCCGTCTCCGAGGAGGCCGTCCGCGAGACGCGGCTCACGCCGGCGGAGGCGGTCGAGAAGATGCGCGTCAACCTGCCGGTGCGCGGCAACCGGAAGCTCCGCAAGCTGGTCGAGCGCGTGAACGAGGACAAGCAGGTGAAGGCGTGGTGGCACGTCTCGAACGTGAACGCCGTCGTCCGGATGGAGATCAACGACCACTCCTGGGTGCACATCCAGATCGTGGCCAACATCGCGCTCAAGCTTCTCCGCCAGCTGACGAAGCACGGGATCGAGCCGTCGGCCGTGCGCGACTTCGGGCTCGAGCAGGACGACGCCGAGGTGATCGTGGCGCTGTCGGCGCTCTTCCACTGCGTCGGCATGTCGGTGCACCGGCACGGCCACGAGGACTTCTCGCTCTTCCTCTCCGAGCCGAAGATCCGCGAGCTGCTGGCCGGGATCTACGCCGAGCCGGAGCTGACGGTGATCGTCTCGGAGGTGCTGCAGGCGATCACGAGTCACCGCGCTGACGGGCAGCCGCTGGCGCTCGAGGCCGGGATCCTGCGCGTGGCGGACGCGCTCGACATGGCCGAGGGCCGCTCGCGGATCCCGTTCGAGAAGGGCCGCGTCTCGATGCACTCGCTCTCGGCCGCTGCGATCGACGACGTCTCGATCAAGGACGGCGAGGCGCGGCCGGTGATGATCGAGATCGTGATGAACAACTCGTCCGGCCTCTTCCAGGTCGACGGGCTCCTGAAGGCGAAGCTGCGCGGATCCGGCCTCGAGCCTTACGTCGAGGTGATCGCCCACATCGACACGGAGGCCGAAAAACGGCTGGTCTCGACCTACCGGCTGGAAACGTAGTTGGCTAAACTGCCCGCGAACGCCCGGTGCGGGATCGTCTAATGGTAGGACGCCGGACTCTGAATCCGGTAGTCTAGGTTCGAGTCCTAGTCCCGCAGCTCGATTCGAAAAGCCCCGCTCCGGCGGGGTTTTCTCGTCGAAAAGGCGTCCGGCGCGTCGCATGGAGGCGCCGGCTCTGCTATCCCTCCCCCATGCGCTTCGGCCGCCGCTCCGGGCTCGCCCCCCTCGACGAGGCCGCTGCGTACGCGCGCTGCCACGGGACGCGGGACAACGACGTCCGGATCGTGAAGCTGCCGCCGCGACGGCCCCGCTACGAGGACGTGCTCACGACCGGCGAGGCCCTGCGCGAGCTCTTCGAGCAGCGGCTCGACGCGCGCGACGTCGAGAGCCCGTAGCCGGTCCACGCGAAAGCGGGCTCCGAAGAGCCCGCTTCCACATCGCTGCCCAGGCGATTTCTAGAGGCCCGCGATCCGGGGGCGGCGGAGATATCCGACCGCCAGGCCGAGGCCGAGCATCAGGACGAGCGCGCCGATCCCCACCGTCAGCGCCTCGTTCCACTCCACCGTCGAGCCGGTGCTCGCCAGCTCGGGCCGCGGTGCGACGTCCGAGTGAGCGAAGCGATTCGAGAGATCGTCGGGCCGCGCTGCCGCGACTTCCTGCGACTTGACGGCCTCGCCGAGCACTCCCTGCGAAACGTATGGAGTCACGGTCGGCTGCTGCTGTGACCGCATCGCATTCGCGATCGCGATCGAGTCACCGTCGGGCCGGCCCACACCCTCGCCGGGGCGGACGAAGATGTCCGTGAGAAACGGATCGTGGATGGCTTTCGCGGCGGCTGCCTGCGCGTCCGCTTCCGTCAGCAACCCGTGCGACAGGTACGGAACCACCTGAACGCTCTCCGCGGCAGCTGCCTGCGCGTCCGCCTCCGTCAGCATCCCATGCGACAGGTACGGAACCACCTGAACGCTCTCCGTGTCGATGAACTGCTCGTCACCGCGCGGAATGCCTGCCGAGAGCGGGACACCCGTCTCGGGATCGACGAGTCCCGACCACCCGCCGGCCGTGACATAGCGGGATCCACTCGTACCTTCGTCGAACTTCGCCGCGGCGACGGACGTGCGACCTGCGAGCATCGCAACCGTAAACGCGAGCCCGAGCGCCATCCGGCGGAACCACCGATGCCTTCTCCGATACGACATTTTGCTCCTCCTCCTGCTTGATCACTCCCTGAGCCCGCAAGACGGTGGAGCACCCGGCTTTCTTCCCTTTCGTGACGAATCGCGCTTGAATGGATGCTCGCTCATGACGATGGAGGTCAGTGATGCCCAGCTCGTCGGACGCTGTCGGGCCGGTGAGACGGCTGCCTGGAACGAGCTCGTGGAGCGCTTCTCGCGCTACGTCTACGCGATCGCCGTTCGTGCCTACCGGCTACCCGAGCACGACGCGGAGGACGTCTTTCAGGACGTCTTCGCCCGTGCCTACGAGCGCCTCGGGTCCCTGCGCGACGATGCCGCGATCCGGCCCTGGCTCGCCCAGCTGACCCGGAACGCGTGCGTCGACAGGCTCCGCTCGTCCGCCCGCGAGCAGCCGGCCGAAGAACCGTCGGTCGAGGAAGCCGACGCGACGCTGGAACGGCTCGACGAGGCGCTCGACGTCCACGAGGGCCTCGAGGCGCTCTCGGGCGACTGCCGCGAGATCCTCGACCGCTTCTTCGCCCGCGACGAGAGCTACCGGACGATCGGCGAGGCCCTCGACCTCCCGGCCGGCACGATCGCGAGCAGGATCTCCCGCTGCCTCGGCAAGCTCCGCGAGCAACTCGAGGGAAGAAAACTCGACGCCGACGCGTCTGGATGATTATGAGCGCCCCACTCGGATACGACGAAGAACGCCTGGGCGAGCTTCTGAGCTCGCTGCCGCCGGCACCTGCCGGGTGGGTCCAGGCGGCGCAGGAGCTGCCGGCCGCACGCCGCGGGCTCGACGTGATCGTCGAGCGGGCGCGGGTCGACGCCGAGTTCCGCGTCCTGCTCGTTGCCGACCTCGAGGCGGCGCTCGCTGCGGCAGGCTACGAGCCGACGAACGAGCTGATCGAGGCCGTTCGGGCTTGCCTGTCCGAGCTCGATCGGTGATGCTCACGATCTAGTGGCGCTTTACGACCGCGACCTTCGCGTCATGCTCGACGACATCGCCGGGCCTTCCCCGGCTCCCGGCGCCGGCGCCGTCTCGGGCGTCGTGATCGCAATGGCGGCGGGCTTGATCGCCTCCGCTGCGCGCCGGTCGACGGACTGGGACGAAGGAAAGGGCGTGTCCGCCCAGGCGCAGGCGCTGCGCTCGCGCGTGGAACGGCTCGCAGAGGCCAACGAGGAGGCGTACCTCGAGGCGCTGGCGCTGATCGAGGGCGCGGCCGCGGACGGCGACCGCGACGAAGCGATCGGCAAGGCGCTCGACACCGCCGCCGAGCTGCCGCTCTCGATCGCGGAGTGCGCCTACGACGTGGCGCTGCTCGGAGCAGAAGCGGCCCAGTACGCGATCCGGGGCGGCGCGGAGGACGCGGCCGCCGCGTCGATCCTGGCCGAGGCTGCGGCCCGCTCGGCGGCAGGGCTCGTCGCGGCGAATCTGGTCTCGCGGCCGGACGACGAGCGCGTGCTGCACGCGCAACGGCTCGCCGACGCCGCAACGACCGCCGCCAAGCGGGCCGTCGCGGCATCGGCTGCCCGGTAGGGGCCGCCTACCGCTCGAACGCCGGCCGGAAGACCGGGCGCTCGCGCCGGCGCAGCCAGCGGCGCCGGGTCTTGACGACGTCGGCGCTTGCCTCGTGTGCCAGTCGGGCGCGCTCGGCCTCGCGAAGCATGTCGGCCTGGCGGTATCGCGCAATCTCGTGCATGAGCGTCGGGTGCATCGTGTGCTCCTTCCCTCTCCGTGTGACCACACGACGGCTGACCCGACCGATTTCTTCCCTAGACGTGGAGCGGGTAGGGCGCCACGAGGGGCGCCCTACCCGCCGCGATTTCCTACTCCGTGTACTCGGGACAGTTCGGCGCCGTCGCGTCGAACCGCGCCGAGAAGTCGCGCTCGATCGCCCGGAGCGCGTCGATCCGGCCGTTCCCGAAGCACGTGTCGTACCCGGGCAGGCCGATGTCGATCGCCGACCGCTCGAGGATCTCCTCGACCTTGTCGGGCGCGAGCTCGACGTCGCCGTTGCGGGCGAGCTTGCCGAACTGGCTGACGATCAGCGCGACGACGCCGGCCGCGTGCGGCGAGGCCATCGAGGTGCCCTGGATGCAGCCGTAGGCGCCTGCCGGCAGCGTCGAGAGGATCGTCGTGCGACAGTCGCCTGTGGTGCCGTTGCCGCCCGGGGCGGCGACGTCGTTGGCCGGGACACCGTAGTTCGAGTACCCCGCCTTCTCGCTCTTCGACCCGAGCGAGGAGACGGCGATCACGCCGGCCGTCTCGGCCGGGACGACGTCGCAGTCGGCCGGATCGGCCGCGGACGGGTTGCCGAGGTCCTCGTCGGAGTTCCCGAGCGCCGCCACCGGCACGACGCCTCGACCGCGGGCGTACTTGATCGCCCGCTCGACCGCCTGCCGGAATGACCGCTGCGTCGGGTCGGAGTTGCACTTGAACTCGGTCGACTCCTGGAACGCGTCGTCGTCGACGAAGAAGCTCATGTTGATCACGTCGAGCCTGATGTCGCCGGCGTACGTGATCCCGTCGACGACGCTGCTGACGTAGCAGTAGCCGCTCGCATCGCAGACCTTGACCGGGACGAGCGTCACGTTCGGGGCGACGCCGACGACACCGATCCCGTTCGCCTGCGCTGCGACGGTGCCGGCGACGTGCGTGCCGTGAAACTGGTTGTCGATGCAGGGATCGGGCGAGCCGACGCCGGGGCCGCTCGGCAGGAAGCTGACCGAGTTGCGGCCGCGGGCGCAGTCGACGTTCGAGCCCTTGCCGTCGACGATGAAGTCCGGATGGTGGCCGTCGACGCCGCTGTCGAGGATGCCGACGTCGACCGCGCGCGAGCCCGCCTGGAAGTTGTGCGCCTGTGGCGCGCGGATCTGGAGCATGTCCCACTGCAGCGACTCGACGGGATCCGCGGTCTGCTCTGGGCCCCCGTCGGGGAGACCCTTGAACTTCTTGTCCTTGCCCACCGTCTCCACGAGCGACGAGGACGAGAGCGCCGCGGCGAAGCTCGCGGAGCTCGACTCGACGACGAGCACGCCGATCTGCTTGGACAGGTCGTTTGCGACGCTGCCTCCTGCTGCGGCGACGGCCGCGTTGACCGCGGTCGCGGTACCCGTGGCGGTGAAGCCCTCGTCCCCCTGAACGCCCGTGAGGACGACGAGGTAGCGCTGGCTCTGGGTCAGGTCGGTCGAGCTCGAGGCGGTCGGCACCGCGCCGGCGAGGCCGGCGAGCACCACGGCTGCAGCAGCCGCGAGCAATGCTTTGGTCGTTCGTGCGCGCATGGGGGCTCCAGTTCACGTCGAGTGAAAGAACGAACTGGCCAGTCCTACCGCTGCGTTTATCTCTCTAAACCATGCGCGATACGGTTTGCAATTGACTGACGAGTCAGTCCACCGCGAGGCCGTCGGTGAGCAGGGAGACGACGGTTCGCTCGGCCAGCTCGACGTCGTCGTCGCCTGCGGGCAGCCGCTCGAACACCCACCCGGTCAGGATCTCCTCGAGCGCGCCGTAGAGGATCCAAGCCGCCAGCCGGGGGTCGAGGTCGTGCGCAGCTCGCCGCGCTCCTGGCCGCGGGTGACGATCCGCTCGAGCGCCTGGAACGCGTGGGCGATCTCGTCGACCTCGCGCCCGAGGTGCGGCGAGCGCGCCACCTCGCGGACGAGCACGCGCACGAGGTCGGGGTCGACCGGCCAGGCACCGAGCACGATCCGAGCGACGGCGGCGAGCTGCTCGCGGGCCGGCGCATCCTCTCGCTCGACCTCCTGGACGGCCTCGAGCATCCGCGACCACGTGCGCCGGAAGATCGCCTCGAGCAGGTCCTCCTTCGAGCCGAAGTAGTGGTAGACGAGGCCGTAGGCGACGCCGGCCTCCTTGGCCACGTCCGAGACGCGGCTCGTGTGGTAGCCGGACCGCGCAAAGACCGTGATCGCTGCCCGCAGGATCTGCCGCCGCTTCTGACGCTGCGCGTCGGTCGCCACCGGGCGCGGAGTCTAAAGCTCAGTCGTCGTCGCTGCCGCTGCCGCTGCTGCCGCCGGAATCGCCGCCGGAGCGGCCTCGCCCCCGCCCACGTCCGGAGCTGTCATCGTCCGTCTCGGTGGTCGTCCCCGGGGTCGGCGCCGGCGGCTCGGGCTCGGACGTCGACGCGGTCTCCGTCTCCGTCCGCGCGGTGGTCGTCTCAGCGGTCGTCGTGGCGGCGGGCGGCGCCAGCGCGGGAGCCGGCTCGAGCTGGACGACGGGGAGCGAGATCGTGCTGCGCGTGACCAGGTGGACGCCGAGGCCGACGGTGACGGCGAGCACGAGGCCGAGCAGGCCGAGGAGGACGGTGCGCATCAGGTCGTCACCGCCAGGGGCAGGATGACCTCGGCCCGGGCACCCGTGCCGCCGTCGCGCATTCGAATCGACGCCGAGCCGCCCCACCGTCGCGCCAGAGCCTCCACGATCGCCAGGCCGAGGCCCGTCCCGGGCCGATCGGTGCGGCCGCGGCGGAAGCGCTCGAAGACGCGGCGCTCGTCGCCGGGAGCCACACCCGGCCCCTCGTCGAGCACGGCCAGCCGGCCAATCGGATCCCAGGCGACCGTCACGGTCGTTCCGGCCGGTGCGTAGACGAGCGCGTTCTCGATCAGGTTGTCGAGCGTGATCGCGACGTCCTCGTCGGCTGCGCGGACAAACGCGTCCTCGTCGCCCTCGAGCGCGAGCCGGTGGCCGCTCGCCTCGGCGCGAGGCAGCCAGCGCTCGTAGGCCGCCTCGGCGGCGCTGCGGAGGGACACGGGCGCGCGGAGGGTCGGCCGGTCGCCGTCGCGCGCGAGCGTGAGCAGCGAGTTGAGGAGGCGAGTCAACCGCTCGACCTCGGCCTCGGCGAGCTCGAGCTCGTGCCGCACGGCCGCGTCGTCGCTCTTCAGGCCGGCCGCCTCGAGCCGCAGCCTGAGCCCGGTCAGCGGTGTCCGCAGCTGATGCGACGCGTTGCCGACGAACTCGCGCTGCGCCTCGAGCACCTGGCCGAGCCGGTCGGTCATCTCGTTGAAGGCGATTGCGACGTCCTGCTGCTCGCGCGCCCCGGTCACCTCCGCGCGGGCATCGAGCTCGCCGTCCTCGACGCGGCGCGCGGTGACGGCGAGCGCCCGCAGCGGCCGGGCCAGCGAGCCGGCGAGCACCCAGGCAAGCGCGAGGCCGAGCGCCAGCGCCGCCAACCCGACGCCGACCACGACGAGCACGTTCCGCCGCACCCGTTCCCCGACGGCGCCGTTGCTCTGCGTCACCCGGACGGCGCCGACGGTGCGGCCCTGGTCGAGGATCGGGACGGCGGTGAAGAGAAGCTCCTCGCCGACGGTGTCGCTCTGCCGCGTCCCCTGGCGCGCGGTGCCTGCGAGCGCCGAGGCGATCTCGGGACGGTCGGCATATGACTCGCCGGCAAGCCCGGTGCCGGCGGAATCGGCCAGCAGCCGCCCGCGCGGCCCGACGACGATCACGCGGGCGCCCAGGTCGCGGCCCGCCTGCTCGACGACCCGTTCGAGCTCCGCGGTCGCGCCGAGCCGCGCCGACGCAGCGGCCGCGACCACCTGCGCCTGGGCGGCTGCCTGCGAGCGAACCTCGTTGTCGACGCGGCTGGAGAGGCTGAGCACGAGCGGGATCTCGAGCGCGATCAGGACGAGCACGAGCACGTACGCGAAAGCCGCAAGCAGCTTCAGCCGCAGGCTCACGCGAGCTCCTCGGGTGACGAGAAGCGGAAGCCGACGCCGCGCGCGGTGTGGATCAGCTCGGGAACGAGCTTCTTGCGCAGCGCGCTGATGTGAACGTCGAGCGTCTTGGTCGAGCCGAACCAGTTCACGTCCCAGACCTCGTCGATCAGGCGCTCGCGCGTGACCACCGTGCCTGCCTCCCGCATCAGCAGCGCCAGCAGGTCGAACTCCTTGCGCGCCAGCTCGACGGGCTCGCCCGCCAAGGTCGTGCTTCGCCGCGCGGGGTCGAGCCGGACGCCGCCGATCTCGATCGGGCCATCCCCCGCTCCGGCCGGTGCGCCCGCGCGGCGCAGCACGGCCCGGATGCGGGCGATCACCTCGCGCGCACTGAAGGGCTTGACGACGTAGTCGTCGGCGCCGAGCTCGAGCCCGACGACACGGTCGGCCTCCTCGCCGCGGGCGGAGAGGATGATGATCGGAACGCTCGACGTCGCACGGAGCTCGCGACAGACGTCGAGCCCCGACCCGTCCGGGAGCCCGATGTCGAGCAGAACGAGATCCGGGCGCACCGTCTCCCCCTTCGCGAGCCCGTCGGCGACGGTGTGTGCGACCACCGCGAGAAAGCCGTCTCGCTCGAGCGCCTCGGCGAGCGGAGTCGTGATCGACTCCTCGTCCTCGACCAGCAGGATCGTCCGCTTCGCGTTCGCCATGGTTGCAGTGTGCCCTTCTGGGTCGAAAGGGATACGGGGCGCCCCCAGGGGAGAGGACGCCCCGTTGCTCGTCGACCTAGCGGGCGACGAAGCTGCCGCTCATCCCTTCCTGGCGGTGATCGCTGACCGCGCACCAGAACGTGTAGCGGACGCCCTTCTTCAGCGTCGCCGTCAGGCTGACGTTGCGGCCCCCGCCGATGACGCGGGTCTTCCAGGTCTTGCCGCCGCCCTTGAGCCAGAAGTCGTGGCCGTCGTCGCCGGCATTCCGGACGACGAACTTGACGACGCCCGGCTTCGGCTTGGCGGAGAAGCGGATCGAGTATTCGACCTCGGTCACGCGGACGGTCTGGACGTTGGTGGCGCTCTGGGCGACCGCCGCGAGCGAGACTGCCGCAACGAGCGTTGCGACCAGGCTGAGCAGGATGAGCTTCATCTGTCGATCTCCTCTGGTTGGTGGTTGGGTCTAGCCCTTGCCGCTGTTGGAGCCGGAACGGTCGTCGTCGTCGCTGTCGTCGCTCTCGTCGTCGTCGTCGTCGCGGTCGTCCGAGTCGTCGCTTGAGCCGGAGCGATCGTCGGCCCCGTCGTCGTCGGACCTGTCGTCGGCGCCGGCACCGCCGGTGCAGCGCGGGTCGTTCGCGTGCTCGGCCTCGTCGCAGGGGCCCGAGATGTCTTCGCTGCCGGTGACGGTCGGTGCCGGAGCGTCGCCGACGAGGATGTCGTCCGTCGTCGCCGCCGAGGTCGTCGTGTCGTCGCTGGTCGTGGTGCCGGTCGTCGTGGTGCCGGTAGTGGTGGTGCCGGTGGTCGTCGTGTCCGCCGTGGTCGCTCCCGGGAGCGAGACCGTCCGTGCCGGCGCGGAGTCGTCGACCCCGCTTGCGGCGGCGTAGCCGCCCGTGGCGATCACTCCGGCGCCGAGCAGCCCGATCAGGACCTTGTTCATCATTCGATTCCTCCTCATTTCGCTGTGAAACGAGGATGCCCGGAGCCCTCCCAGGAGCCGGGCAGGGGAAGGCAAAGCCTTGGTAAAGCCTTGCTCCGCGTTTAGCTACACTGGCGCGGCGCCACGGCCCATTCGTCTAGTGGCCTAGGACACCGCCCTCTCACGGCGGCGGCACGGGTTCGAATCCCGTATGGGCCTTCCTTTCTATTCGACTGGATCCGGGGCCACTCCTGGTCGAGCGCAGCCACCACGCGCATGACAAGCGCGGCGACGGTGACCGCAATCGCTGCAGCTCCTTACCGGTCAGCCGATCAGCCGACGATATTCCGCGTTCGACTCGGCTTCTTCCGCTGCGTCATTGGCTCGAGACACGGTTCGAATCCTGGTCTTCCTTTCTAACCTGGACTCGACGAAACTCATGGCCGAACCCACGTCATGAGGGGAGAACACGATGACTCGTCCCGCAATCGCCCTGGCGGTGGTCTCGCTGGTGGCCGTGGCACCCACGAGCGCTCACTCCACGAAGGTGTCCTGGAACAAATTCGACACCGAGCAGCGGTTGAGCGTCGGCAGGTTCGCCGCGGCCCACGGGATCACGAAGGCCACCTGCCTCGGCGTCGGCTCCGCCACCAACCCGAAAGCCTCCGACGGCGCCCGCCGCTACAAGCACCTCGAGTGCGCCGTCTACGACAAGAGCCCCAACAAGCGTCACCTCGTCGTTCACGTTCGCACCGAGACGACCTTCACGCACGAGTGGCTGACGACGAAGGAGTGTGCGGCTAGCTGAGGGCGGTTCCGGCGATGCCAGAGGATCCGATCCCGGTTCGCACGGCGACAGCCGTGATCGCCGTGCCGGCCGAGCGTTTCGAGGCGCTGCTCGCCCGTTTGGAGCGAACGGAGGCGGGCAGGCCCGCGGCCGACGAGCTCCGCGCGCGCGACGCGGTCTCCGATGACAGCAAGCGGGTGCTCGTGCGGACGCTCCGCTTGTGGATCGACGATCTCGGTGTCGGCGACATGGGCGCCGACCTGAATGACTTGCGCTACGAGCTCATGCGCGACCTGAATATCGAACCGTGGGATACGGACTAGCGGCGTCACGCCCACCTAGAGTCCAGCAGTGAGCTCGCCCTTTGAGACGGTTGGCCGTGTGGCGAAACTCAACGAGCTGAGGTCGGCGCTGCCGCTGCGATGGGTTGCGCCGGCGGTCTATGCCGCAGCGCTGAGCGGCTACATGTGGCGCGAGGGCATACCGGTGGGGCGGGAGCGGCTCCTGATCTGGATCGTGCTCGGGCTGCTGGCGCTCTCGACGGCGAATCTCGGCGGCTGGGTCCGAAGCGTCATCCTCGAGTGGCTGCCGCTCGCGCTCGTGCTCGCGGCCTACGACCTCCTGCGCGGGCAGGCCGACGGTCTCCTCTTCTCCGCCTGGTATCGGCCCCAACTCGAGGCCGACGCCTTTCTCTTCGGCGGGACCGTCCCGACCGTCTGGCTCCAGGATCGGCTCTGGGAGGGGACGTCGCACGTGCAGTGGTACGACTACGCGTCCTGGGCGGTCTACGTGAGCTATTTCGTGGCGACCTACCTCCTCGCCGGGCTCCTCTGGTTCTTCTCGCGCGCTCGCTTCCGCCGCTACGTCGCGTCCGTTGCGCTTCTCGCCGGGATGGCATTCGCCACGTTCGCGCTCTTCCCCGCCGCGCCGCCGTGGCTTGCGAGCCGTGAAGGCGAGCTGGAACAGACGACGCGCCTGATCGGACCGATCTCCGGCCACGTGCCCTTCCTCTCCTTCTCGTTCGAAGGGTTGTTCGAGCGTGGATCGGAGTACGCGAACCCCGTCGCCGCAGTCCCGTCACTGCACGCGGCCTACACCCTGCTGTTCACGGTGTTTCTCTGGCGCTCGGCAGGTTGGGCTCGCCCCCTCCTTGCGGCGTACCCACCGGCGATGGGGTTCGCGCTCGTCTACACCGCCGAGCACTACGTCGTCGACATCCTCCTGGGCTGGGCGTACACGCTTGCCGCGCTTTGGGTCGTGCGCCGCGTCGCCGACCCGAGGGATCAAGCTTCGGAGGGGAAGCGCCGACGACGTTCCCTGCAGCCGTATTCTTGAGGAATTCGCCGCCGGCGCGCTCTCGGACTTCAAGGCGCCGGTGGCAACTCCTCGCGAGGCACTACATCAGTCGAGGATCGTCGTCTCGACCTGCTCGTGCGACGCACGCCAGACCTGCAGCAGCAGGTCGAGCTCGAGGCGTCGCTCGGCCGTGCTCTTCGAGCCCAGCAACGACACTTCGACCTCACGCGGCCCGACGCGGTCGGCGACCACATGCACGCGCTCGCGCAGGAACGCGAGCAGGCTCGGGACAAGCTGGGGGTCGCTGAGCTGGATCTTCATCTGCCGCAAGAGGACGACGTGTCCTCTCATCGACAATAGGTGGACCAGCGCAGCGGAGCTATGCCCCGTTCGGGGTTGATGGAGCCATTTCACCGACAACTGGTGGGAGGTGGGCGCGCCCCGGGGAGTGCGGCCTCCCCGAACACGATCGTCGACCACGAGCGCCCACGGGGATAGACGGCTCGGGCGGCACGGTCGCTGGGCGCGCCCGCTCCGGGCTTCGACTCGAAGCAGCCAACCCCTCTCGACGCCGAGAGGTGCGGGGACGAGCGCCAGGTTGGCGGCCCTCCCGGCTCCCGCCCCGCGCCGTGAACCCTCTCACGTCGAAAACGTGACATGACACCAACGTTTGGCCAGGGTTGCGAGTCGCGTCAGGCAGCGACGCGGGCGTAATGCGTGCGCGCCGAGGCCAGGATCCGGCTCGAGTGCTTCGGCATGTTCGCGCTCACCCACATCAGGATCAACTGCGCCAGCGGCACCTGGCCGTTGTGCGCCTCGCGAGAGGCGAGGACGTACACCGTCGCGGCCTGATTCGGGCCGAGCACATCCCGCAAGGCACTGTCGACCGCACGGGCGAAGCGGGGATAGTTTCGCGCGGGCAGGACGTGGGAGTGCTCGCGGCAGATGTGCGGCAGCGTCTGGATCTGCGCCTGCTCGTCAAAGACATCGATTCGATAGCCGCAGAGGAGCGAGAACTGCCGCGCCTCCGCGGCGGCGTTCCAGCACTGCTCGAGCTGGTCGGCCCAGCCGGCCTGGTCGCGCAGGCAGAGCAGGTCGACCATCTCACCGAACACCCGCGTCGGTCGCGCGCGGTCGCGCTGCACGCGGTCGAGCAAGCCGCCGACGACCTGCTCGAACAGCTCGGGGTCGGGCCCGGCCGGCCCGAGGATCGATGCCAGCGTCTCCTCGGCGTCGGCCACCAGCAGCAGGCCCGCCTTCTCGGCGCCGCTCAGGGCCCACCCGGAGGACCCGAGCCGGGCGGCGAACAGGCGCAGGTGCTCGGGCGTGGCGACGACGACGCCGGGCTCGTCGCGCTCGAATCCGGCAATCAGATAGGACGCGACGGAGTCGGCGAGCTCGGCCGCGTCGCCGTACACCTGGACGCCGTGAGACCGGGCGCCGCCGCCCTTCAGAAACCCGCTCCAAGACTGTCGCATCCCCGTCAGTGTAGACCTTCTCTCGGCGCCCGCCCACTGCTCGTGCGACCCCCAAAAAGGGGACTCGCGGATCCCCGCTTCGGCTCAAAGTGAGTATGGGCGCGCCCTGCGACCGAGCCGCCCGAGCGACCCCCCGGTCCCCCGGAGGCGCTCGAGGTCAACGATCGCAATTGTGGGAGTGCCGCAGCTCCTGCTGGGCGCGCCCGTTCTCTCGGTCTCAGACCGGCACTGGGCCCGGCAGCGTCAGCTCGAACGCTGCTCCGCGCGGAGCGGCCGGCCGGTAGCTGACCTCGCCGCGGTGGGCGCGCGCATACGAGCGGGCGATCGCGAGCCCGAGGCCCGTCCCGGCCACGGTGCCCGCGCTCGAAGCGTCGCGGGCAAAGCGGTCGAAGAGTTGCGAGACGAACTCGGCCGGCACGCCCGGGCCGCTGTCCTCCACGATCACCTGGAGGACGCCGCCGGCCTGGGCCGCGCGCACGACCACCGGAGGCTCGCCGTACCGACAGGCGTTCACGAGTAGGTTGGAGACGATCCGCTCGAGCGCGTCGACGTCGACATCCGCCTCCAGGCCCGCGTCGGCCTCGATCCCGATTCTGGCGGCATCGAGGGGAGCGACGGCATGGACGATCTGCTCGAGGCGCTCCCGCACGCGCACGCGCTGCGGGTTGATCATGACCGCGTCGGCGTCGAGCCGGGAGAGATCGAGCAGCTGCTCGACGAGCTCGCGCAGGCCACGGATCTGCGTCGTCAGCGCCGCTTGCAGGTCCTCCAGCTGTCGCGGCGCGAGCTGCGGCCCGCGCGCGGCGATCGTCTCCGAGATCCCGTAGATCGCGCCCACGGGCGAGCGGAGCTCGTGAGCGGCCAGAGCCACGAACTCGCTCTTCAGCTCGTCCGCGCGTTCGAGTGCCGCTCGCGCCTCGCGCTCCTGGGCGAACAGGCGCGAGCGGTCGAGAGCAAGACCGGTGAGCGAGCCGAGCGCCTGGAGCAGCTTCCGCTCCTCGTCGCCGAAGAACGGCGCGAACGCGCTGGTGCGGACGACGAGCGTGCCGAAGGGGAACTCGAAGCGCTGTTCGTCCCCGTTTGCATCGCCCTCCCCGGTGCGGTGGTCTGCGATCAGCGAGCCGTCAGGTGCCTCGAGCCTAACCGCGCGCGCGCCGACCATCTCGGCCATCGGCGGCAACACCCGCGCCGCCGCCTCCTGCTCGCTGGTCGCGCCCATCAGCCCGCCGATCGCGAGCTGCATCCGGGTCTGCTCGGGCCGGCGCCAGAGGAGGCGGAGCAGCGGGGGCGGCGCGAAGCCGAGCAGGAATCCGACCGCGCTCAGCGTGGCCAGCAGGCCGACGATGAGCCCGAACCACGAGCCGCCGTCACCCGAGCCGACGCTGAGCAGCAGCGCTGCCGCCAGCGCCGTCGATGCGAAGGCGAGCATCTGCATTCGCCGCCGGGCGACGGACGCCTCGGATTTGCCTGCGCGCCAGAGCCTTGCCGCGACGAGCAGCAGCAACACCGACCAGTGGACGAGAAACGCGAGCAGGTAGAGAGCGAACCACCACGGCCACGACTCCCCCTCGGCCGGAAAGTACGGCAGCGCGATTGTGGCCGCGACGAGGGTGGCGCTGAGCGAGTCGACGAAGCGCGCCAGCTGCCTCCTCTTCGGCTCGAATGCCGAGGCGAAGCGATAGACCAGGTACGGAAAGATCAGAAGCACTGCGATCAGGAACCGCTGTGCGACCTTCTCGGCCACTCCACCGGGCTCCTCGGGCAGGAGGAAGCCCGAGCCCGCGACGGCTGCGAGGCTCACGAACGCGAGCGCCGCCCACATCGCCGTCAGCGAGCGATCCCGGAGCCATTGGCGCACGCAGACGCCCGCTATCGCGATGAACAGGACGAGATTGACGATCTCGACGATTCCGATCGCTTGCCGCACTGCATTCCCTCCTGAGCGGGCCAGATCCTACCCAGCGATATCGGGATGCGACGGTCGGGACGTTAGTCCTGCGCGCCGAAACCGATCACGCCGGATCGAGGAAGCGGAAGAGCGCCTCGGCGACGCACGCCGGCTTCTCCTGGCCTTCCAGCTCGATCGTCGCAGCGACCCGAGCCTGCTTCCCCATCGCGACGTCCTCGACGTCCTCGATCCGGAAGCGGCCGCGAATGCGCGCTCCCGACGGCACCGGTGCGGTGAAGCGCACGCGGTTGAGGCCGTAGTTCAAGGTCATCCCGTAACCGTCGAGCGGCGGCAGCGCCTCGGCGAACATGGGCACGACCAGTGAGAGAGTCAGGAAACCGTGCGCGATCGTCGTCCCGAACGGCCCGGCGGCAGCGGCGTCGGGATCGGTGTGGATCCATTGCGGATCGTCGGTCGCGCGCGCGAACTCGTCGATCCGCTCCTGCTCGATCGCGCGCCACTCGGAGACGAGCTCCCGGCCGATCAGGTCTTCGATCACCATCGCACGACCGAGGCGGCCCACGTGTACCCGGTGCCGGCGGCGAGCAGCAGCACGAGGTCGCCTTCCGAGAGCTCGCCGGCGCGCGAGGCTCGGTCGAGCGCCAGCAACGAGTCGACGCCGCTCATGTGGCCGGTGTCATCGAGGTAGGCGGCGCGAGGATCCCCGAGCGCGCCGACGATGGCATCGTGCATCGAGCGCTTCATGTGGATTCCGCAGAGATACGACACGTCCTCCAGCTTCGCATCCGAGTGCTCCACGGCGCCACGGGCGGCGGCGACGAAGTTCGGCAGGCTGACCTCGTCGAGGCCGCCCTTCATCTGCGCCGGGTCGGCGACGTCGAGGAAGTGGCGTCCGCCGGCAACGCTCTCGGCCGACGCCGGCTCGACCGAGCCGCCGGCCGGCACCTTCACCTGAAGCGAGAACGACCCGTCCGTGATCGCGTGGCTCCCGAGGAGCTCGTGACCCTCGTCTCGCGTCAGCAGGCCCGCCACGGCGCCGTCGCCGAAGTTGAACATGAAGCGGGAGCGCTCGTTCGAATAGTCGAGCAGGTACGACTCCCTGCAAGCGGCGACGACCAGGACATTGCGCAGGTCGGGCTCGGCGAGCAGGAAGTTGCGGGCGAGCCGCAGCGCGACGGGCGTGCCGCAGGACACGTTCGCGTACTCGAGCGCATAGGCGTTCTCGCAGCCGAGCCGGTGTGCGATCCACGGCGCCGCCTGCCAGACCGGAAAGTCCTTCCAGAGCGAGCCGTAGTAGAGGACGACGTCGATCTCCGCCGGGTCGACGTCGTGCTGGCCGAGCAGCCGTGCGGCCGCCTCGACCGACATGTCGCTGACATGCTCGTCGGCACCGGCGATGTGCTTTCCGCGCAGGCCGAACTTCTCGATGATCACCTGCTCGGGGATCCCGCTTGCGGCCGCGATCTCGGCGGCGGTCATCCAGGTCTCCGGGAGGTAGCTCGCCGTCGCGGCGAGTCCGATCACGGGTCGATGTCCTTGGCGCCGAGCGCACGGACGATGATCCGCGCCAGCTCGTCGAAGACCTGCTCGGGCATCTCGCGCTCGCCGTTCCAGAGGATCCACCGCATGCCGACGAGCTCGCCGATCCCCATCAGGCTCCACGCGAGCACCTCGGAGTCGCCTCGGGCGACCTCCCCTGCCTCCATTGCCTGCTCGAGCGCGGCCGCGTACGGGCGCATCAGCCGTTCGTAGTGCGTGACGAGCGTCTCGGGGGAGACGAACTCCGCCTGGCGGATGATCCGGTAGAGCGCCGGATGCTCGGCGGTGAAGCGGAAGAACGCCCCGAACCCGAGCAGCTCCTGCTCGGCGCGCGTGGTGCCCTGCTCGGCTGCCTCGGTCATCGCGTGGCGGACGCGGGCGTTCAGGTCGAGCACGACCTCGTCGAAGACCGCCTTCTTGCTCGAGAAGTAGAGGTAGAACGTCCCCTGGCCGACGCCGGCAGCCTCCGTGATCTTGACGATCGACGCGTCGTGGTAGCCGAGCTCCGCGAAGATCTGCTCGGCGGCCTCGAGCAGCTTCAGGCGGGTGCGCTCGCCACGTGCGGTCAGCTGCTTCACGACGCCCGCTCCAGCAGCTCGGACTTGACGACCTTGTCGAGCGCGTTCCGCGGCAGCGACTCGACGAAGCGGACACCCTTGGGCACCTTGTAGCGCGCCAGCCGGCCGCGACAATGATCGAGCAGCTGCTCTTCGGTCGCGTCGCCGTCGAGGACGACGAAGGCGAGGCACGCCTCCCCCCAGCGCTCGTCCGGCACGCCGACGACCGCGGCCTCCTGTACGGCTGGGTGCTGGTGAAGCACGTTCTCGATCTCCGCGGGATAGACGTTCTCGCCGCCGGAGATGACCATGTCCTTCGTCCTGCCGGCGATCCGGTAGTAGCCGTCCTGATCGCGCACCGCGACGTCGCCGGTGACGAGCCAACCGTCCGCGAACGCCGCCTCGGTCGCCTCGGTGTTGCGCCAGTAGCCGGCGAAGACGTTCGGCCCTTTGACCAGCAGCTCGCCCTCGGCCGGCCCGTCGAGCAGGCGGCCGCTCTCGATGTCCCGGAGCGCGACGTCGACATGCGGGTACGGCTTCCCCGCGAAGCCACGCTTGCGGGCGGCGTCCTCGGGCGGCAGGCAGAGGACGTTCGGCGCTGCCTCGGTCAGCCCGTAGCCCTGGACGATCTCGACGCCACGCTCGTGCCACGTCTCGAGAAGCGCCTCGGGCATCGGGGCGCCGCCGACGACCGCACGGCGCAGCGTCCAGAGGTCGGCCTTCGCGAAGCCCGGCTCCTGGGCCATGAAGAGGTACGTCGCGGGGACGCCCATCATCGTCGTCACGCGCTTCTCCGCAATCAACGCGAGCGCCCGTCCCGCGTCGAACGCAGGCTCGAGCACGACGGTCGCGCCCTTCCACCAGGCGAGGAGCGGCTGCACGTTCCAGCCCCCGACATGGAACTGCGGCAGCACCTGCAGGACCGTGTCCTCGGCACTCAGCCCGGCGACGCGATCGAAGGAGAGGTTCGTCCAGAAGCAGTTCGCGTGCGTGAGCAGGGCGCCCTTCGGCTTCCCGGTCGTACCCGAGGTGTAGACGAGCAGCAGCCCGTCGCCGTCCTCCGGCTCGGGTCGGACTTTGTGTCCCTGTAACACGAGCTCCTCCAGCCGCGCAGTGCGGACGTGGAGCGCCGCGGCCGGCCCTGCGTACTCGTCGGAGTGAAGCAGCACGGCCGGCTCCGCGTCTTCGAGCTGGTAGCGCAGCTCCGGCTCGGCGAGGCGCGTGTTCAGCGGCATCAGGATCAGGGCCGCCTTGGCGCAGGCGAAGAAGACGACGACGTGCTCGGTGCTCGCCGCCGTCAGCGTCGCGACCCGGTCCCCCTTGGCGAGCCCGGCGTCGAGCAGGCCGGCGGCAAGCCGGTCGGAGCGCTCGTCGAGCTCGGCGTACGTCGTCTCGACGCCGAGGCAGTCGATCGCAACGCGCGCCGGAGTCGTCCGAGCCCCGTCGCGGATCCAGCGGCCGAGCGTCAGCTCGCCGCTCATCGGAGAAACTCCGAGACCACCGAGACGAACCGGTCCGGCTGCTCCCAGAAGCAGAGATGGCCGCCGCCGGGGAAGAGCTCGACCCGCGCGTCCGGGATCCGGTGCGCGAGCACGGCCGTGTTCCGAGAGTCCACGACCGCATCTTCCGTCCCGTGGAGGACGAGTGTCGGCGCGGCGATCTTGTCGATGCGGTCGAGCGCGTCGAAGCCCGCTCCCGCCGCTGCCTGCGCCAGCCACGCATCGAGTGGCTGCGCGGTCGCCTCGCGGTGGCGCAGGATTCGCTCGGTGAGCTCCGGGTCGGGCTCGGGCGCGAGCGCGTTCTCGACGAACTGGCGCAGGGTCGCGCCGCTGGCCATCAGCTTCACCGTCTGCTCGGGCATCGGGAACGATTGGGAGCCGCCGGCTGTCGTGGAGACGAGCACGAGCCGGTCGACGCTCTCGGGGGACGTGAGCGCCAGTTCCTGCGCGACCATCCCGCCGAGGCTCGTCCCGAGCACGTGGGCGCGACGAACATCGGCCTCGGACATGACCTGTCGCGCGTCGGAGGCCATGTCGGCGACGGTGTACGGACCCGGCGGTGCATCGCTCCCGCCGATGCCTCGATTGTCGAAAAGAATGATGTCGAACGACTTCGCGAGTCGTTCCACGACGGGCTCCCAGCCCCAACGGGCGTAGCCCAGGCCCTGGATCAGCAAGAGGGGTGGGCCGATGCCGTGTCGCTCCCAGGCGATCTTCACGGGCGCACCAGCCGCAGCCGCCGGCCGAGGCTCGCGAGCCCGCCGGGGACGAAGAAGACGAGCAGGATGAAGAGCGTGCCGAGGATGAAGAGCGGCTCCGAGAGCGGCGTCTCGAGCACCGACGGCAGCTTCTCGACCGTCGACGAGCCGGAGAGCGTCCCGAGCCTCTGGTCGGCCAGCGTGTAGAGAAAACCGCCGAGCAGCGCTCCATAGCGCGTGCCGGCGCCGCCGATCACGACCATCACGAGCAGCGTCAGCGTGAAGCTCGCAGTCGTCACCTGCGGCGAGGCGCCGGTGCCGAGGACGAGCAGCCAGACGACGCCGCCGATCGTCGCGAGGAACGACGCGAGGACGAACGCGAGCAGCTTGAACCGGAACGGCTGCAAGCCGATCACCTCGACGCGCCGCTCGTTCTCGCGGATCGCCTGCAGCACGTGCCCGGGCGAGCTGTTCACGGCCCAGCGCACGATCAGGAAGACGACCGCGGCATACGCGAGCGCGAGCCAGTAGAGGTTCTTCGTGTTGAGGACGCCGACGAAGAAGTCGGGGATCGGCTCGAAGTTGAGCCCGAGCCCCTCCTCGCCGCCGGTGAGCTCGTTCGGGTTCTTCTGAACCAGCACCTGGCCGGCCTGGGCGAAGGCGAGCGTCACCATCGCAAAGGCAATCCCGCTGACGCGGAGGCTGATCGCGCCGAGCACGAGTGGGACGACGATCCCGGCGCCGACGACGACGAGCAGCGTCGTCGCGAGCCCCCACTCCCACTTCGTCAGCGCGATCGTGGTCAGATAGACGCCGAGCGCGAAGTAGAGCGCGTGCCCGAACGAGAGCAGGCCGGTCGTGCCGAAGAGGAGGTCGTAGGTGAGCGCGACCCCGGAGAAGACGAGGCAGAGGGCAAGCAGGCCGAGCGTGCCGGGACTGTCGAGCGGCCCGCCGAGGAGCACCGGGATGTCGAGCGAGAGCAGGGGCACGACCGCCAGGACCGTGAGCAGGACGATCGGCACGAGGAACGGCCGGACGCGGCTCAATGCGCCACCTTCGGGGCAAGGCCCTCCGGCTTCAGCAGCAGCACGATCGCGAGCAGGAGCACGACGGCGAGGTCGCCGAGGCCGCTGGACGCGTAGTAGTTCGCGTACTGCTGGATCAACCCGACGGCAACCGCCGCGACAGCCGTGCCGCCGATCGAGCCGAAGCCGCCGATCACGACGACGATGAAGGCGAAGATCAGGAGGGAGGTGCCGCGGCTCGGGTCGACGACCCCGTAGTAGACGCCCGAGAGCACGCCGGCGACGGCGGCGAGCGCGCCGCCGATCGCGAAGACGAGCGTGAAGGCCTTGCGCACGTCGATCCCGAGCGCGGTCACCATCGACCGGTTCTCGACGCCGGCGCGGATGATCAGCCCATAGCGGGTGAAGCGCAGGAAGGCGTTGAGGCCGAGCAGCACAGCAGCGGCGACTCCGATCTCGACGAAGCGGTCGTTCGGGATCGAGGCGCCGAGAACGGACGTCGTGTCGATCAGCCAGGGCGGGACCGGGAACGGCCTTGCGTCGAAGCCCCAGATCGCCTCGACGAGCGCATTCAGGGCGAGCGCGAGGCCGACGGTGACGAGCACCTGCTCGACCGGCCGGCGGTAGAGCGGACGGATCAGGACGAGCTCGATCAGCGCCGCGAGGACGGCGCCGATCGCGATCCCGAAGAGCGCCCCCGCGAGCAGCTTCGTTCCGGGTCCGCCGTCGACCTTCGTGGACATCCACCAGGTCGAGTAGGCGCCGACGGTCAGCAGCGCGCCGTGAGCGAAGTTGAGCACGCCCATCAGGCCGTAGATCAGCGAGAGGCCGGAGGCGATCAGGAAGTACATCGCCCCCAGGCCGAGCCCTGTGATCGTGAGGAGGACGAAGGTGCTCAGTGCCCGCCTCCAGCCACGCCCAGGAGCGCGCGCACCTGCTCGGGGTCGCCGAGCAGGTCGGCTGCGGAGCCCGTGTGGACGACAAGGCCGCCGTCGACGACGACCACCTGCTGCGCGACGCGCGCCACGACGGCGAGGTTCTGCTCGACGAGCAGGACCGTCGTCAGCTCGGCGGCGCGCTCGAGCGCGGCAGCTACCTCCGTCACCAGGAGCGGCGCGAGCCCTTTGGTCGGCTCGTCGACGAGCAGCACCGGGTTGTCGTTCAGGAGCGCCCGCGCGATCGCGACCATCTGCTGCTGTCCCCCCGAGAGGGTCCCGGCCTTCTGGGAGCCTCGCGTTCTCAGCTCCGGGAAGAGCTCGTAGACGAGCTCGTACCGCGGGCTCCCGTTCCGCTCGGAGAGCCGGAGGTTCTCGTCCACGGTCAGACCGGCGAAGACGTCGCGATCCTCGGGGACGTAGCCGACGCCGCGCTGCACGATCTGGTGCGTGCGCAGACGGGTCAGCTCCGCGCCGGCGAGGGACACCGAGCCGCGCCGCGGGACGAGCCCCATCATCGCCCGCAGCGTCGTCGTCTTGCCAACGCCGTTACGGCCGAGCAGGGCGGTGACGCCGCCTTCGGGCACGTCGAAGGTGATCCCCTGGAGGACGTGCGACTCGCCCAGGTGGACGTGCAGATCCTCGACCCGGATCAACGGCTCCGGGATGCTCAAAGCGGTTCCCCGAGATACGCCGTCTGGACGGTCTCGTTCGCCATCACGGCAGCAGGCTCGTCGAAGGCGAGCAGAGCGCCGTGGTGCATGACCGCGATCCGCTCGGCGAGGCCGATCACGACCTCCATCCGGTGCTCGACCATCAGAACGGTCTTGCCTTCCTCGCGGTGCACCGACCGGATCAGGTCGACGAGCTCGTCGACGTCCTCTGCGGAGACGCCGGCCATGGGCTCGTCGAGCAGGATCACGTCGGGCCCGCCTGCGAGCAGCATCGCGAGCTCGAGCTTGCGCTTGTCGCCGTGGGACAGAAGCCCCGCCGGCCAGAGCGTCCGAGCACCGAGGCCCACCCGGACGAGCGCCGCGTCCGCCCGCTCTGCCGCCACGGCCACCGAGGCTGCGCGCCGCCAGATCCGGAGCGAGCCTCCGAGATCGGCCTCAGCAGCAAGCCGCACGTTCTCGTAGACCGAGAGGAGCGGGAAGACGCTCGAGACCTGAAACGTCCGGCCGAGGCCGGCGCGGGCACGCCGGTGCGGCGGGTCGCCGGTGACGTCGAGGCCGCGCAGCTCGACGCTCCCCGCGGTCGGGCGCATCAGCCCCGAGAGCAGGTTGAACAGCGTCGTCTTGCCGGCACCGTTCGGCCCGATGATCCCAACGAGCTCGCCGGCGCGAACCTCGAGCGAGACATCGGCGACGATCTGAGCGCCGCCGATGTCGAGCCCGAGGTTCCGCGTGGCGAGGATCGGAGCGGAGGTGGCCACGATCCCCGAAGGTGGGTCTTCCCTAGCGCTTCTCCGGGGGAGCGACGAACTGGCCCTTGATCCTGGAGATCACCTTGGGCTGGAACTTCCCGTTTGCGCCCTTGACGAGCTTCACCTGGAACATCGGCTGGATCATCGCGTGATCCGACGCGCGGATCGACTGCTGGCCCTTCGGGCCGACGAAGTTCCAGCCCTCGAGCGCGGCGATCATCCTGTCCACGTTGTCGCCCTTCGCCCCGGTCAGAGCCTGGACGATCATCTGGCCGGCGACGAAGCCATCCGGTGTGAAGAGGTCCGGCACCTGGCCCCGCTTCCGCATCGACGAGACGAGGAAGTCGTTGACCTTGTTCTTCGGCGCCGTGTGGACGTAGTGCGAGAGGAAGTCGATCTTCGCCGCGACGTCCCCGAAGGTCGACCACGTGGCCCGCTCGGCGAGGCCGGTCGTGATCTTGTTCGAGACGCCGAAAGCGCCCTGCTGCTCGAGCGCGCGCCACATCGCGGGCGCCGTCGTGCCCGCCCAGGCGACGAAGAGCAGATCCGGGTTCGCCTGCTTGACCTGCTGCGCGAACGGCGTGAAGTCCTGAGCCGAGAGCGGAACCAGGAGGCGACCGACGTTGTGACCCTGCGTGCCGACGATCGAGTTGACGGCCGCGTAGTTCCCGACCCCGAACGCGGAGTCCTGCGCGAAGACGGTCACTTTCTTGCCGATCCCCTTCAGGAACGTCGCCGCGGTCTTGACGTCCTGATAGGTCTGGCGACCGGAGCGGAACGTGTACTTGTTGATCCCGGTGACCGCGTCCGACGCAGCCGGCCCGGAGATGAAGAGGACCTTGTTCTGCTCGGCGAGCGGCGCCATCTGGAGCGCGACGCCCGAGGAGACGCTGCCCGCGAGGATCTTGTAGCCCTTGCCGATCAGGTCGCGTCCGGCGGCGACGGCCTTGGTCGGGTCGGTGCCGTCATCGACGACCGTCAGCTCGATCGCGCGGCCGTTGACCTTCATCGTGCCCTTGGTCGCGTACGCGAGCCCGTAGCGCAAGCCCTGGATGTACTCGGCTCCGTACGCGGCCAGCAGGCCGGTGCGCGAGTAGACGATTCCGACCTTGTACGCCGCCGCGGCAGTTGTGCCGCTGCCGACGTCGCTTCTCGCCTGTGCCCCGCCTGCAAACGCCGCGAGGAGCGTGGTTGCCGCCGCGAGAGTCGCGACGCCACGCCAGTGCCTTGCCTGCATTTCCCTGACCTCCGTGAGGAAATTGGACGGATCACAGCAAACCTGAGACCCGATTCAGGTCAAAGGTATGTGTCGGCGACGCGCCCTGTCAAGGTCTGGTGAAGGCGAACGCTAGCCGCCGAGCTCGTGGAGCAGAGGCTCGGTGTCGAACGGCTCGTAGCCGATCCGCCCTGCGATCTCCTCGCTCGTCGGCCGCGTTCCCTCCCGCCAGAGCTCGCGCAGCCGCGCGCCCGTCTCGGGCCGGCGCCACCAGTCCTCGCCCACCTCGCGAACGAGATAGCGGCGAAGCTGCGCGGAGCGGATCCACGCCCGCAGGTAGTCCGCGGAGTAGAAGCCAGAGTCCATGTCGGAGAGGTAGTTCTCGGCGGGATAGCGGATCCCGGTCGCCTCGGTCAGGCGCTCCGAGTAGCCGTCCGGCGTCCCGCCGTCCTCGGCGTAGCGGCCCCAAAAGTCGAGCTCGAACCGCAGCTTCGCCGCGTAGCGGCGGAAGAGGAGCGCCTCGAGGAAGACGGTCGCCTCGGCATTCTCGGTGGCCTGCTCGTCCGAGAGACCGAAGTGCTCCACGTGCCAGCCGGGCTCGCGGGAGATCGCCTCGACGATGTACGAGTAGATCTCCGTCAGCGCGTGGTCGCGCGAGAGCTTGCGGAAGGTGTACGGCAGCGCGGGATCGACGCTCGCGTAGTGGAGCGCGTGCCCGGCCTCGTGCAGGAAGGCCTGGTAGTCGTGCAGTCCGCCCTGGGCCCGCGTGATCAGGTGGACGACGTTCGGCGGGTCGGACGCGATCACGCACGCCCGCGGCGACTTCTGCGGCCGATCGTCGAGGTCGAGCCGGATGCCCGGCATCTCCTCCATGTTCAGACCGAGCGCGTTCAGCGTCGCCACGCAGACATCGACCGCGCGCTCCTTCGTGTAGGTCTGCGCCAGCGGCGAGAGCCGCCGCAGATAGCTCGTGTGGTTCGAGGTCGGGACGTCCTCGCGCTCCCGGCCGAGGAGCGTGTCGAACCAGCGCTGCCGCATCCGGTCGTAGGCGGCTGCGGACGCGCCGGAGGCGGCGCCGAGCGCCCGTTCGAGCTCGTGCAGCGAGATCCCCTTCTCCTCGCTGTTGCGCGCGATCGCGTCCGGCTCGTCCGAGAGCTCGGCCTCGAGCGCCTCGCCGGCCGCGAGCAGCTCGCGGCGATCGTCGTTGAAGCCTGCGCTGACGGCGTTCGCGAGCGAGCCGAGCTCGTCGCGGTCACCGTAGGCCGACAGGACCGCGAGCCGCGCCTGCGCCGTTCGCAGCGGCAGCTCCTCCCCACGCCACTCGAGGCGTGCGGCCAGGAGCCGGTTTTCGAGCTCGTCCTCGCGCGCGGCCAGCTCGCCGGCGACGATCCCGGCCTCGCACGTCTTGCGGAGCCGGTAGAGCCGCTCGCGGTCGTCGCCCGCGCCGTCCTCGGCCTCGCGCAGCACAGCCAGCTGACCGACGGAGAAGAGATCGCGGTAGCGCTCGACGATCGCCGCCTGCTCGGAAGTCTCCTTCTCGCCGACGCGCACGGCCCGGCCCTCCTCCGAGCGCTCGAAGAGATAGCGCGAGAGGCGCTCCTCGTACTCGACCGGCGTTCTCACCTCCGTCACGCTCACGGCGCCGAGCCTACCGAACGGGTGAGCCGGCAACGGCGGCGGCGAGCCGCGTCAGCTCGAACGGCTTTCCCAGCACGAAGTCGACCCGCGCGCGCAAGGCCGGCCCGACTTCGCTCGTGCCCGAGAGGAGGACGACCCGCGTCGGCAGCTCCAGTGCGGCGATCTCGTCGAGCAGCACGAGGCCGTCGTCGTTGCCGAGGTGGACGTCGAGCAGGATCACATCCGGGGCGGCACGCTCGAGCTCCCGGCGGGCGTCTGCGAGCGTCGCTGCCTCGCGCACGGTGTGGCCGTCCAGCTCGAGGTTGACCCGGCAGAGCAGCCGCAACGAGCTCTCGTCGTCGACGACGAGAACGTCCTTGATGCGCCTCCCCCCGTGAACGCCCATCAGGCCGCGCACTCTACCCGCTTGCGTACCGAAGCACTGCCCGGAATCGTTTACTTATTGAAAATGAGAATCAAAGGGCATTCCAAGGACAGGAAGAGGGCGATGATGGACACGTCGAACGACAAGCTCCCGACACCGAGCGCGAGCTACAGGCGTCGCGCGTGGAGAGATTTCCAACGGGCGCTCGACCCACTCGCGCCGATCAAGCCGCTGCCGCCGCCGCGCGGTTGAGCCTGGCCAGGGACTCGTCGCGGCCGAGGAGCTCCAGGCTCTCGTAGAGTCCCGGCGAGATCTTCGAGCCGGTGACGGCGACGCGGATCGGCTGAAACGCCTGCCGGGGCTTCATGCCCAGGCTCTCCGTCAACTGCTTGAGCGCAGTCTCGAGCTGCCCCGCCTCCCAGGGCTCGGTTCGCTCGAGCACCTCGGCCGCGGCGGTGAGGACGTCACGGTCGAGTAGCGCCGGATCGGGCTCGACGCCGTGGAAGAGAAAGCCGGCGAAGTCGGGAAACTCGCTCAGCTTCGCGATCTTCTCCTGCACGAGCGGCACGGCGGCGTGGATTCGCTCCTCGGCCCAGTCGTAGCCCTGCTCGCGGAGGAACGTCGTCAGCCGCTCGGCGTACTCGGCCGCCGGCAGTTCGCGCAGGTACACCCCGTTCATCCACTCGAGCTTGTCGTAGCCGAAGGTCGCCGGGCTGGCGCCGACCCGTTCGAGCGAGAAGCGCTCGATCAGCTCTTCCGCGGACATGATCGTCGTCTCGCCGTCCGGGGCCCAGCCGAGCAGAGCCAGGAAGTTCATCAGCGCCGGCGCGATGTAGCCGGCTTGGCGGAATTCGTCGACCGAGACTGCCCCGTGCCGCTTCGACAGCTTCTTGCCGTCCTCGCCGAACACGTTCGGCACGTGCGCGTAGATCGGGATGTCGGAGCCGAGCGCCTGCAGGATCTGGATCTGCTTCGGGGTGTTCGAGACGTGATCGTCGCCGCGGATCACATGGGTGATCCCGTCGAGCCAGTCCTCGACCGGGGAAGCGAAGTTGTAGGTCGGCCGCCCGTCGGAGCGGACGAGCACGAGGTCCTCGAGCTGGTCGCTCGGGAACTCGATCCGGCCTTTGACCGCGTCGTCCCAGCCGGTCGTGCCCTCGTCGGGCATCCGGAAGCGGATCGCGCCCTCGTCCTCGTACGCCTTTCCCTCCTCGACGAGCCGCCGCGCCTCCTGCGCGCAGCGCTCCAGCCGGTCCAGCTGGAAGGTGACCTCGCCGTCCCAGTCGATTCCGAGCCAGCGCAGCGAGCTCTGGATCTGCTCGACCGATTCGGCCACCTCGCGGCTCGTGTCCGTGTTCTCGATCCGGAGGAGACACTCCCCACCCTGCCCGCGCGCGAAGAGCCAATTGAAGAGAAATGTGCGAACGCCGCCGATGTGGAGGAAGCCTGTCGGGCTCGGAGCCATGCGGACGCGGACGCTCATCGCCGGGCTAGGTTACCCAGGTGCTCTTCGGCGCCCATTGCTCAGGCGGGATCAAGGGCGCGCTGGGCAAGGCGAGCGAGATCGGCGCCGATGCCGTGCAGCTGTTCGCGCAGAGCCCGCGGATGTGGCGTTTCCCGGAGCATGCCCCGGAGGATCTCGCCAGCTTCCGTGAGCAGCGGGCCGAGGCGGGAATCGGCTCGGTCCTGGTCCACGCGCTCTACCTCTGCAACCTCGCCACGCCCGACGAGGTGATCTACGGCAAGAGCCTCGACACCATGCGAGCGACGGTCGACGCCGCCGCCGCGATCGAGGCCGACGGGGTCGTCTTCCATGTCGGCTCGCACCTCGGGACCGGATTCGAAGCGGGACTCGAGCGCTGCGTGCCGGCGCTGCGCGACGTGCTCGAGCACTGCTCCGAGACGACGTGGCTGCTCCTCGAGAACTCGGCCGGGGCGGGCGGAACGATCGGCCGCTCGATCGACGAGCTCGCCGCGATCGTGGACGCGCTCGACGGTCATCCCAGGCTCGGCGTCTGCCTCGACTCCTGCCACCTCTACGTCTCGGGAGTCGATGTCGGCGAGCCGAAGACGGTGGCCGCGACCCTGAAGGACGTGGATGCTCGGATCGGGCTCGACCGGCTCCGCGCCCTTCACGTCAACGACGCCGCCGCGCCGCTCGGATCGAACCGCGACCGGCACGCGAACGTGCTCGAGGGCGAGCTCGGCGAGCGACTTGGTGCATTCCTGGCGCACAAGGCCGTGCAGCGGCTGCCGGCGGTGATGGAGACTCCCGGCCCGGACGATCACGGGCCGGACGCCCCCGAGGTGGAGAAGCTGCGCGACCTCCACGCCCGCTGGACGAAGCGGAGGGCGACGAAGCGCCACTGAGACATCGAGCGCAGCGGCTCACGAAGGCTTGTGTTGATTCAACACAACCTCTCCTTCGCCCGCGCGCGCTCGAGCGCGTCGAGTGCGATCGGGAGGTCGACGACGCGCGCGGAGCCGACGGCGAAGACGGCGTCGAGCGCCGCCGCACGCATCGCCGTTCGGGCCGCGCGCCGCCGGCGCTCGGCGTGGACGAGCGTGCGCACCGTGGAGTAGCAGGGGCGGCGCAGGCCGAGCTCCCATGCCGCATCGCCTACCGCGCGGGCCGTCGCGGCGATCGGCTGCTCGTCGCGGTCGAGCGCGACCACGAGCGCATGGATTCGTGGATCGTTCGGAGAGAGCGCGAAGCGCATCCGTCAAGCCTGCCGGTGACCAACGACCGCTCTGTCACGATTCCGTCACGCTGGAAGAACAGAAGTGCTTGTGTTGAATCAACACAAGCACGCTCGGCGTGCACGCTCACGCGGTGCCGCTCAGGCGTTCGGGTTGATCTGCGCGATCACGCGGAAGCTCGGGCGCTCGCGCGGGAGCTCGAAGAACTCCGGATTGCGGCAGCCGAGCTCGTCGCCGCGGCTCTCGTAGCAGGGCGACACTTCCACCTTGCACATCGGCAGCGCGGCACCGGTCGCCCGGATCCCGCCAAACCCCTCGCGCTTCGCCTCCGCCGCCCGGAGCAGGTCGAGGTCGATCTCGACCCCGTACACGCGCTGCATGCAGCCGACGTAGGTGTGGCCCCAGGCCTCGTACGCGTAGACGAATGGACACGCTCGCTCGATGCAGGCACCCGGATAGACGACCTTGTCGCAGTGCACTTCGCACCGTCGGCACTCGACCTCGTCCTGAGGCCGGAGCGGGAGCTCGACGGGGGCCTGTGCAGCCTCGTCCATGCCTGGATTGTGGTCACGGTTGACCGACCCCGCAAGACTTGACAAACGCATGGTTTTCAGGCACGTCCCGGGCGCGCGGAACCGTCCAGTGAGTGTCCAGAGGACGCTAGGATCGCCGGTTCATGGTCCGGCGCATCCTCTTTGCCTCCGTGGCGCTCGCGCCGGTCGTGGTTCTCGTGCACTACCTGTTCCACCCCGTCGAGACCGTCGACTTCGTCCTCGCCGCGGCCGCCCTGATTCCGCTGGCGTGGCTGATCGGGGAGGCGACCGAGCATGCGGCGGAGCACACCGGCCCCGGGATCGGCGGGTTCCTGAACGCGACGTTCGGGAACGCGCCGGAGCTGATCATCGCGCTCTTCGCGGTCAACGCGATGGAGTTCGAAGTCGTGCGCGGGTCGCTCACCGGCTCCGTCGTCGGCAATCTGTTGCTGGTGCTCGGCTTCTCGCTCCTCTTCGGGGGTCGCGGTGAGATCGATCGCCCGTCCAGCTTCCTCGCGCTCGGGCTGGTCGCGCTGACGACGCTGGTGCTGCTGATTCCGGCGATCCCCGGTTGGGAGGGCGATCCCGAGCGCGACAGCCTGGTGAATCTCTCGATCCCCGTGTCCGTGGTCCTGCTCGTCGCCTACGTGATCCTCACCTGGTACTCGCTCCGGCGTCACGCGGCGCTCCACATCGCGAGCGACGCGGAGATCAAAGGGTGGTCGCTGCGCCTCGCGCTGCTCGTGCTGGGCCTTGCGACCGTCGTGACGGCGCTCGTGGCGGAGATCCTCGTCGGCTCGATCGACAAGTTCGCGGAAGACTCCGGGCTGAGCGAGTTCTTCCTCGCCGCCGTCGTGATCGCCATCGTCGGCAACGCGGCCGAGCACGGCGGCGCCGTCGTCGTCGCGGCCCGCGGGAAGATCAAGCTGGCGGCCGAGATCGCACTCGCCTCCAGCGCGCAGGTGGCCGTCTTCCTCATCCCCGCCGTCGCGCTGCTCGCCCTGCTGATCGAGCCGCTCGCCCTCTCGCTCCGCAAGGTCGAGATCGGCGCGCTCGCCGTCTCGGTCGTGGTGACGACGATCCTGCTCGCCGACGGTCGCTCGAGCCGGCTCAAGGGCGTGATCCTGATCGTCGTCTACGTCGGCGTCGCGATTGCCTTCTACGCCGCCGGCGACCGGCCGGAGGGCTAGAAGGTCGACGGCTCGCGCCGCAGCGGATACGTCGCGAAGTAGAGCTTCTCGACCCCGCCGTCCGCATCCCGCACGACCCGTAGCACCTCGCCGCGCTCGCGGCCCTCGACGCTCCGGAAGCGATCCTCGCCCTCCTGCTCGAAGAAGGACGTGTCGCGGCCGGGCACGCCGCCGACCAGCTTTCCCTCCAACCGCCCTTTCCGCCAGGCGAGCACGATCTGGTGTCCTTCGGTCCACCACGGGCCGAGCAGCGGCTCGATCTCGGGCGGCGCCGGCTCGCCCGCCTGCCACGGATCGGCGGCGGGCGGCAGCGCGGCGATTGCCGCCACGGCGAGGTCGAGCGCGAGCTTCTCCGGCGACGCACCCGCCCCGGTGTTCGTGAGCACTGCGGCGCCGATCTTCGTCTTCCGGTCGACGACGAGCGCCGCGAGATGGCCCGGCATCGCTCCCCCGTGGCCGACGAAGACCGTCTCGCCGCGCCGATACAGCTCGAGCCCTGTCCCCCACGCGACCGTCCAGGCGGCCTGGTCGACCATCGCGCGGACGTGCGACATCTCCTCGAGCGTCGCGGACTTCAGTACCCGATCGTCGCCGGCTGCCAGGAACGCGCCCCAGCTGGCCAGGTCTCCGGACGTCGACCAGAGCTTCCCGAGCGCGCCGGCGCCGCCGAGGTCGAGCTCGGGCTCCAGCCGGGCGGCGTCCGAGTACGGCTCGACGAAGTAGCCCCGCGCGGCCGGGTCGGCCGCGTCGGGCGTCGTGCGCGTGAGGCCGAGCGGCTCGAGGATCCGTTCCTGCAGGGCGTCCTCCCAGGTGCTCCCATGCGCCCGCGCCACGACTTCGCCGAGCAGCGCGAACGCGAGGTTGGAGTAGTGCCACCACGTGCCGGGGTCGAGCACCTGCTCCGCAGCTGTGGTACCGGCGAGCAGCTCCTCGCGCGACGGCGCCTTCAGCGTCTCCCAGATCTCGCCGGGCGGCTCGCGCTGGAGGCCCGAGGAGTGGGCGAGCATGCGTCCGATCGTCGGGCCGTGGGCGCTGTCGGGGAGGTGCTTCGTCAACGGGTCGTCGAGCGAGAGCTCGCCTGCATCCCGCAGCTGCATGATCCCGACCGCAGTGAACGTCTTCGTGATCGAGCCGATCCGGTACTGCGTCTGCGGCGTCGCCTCCTGACCGCGCTCGACGTCCGCCAGCCCGAGCGCCTGCTCCCACAGCACTTCGCCGGCGCGGAAGACGGCCGCGCTGACCGACGGCATCCGCTCCTCTGACTGAGCGGCGGCGAGCTTCCGTTCGAAGTCCTCGCGGAGCAGGTCAGGCGTTGACACGGGCCCCGAGCGCACGCGGGATCGCGTCGAGCGCGACGTCGATGTCCTCGTCGGAGACGCCCAGATGCGTGACGGCCCGCAGGACGGTCGGGTGGATCGTGGCGGAGAGACCGACGCCCTGCTCCGCCAGCCGCCCCGCCGCCTCTTCCTTCGAGAGCGGCCCGACGTCGATCTGGACGAAGTTCGTCTCCACCCGGTCCGGATCGACGGCGAGACCCGACTCGGCGAGGCCGCGCGCCAACCGCCTGGCGCGCGCGTGGTCGTCGGCGAGCCGGTCGACGTGGTTGTCGAGCGCGTAGACCCCGGCGGCCGCGACGATCCCGGCCTGGCGCATCGCGCCACCGAAGAGGTGCTTCAGCCGCCGTGCGTTCCCCATCACCTCCGAGCGGCCGGCAAGGATCGCGCCGAGCGGGCAGCCGAGCCCCTTCGAGAGGCAGAGCGTGACGGTGTCGAAGCGCGAACCGATCTCTGCGGCTTCGATCCCGAGCGCAACCGACGCGTTCATGAGCCGGGCGCCGTCGAGGTGGAAGCGGAGGTCGAGCTCGAGCGCAAGCGCGTGCAGCTCGGCGATCTCCTCCAGCGGCCAGATCCGCCCGCCGCTCGCGTTGTGGGTGTTCTCGATCCAGAGCAGCCGCGTGCGCGGCGAGTGGATCGCCGGGACGCGGTACGCGGCACGGGCCTGTTCGGCGCTGTAGCGGCCGGCGGCGCCCGGGAGCCCGCGGGTGACGACGCCCGAATGGACTGCCGGCCCGCCGAGCTCGGAGATGAAGACGTGGCAGTTCTCCTCGCCGATCAGCTCGTCGCCGAGCTCGGTGTGGAGTCGGATTGCGATCTGGTTCGCCATCGTCGCGGTCGGGAGGAAGATCGCCTCGTCCTGGCCGAGCAGCCGCGCCGCGCGCTGCTCGAGCTCGTTGACCGTCGGATCCTCGCCCTTCTGCTCGTCGCCCACGACCGCGGCGGCGATCGCGGCGCGCATCCCCGTGGTCGGCTGCGTGGCAGTGTCGGAGCGAAGGTCGATCACGGGGCACACGCTACCGTGACCGCGTGGATCTCGACCTGCTCGAACAGGCGCTCGCCGAACGCCGCCAGCCCGCCTTTCGCGCCCGCCAGGTGTGGGAGTGGGCGGCGCGCGGCGTGTCCGGCTTCGGGGAGATGACGAACCTGCCGCGCGCGCTGCGCCAGGAGCTCGAGGAGGCGGTTCCGTTCTCGACGCTCTCGCTCGAGCGCGAGGACGAGGCGAAGGACGGCACCGTCAAGGCGCTCTTCCGCACGGCGGACGGGCATCCGGTCGAGGCGGTGCTGATGCGCTACCGGGACGGGCGCCGCTCCGTCTGCGTGTCGTCGCAGTCCGGCTGCCCGTTGACCTGCTCGTTCTGCGCCACCGGTGCGATGCGCTTCGGCCGCAACCTGCGCGCATCCGAGATCCTCGACCAGGTCCTCCACTTCCGCCGAGCCGAGCCGTTGAACCACCTCGTCTTCATGGGGATGGGCGAGCCGTTCCTGAACGTCGACGAGGTGGTCGCCGCCGCGCTGCGGCTGCCGGAGATCGGAATCACGCACCGGCGGACCACGATTTCGACCGTCGGCTGGATGCCCGGCCTCACCCGGTTCGTCGACGAGGTCGAGCAGCCGATCCGGCTCGCGCTCTCGATCCACGCCGCCGACGCGCGGCTGCGGTCCGAGCTGATGCCGGTCAACGACCGCTATCCACTGCCGAGCATCCTCGCCGAGTGTCACCGCTACTTCGCGCTCCGCCGCCGAAAGGTGTTCGTCGAGTACGTCATGCTTGCCGGAGTCAACGACGCGCCCGAGCAAGCGCAGGGGCTCGCTGCGCTGCTCGATCCGAAGGTCTTCAAGATCAACCTGATCCCGTACAACCCGACCGGGATCTACGACGGCTCGTCGCGCGACGCCATCGCCGCGTTCAAAGGGGTACTCGACCGCGCGCGGCTCCCGGCCACGGTCAGGCTCACCCGCGGCCGCGACATCGCCGCCGCGTGCGGCCAGCTCGCCGCGACCCGCTAGCCGGACCTACCCCGAAAGAGGCATTTCGCGCAAGGCTCTTGTCCCGCGAGGCAACGGTGCCGATAGTGAGAAGGTGGAAGCGGCCCACCTCACCTGGCGACCCCTCGGACGCCTCCTGGTCGAACAAGGCCTGCTGACCGGGGACGAGCTCGAGCAGGCCCTCGCGAAGCAGAAGGAGACGTCGCGGCGTCTCGGCGAGACGATCGTCGAGCTCGGCTTCGTCTCGGGGCCGGAGCTGGCCAGCGCCCTGGCGGCGCAGTACGGGATCGAGCTGACCACCGAGACCGGCTTCGGCACCGGCCTTCGTTCCCAGATCCAGCGGCGGCACGAAAACGACAGGCAGCGGACCGTGCACCTCGTCACCGACGCCGACACGCCACCGGTGATCGACTTCGACGCCGACGAGCCTGCACCGGAGCCAGAGGAGGCACCGCTGCTCGCCCAGCTCGAGGAGCAGTGGGCGAAGCTGGCGGCGGCGGAGGAGTCGCTCGCAGAGCGTGAACGGGAGCTCGAAGAGCTCGCGCGCAGCCACGGCAGCGACGTGAAACGGCTCGAGGAGGTCAATCAGCGCCTGCGCGAGCAGATCGAGGAGCTGCAGAAGCTTCCCGGAGCTGTCACGGAGACCGCTCCGGCGGTTCCGGCGAGCCATCTCGTCTTCCTCCAGCTCGACGAGCGTTACGCGCTGATCTCACGCGACGGGCCACCCCCGGCTCCGAGCACGCAGTTCTCGCTCCCAGAGGTCGACGAGGGAACCTTCGTCGTCGCCGGCCGGCGCAGCTCGCCCCTCCCGGGCGACGAACGGCCGTGCGTGTTCGTTCAGCGCGGCTGAACGAGCCTCACGGAGTCCCGCGACTCAAGTGGCTTTCCAGCCGGTCGAGCCGCGATCTGATCTCCCTCAACTCGGCGAGCACCTCGATCTCGGTGGCCTCGACCTCCTCGGACGCCTGCACCGCATCGTCGATTTCGGAGGCCAGAAAACGCTCAGCGATCGCGCCCGTCAAGATCGCGATGAATCCGATCCCCACGAGCATGAGCACGAGCGCGCCGCGACTACCCATCCCTCGCTTGTTCGACGTTCGGCGCGTGTGTCCGCCCGCGCCTACCCACTGGGCCACGAGAGCGTGTCGGGGCGCAGGTCGTAAGCGCCACCCGGCCGACACCGCGAGGAGTGGTACTCGCCTTCCGAGGCGCGGGAATCGTCGGCGGCGACCACGGCGGCGATCACGCGGGCGTCCTGCTGCGCGACGCCGAGGCTGCGCGCGACCGCCTCCGTCGTCTGGATCGCGTAGCACTGCGTCTGCGCCTCGTTGACGATCCCGCGCAGATGCCACGACTCGTGCGAGAGCGTGACGATCCCGCTCACGGCGGCGATCGTCTTCCCATCACAGCCACCGGCCCGGAGACACGCGAACGAGCCCTGCTGTCCGCGCCAGATTCGCTCGAGGCTTGCGCACGTCGACGCAGAGAGGCTCGCCTCGTCCGCCGGGCGACCCTGGTCGTCGAAGGCAACCCAGCCGGCGTTGGGCGTGATCTCGACGAGGCGCGTCCAGAAGCCGGGGCAGCTGACCTGGACGTCGCGCAACGCCACCGCGCTCGCGACCAGGGCGAGCCGGCTCTCGTTCTCCTCCCGGCGCGTGCACTGCCAGGCGGAGAAGAGGAGGACCGGGATCAGCAGAAGCAACACGATGCGCATGGACGAGTTATCGGCCGCGTCCGGCTGCGGCCGTAGATTCAACGCGATGCGCCGCCGCCGCCGACCGACTCGCACGCCGCCCGCCGCGGTGACCCGGAGCGGACAACCGCGCCTGCGGGCGCTGCCGGAGGTTCTACGGCTGCCACTGCGCAGCCCGCTCTATCCGGAGCTCGCCCGAGCTCTGGCAGCGGCGAGCAGAATGCACGTCCTCTGCTCCGACCTGGATCGGGTGCCCGTCCGGGCGACCGCGACGACGAGCTTGAGCGGCTGCTACCGGCTGCGCGACGGGGACCCCATCGACGTCCGGGTCTCTCGCCGCCACGACCGGGTCGCGCTCAGCTTCCTGCACGAGCTCGGCCACCTCGTCGACCACCAGCTCGGCCGCGAGCTCGGGCCGTCCTGGGCGTCGGGGAAGCACGAGGCGTTCGAGGCGTGGCGAGAGGTGGCGGCGCTCCTGCCGGCGCGGTTGCCCGCGCACGTCGGCCGGTCTCGGCGGCGCTACTTCAACGCCGCGAAGGAAGTGTGGGCGCGCAGCTACGCCCAGGCGGCGATCACGCGCTCGGACGATCCGCAACTGCAGAGCGGCCTCACGCGCCTGCTCGACGCCGACGACGTCTTCGTCTGGCCCGAGCGTGAGTTCAAGCCCGTCGCGGACGAGGTCGCGCGGACGTTCGACCGGCTAGGGCTGCTTCGAGTCGAGCGACCGCTCGCCGCCTGAGCTGACGTCCAACCCGATCGCGAGACCCGCTTCGAAGACGCGCGTCACGGGCGCGCGCAACGCCTCCCGTCCGGCACCGGCAACGTCCATCGACTCGACCAGAGCCTCGGCGTAGACGGTCTCGAGCCGGGCGACGCTCGCGAGGTCGCAGTGATCCGCGATCACGGCGTGGCGGCCGCGCGCCTGCACGAGGTCGACGGCCGCACCCAGCCGCTCCGGCGTCGGTCGCGGCTCGCGCGCCAGATGGACGCCGATCAGGAAGCCGGCCGTGAATGCCTCGGCGGCGTACGAGACGACGACACCGCGTTCCTCGCCCCGCTCTGCCAGCACCGCAGCCGACGCATCGAGCGCCAGCCAGCTGAGGTAGTCCCAGTCGATGCCCAGCCGCTTGACGAGCTCGGCCGGCGACTGCTCGGAGCTGACGAACGCGACCGCACGGTCGAAGTCGGCGCCGTCGTAGCCGTCGCTCACTGCCCGGATGCCTTGTCCCACTGGCGGTGCAACCACCCCCTCGCATCGACACGGTCCATCACCGCCTGATCGAAGTTCGCTCCGCGCTCGAGCAGGATCTGCTTCAGGAGCTCCGTGTCCTCGCTGTCGAGCCCCGTCGCGAACGCCTTGATCGCCTCGGCGAACGACTGGCCGGAGTGCTCGTCGGCGAGCTCGGCGACACGCCGTTCCAGCTCGACGCGCCCAAGCCCGCTCATGCGCCCTTCTGCGCCTCGAGCTGTCGAACCTCCCCCGCCTCCGCAGAGAGATCCGGGTGCTCCTCGAACCCGTACTTGACGACCGCTCGCTTCGCAGCCTTCACCTCGTCGAGCCGGCGCACGGGGCGCGACGTCGGCGCCTCCTTCAGCAGCTCCGGCGTCTCCGCCGCCTCGCCGGCGATCGTCAGCATCGCGTCGACGAACGCGTCGAGGCGTTCCTTCGGCTCCGTCTCCGTCGGCTCGATCATCAGCGCCTCCGGGACGACCAGCGGGAAGTAGATCGTCGGGGGGTGGTAGCCGTAGTCCATCAGCCGCTTCGCGATGTCAAGCGCGGTGATCCCGTGCTCGCGCTTGAGCGTCCGCGCGCTGAGCACGAACTCGTGCATCGCGAGCCGGTCGTAGGGAAGGTCGTACGCGTCGCGGAGCCTCGCGAGCAGGTAGTTCGCGTTCAGCACCGCCGTCTCGGACATCTCGCGGAGCGCCGGCCCGTAGGCGCGGATGTAGGCGTACGAGCGGACGAAGACGCCGAACGGCCCCGTGAAGCCGCGGACCCTGCCGATCGACTTCGGCCGGTCGTGGTCGAGCCGAAATGCCTCGCCGTCCTTGACCACGGCGGGCGCCGGCAGGAACGGCTCGAGCCGGTCGCGGACCACGATCGGGCCGCCGCCCGGGCCGCCGCCGCCGTGCGGCTGCGAGAACGTCTTGTGGAGGTTGATGTGGACGATGTCGAAGCCCATGTCGCCCGGACGCGAGATCCCGCAGACGGCGTTGAGGTTGGCGCCGTCGTAGTAGAGGAGCGACCCCGCGTCGTGAAAGATCTTCGCAACCTCCTCGATGTTCTCGTCGAAGAGACCGAGTGTCGACGGGTTCGTCAGCATCAGCCCGGCCGTGCGCTCGTTCACCTTCGCGCGCAGATCGTCGACGTCGAGGTTGCCGCGGGCGTCGGTGGCAACCTTCTCGAGCTTGAACCCGGCCATCGTCACGCTCGCCGGATTCGTCCCGTGGGCGGTGTCGGCCGTGATGATCGTGTCGCGCTGCTCGCCCTGCCCGATGTCCTCGAAGTACGCGCGCATCAGCATCAACCCGGTCAATTCGCCCTGGGAGCCCGCGGCCGGCTGCAGCGAGCACGCGTCGAGACCGGCCACCTCCTTCAGGATCTCCTGCAGCCGCCACATCAGCTCGAGCGCGCCCTGCGCGCCGTCCTCTTCCTGGTGCGGATGGAGATCCTTGAAGCCGGGCAGCATCACGACCCTCTCGTTCACGCGCGGGTTGTGCTTCATCGTGCAGCTGCCGAGCGGGTAGAAGCCGGTGTCGATCCCGAAGTTGCGCGTCGAGAGCTGGGTGAAGTGCCGGACGAGCTCCGGCTCGGCGAGCTCGGGCAGGCGCGGCGGCTCGGCGCGGCGGAGCTCCTCGGGCACGTCGGTGGGCGGCAGGTCGTACTGCGGCAGCGTCGCGGCGCGCCGGCCCGGCTTCGACTTCTCGTAGATCAGCTCCATCTACGCCCGCACCTCGTGCAGCACCTGGGCGAGGCGGTCGATGTCGGCCGGGCTTCGCTTCTCGGTCACAGCGATCAGCAGCACGTCGTCCATCCCCCCGTAATCGCGGCCGATCGCGTAGCCCGGGTGGACGCCATGCTCGCGCGCCTCGCGGATCACGTCGCGAGCGGGCCGCTTCAGCCGGACGGCGAACTCCTTGAACGTCGGCCGCTCCGGGAACGCGAGCGGGAGCCCGAGCTGCTTCTTCGCGTACGCGCCGAGGCTCATGCACGTCTCGCCGACCTCACGCAGCCCCTGCGGGCCGAGCCAGGAGAGATGGACGAGCCCGGCCAGCGCGAGCAGCGTCTGGTTGGTCGTCATGTTCGAGGTCGCCTTCTCGCGGCGGATGTGCTGCTCGCGGGTCTGCAGCGTCAGCACGTAGCCCCGGTCGCCGTTCACGTCGGTCGTCTCGCCGATGATCCGGCCGGGCAGGCGGCGCGTGTACTCCGCCTTCGAGGCGAGGAAGCCGTAGTGCGGGCCGGCGTAGGACTGGTAGTTCCCCGCGCCCTGCCCTTCGCCGATCGCGAGGTCGGCGCCGTACTTCCCGGGCGCCTCGAGGACGCCGAGGGAGAGCGGGTCGACGTGCGCGACCGCCAGCGCTCCCGCGTCCTTCGCAGCGGCGGCCAGCTCAGGTGCGCTCTCGAGGATCCCGAAGACGTTCGGCTGCTGGAAGATCACCGCCGCCGCGTCCTCGGCCGCTTCGCGCACCGCCGCCGGATCGGTCAGACCTCCCTCGTGCGAGACCTCGACGACGTCGAGCCCGAACCCGACCGCGTACGTCTTCACGACCTGGCGCACCTGCGGATTCAGCGTCTCCGCGAGCACCACCTTCGAGCGGCCGGTGGCGAGCTTGGCGACGAGGCACGCATCGGCGGCGACGGTCGTGCCGTCGTAGCCGGACGCGTTCGAGACATCCATCCCGGTCAGCTCGCAAATCGCGGTCTGGTACTCGAAGATCGCCTGGAGCACGCCCTGGCTCATCTCGGGCTGATAGGGCGTGTACGCGGTCAGGAACTCGCCCCGTTGCAGGACCGCGTCGACGATCGCGGGCACATAGTGGTCGTAGATCCCCGCACCGAGGAAGGAGAGCTCCTTCGTCGTGTCGACGTTCCTCGCCGCGAGCTCTTCCAGGTGGCGGACGAGCTCGGGCTCCGAGAGCGCAGGCTCGAGCTTCAGGTCGCGCTTGAAGCGAACGCCGGCCGGGATGTCCCGGAAGAGATCCTCGACCGAGTCGACGCCGATCGCCGCCAGCATCTCCTCGCGATCGGAGTCGGTGAGCGAGAGCTGGCTCAAGACTCCGCGAGGTGCTGCTTGTAGGCGTCGAGATCGAGCAGCGAGTCGACCTCGGCCGGGTCGCTGAGCCGGATCCGGACGAGCCAGCCGTCGCCGTAGGGATCCTCGTTCACGGTCTCGGGAGCGTCGACGACCTTCTGGTTGACCTCGAGGATCTCGCCCGAGAGCGGCGCGATCACATCGGAGACGGCCTTGACCGACTCGACCTCGCCGTAGGAAGCGTCTTTCGTCGTCGAGTCGCCGTCGGCGGGCGCCTCGAAGTGGACGAGCTCGCCCAGCGCGTCCTGCGCGAACCACGTGACGCCGAGCGTCGCTTCGTCGCCCTCGATTCGCGCCCAGTCGTGCTGGGCGTGGTACTTGAGCCCGTCGGGGTAGTCCTCGGCTGCGGCCACCTTTCTACTCCTCTCGCTTGTAGATCGGTTTCGGGACGACGGTCGCGCGGCGATCCTTGCCGCGGACGTCGATCGTCAGCTCGGTGCCCGGGCTCGCGGCCGCGGCGGGGACGTAGCCCATGCCGATCCCCTTGTCGAGCATCGGCGAATGCGTCCCGCTCGTGACATGACCGCCGCCGGCGATCGCCATCCCGTTCCGCGGAACCGCCTTCTCCTCCATCACGAAGGCGACGAGCTTCTGCTCGGGGCCTGCCTCCTTGATCCTGCGCAGCTCGGCGACCCCGTTGAATTCCTTGCCGAGCGCGCAGGTCCACGCGAGCCCCGCCGAGATCGCGTCGGTCTCCATCGTGATGTCGTTGCCGTGCAGCGGGTAGCAGACCTCTAGCCGGAGCGTGTCGCGGGAGCCGAGACCCGCGGGGGTGACGCCGCGGGCGGCGATCGCGTCCCACAGCTCCTCGGCGTCCTCGGCCGGGCACATCAGCTCGACGCCCCGCTCGCCCGTGTAGCCCGTGCGGTTGATCATCACCTCGACCCCGTCGAGCTCGCCCATCGCGTGGGTGAACGGCTTCGCCTCGGGCAGCCCGAGCCGGTCGAGCGAGCTCGGCCCCTGGACTGCGAGCAGCGCGTACTCCTCGGACGCATCGCGGATCTCGGAGCCGCGCAGCTCGCGCTCCTTCATCCAGGCATAGGCCGCGTCGCGGTTGCCCGCGTTGACGACGACGAGATAGTGGTGCGCGTCGATCCGGTAGGCGATCAGGTCGTCGACGATCCCGCCGCGCTCGTTCGTCAGCAGCGTGTACTGCGCCTCGCCGTCGCCGATCTTGTCGAGGTCGTTCGAGAGGAGCGACTGGAGCAACTCGTGTGCAGTCGGCCCTTCGACGTGGAACTGGCCCATGTGCGAGACGTCGAAGACGCCGGCATCGCCGCGGACGGCGCGATGCTCGGGAATCACGCCCTCGTACTGGACGGGCATCTCCCAGCCGGCGAAGGGAACGAGGCGCGCCCCGGCAGCGAGGTGGCGGGCGTGGAGCGGCGTGCGGAGGAGGGTCTGCACGCGCCGGACTCTACCGCCCGGAGAGAGCACGAGGCCCCGGCGAACCGGGGCCTCGGACCGGGTCTCCTAGACCGACCGGGCAGTCGGCCAAGAGGGCATGGGCGAAAGATTCCGCCTCGGCCGAAACTCAAACATGCGACCGGCGGATCAGCTGTCGCGCAAGAAGGACGGGATCTCGAGATCCACGTCGGAGCGCTCGGGCGGTCGCTGCTCGCCGCCGCTCATCGCGGCCGCGGGTTCCGGGGCCTCAACCCGCCGTCGGCGCCGCTGGGCACCGAAGCCGGTTGCGATCACGGTCACGCGCACCTCGTCGCCGAGTGAATCGTCGATCACGGCGCCGAAGATCACGTTCGCGTTCTGATCGGCCGCGCCCGTCACGACCTCGGCTGCCTCGTTCACCTCGAAGAGGCCCAGCTCGGTGCCGCCGGTGACGTTGAGCAGGATCCCGGTCGCCCCGTCGACGGACTGCTCGAGGAGCGGCGAGGAGACGGCGGTGCGTGCGGCCTCGGCGGCGCGGTTCTCGCCGGAGGCGACGCCGATTCCCATCAGGGCCGAGCCGGCGTCGCGCATGATCGTGCGCACGTCGGCGAAGTCGAGGTTGACGATCCCCGGGACGGTGATCAGGTCGGTGATCCCCTGGACGCCCTGGCGGAGGATGTCGTCGGCGATCCGGAACGCCTCGGTCACCGGCGTCTTCTTCTCGACCACCTGGAGCAGGCGATCGTTCTCGATCACGATCAGCGTGTCGACGCGGTCGCGGAGGTTCTGGATCCCGACCTCGGCCTGATCCGACCGCCTGCGGCCCTCGAACGCGAACGGCTTCGTGACGACGCCGACCGTGAGCGCCTCGAGCTCGCGGCCGAGCTCTGCGACGATCGGCGCACCTCCGGTCCCGGTGCCGCCGCCCTCGCCGGCGGTGACAAAGATCATGTCGGCGCCCTTCAACGCCTCCTTCAGCTCGTCGCGGCTCTCCTGCGCTGCAGCCTGGCCAACGGCCGGATCGGCGCCGGCACCAAGGCCGCGCGTCGCATGGGAGCCGATGTGGATCTTCACGTCGGCGTCGGCCATCAGCAGCGCCTGCGCGTCGGTGTTGACGGCGATGAACTCGACGCCGCCGAGGCCCGCGTCGACCATCCGGTTGACCGCGTTCGTGCCGCCGCCGCCGACGCCGACGACCTTGATCACCGCGAGGTAGTTACCTGAGGAATCTCTCATTGCAGGAGTGTCTCGACCTCTCTCGACCTGAAGCTCGAGTTGAGCATCGGGCTGTTGTCGTTTCTTTCCGCGTTCAGGGTATGTCTCCTTGTCGGCACTGTCAATCCAAAACTCAAGGGCTGGTCGAGGTCGTAGTCTCAACCTCGACCTGAGAGTTGAGGCTTTCGCCGGCAACCGGTCGCTCGGGAACGCTGACGTCAAGGTAGCCGCGCCAGCCACCCAGCTGCGGCAGGACGCGGCGAGCGACCTCGAGCTTGACGGCGAGGTCGGTGACGTCGCCGAGCCTCAACTCGACCCCGGAACGCAGTGTCAGCGTCAACTCGTCTCGGCCGGCGAGGACGGAGTTGACCGCCGAGGGCAGCGGCCGGTCGACGAGCGGTGCGACGGCCGCGACCGCACGTTGCTCGAGCCCCCGGAGGGACTCCCCCACCCGAACGTCCACGTCGCGCTTCAGCCACACCCGCGGGAGGGCCGGGCGCTCACCCTGCTCCAACTCGGCGACGACTCGGCCTCCGGCAGCGGCGAGCCAGGAAGAGGAGCCTTGCCGGAGCACCGCCACGGGCACCTCGGGGACGACCGCGATCTCGAGCGTGTGCGGGAAGGCCCGGTCGAAGGTGGCCGCTGCGACCATCGGGACGGTCTCGGCGCGGCGCGTCAGCTCGTTCAGGTCGATCCCGAGCAGGCTCTCGCCGAGCGCCGGCGCCAGCGCCTTCCGCACGTCCGCCGCGACCTCCGCGGAGACGCCGCGGACGGCGATCTCGTCGACCGCGAACGCCGAAGTCGAGCGTGCAGCGGCGTAGAGGCCGAGGCCGGTGAGCAGGATCAGGAGCCCGATCAGAAGGGAACGGCCGGAGGGAGCGAAGCGGGACAGCTCGAGGCGCTCCCCCACCGCGAGCTCTTTCCGCAGGCGACCCGGAGAAGCCCGGGCGCGCGAGGAAAACTTGGGCGGAACGAAAGCAACCGCGCTTGCCGCGCGCGCTCGCGGACGCGAGCGGTTCCGAGATCCTCTCCCTCCGGCCACGAGGCGGGTTTCGCCGCGGTGCTCGCGCTTCCTACGTCACGGCGATCGGCCCGAGCAGCTGCACCTCGTGCTCGAGCTCGACCCCGAACTGCTCGCGTGCGCGGCGACGCGCTTCGGCGATCAGCGCGAGCGCGTCGGCCGTGGTCGCGCCGCCGGCGTTCTCGATGAAGTTCGCGTGCATCGGCGAGATCACCGCGCCGCCGCTCGCGTGGCCCTTGAGGCCGCAGGCCTCGAGCATCCGGCCGGCACCGAGCTCGTGGTCGGGATTCTTGAAGACGCTGCCGAACGTGCGCTTGTTCGTCGGCTGGGTCGCCTTGCGCTGCGCGACCAGCTCGGCGACCGTCGTCTTGATCTCCTCGGTCGGCCGAGGCGTCAGCCGGTACTCGACCTCGGCGACGACCGCGCCCGGCCGGAGCGACGAGTGCCGGTAGGAGAGGCCGAGCTCGGCCGGTGTCAGCCAGGCGTCTCCCGTGGAGGACAGAACGTGCGCGCGGACGAGGATCTCCGACCAGTCGCTGCCGTAGGCGCCGGCGTTCATCCGGACGCCGCCGCCGGCCGTACCGGGGATCGCGCAGGCGAACTCGAACCCGCCGAGCCCGGCTCCTCGTGCCTGGTGGAGGCAGACGGCGTTCGTCGCTCCACCCCCGGCGATCAGAAGCTCTTCCTCGACGCGGACGGAGGCGAGCTCGCCGGCGAGCCTGAGCACGAGGGCGTCGACGCCGTCGTCGGCCGCCAGCAGGTTCGAGCCGAGGCCGACCGTCGCGACCGGCAGCTCGCGCTCGGCGGCCCAGGCGAGGGCCGAGTCCAGCTCGGCGAGATTCGACGGTCGCGCGAACGCACGCGCGGGACCGCCGGTGCCGATCGTGGTCAGCTTCGCGAGCGGTACGCCCTCCTCGAGCCTCATCCCAGCGCCTCGAGCACGAGCGGCCCGGCGCGATCAACGTCGCCGGCACCGACGGTCAAGACGAGGTCGCCCGGCCGGGCCCAGCCGGCGACGATCGTCGAGCCGTCCTCGACGGTCGGCGCCCAGCCGGCGCGCAGGCCCGGCCGAAGCGCGTCCACGACGAGCTTGCCGTCCACGCCCGGGACCGGCTGCTCTCGCGCGCGATAGATCTCGGTCACGCAGGCCGCGTCGGCGGTCGAGAGCGCAGCGCCGAGCTCGTGCGCGAGGTGGCGCGTACGGGAGTAGAGGTGCGGCTGGAAGAGAACGAGCACACGACCGGACGTCCGTTCACGGGCGGCTGCGACGGTCGCCTCGATCTCGGACGGATGATGGGCGTAGTCGTCCACGACGGTGACGCCGCCCTTCTCGCCGACCAGCTCGAAGCGCCGGCCCGCGCCCCGGAAGCGGGCCAGCACCGGCTCGGCGTCGGAGCGCGAGACCCCGGCCAGCTCGAGCGCGGCGAGCGCCGTCGCCGCGTTGCGCCGGTTGTGCTCGCCCGGAACTGCGAGCTCGAACGAGACCGGCGCGAGCTCCCAGCCGCGGACGACCTCCGGGACCTCGCCGAGCCAGTCGTCGAACATCGCCTCGACTTCGAGCGCCGAGCCGAAGGTCGAATGGTGGTCGAGGTCGACGTTGGTGACGACCGCAATCTGGGGTCGGAGCCGCTCGACCGTCCGGTCGGACTCGTCGCCCTCGACGACGAGCCATCCTTCACCCGCGCCGGCGTTGCCACCGAGCTGGGCGATCTCGCCACCGACGAGCCAGGCCGGATCGAGACCGAGCTCGGCAAGGACGTACGCGATCATCCCCGTCGTCGTGGTCTTCCCGTGCGCGCCCGCGACGACGATCGAGCGCCGCAGGGAGACGAGCTCGGCGAGGAACTCGGCGCGCGGCTTCCCGGCAACGGCCGGGTACGCACTCGAGACGACCGCCTCCCACCCGTCCGGCACGACCGGCTCGGAGCCGATCTCGATCTCCACGCCGCCGAGTTGCCGCAAGTACGGCGTCTCGACGCGATCCCAGCCGCCCACCTCCGCTCCCCACGCACGCGCGAGAAACGCGTAGGAGGAGAGGCCCGCGCCGCCGATCCCGACGAACCACAGCCGCCTACCTGCCAGCGGCTGCAAGCGCGATCAGCTCCTCCGCGATCTCCTCCGCTGCCTCGGGCCGAGCCATCGAACGCATCGCGGCGCTCATCGAGTCGAGCCGGCCGCGATCGGCCAGCAACTCGTCGACGAGCGCCGGCACACGGCCGAGCTCCGGCTCCGGGACGACGACGGCGCCGCCGCCGCGCTCGAAGTGACGCGCGTTCAGCGTCTGGTGGTCGGCGGTCGCGTGCGGGTACGGGACGAGGATCGCCGGCGTGCCCGAAGCCGCAAGCTCCCAGACGGTCCCGCCCGCTCTCGAGATCGCGAGATCCGGGGCGGCGAGGGCAGCGCCGAACTCGGGGGTGGACGCGACCAGGACGTAGTCATCCCGGTCCACGCGTCCACGCAGCTGCTCGTAGTCGCGCTCGCCCGAGATGTGCAGCACCGCCGGTCCCGAATCCCCGTAGGTCTCGACTGCGAACTCGTTCAGGCTGCGCGCGCCCGCGAGTGCGCCGAAGAACGCGATCACCGGCCCATCCGGTGGCAGGCCGAAGCGGGAGCGACCCTCCTTCTTCGAGACGCCGCGGTGCTCGGCAGGCACCGGGCGACCGGTGACCCGGTACTTCGCGCCGTCGCGTCCGGGAATCCCATAGGCGAGGAAGACGCGCCGTGCAAAAGGGGCCGCGAGCCGGTTGGCAAGGCCGAGGTGCGCGTCCGCCTCCGTGAGCGCCGTCGGAAGCTTCTGCCGCCAGGCCGCGTAGACCATCGGGCCGGCGACGTAGCCGCCGCCGCCGAGAACCACGTGTGGCCGCCGTCGGTTCAGGATCGCCGCGCAGGCTCGGGGCGCGCGGCCCGCCCGCAGCAGCGACAGGAGCAGCGCGGCCGAGGGGCGGCGCGGAAAGCCCGAGATCTCGAACGTGTCGAGCTCGTACCCCGCCTCGGGGACGAGCCTAGCCTCGACGCGATCCGGCGACCCGGCGAACGTCACGCTGACGCCTCGGTCGCGCAGTGCTGCTGCGACTGCGAGCGACGGCAGGACGTGCCCGGCCGTTCCGCCGGCCGCGATCAGGGCTCGCAAGTCGCTGGGGTGCCCGTTCATCGCCAGCGATGTTAAGGAGGATCCCGACGGACGCGAGCAGTACGACGAGGCTCGAGCCACCGTAGGAGACGAACGGCAGCGGAATCCCGGTCAGCGGCGCGACGCCGAGCACCGCTGCGAGGTTGACGGCGGCCTGGCCGCAGACGAGCGACGTGATTCCGGCGGCCAGCAGCTTCCCGAACGGGTCGCGGCAGCGAAGCGCGACCGTGAAGCCGGCGAAGGCGAACGCGGCGAAGGCTCCGATCACGGCGGTGGTTCCGATCAGGCCGAGCTCCTCGCCGATCACTGCGAGGATCATGTCCGTCTGCTGCTCGGGGAGGTAGTTGATCTTCTGGACGCCTTCGCCGAGGCCCTTCCCGGTCACGCCGCCGGAGCCGATCCCGATCAACGCCTGGACAGTCTGGAAGCCGGTGTCCTCCGGGTCGGCCCACGGGTCGAGGAAGCTGAAGAGGCGCGCACGCCGGTAGGGCTCCATCCAGATCGCGGCGAGCCCCCCGGCGGTCGCAATCGTGGCGGCGGCGCCGAGCGTCCGCCCGGGCACCCCCGCGACGACGAGCATTCCGCCGACCATCAGCAGCAGCGCGATCGTGGTGCCGAGGTCGGGCTCGATCACGATCACGACGGCGAAGAGACACGTGACCATGCCGACCGGCTTCCAGAGCTCGCCGAGCGTCCGGGGCGCGCCCTTCCGCGAGAGGTAGGCAGCGGCCCAGAGCAGGAGGGCGAGCTTTGCGAGCTCCGAGGGCTGGAAGGTCAGCGGCCCGGCGGTGAGCCAGCGCCTGGCTCCGTTGATCTCCGGCGCGATCACGAGCACGGCGAGGCAGAGACCGAGCGCGGCGAGGAGCAGCGGCGGCGCGAGATTCCGGAGCTGCCGGTGGTCGAACCGTGACGCGACCACCATCAGCGCAACGCCGATCAGGGCGTAGATGCCCTGCCGCTTGAGGAAGGTGATCGGGTCGCCGTTTCCGAGCGCCGCCGCGGCGGAGGTCGCGCTGTAGACCATCACGAGCCCGAACGCGACCAAGGCGAGGGTCACGAGGACGAGCAGGCGCTGCTCGAGCTGCCCTGTAGGAGCCTTCACCCTTCGAGGTTCTGTACCAGCCTCCTGAATTCCTCTCCCCGGTGCTCGTAGTCGCGGAACTGGTCGTAGCTCGCGCAGGCGGGCGAGAGCAGGACGATCTCGCCCGTTCGAGCCGCGCCGGCCGCCTCGGCGACGGCACGCTCGAGCGTCGTCGAGAACAGGAAGGGAACGCTTGCCTCGCCGAGGTCGACCGAGAGAGGCTCGGCCGCCTCGCCGATCAGGTACGCCGTGACGACGTCGGCCGCCGCGATCGCCTGAGCCAGCTCGTCCCAGCGTTCCCCTTTCGCGCGGCCGCCGAGGATCAGATGGAGCGGCGCGTCGTAGGCGGCGAGGGCGCGTCGGGCGGCGGCCGTGTTCGTCGCCTTCGAGTCGTTCACGTACCGGACGCCGGCAATCTCGGCGACGAGCTCGAGCCGGTGCTCGACGCCGGGAAACGTACGCAGCGCCATCGCGATCGAGTTGTCGTCGAGCCCGGCCGCACGAGCTGCGGCGGTCGCGGCAGCGGCGTTCTCACGGTTGTGGGCGCCCGGAATCAGCGGCTCGGCCGGCAGGGCGTCGTCGGCCGCGAACTCCACTCGGCTACCCGCCCCGGGGACGGGACCGAACCCGCGCGGCACCACGGACACGTCGTCGGGGCCCTGGTTCTCGAAGATCCGCAGCTTCGCGTCGCGGTAGGCCTCGAAGCTGCCGTGCCGGTCGAGGTGGTCGGGCTCGAGGTTGAGCAGCACGGCGATCCGTGGGCGGAAGCGCTCGACGTCCTCGAGCTGGAAGCTCGAGAGCTCGCAGACGATCCACTCGTCCCCAGGCACCGCGCCGACGAGCTCGCTCAGCGCCGTGCCGACGTTGCCGGCGGTGCGGGCGCCGAGCATCGCTCCCAGCAGCTCGGTCGTCGTCGTCTTCCCGTTCGTGCCGGTGACGCCCAGGATCGCGTTCGGCAGCAGCCTGCGACGCCAGCTCGATCTCGCTCCAGACCGGGATCCCCTGCTCGCGCGCGGCCGCAACGAGCGGCGCGTCGCCGGGCACGCCCGGGCTCTTGACGAGCACCTCGACGCCCTCGAGCAGCGAGAGATCCTCGTCGTTGCCCAGCGTCCGGTCTGCGGCGACGACCTCGGTTCCGCGCGCCTCGAGTGCAACCTTCGCCGCCCGGCCCGAGCGTGCCAGGCCGAGCACGAGCGCCCGGTTCACAGGCGGAACTGGAGGTAATAGCGGTAGTAGAGGACGAAGCCGCAGGCGCAGAGGATCGCGCCGACGATCCAGAAGCGGACCATGATCTTCGTCTCCGACCAGGCCTTCATCTCGAAGTGGTGGTGGATCGGCGCGATCAGGAAGACGCGGCGTCCCCAGTACTTGAAGCTCACGGTCTGGATGATCACGGAGAGGGCCTCGATGACGTAGATGCCGCCGATCAAGATCAGCAGCGCCTCGGTCCCGGTGACGATCGCGAAGCCGGCGAGTGCGCCGCCGAAGGCCATCGAGCCGGTATCGCCCATGAACACCTCGGCCGGAAAGGCGTTGTACCAGAGGAACCCGATCGCAGCCCCGATCAGCGCGGCCGCCAGGATCGCCAGATCGAGCTGGAAGTCGGAGCGGGCGCCGACGTCGCCGGAGCGGACGTAGGCGATGACGGTGATCGCGAGAAAGGTCAGCAGGGCGATGATCCCGGTGCCCGCCGCGAGCCCGTCGAGGCCGTCGGTCAGGTTGGCGCCGTTCGCGGCCCCCGCGATCACGAGGAAGAGGAACGGGTAGTAGGCGTACGAGAGCGGGATGTCGACGTTCGCGACCGGGACGTAGATCGAGGTGTCGAGCTGATCCTGGGCGTGGACCGCGACCCCGACGACGATGGTGATCCCGGCGAGCAGCAGGAGCTTCCACCTGCCCTGAAGCCCGAGCGAGCGGCGGTGCCGGAGCTTGATGAAGTCGTCGAGGAAGCCGATCGCACCGCAGCCGACAGTCATGAAGAGCACGGTCAGCGCGGGCAACGTGAACCGCGAGAGCGCGAGAAACGGCAGCAGCGCGCACAGCAGGATCAGGAGGCCGCCCATCACCGGCGTCCCCTGCTTGACCACGTGGCCGGCCGGGCCATCCTCGCGAATCGGCTGGCCGAGCTCGTTTCGGCGGAGGAACTCGATGAACTTCGGACCGATCACGACCGAGATCACCATCGCGATCAGGCCCGCTATGAAGACTCGGACCATTAGGCGTTGTCGTTCGCCAGGGTCGGGGCGATGCCTTCGAGCGCGACCGAGCGCGACGCCTTGACGAGGACGGCGTCGCCGGGCCGGACGAGCGCCTGCGCCGTCTCGAGCGCGGCGGCCGCATCGGGCTCCCATGTCTCGGCGCCGTAGGCGCGCGCGAGGTCGCCGACCGCGACCAGCTCGATCCCGAGCTCGGCCGCCAGCTCGGCGATCTCGCGGTGATGCCGCGCGGCGTGGTCGCCGAGCTCGGCCATGCCGCCCAGGATCGCGAGCCGACGCTTTCCGGATCCCCGCTCGGCCAGGTGACGCAGCGCCGCCTCCATCGAGGTCGGGTTCGCGTTGTAGGCGTCGTTGACGATGAAGCCGCCCCCGGGCAGCGCGAGCTCCTCCCCACGCCACTTCGAAAGCTGCACGCGCGCCGCCCCTTCGTCGAGCCGGTCGAGCGGGAGATCCATCGCCTCGTACGCCGTCAGTGCGGCGAACGCATTCTGCGCCTGGTGCCGCGAGGTGAGCGGGAAGCGGATCCGACGCTCCCCGAACGCGATGTGCGCGCCGTCCTCGCGCAGCTCGACGTCGACGGGCGGCACTCGGTGGATCTCGATGTCCTCGCGGAGGTGCGGCTCCAGCTCGGCCGACACCGGCACGACCGCGATCCCGTCCGGAGGCAGGGCGGTCACGAGCTCGGCCTTCGAGCGCGCGACGCCGTCGACCGAGCCGACGAGCTCGAGGTGAACGGGCCCGACGGCGCTGATGATCCCGACGTGCGGCCGCACGATCTCGCACAGCGCCGCGATCTGGCCGAACCCGCGCATGCCCATCTCGACGATGCAGATCTCTGTCTCCGGCTCGAGCCGTCCGAGCGTCAGCGGCACGCCGAGCTCGGCGTTGTAGCTCCCTTCCGTCCAGACCGTGGGTGCGGCCGCCGCGCAGAGCGCCGCGAGGATGTCCTTCGTCGACGTCTTCCCCGTCGAGCCGGTGACGCCGACGAAGCGGGCGCGACTCCGGCCGCGGAGCGCCTGCCCCAGCGCCGCCATCGCCTCGAACTCGTCGTGCGGGATCAACGTCGCCGCTCCCCGGTCACGCGCCGCGCCGACGAAGTCGCGGCCGCCGCGGATCGCGACGAACAGGTCGCCCGGGCCGACCCGGCGCGAGTCGATCTCCAACCCGGTGACCTCGCCGAAGCCGCTGAGCTCTCCGAGCCCCAGCGCGGCGACTTCGTCGATCGAGATCGGGATCACGCCAGCAGGGCCTCGCGCGCGACAACGCGGTCGTCGAACGGGAGCTTCTCGCCGGCGACCTCCTGACCCTGCTCATGGCCCTTGCCGGCGATCAGGACGACGTCGCCGGGCCCGGCGAGCTCGACGGCGCGGCCGATCGCCGAGCGCCGGTCCGGATCAATCTCGACGTCGGTGCCGGTGCCCTGGAGGAGATCCTGGATGATCGCGAGCGGATCCTCGCTGCGCGGGTTGTCGGAGGTGACGATGACGATGTCGGCGAGGTCACGGGCCACCTTTCCCATCAGCGGCCGCTTCTGCCGGTCGCGGTCGCCGCCGGCGCCGAAGACGAGGATGACTCGTCCCTCCGCGAGCTCCCGAGCGGTCCGGAGGACGTTGTCGAGCGCGTCTGGCTTGTGCGAGTAGTCGACGACCACGGAGAACGGCTGCCCCGCGTCGACGGCCTCGAACCGCCCCGGCACGCCCGGCAGCGCGGCGATCCCGGCCGCGATCTCGTCCTCGTCGACGTCGAGCAGGATCGCCGCGGCGATCACGCCGAGGACGTTCTCGACGTTGAAGCGGCCACGGAGGCTCGTGCGGACGGCGACTCCGCCGGCGGTGAACGTCGCTCCCGACGGGCCGAGGTCGAGGTGCGCGGGCCGGATCTCGGCGTCGTCGGCGAAGCCGAACGTGACGAGTGGTGCGCGGTTGACGTCGGCCAACTCGTCGGCGAGCTCGCGGCCCCAGACGTCGCCGATGTTGACGGCGGCCGGCGGCGGCGCGGCGCCGACGAAGAGCTTCCGCTTCGCGGCGAAGTAGTTCTCCATCGACTCGTGGAAGTCCAGGTGGTCTTGGCTCAGGTTCGTGAACACGAGCGCGTCGAAGCGGACGCGGTCGAGCCGGTGCAGCACGGACGCGTGCGACGACGCCTCGAGCGCGACGCTTTGGTCGCCCGCGTCGAGCATCTCGCGGAACGTGCGCTGCAGGTCGATCGCCTCCGGAGTGGTGCGAACGACCGGGCGGACCTCGCCGCCGACCCGGCTCTCGACAGTCCCGAGCAGGCCCGGCCGCCGACCGGCCGCGTCGAGCACGGAGTGGAGGAGAAAGGCAGTGGTCGTCTTCCCGCTCGTGCCGGTGACCCCGGCGACCTCGAGCTCGCGCGTCGGCTCGCCGAAGAAGACATCCGCCGCCGTCGCCATCGCGGCGCGAGTGGACGGGACGACGAGCTGGGGAACGGCGGGCTCGACGGCGCGCTCGACGACGAGCACCGACGCGCCGTTCTCGACCGCCTGAGCGGCGAAGTCGTGCCCGTCCGCGTGCTCTCCGGGGACGGCGAAGAACGCAGCGCCGGGTCTGACGGCGCGCGCATCGTAGGCGAGGTCTCGCACCTCGACGGGGTCGGGGCTGCCGAGGACCGCCTCCGGTGCGAGCGCGGCGACAAGGCGCTCGAGCTCCATGCGGCGGAACGCTACCGAGTGGTCGCTGCGTCCGGTGCTACTTCCAGCTCGACGAGGCTCGCGCGGGCGATGTCGGCGAAGGCCGGCGCGGCGACGACGCCGCCCCAGATCGCACCGCCCGGCTCGTCGATCGAGACGAGCACGACGAGCCGCGGATCCTTGGCCGGGACGACGCCGACGAACGACGCCACGTACTTCGTCGTCGAGTAGCCCCCGGGAACGGGCTTTGCCGCGGTCCCGGTCTTGCCGGCGACTGTGTACCCCGGCACGGCCGCGGCGGCACCGGTGCCACCCTCGGCCGAGACGACATCGCGCAGCATCGCCATCATCTGCGCGGAGACCGTCTTCGAGAAGACGCGGCGGCCCTTCGAGCGGTCGTGCAGCTCGTTGCCCACCCGCTTGACGAGGTACGGCGTCCGGTAGACGCCCTCGTTTGCGATTGCCCCGTAGGCGGCGGCCATCTGGATCGGGGTGACGCCGATCCCCTGGCCGATCGGGACGTTCCCGATCGTGGAACCCGACCAGTAGCCGGGTAGCAGCCCCTGCGCCTCGCCGGGCGCGTCGACGCCGGTGAGCTTGCCGAAGCCGAAGCGGCCGATCCAGCTCTCGACCCCGGAGCGGCCGAGCATCTGCGCCAGCGTGACCGTGCCGACGTTCGACGACTGGGAGAGGATCTGCGCGACCGTCATCTGCTGCGTCGCACGCGGCTCGTGCTCGTGGATGATCCTGTCGGCGACGCGGATCGACGTCGGCAGCGTGAACGCGGTCGTGGGGCTGACGATCTTCTCCGACAGCGCGGCGGCGACCGTCACGACCTTGAACGTCGAGCCGGGCTCGTACACGTCGGTGACGACGCGGTTGCGCCGCTTGGCGGCGGACGTGGAGCCGAACTTGTTCGCGTCGAAGCCGGGTGCGACCGCCATCGCGAGCACGGCCCCCGTGCGCGGGTCGAGGACGACGGCGCTGCCGCCCTTGGCGCCCCACTTGCTCACGGTCTCGCGGAGGACGGTCTCGGCGTTCGCCTGAATCCGGTGGTCGAGGGTGAGGAAGACGTCGTCGCCGGCACGCTCGGGCTTCGTCGCGACCACGTCGATCACGCGCCCGGCGGGATCCCGCACCGTCGTCTGACTCCCGGGCTTGCCGACGAGCGCGCGATCGAGCGAGCGTTCGAGCCCCTCGAGGCCCTTGTTGTCGATCCCGGCGTAGCCGAGCACGTGAGCTGCGACGCCACGCTGCGGGTAGTAGCGCAGCTCTTCGGCGTAGAACCCGAGTCCGGGCAGGTTCAGCTTCTCCAGCGCGGCGGCCTTCGCGGGGTCGGCCTTGCGCTTGACGTAGACGAAGTGACTGGATTGGTCGGCGAGGAGCGGGTAGAGCTTCTCTGCCTCGATTCCGAGCGCCTTCGCGGCCGCCAGCGCCACGCGGCGCGGATCCTTCACCTCGCGCGGGTCGGCGTAGACCGTGGTCGCCTGCTCGCCGATCGCGAGCGGCTCGCCGGTGCGGTCGAAGATCGTTCCGCGCCCAGCGGGAATGACAGTCGTCCCTTCCTGCTGGCGCGCGGCCATGCCCTCGAAGCGCGACGCCTGCACGCCCTGAATCCAGACGGCGCGGGCCAGCGTCCCCGCGAAGACGAGGACGAAGAGGCCGAGCAGGAGGCGGATGCGGCGGTTGGAGTGCCGCGCCGTCACTGCTTGGCGGGCGCCAGCTGGACGTGATAGGTCAGCTCCGGGTCGGCGCGCTCGAGTCCGAGCTTCGTCCTCGCCTCCGACTCGATCCGCGCGTTCGCCGACGCGCTCGAAAGCTGGGAGCTGAGCCGCTTCGTCTCGCCCTGCAGCTCGATCCGCTCCCGGCCGAGCTCGTCGAGCCTGACGTTCAGCTGCAGCACGGCGACGTTGACGGCGACGACACCGGCGAGCAGGACGGCGAGCACGACGATCCAGATTACGCCGCCGAACGGGCGAGTCCTCGTCTTGCGCCTCGCCGTCGTCCGCGTCCTCGGCCGGGTGCGCGAGGGCGCGACGCTCGGCGTCTCAACTCTGGCAGTGCCGGCCCAACTCGCCATCACACGCCCACTTTCGCGGCGCCCCGGAGCTTCGCCGACGCGGCCCGCGGGTTCGCCTCGAGCTCGCGCGCTCCCGGCCGAAGCGGCTTCCGGGTCAGGTCGCGCAGCAGCGGCTCGTTGCCGCACACGCAGATTGGGAACTCGGGCGGGCAGGTGCAGCCGCGCGCCTGCTCGCGAATGAACTGCTTCACGATCCGGTCCTCGAGCGAGTGGAAGCTGATGACGGCGATGCGGCCACCGGGTCGGAGCATCCGCATCGCCGCCGGGAGTGCGGCCTCGAGCGCGCCGAGCTCGTCGTTGACCGCGATTCGCAGCGCCTGGAAGACACGCCGCGCGGGGTGACCGTCACCGAAGCGCGCCGGCGTCGGAATCGCCTGCTTGATCGTGTCGGCGAGCTCGCCGGTCCGCTCGAACGGGCGCTCGGCGCGGCGCCGAACGATCGCGCGGGCGATCGGCCGCGCGTAGCGCTCCTCGCCGAAGCGCTTGAAGATCAACGCGAGCTCGCGCTCGTCGGCCTCGTTCACGAGCTCGCGCGCCGAGAGCTCGGCCGCGGTGTCCATGCGCATGTCGAGCGGCGCGTCGGCGGCGTAGCTGAAGCCGCGCTCCGGCCGGTCGAGCTGCATCGACGAGACACCGAGGTCGAGCAGGATTGCGTCAGCCTGCACGTCGTTGGCCGCGAGCTGGCTGAGGACGAGCGAGAACTCGCCGCGGAGGAACCGGGCGTGGACGCCGCCGCTCCCTCCTTTGAAGCGGTCGAAGTACGTCCGCGCGGAGGCGTCGCGATCGATCGCGATCAGCTTGCCGTCGCCGTGGAGGTCGGCGGCGAGTAGGCGCGAGTGGCCGCCGGCGCCGAAGGTGGCGTCGACGACGGTCTCGCCCGGCTGCACGGCGAGGAGCTCGCGCACCTCCTCCGCGAGCACGGGGACGTGATCAGACGCGCTTCTGTGCAAGACGTTCGGCAACATCGTCCGCGCTCCCTTCGATCTTGGTCACGTTCTCGGTCCAGGCGGTGCGATCCCAGATCTCGAGGTGGTCATGGACGCCGGCGACGACGACCTCGCGGCCGAGCCGGGCGCGCCGGGTCAGCGCCGGCGGCACGAGCACGCGCCCCTGCTTGTCGAGCTCCGAGTCGGAGGCGGCGGCGAAGAGGAACCGCTTCAACTCGCGCGCCTCCCGCGAGAGCGGATCGAGGGACGCCAGCCGGGTGTCGACGAGCGCGTCCCAGTCGCTGCGCGCGTAGACGTCGAGACACTCGTCGAAGCCGCGCGTGAGCACGACCCCGTCTGCGAGCGCGTCGCGAAAGCGAGCCGGCAGCGTGAGCCGGTTCTTGTCGTCGATCGTGTGCTCGAATTCGCCGAAGAACATCTGTTCACGCCGCTCCTGTCTCCACTTTCCCCCACTCTAAACCACGATCCCCCACTTGTCCACCCAGTGCAGGTCGAATTCACCCTTTCGGGGCGGGTCCCTGCAGTCGAGTGGTGGCGCTAGCCCAGGACTTCGACGTTGCGAACCCGGTCGAGGCGGCGGTCGCGCGCCGCCCAATCGCGGTGCCTGCCGCCGTCGAGCGTGTCGAGCCGGCTGTCGCGCGCGAGCAGCAGGTCGCGGCCGTCGTCGCCGAGCAAGGAGTCGGTGCCGGCCCCGCCGTCGAGCGAGTCGTTGCCCTTGCCCCCGAAGAGGCGGTCGTTGCCGGCGTCACCCCGCAGTGTGTCGTGGCCGCCGACGCCGCGGATCACGTCGTTCCCGGCCTTCCCGCAGATGATGTCCCGCTTGGGCGTGCCGCTGAGCGTGTCGTTGCCCGGCGTACCGGTGATCGTGCAGTCGTCCTCGGCGCGGGGAAGCGGATCGCCGGTCGTCGTCGGCGGCTGCGGCGGTGGAGGCGGCGGGGCACCGGGCGCGCGGATCGAGAACGCCCACTCGTGCAGGATCACCCTTCTGTCGCCGGCACCACCGATCAGCTCCACCTTGCTCAGCCGTGGAATGCTCGGGTTCGTACGCGAGACGGTGATGCCGTCGCCCTGCGCGAGCTTGAGCCCCCTGGCGAGGCGCGAATCGTCGGTCGCGTAGCCCGTGAACTTCGAACCGCAGTCGTAGTCGGCGTTCGCCTCCTTCGCGCCGACGAGCTCGAACCTCAGCTTGATCGACTGCTCGGTTGCCGTGCCCGAGATCACGACGGCGAACGGCTTCGCTGTCATCGGCGGGCGGCAGTCGAACCGTCCGACGCCGAAGTGCGTCCCTCTGAGATGCCACGTCGCTTCTTGATAGACGCCGTTACCGGTTCCCTCCACGACGCCGTCGGAGATCCGGAACGAGTAGAGAAAGCGGCCACGGTAGACGTCCGTCGAGTCGCTCGCGAACGTGCTGTTGTCGACACGCCTGTAGCCGTCGAAGACGCCGACGCCGACGCCCGCGAAAGGACCTTCGGTAATGGCGACGTTGGACGGACGTCCAGCGCTCGACGCGCTCGAGCCTGATAGCGCGACCGCCGCAATCGCGAGCGAGAGCAGGAGCACGACTCTCACTCCACCCACGATACGCCCTTCGCGCACCGTTGAGAACCCTGAGCGTCAGCCGCTGAGACCGGCGCCGCGCCGCGTCAGCGCCAGCGCGCCGCGGTCCGAGGCGAACGCGAGCGCGTCCTGAATCTCCATCCCTTTCGCGAGGGCGTACGTGAGCCCGGCCGCGAAGCAGTCGCCGGCCCCGTAGGCGTCCTCGTACGGGCCTGGCGGGGCGGACGGCTTGTACGGCCCGCCCGGCTGCGCCCACCCGCCGAGCGAGCCGGCGGTCGAGACGACGAGCCTCGGCGGCGGGTCGAGATCGCCGGCCTGGTAGCGCTCGGCGTCGTCCTCGCCGCTCGCGACGAGCGCGTCGAGCTCGACGCCGGCGGCGTGCAGCGTCGGCAGCTCGCGGGCGGTCGCGACGAGGACGCGCGCCCGGCGCGCCTGCCGCACGGCCTCGGCGTCCCCGGCGGTGAAGTAGACGCCGTCGACCGCGTCGAGCTCCTCCCACGGCAGCGCCCCCTCCCCACCGGGCGGGCGCGGCTTCTCACCGATCACCGTGATCGTCCGCTCCCCCGCCTCGTCCAGGTAGCAGAAGCCGCGCCGCTGCGGCCCGTCGCTCTGAGGCGAGTACACGCGGACGCCGGCTGCCTCGAGCCGGACCCTGCTCTTCGAGCCCAGGTCGTCGCCGCCCAGCAGGCAGTACAGGGCGGCCTTGCCGTCGAGCCGCGCCAGCTCCACAGCCGCGACGCCACCGCCGCCCGCCGGCTCGGCCCACGTCTCATGGGAACTGACGATCTCGCCGGGCTTGGGCACGGCCTCGACGCGGACGAACTCGATCCATTCCACGTGCCCGACGACGGCCAGGTTCATGACGGCACTCTCACAGATGCGGCCGGCGCCGCGTTACAGGGGATGATGGAAGTGATGGCGACCGTGCCCCCCTTCGAGATCTTCTACGTCGAGCACCGCGACGTCGTGCTCGGTTTCCTCCGGCGGCGGCTGGGCGGCCAGGCCGCCGAGGACGCGTTCCAGGAGACGTTTCTCCGGGCGCTCCGCGCCTACGACCGGCTCGATCACGGCGAGCACTTGCGGGCCTGGGTGCTGACGATCGCCGCGCGGCTCGTGATCGACACGGGCAGGCGGGCGAAGCCGGTCTCGCACGAGCTGCCGGAGCTCCCCGTCGAGGACGGGCGCCCCGCCTACGCCCAGATCGAGCATCTCGCCGTCGGTCTGCCACCGACCGAGCGGGCCGCCGTTGTGCTCCGCTACGCCTATGACCTCGCCTACGACGACATCGCGCTCGCGCTCGACTCCAGCCCCGAGGCCGCACGACAGGCCGCCTCGTCCGGCGTCCGCCGCCTGCGCTCAAGGAGGCTCCATGACCGTCACGCCTGAGCTCGATCACCGCTTCCGCGAGGCCGCTGCAGCCGAGGGCCTGCTCGACCTCGGCTTCGACGTGATCGACTCGCCGATCGGGCCGCTGCTCGTCGCGGCCAGCGGCCGCGGCCTCGCCCGCATCTTCTTCGATGCCGACCCCGAGCTGCACCTGGAACGGCTCGCCAAGGCCTTCGGGCCGCGAGTCCTTCGCTCCGCGTCGAGCGTCGAGACGGCGCACCGCCAGCTGGACGAGTACTTCGCGGGCTCGCGCAGCTCGTTCGAGCTCGACGTCGACCTTCGCGGCGCCGCCCCGTTCGCGCACCAGGTGCTCGGCGAGCTCGCCCGCGTCCCGTACGGCCAGACGACGACGTACGGAACGCTCGCCGCCAGGGTCGGCGCTCCTCGAGCCGCGCGGGCCGTGGGAATGGTGATGAACCGCAACCCGATCCCGATCGTGCTCCCGTGCCACCGCGTCGTCGGCTCAACCGGCAACCTGACCGGCTACGCGGGTGGACTGCACGTGAAGGAGCGGCTGCTGCGCCTCGAAGGCGCGTTGCTCTAGGCTCAGCGCATGGCCGACCTCGACTCGCTCGCGCGCTGGCTGGAGCTCTATCTCGAAGCCTGGCGAAGCAACGACGCCGAGAAGATCGGCGTGCTCTTCACCGAGGACGCCGTCTACCGCTGGCACCCCTACGACCAGGGCGACGATGTCGCGCGCGGCCGCGACGCGATCGTGCGCGCCTGGCTCGAAGAGCCGGACGACCCGGCGTCGTGGGAGCTGACCGGCGAGCCGATCGCAGTGAGCGGCGACCTCGGCGTGATCCGTGCCGTGACCGCCTACCGCGGTGGCGACGAAGAGCGCACCTACCACAACATCTTTCTCGTCCGCCTGGACGACGAGGGCCGCTGCTTCGACTTCACCGAGTACTTCATGCGCGAACCGGGTGCGTAGTCAGTCGACCAGCTTGTACCCCACGCCCCACACGTTGACGACGAAGCGGTCGCCCGGCTCGCGCTCGAGCTTCGACCGGAGTCGCGAGACGTGCGAGTCGAGCGTCCTCGTCCGCGTGAACGACCGGTAGCCCCAGACGTCGCGGAGCAGCTCGTCCTTCGTGAAGACGCGGTTCGGCTCGGCCGCGAGCGCCGCGAGCAGCTCGAACTCCTTGCCCGCGAGATGAACCGCCTCGCCGCGGACGGTGACCACGCGCGCAGGAAGGTCGATCGCCAGGTCGCCGACCGCGACGCGGTCGTGCGGAGGCGGCGCCACCCGCCGCAGGACGGCGCGGATGCGCGCGACGAGCTCGTCGTAGACGACGGGCCGGTGCAAGTAGTCGTCCGCCCCTCTCTGGAACGCCCGCACCCGGTCGACCGCGTCGGCTCCCGCCGGCCCGAGGACGATCACCGGCACGTCGCGATCCCACGTTCGCCCGGGCTCGCCCTTGCGGAGGCGGGTACAGAGATCGAGCTCGGAGCAGAGGACGAGATCGGGCCTCGTCCGCTCGGCGAGCGCGAGCGCCTCGCCGCCGAACGTCGCCTGGAGCACGTGGAAGCCGTCACTGAGCAGCTGCCGCTCGAGGTAGCCGCGAATCGCGGGCTCCGGCTCGGCGAGCAGCAGCGCGGCTGTCATCCTTCGACGCTAGCAACGCGTTTTTGAAGCCGAAAGATGTCCTTTCCAACGATTCTGCGACGATCGCTCCCCACCTGTCGGTTCGGGCCGTGACGCGCTAGCGTGAGCATCGTGCAGAGCGCAGTCGCGGCCCGCACCGCCCGCGCAGACGTCGCCGTGGCTGCCGGTGTGGTCCTGCTCTTCGGTGGACGGCTGGCCCTCGGGACCGACGGCTCCGGTGTGGGGCCGGCGACGCTCGCGATCATCCTGGGCTCGACCGCCCTGTGCGCGGCGGCGCTGGCCTGGCGGACGCCGCCGTTGAGCGGCGCCGTCCACGCGCTGGTCGCCGCCTGTGCCTTCCTCACCCTCGCTCTCGATCCAACGACGGGCTGGGACAACCGCAATGTGGCCTACTTGCTTCCCGGAACGGTGTTAGCCGCCATCGCCCTCAGCCGCGCCGCCCCACACCGGGAAGGAGCACAGCGACGTGCGGAGAGCCGCCCGGGCAGCAACGCCACCCGCACGATGACGACGCTGATCGCGGTGCTGATCCTGGTCGCAATCCTCGTCTTCGTCGTAGCGACGGTCGTGGCCGGCCTCGCGCAGAGAGAGGGAATGGCAGCCGCGGCTACCGCGCCCGCGTGGCAGCGGCACGCGCCGCTGCCGGAGCCGCGAACGGAGGTGGCGGCTGGGGTCGCGCGAGGCGAGATCGTCGCCGTCGGCGGCTTCACGGCTGGAGGCGGCAACTCAGCCCGTGTCGATGCCTATTCGATCACCCGGAACAGCTGGCGGCGGCTCCCCGACCTTCCGGTCGCAGTCGACCACGCCGCCGCGGCGAGCGCAAACGGCAACGTCTACGTCGTCGGCGGCTACGGCGCCGACCGCAACCCGCTCAAAGCCGTGCTCGTGCTCGGCGCCGACGAGACGTGGCGACGGCTGCCGGAGCTTCCCGACGCCCGCGCCGCCGCCGCGGCTGCGATCGCCGGCGGCAAGCTCTACGTGCTCGGCGGCGTCGACGGCCGACGCGGACTGGCTCAGGTCGCCTTCGCGCTCGACCTGAAGACGCGGCGCTGGGCGCGGATCCCCGGCCCGTCGGGGCGCGAGCACCTCGCAGCAGCCGCGGCGGGCACACGCGTCTACGCCCTCGGCGGCCGCAGCGCCGGGATCGACACGAACACGGCCCGCTTCGAGGTCTACGACGCGCGCGCTCGCCGCTGGGCCCGGCTGGCGAACGTGCCGCAGGCGCGCGGCGGCACCGGTGCCGCCTTTGTCAACGGCCGGATCGTCTCCGTCGGCGGCGAGCGGCCGGAGGGGACGATCGCGTCCGTCTACGCCTACGAGCTCCAGGCGAAGCGATGGCGCCGCCTCGCCGACCTCCCCTCACCGCGGCACGGGCTCGGCGTCGTCTCGGCGGCCGGCCGGATCTACGCAGTCGCAGGCGGCCCGCAACCGGGGCTGACCGTCAGCGGCGCGCTCGAGTCGATCCGGCCCTAGATCCGGCCACTGCGCAGGACGCCGACGAGGAGCCACGCGCCGAGGATGCCGGACATGATGAACCCGAGCACCGAGAGGAAATGGATCCCGAAGATCTGCGGCCCGTCGGTGGCGAGGATCCCGATCAGCGACGAGCCGAGCAGGCCGCCGGCGACGACGAGGGCGATCACGAGCCGGTTGAAGATCACGTCGAGCTTGTGCATGAACTCGTCCAGCCCCTTGTGCACGAAGCCCACCTCGATCTGGCCGTCGCGGATCTCCTGGAGTATGTCGTGCACCTGGTACGGCAGCTCGTTCGCGATCTCGTACAGCTCCCGGCCGCGCCGCTGGGCGCCCGCCGCCAGCCGCGCCGGCGAGAAGCGCTCCAGCATCAGCTCGCGCGCGTACGGCCGCGCCACCTCGAAGACGTTGAAGTCGGGATAGAGCTCGACGCCGACGGAGCCGAGCGTTGCGATCGCCTTGTCGAGCAGCACGAAGCGCGTCGGCAGGCGCAGGTTCATCGAGTAGATCAGCGCGAAGCCCTCGCGGATCACCTGGATCGGGTCGATGTCCGCCAGGCTCGCGCCGTAGTAGCGGTAGAAGAGCTCGCGCAGCTCGGCCGCGAACTCGTCCTCGCGCTCCTTCGGATAGCGGACGCCGAGCTCGGCGAGGCGGCGCGGGAGCGCGTCCACGTTCTCGGTCGCGGCGTCGATGAAGAGGCGCGTCAGCCGCGCCATGTCCTCGTCCGTGAGCTTGCCCACGAGGCCGAAGTCGACGAGCCCGATCCGGCCGCGGTCGAGCACGAGCACGTTCGCCGGATGGGGGTCGCCGTGGAAGAAGCCGTGCCGGAAGATCATCTCCATCCACGTGTCAGTGACCCGGTAGGCCAGCTCGCGGCGAGCATCGAGTGCCGTGCTCTCGAGCTCGAAGTCGGCCAGCTGAACGCCCTCCAGGTACTCGAGCGTGACCAGCCGGACGCCCGAGTAGTCCCAGTAGACCTTCGGAACCACCACGACCTCGGAGTCGGCGAAGTTGCGCCGGAACGTCTCGGCGTGGCGAGCCTCGAGCTTGTAGTCGAGCTCCTGCCGGATGAAGCGCGCGAACTCGTCGACGAGGTCGTTGACGTCGATGAAGTCGAGCGCGCGGACCCGCTCCCTGATGATCCGGGCGGCCTGGTAGAGCAGCGCGAGGTCGTTCTCGATCTGGCGCGGCGCGTTCGGGCGCTGCACCTTCACGACCACGTCGTCGCCGTTCGGGAGGACGGCCCGGTGCACCTGTCCGATCGACGCCGCGGCGATCGGCCTCTCGCCGAAGCTGAGGAACGCCTGCTCGAGCGTCAGCCCGAGCTCGTCCTCGACCACGGCGCGAACCTGCGCGAACGGGAACGGGGTGACGTCGTCCTGGAGGCTGCGCAGCTCGGCGACGATGTCCGGCGGGACGACGTCGGGCCGGGTCGAGAGCAGCTGGCCGAACTTGACGAACGTCGGCCCGAGCTCGTCCAGCATCTCGCGGAGGTGGCGTCCCCGCTCCGAGCCGACGGCTGCGTCGGGGCCCGGCTCGACGCGGGCCGTCCAGGGCAGCAGGTCGGTCAGCTTGTGGCGCTCGAAGAAATAACCGAAGCCGTGCCTGACCGCCACCTGGGCGATCTCCGAGAGGCGGCCGATCTTGCGCGTGCGCGGTCGCGTGGCCATCCCGGAAGTGTTCCACGCGGCGGGCAGGACTCCCACCGGCAAGGATAGGAGCGTGGACGAAGGGCTCCTACTCCTCGTCGTCGGCGCGATCCTGGCGGGCAGCATCGTCGTCGCGCTCGGCGCGGCCCGGACGGGGCTGCCCGTGCTCTCGGCCTTTCTCGCGATCGGGATGCTGCTCGGCTCCGACGGGCCGGGCGGGATCGAGTTCGACGACGCTGAGCTGGCGCGCGAGGTCGGCGTCATCGGCCTGGCGCTGATCCTCTACGAGGGCGGGCTGCAGACTTCGTGGCGCCGGCTCCGGCAGGTGGCCGTTCCCGCTGCATTGCTGAGCACGATCGGCGTCGTCGTCAGCGCCGTGCTGACCGGCGTCGCGGCACACGTCCTCTTCGACCTGTCCTGGCTCGAGGCAGTCCTCCTCGGGGCCGTCGTCTCCTCCACCGATGCGGCCGCCGTCTTCGCGACGCTCCGCTTCACGCACATCCGCCGCCGGCTCGCCCGCACGCTCGAGGCCGAGTCGGGAGGCAACGACCCGATGGCGATCGCGCTCACGCTCGGCCTGATCGCGTGGATCGAGCGGCCCGACGACTACGGGATCGACGACCTGCTGCTCCTCGTCCTCCAGCAGATCGGGCTCGGCCTCGTGGTCGGAGTCGCGCTCGGTGCGCTCGCCGCCGTGGTGTTCGGCCGCCTCCCTCACTCGATCGGCGCGTTCGCGCCGGTGGCCTCACTCGCAGCCGCTGCGCTCGCCTTCGGCGTCGCGGACGTGATCGGCGGCAGCGGCTTCCTCGCCGTCTACCTCGTCGGGCTCGCGGTCGGCAGCACCCCGTCCCGCTATCGCCGCCACCTCGTCTCCTTCCACGAAGGGCTCGCGTTCGCCGTCCAGGTCGCGCTCTTCATCGTCCTCGGGCTGCTCGTCTTCCCGACCGACCTGCCGGCCGTGGCCGTGTCGGGGCTGGCGCTTGCGCTCTTCCTGATGCTCGTCGCCCGACCTGCGTCGGTCTGGGCCTCGACGATCCTGAACGACTTCACCGCTCGCGACCGGGTGCTCCTGGGCTGGGCGGGGCTCCGGGGCGCGGTGCCGATCGTGCTCGCCACGTTCGTCCTCTCCTCGGACGTGCCGCACAAGGAGGAGATCTTCAACGCCGTGTTCTTCGTCGTCGTCGTCTCGGCGATCGTGCAGGGTGCGACGCTGGAATGGGTGGCGGGCCGTCTCGGGCTGATCGCGCCGGCTCCACCCGTGCACGAGGCGCCGCTCGAGGTGGGGCCGCTGAGCAAGCTCGAGCTCGTCGACTTCGCAGTCGCCGGCGACCACGCGGTCAACGGCGCGGCCGTCCGTGAGCTGGGGCTGCCGCGGTCGGCGCTGATCGCAGTGATCAACCGCGGCGACGAGACGATCCCGCCCCGCGGGAGCACCGTCGTCGAGGCGGGCGACCGGCTCTTCGTCCTGATCCCGCGGACGATGCGCGCCGACCTCGAGGACGTCTTCTCGCGCTGGCGCAGACGGGTCTAGGGCTTTTCGAGCAGCTTCAGGCGGTGCTCGAGCTGCGCGAGCCGGAGCTCGAGCGAGGCGAGCTCCTCGCGCCGGACGAGCCCGAGCTCGCGCGCGAGCCGCTCCCCCGTCTCCTGGGGCAGGTCGACCAGCTTGTCCACGCCGGAGCGCAACTGGGAGGCCAGCTCCTCGACGAGCTGGCGCAGCGCGAACGCCTGGTTATCGGGCGCGGCCATGTGGTCTGGTCGATCGCCGTTGACGGCGGCGGTCGCGCTTCGTCTGGGCCGCTGCGTCGTCGGCGGTGCCGTCGACGCTGACGACATCCTGAATCGCGTCCGGGATCAGATCGGGCGTCGGCCTGGCGGCCGCGAGCGCCTCCGCGTCCTTGAGCAGGCCGCCGACCGAGCCGGCATCCGAGAACGACTCCTCCTTGCGGCGGGAGTACTCAGGCTCGCGCTCCTTCAGCCATGAGAGCAGCGGGGCGGCGATGAAGATCGAGGAGTAGGAGCCGGCTCCGATCCCGACGAGGAGGGCGAAGGCGAAGTCCTTCAGCGTCTCGCCGCCGAAGAAGTACAGCGTCGAGATCGGCAGCAGCGTGATGAAGGTTGTCGCGAGCGAACGCGGGATCGTCTCCCACAGCGAGACGTTCGCGAGCGTCCGGAACGACGCCCGCTTCATCAGCGGGATGTTCTCCCGGATCCGGTCGAAGATGATGATCGTGTCGTAGATCGAGTAGCCGAGCACGGTCAGGATCGCTGCCACCGTGGCGGTCGTCACCTCCCGGCCGAGCAGGGCGTAGATCCCGACGGTGATCAGGACGTCGTGGAGCAGCGAGATCATCACCGGGCCCGCGAACTTCGCCTGGAACCGGAACGAGATGTAGATCGTGATCAGGAGCAGCGAGACGATGATCGCGAGAATCGCGCCCTCGGCGATCTGGCGGCCGAAGCTCGCCGACACGGTCTGGACGCTCGACTCGGCGTTGAACGCGCGCTCGAGGCGCTGCGTCAGATCTCTCGTCTCCGCGGCCGAGAGCTCCTCCGTCTGGATCTGGAAGCCCGGATACTTGTCGTCGACCGCCGCGCCACGTCCGACGATCTGCGCGCCGCCCTGGCCGAGTCTCGCCGCCTCCGCACGCACGTCCTCGACCGCGACCCGCTGCTCGGCCGGCACCGTTGCGGTGATCTTCGTCCCACCTTCGAAGTCGATCCCGAGGTTGAGGTTCTTGACCGCAATCGCGCCGAGCGAGACCACGAGCACCGCCGCTGAGATCCCGAACCAGATCTTGCGCAGGCCGACGAAGTCGCGCCGGATCCAGGCCGGCGGCTCACCCTCGGCGCCCATCAGCCTCGGGTTGTCGAACCACTTGAAGCCGGCGAGGAGGCCGAGGATCGCGCGCGTCGCCGCAACGGCCGTCAGCAGCGAGATCAGCGTTCCGATCAGGAGCATCAGGGCGAAGCCCTTCACCCCGGCGGTCGCGACCAGGAACAGCACCATCGCCGTGATCGCGGTGACGACGTTCGCGTCGATGATCGTCGCGAAGCCCTTGCCGTACCCGGCCGCGATCGCGGCGCGGACCGACTTTCCGGCGCGGTACTCCTCCTTGACGCGCTCGAAGATGACGATGTTCGCGTCGGCGGCCACCCCCAGCGTCAGGATGATCCCGGCGAAGCCCGGCAGCGTCAGGGTGACGTTGAAGACGAGGATGGCGGCGTAGAGGAACGCGGCGTAGATGCCGAGGCCGATCACGGCGACGACGCCGAGGACGCGGTAGAAGACGAGCAGGAAGAGCGCGACGACGAGCAGGCCGGCGATCGCGGCCTTCCAGGCCTCCGCGAGCGAGTCCTTGCCGAGCGTGGCCGAGATCGCGGTCGTCTCGAGCGTCTTGAAGGTGACGGGCAGGGCGCCGCTCTGGAGCACGAGGGCGAGGTCGTTCGCCTCGCCGATGTCGCCGATCCCGGTGATCTGGGCGCCGTTCGAGCCGCCGATCCCGTTCGGGTACTGCTCGAAGTCGATCGAGGGCCACGACTTGATCTGGCGGTCGAGCACGATCGCGAAGTGCTGGAAGTAGTTCTCCGGCTGCGCCTGGCCGCCGGCGATGTTGTACGCCAGCCGGCCACGGTCGGCCTCACGATTGGTGATGTCGCCGAACTTGTCGGCCCCCTTGTCCGTGAACTGCATCGTCACGATCGGCTCATTGCTCGTCGTGTCGAAGTCCGAGCGGGTGCCGTCGAGCTTGAGATCGTCGCCGCGCATCTCGGGCACGACCTTGTTCGGGTCGGCGTTGTCCGGGTCGTACTTGAGCAGGTAGTAATAGTTCTGAGTCGGGTTCTCGACGGGGACGCCCGGGCAGACGACCTCGCCGACGCCGCAGGTGACGACGACCGTCTTCGGGGGGACGCCGAAGATGCGCCAGCTCTTCGGCAGCGTTCCCCGACTGCCGGCCTCGTCCACGGCGTCGCTCTGCAGGAGGCTGCTGCGCTCGTTCACCGGACCGGCGCGCAGCTTCTTCTTGTCGTCGAAGAGGTACCAGGACGTCTCGGTTCCCTGATCGACGAGCGCCTGCTGGCCGGCGAGCAGCTCGTTCAGCGACTGCTTCGGCGCGGCGAAGCCGCCGGAGATCGACGGCGGCGCGAGATTGGCCTCGAGGTCGAAGAGCTCCAGCTGCGCTGTCTGGCCGAGGATCCCGATCACCCGGTTCGGATCCTTGACGCCGGGAAGGTCGATCACGATCTGGTCGTCCCCTTGCTTGCGGATCTCCGGCTCCGCGACTCCGAGCCGGTCGACGCGGTCGCGGAGGATCTCGACCGAGCGGTCGAGGTCTGACTCCTGGAGCGGGCGGTTGGGCGGCGGGACCGCCTGCAGCGTGACTTCGAGGCCGCCCTGAAGGTCGAGGCCGAGCGTCGGCTTGTCGCTGATCGGCGAACCGGGTACAGCGAGCAGGCCGACGGCGATCAGGCCGGCGACGATCAGTGCTACGAGAGTGAGGTGCGGTCGGCGATTCACGCGGTCAGCAGGTTAGCTGCGTTCTTCCTGGTCCGGCTCCGACTTGGAAGGCTCGTCGGGCGGAAGAACCGCCGCAATCCCGCGCCTCGCGACGCGGACGTTCGTGCCGGGGGCGATCTCGACGACGAGCGTGTCGTCGTCGTCGTTGATCCCGCGGACGTGGCCGAGCAGGCCCCCCATCGTCACGATCTCGTCCCCGACCGCGACCGACTCGTGCAGCGTCCGCTGCTCCTGCACGCGACGCCGCTGCGGCTTGATCACGAAGAGCCAGAACAGCGCAAACAGCGCCACGAGAATGATCAGCCCACCTGGTTCCAAGGGTCCTCCTGTGGGCCGCCGGCGAGCCGGGCAAGCGCTGCCGCCGTGTAGGCCTCGAGCTCGCCGCGTTCGATCGCCGCCCGCGCGCCCGCGGTCAGTTCGAGTAGGAAATGAAGATTATGCAGACTGATTAGACGAAGCCCGAGCAGCTCCTCCTGGTTGACGAGATGCCGCACGTAGGCGCGTGAGAAGCGGGCGCAGGCGGGGCACGAGCAGCCGTCCTCGAGCGGGCGGGGATCGTTCGCGAAGCGGGCGTTCCGCAGGTTCAGCCGGCCCTCGGCGGTCAGCGCGGAGCCGGTGCGGGCGGTGCGTGTCGGGAGGACGCAGTCGAACATGTCGATCCCGGCTCCGATCACGCGCAGAATCCCTTCCGCGTCGCCGATACCCATGAAGTAGCGCGGCTTGCCGGCCGGGAGCATCGGCGCTGCCCAGCCGGTCGCCTCGAACATCTCGTCGCGGCTCTCACCCACCGCAAGCCCACCCAGGGCGTGGCCGTCGAAGTCGAGCGCGGCGATCTCCTCGATCGAACGGCGTCGCAACTCGGCGTCCGCGCCTCCCTGGGCGATCCCGAAGAGGAGCTGACCGGGTGCGCGGCGGGCCTCGCGCTGGCGAGCCGCCCAGTGGGTCGTCAGGCGGACGGCGTTCTCGAGCTCGGCGCGCGGCACGCCGGCCGGCGGGCAGATGTCGAACGCCATCGCGATGTCCGAGCCGAGATTGCGCTGGATTCGGGCCGCGATCTCCGGCGAGAAGCGTGCAGGCGCGCCGTCGTAGACCGAGCGGAAGGTGACGCCGTCGTCGTCGACCTGGAGCAGCGTGTCGCGGAGCGAGAAGACCTGAAAGCCGCCCGAATCGGTCAGGATCGGCCCCTCCCACCCCGAGAACGCGTGCAGGCCGCCGAGCTCCGCGATCAGCTCGTCGCCGGGACGGAAGTGGAGGTGATAGGTGTTGCCGAGGATGATCTGCGCCCCGACTGTGAGGAGCTCGTCCGGGTCGAGGCCCTTCACGGTCCCCTTCGTGCCGACGGGCATGAACGCGGGCGTCCTGATCTCGCCATGAGCGGTGCGGAGGATCCCGGCGCGCGCGGCGCCGTCGGTGGCGGTGACCTGGAAGCTCACAGGATCAGCATCGCGTCGCCGAACGAGTAGAAGCGGTAGCGCTCCTCGACCGCGAGCCGGTAGAGGCGCCGGGTCTCCTCGACGCCGGCGAAGGCCATCACCAGCGCGAGCAGCGTCGAGCGCGGCAGGTGGAAGTTCGTCAGCAGCGCGTCGACGCGGCGGAACTCGAAGCCGGGCGTGACGAAGAGGTTCGTTCGACCTTGTAACAGTCTGTTGCTTGCGACCGTCTCGAGGACGCGCACGCTCGTCGTCCCGACCGCGAGCACGCGCTCGGCGGCCTCGATCCGCGACCACGCCTCCGGCCGGACCGCGAAGCGCTCGCCGTGGAGCACGTGCTCCTCGAGCCGGTCCGTCGCGAGCGGCCGGAACGTGTCGAGGCCGACGTGGAGGGTCACGCGCTCGACGTCGAGCCGGCCGAGCAGCTCCGGCGTGAAGTGAAGGCCGGCCGTCGGAGCCGCAGCCGAGCCGGCCTCGTCCGCATACACGGTCTGGTAGCGAGTCGGATCCAGGAGCGGCTCGCTGATGTACGGGGGCAGCGGCGCCTCCCCGTCGGGCTCGCCGTCCAGCCGCACCCGCCAGCGGCCCTCACCCAGATGCTCGAGGAGCTCGAGCGTGCCGTGCCGGTCGCCCGCTCGCAACCGGCGTGTCGGCCGGGCAAGTGCGAGCCACTCGCCGCCACCTTCGTGCTCCAGCAGCAGCACCTCTCCCTTCGGGCGCTCGAGCCTGATCCTCGCCGGAACCACGCGCGTGTCGTTGACGACTGCGAGCTCCCCCGAGAGCTCGTCAGGCAACTCGGCGAAGACCCGGTGCCTGATCTCCCCGGTCGACCGGTCGTAAACGAGCAGCCGCGAGGCGTCGCGGCGGGCCGCCGGTTGCTGTGCGATCAGCTCCGAGGGCAGGTCGTAGTCGAGCTCGGAGGTGTCCATCCGACGGCCAGCGTAGCCTCCTGCCCGTGGACGAGAAGACACTCGAGCGGGCCAAGGCCCGGATCGCCGAAGCGGCGTCCGGGCGGGCTGCGCCGGCCGAGCTGGAGGCGGCGCTCGAGCGCACGCGCGTCCAGGTCGAAGCGCTCGCCGTGGCCGCTGCCGAGCTCGAAGGCACGCTCCCCGAGAAGGTCACCGCGGCCGTCCAGGACGGCCTTCGCGCCGAGGTGCTCCCGGTCGGGCGCAACCTCGCCGAGATCCGCGGCCTCCTCAACCAGGTGATCCGCCGGCTCGAGCGGCTCGAAGGCGACCTGCTCGCCGAGCGGCACGCCCGCATCGACGATCTCGCCTTGCTCGTCGACCTCGTCTCCTCCGGCTGGCAGGGCGTCAGCGACCGGCTCGAGCGCGTCGAGCGGTCGACCGCTGCGCCGCTCGTGGCGCTGCGCGAAACCGCCTAGAGACCCCGGTTCGGCAGCACGAGCCGGAAGCGGCTGCCCTTCCCCACCTCGGTCTGCAGCTCGATCCGGCCGCCGAGCGCCACCGCCAGCTCGCGCGCGATCGGGAGGCCGAGCCCGGTGCCGCGACCGTCGGTCGACCAGAACGGCCGGAAGATCCGCTCGCGCGCTTCGGCCGCGATCCCGGGGCCCGTGTCGGCGACGTCGACCGTGACGGTCCCGTTCGCGCTCTGGAGCGCCAGGTCGATCCGACCGCCGTCCGGCGTCCAGCGAAACGCGTTGGAGAGGAGATTGGAGATGATCTGGAGCACGCGGTCGCCGTCGGAGACGATCACGGGTGCCGTCTCGGCCTCGGACGTGTACTCGATCCCGCGCTGGCGCGCCTCCTCCGAGAACGTCGAGAACGCCCGCTCGAGCACACGTCCCATGTCGACCTCCTCGGTCAGCACGGTGAAACGGTGCGCGTCGAGCTTGGCGAGGTCGAGCACGTCGCCGACGAGCCGGCCGAGCCGCTCCGCCTCCTCGGCGACGGTCTCCAGCGAGGCGTCGATCGCCTCCGGCTCGGTGACGACGCCGTCGCGCAGGGCCGCCACATGACCACGAATCGCCGTCAGCGGCGTGCGCAACTCGTGCGAGACCGACATCAGGAAGTTGCGCTCGCGCTCCTCCGACTCCGCCAGCCGCGCCGTCATCTCCCGGAAGCGGTCGGCGAGGTGGCCGATCTCGCCGCCGCCGGGCACCTCTGGCACCACGACGTCGTAGCGGCCCTTCGAGACCTCGTCGGCGGCCGCGGAGAGGGCGAGCACAGGCTTGGTGATCCGCCGCGAGAGGTACAGGGCGAGCCCGCCGACGACGACGAGCCCGACGAGGAACGCAATCGCAAGCCGCTCGAGCAGCGTCATCCAGGCGTCGCGCAGCTCGCTCTTCTCCTTCGCCACGATCAGGTAGCCGAAGACCGGCCCGGTGGAGCCGCCCGGCCGCAGCGGGTGCGCGGCGGCGAGGAACGCGTTGTTCTCGCCCGGCGGCTCGAACTCGAAGGTGACGACCCGCTCGCTGAGGTCGACCCCGACGTCCGCCCGCGTCAGGCGCGTCAGGCCGACGTCCTCACCCGGAAAGATCGAAGCGCCGACGTAGTAGAGCTTGTCGCCGGTCGCCGCCTCCAGCTTCTCGGCCGCGAAGCCCGGTGCCGCCTTCTCCTCGTCGGTGGCTCGGACCGCCGACTCGCCGTAGAGGTCGGCGAGGCCACGCGCCTCCTGCCGCAGCTCGACGAGTGTCTGGTTGCGCGCGTAGTCCTGGAACAGCCGCAGCGTGATCAGGCTCGTGACGAGCCCGGAGAGCGCGATTCCCGCCAGGAACAGCGCCGGCAGGCGAAAGCGCAGCGAGTTGAGCATCAGCGGTGCGCGCGGTGACGTGACCGCGCCTCTGGCGTTCGCAGAGCGAGCCAGACAAGGACGCAGGGAGCGCCCGTGCCGGTAGCACGGGCGCGACTGAGGACGCCGGCCGGCGACGTCTCTGCGGGCGTCAGAGCCCCGGAGTACGTGGCCGCGTGCACCGCTACCTAAGCGGCGGGTGCGGGGGCCCGGTCGGGGCCGACCTTGTAGCCGACGCCCCAGACCGTGACGATCGGCGAGGCCTCGCCGAGCTTGCGGCGCAGTTGCCGCACGTGCACGTCGACGGTGCGCGTGTCGCCGGCGAAGGTGTAGCCCCAGACGCGCTCGAGCAGCTGGTCGCGTGTGAGCACGAGGCCCTTGTGGTCGAGCAGCTCCCAGAGCAGGTCGAACTCCTTCGGGGCCAGCTGGATCTCCTCTTCACCGACCTTCACCTCGCGGCGACCGGCGTTGATCGAGAGGTCGCCGTGGTGGAGCTCCTCCTCGACGTCGCGACGGCGCTCGGGCGCTGCGCGGCGGAGGACGCTCTTCACCCGCGCGACGAGCTCGCGCGGGTTGAACGGCTTCGTCAGATAGTCGTCGGCGCCGACCTCGAGCCCGATGATCTTGTCGACGTCCTCGTCGCGGGCGGTCAGCATCAGGATCGGCACGTCGGACGTCTTGCGGACACGCCTGCAGATCTCGATCCCGTCGAGGTCGGGCAGCATCAGGTCGAGGATGATCAGGGCCGGCTGTTCGGCCGCGACCTGGGTTAGCGCGGCGCTGCCGGTGGTGACCGCTCGGACGTTGTACCCCGCGTTCTTGAGGTACAGCGAGACGAACGACGCGATCGAGGCCTCGTCCTCGACGACCAGGATCGTCTGGGCGCCGGCGGCCATTTACTCGGTGCCGGGCCGGATCGCGTTCCGCTCCGGACGCTCGTTGGCGCCGAGCTTGAAGCGGACGCCGGGCAGCGGGAGCAGCTCGCAGCTGGCGCGGTTCTTGCGGCAGTCGGCGCCGGCGAGCGAATAGACGCCCGGCTCGACCGCTTCACCCTCGATGAAGCCCGAGCCCCGGCCGACGACGGAGAGATCGATCCCGCGTCCCTGGATCACGAGCCTGAAGCCGCCGCCGATCACGCGGAAGCGCAGGCCGGCGCCGCGGTAGCGGACGCCCCCGTCCGCGAGGAAGAGCTCCGGCTGGTCGGCACCGGTCACGACCGGGAAGCTCGCGTCGCCCGGAGTCTTGTCGTAGACGGTGATCGCGCCGCGGTCGAGCCTGCCGAAGACGCCACCGCGCGCATCGAGAACGACCTTGCCGCGGCCGTCCTCGACCGAAAGCGTGCCCTCGCCGGTGTCCGTCGCAGCGAGTGCCGCGACCGGAAGGATCAGCGCGAGCAGCGCGAGACAGAGGAAGCTCTTCCGCATGGATTGCAGTATCGGCGTGGCGCGTGTGGCGCCGGTCAGGGTCATGTAAGGAAAGTGTAAGCGGCCGCGCAGAGCTCGCATAGCCCTAGATTTACCCGGTGACCGAGATCTCAGACTTCGGCGTGATCGTGCTCGTGGTCGCGGCGGGGTTCTCGCTTGCCCTCTTCGGCCGGGCGATCACCGAGCGGCTGGCGATCCCGAGCGCAGCGCTCTTCCTGCTCGCCGCCGCGGTTGCCTCCGACCTGGTCCCGCGGCTCCACGACTCGATCTCGTTCGTCACGGTCGAGCGCATCGGCGTCGTCGCGCTGATCGTGATCCTCTTCGACGGCGGCATGGACATCGGCTGGGGTCGCTTCCGCGGCGCGGCGGTGCCGATCCTCTCGCTCGGAGTGCTCGGCACGTTCGCCTCCGCGGGGCTGATCGCGGTCGCCGCACACGTCCTCTTCGACCTCTCCTGGATCACCAGCGGCCTGCTCGGTGCGGCGCTCGCGCCGACCGACCCTGCGGTCACGTTCTCCGTGCTCGGCGGCCGCGAGATCGGCGGCCGGACCGGGACGATCCTGAAAGGCGAATCGGGGGCGAACGACCCGGTCGGGATCGCGTTGATGATCGGCCTGATCGAGCTCGCGACGAGCGACGACGGCACCTTCTGGACGGTCGTCAGCGAGTTCGCGATCGAGATGGTCGGGGGAGCTGCGGTCGGCGCCGTTGGCGCGGCGCTGCTGCTGCCGTTGATGCGGCACGTGCCGCTTCCCTCCCCCGCGCTCTATCCGCTCCGGATGCTTGCCGCCGCTGGCGTCGTCTACGGCGCCGCCACCCTCGTCCACGGCTCCGGCTTCCTCGCCGTCTTCGTCGCCGGAATCCTGATCGGCGACCGGCCGCTGCCGCACCGCCGCGAGGTCGACGCGTTCCTCTCCTCGCTCGGGAGCCTGGCGGAGATCGCGATGTTCGTGGCGCTGGGCCTGACGATCGACCTGACCGAGCTGTTCGACTCCGACGCCTGGATCGAAGGGCTCGTGCTGGCCGCATTGCTCGCGTTCGTGATCCGGCCGCTCGTGGTCGGCGCACTGCTCCTGCCCGTGCGGCTCGACCGCGGCGAGCGGCTGTTCGTGATGTGGAGCGGGCTCAAGGGGGCCGTGCCGATCCTGCTCGCAGCGCTGGCGCTGATCGGCGGCGTCGACGACGGCGCCGAGATCTACGGGATCGTCTTCGTCGTCGTCCTCTTCTCCGTGCTCGTCCAGGGCACGCTCGTCCCGACGGTGGCCGAACGGCTCGGCGTCCCGATGGCAGACGCGGACGACGCTCAGTCGTACGAATAGAAGCCGCGGCCGGACTTGCGCCCGAGCAGGCCGGCGTTCCGCATCGCGACGAGCCGCGGCGGCGGTGCCATCCGCTGCTCGCGCGTCTTCTCGTACAGCGCCTCGGACGCGTGCACGTGCACGTCGATCCCGACGAGGTCGACGAGCGCGCACGGGCCCATCGGCCACCCGGCACCGTTCTTCATCCCGGTGTCGAGGTCTTCCGGTGTCACGCGCGACTCGTCGAGGACGCGGATGCAGTCGTTCAGGAGCGGGATCAGGACCCGGTTGACGACGAATCCCGGCGTGTCGTAGCAGCGGATCGGGGTCTTCCCGATCCGCGCGCCGAACGCGAAGGCGGCCTCGAACGGCTCCTCCTCGGTCAGCTCCGCGCGCACGATCTCGACGAGCGGCATCAGCGGCGCCGGGTTGAAGAAATGCATCCCGACGACGCGGCCGGGTGTCGTCGTCGCGGCGGCGATCTCGGTCACCGAGAGCGCCGACGTGTTCGTCGCCAGCACCGCGTCCGGCCGGCAGATCCGCTCCAGCTCGGCGAACAGGTCCCGCTTCGGCTCCAGCTCTTCGACGATCGCCTCGATCACGAGGTCGCAGTCGGCGAAGGCGTCCAGCTCGGTCGTCAGCTCGAGCCGGCTCATGGCATCGTCGCGCGCGGCCTGCTCGAGTTGTCCCTTCTCGGTCTTGCGGGTCAGGAAGTGGCCGATCCGGTCGCGGGCCTGCTCGCCCAGGTCGGCGGTAACCTCGCGCCCGACCGTGTCCACGCCCGCCTCGAGGCAGAGCTGCGCGATCCCGGCGCCCATTGCGCCCAACCCGACCACCCCGACTCGACGCACCTCCACGGCGCGCGATCCTACCGGCGCGGCGTCGGTGTCAGCGGCGCTCGTCGAGCCGCGAGTCCGCGCCGAAGAGCACGGCGAGCGGGCCGACGACGACGATCAATGCGATCACCAGAGCTGTCATGACTGCAGCATGCTCGACTTGCTCTATTAGGTCAAGTCGAGTTATTCTTTGGTTCGATTATGGAACCTGATAGCTGGCTCGGCGTCGAGCTCCGTCATCTGGCCGCCCTCGAGGCCGTCGCGCGCGAGGGCACGTTCGGGCGCGCGGCCGTCTCGCTCGGCTACACGCAGTCCGCGATCAGCCAGCAGATCCAGACGCTCGAGCGGCTCGTCGGCGAGCGCCTGCTCGAGCGTCCCGGCGGTGCGCGCGCCGTCTCCCTCACCGAAGCCGGCCGGCTGCTCCTCCTCCACGCGGAGGCGATCGTCGCCCGCCTGCATGCGGCCCAGGCGGACATGGCCGCGCTCGCGCACGGGGACAGCGGGCACCTTCGGATCGGGACGTTCCAGAGCGTCGGCGCCAAGGTCCTGCCCGAGGTGATGCGACGGTTCCGCGGCGCTTGGCCGCTGATCGAGCTCGAGCTGAGCGAGTCGACGTCCGACGATGACCTGCTGCGCCTGATCGAGCGCGGCGAGCTCGACGTCGCCTTCGCGATGTTGCCGACGCTCGAAGGCCCGTTCGAGACAGAGGAGCTCCTCCGCGACGACTATGTCCTCCTCGTCCCGGCCGAGCACGAGCTCGCCGGCCTCGAGCGCGCAGGCCTGGGCGACCTCGGCGACCTGACCCTGATCGGCAACCGGGCGTGCCGGAGCACCGCACTCGCCGAAGGCGAGCTGATCGTCCGCGGAGTCCGGCTCGACGTGGCCTTCCGCTCGGACGACAACGGCACCGTGCAAGGCCTCGTCGGCGCCGGCTTCGGCGCTGCCCTCGTGCCGCTGCTGACGATCGACCCGAACGACGACCGGGTGACGGTTCTCGAGCTCGAGCCGCAGATACCGGCGCGCCGGATCGCGCTCGCCTGGCATCGAGATCGCCACCGCTCGCCGGCGTCGCAGGCGTTCGCGGAGATCGCCCGCGAAGTCTGCGCGGAGGTCGAGGCGACGCTGGGGCGCGTCGCGGTCTAGACGCGCTCGACGACGGCGGCGATCGCCTGGCCGAAGCCGATGCACATGCAGGCGATCCCGTAGCGCGCCTCGCGCCGCTCGAGCTCGTTCAGCAGCGTCGCCGTCACCCGCGCGCCCGTGGCGCCGAGCGGGTGGCCGAGCGAGATGCCGCCGCCGTTCGGGTTGATGTCGTCGAAGCGATCCTCGAGCCCGGCGTCGTGCGCGAACTGGAGCACGACCGACGCGAACGCCTCGTTGACCTCGATCACGGCGATGTCGTCCCAGGTGAGCCCCGCGCGCTCGAGCGCCTTCCGGCACGCCTCGGGGTTGCCGTGCAACATCCGGTACGGGTCGACGCCGGCGAGCCCGAACGAGACGAAGCGGGCACGTGGCTCGAGGCCGAGGCGCGTTGCAGCAGCCTCGCTCGTCACGAGCACGGCCGCTGCGCCGTCGACGATCTGACTCGAGTTCCCCGCGGTCACGACTCCGTCGGGGATGAACGCGGGCTGGAGCGAGGCGAGCTTCACAGCCGACGTATCGCGCCGCGGCGCCTCGTCGACGGCGAAGAGCACGGCCGCGCCGGCGGCTCCCGTCTCGACCGGGACGATCTCGTTCTCGAAACGCCCGCCGTCGATCGCCGCGATCGCGCGTCGGTGCGACTCGAGCGAGTACGCGTCGAGCGCCTCTCGCGAGAGGTTCCACTCGGACGCGATCGCCTCTGCGGAGATCCCCTGCGGCACTATCTGCCAGCGCTCGGTCAGCTTGTCGGAGAGGTCGCCGCCGTTCGAGCCCATCGGGACGCGGGACATCATCTCGACGCCGGCCGAGACGACGACGTCGAGCTGGCCGGCCCAGATCGCAGCAGCGGCGTTGAAGTTCGTCTGCATCGAGGATCCGCACTGGCGGTCGACCGTCGTTCCGCAGACCGTCTCGGGCCAGCCGGCGACCAGCGGCGCCATCCGGCCGATGTTCCAGCCCTGCTCGCCGATCTGCGTCACGCAACCCATCTGGACGTCCTCGACCTCCGCCGGATCGAGGTCGTGGCGCGCAACCAGTCCGTTCAGCACCTGCGCAGCGAGCTCGTCGCCGCGGGTGCCCGCGAGCGAGCCGTTCCGGCGCCCGATCGGGCTGCGAACGGCGTCGACGATGAGCGCGTCCGTTGCCACACGAGGAGCATAGACTCAGAGGGTGGCCACGACAGCCTCCGAGAAGAAGCTGTTGATCGCCGGCGAGTGGGTCGAGACGGGCGAGTGGGTCGAGGTGCGCTCTCCCTACTCCGGCGAGACCGTCGGCCGGGTTGCGAAAGCGGGCGCGGCCGAAGCGCGGAAGGCGGTCGACGCCGCCGAGGCCGCGATGCGGGAGCCGCTCCCGGCGCACAAGCGCGCCGAGATCCTCGTTCGCGTCGCCGGGTACCTCGGACGACGCCACGAAGAGGTGGCGCAGACGATCGCCGAGGAGGCCGGGAAGCCGCTCAAGGCTGCTCGGGTCGAGGCATCGCGGGCCATGTCCACGTTCACCTTCGCGGCCGTGGAGGCGCGCAAGCTGGCAGGGGAGATGGTGCCGATGGATGCCTCCCAGGCCGGGGCGGGCAAGCTGGCGTTCACGGTCCGCCGGCCGATCGGGATCGTGGCCGCGATCTCGCCGTTCAACTTCCCGCTCAACCTCGTCGCCCACAAGATCGCGCCGGCACTCGCGGCCGGCTGCGCCGTCGTGCTCAAGCCCGCCGCGCAGACACCGTTCTCCGCGCTGCTGCTCGCGGAACTGGAGACCGAGGCCGGCCTGCCGCCCGGCTGGCTGAACGTGCTCGTCGGGCCGGCAGCGGAGATCGGCGACGTTCTCGTCCAGGACGAGCGCGTTCGCGCGATCACGTTCACCGGCTCCGGCGAGGTCGGCTGGAAGCTCGCCGAACGGGCGCCTCGCAAGCGCGTCAAGCTCGAGCTCGGAAACGCGACGCCCGTGCTCGTGGAGGCCGACGCCGACCTCGAGGACGTCGCGACGCGGCTCGCCGCGAACGCCTTCTCATTCGCCGGCCAGAGCTGCATCTCGGTGCAGCGGATCTACGTCCAGCGCGACGCCTACGACGAGCTCGTCTCCCGCTTCGTCCCGAAAGTCGAGGCGCTCGTCGTCGGCGACCCGCTCGACGAGACCACCGACGTCGGGCCGCTGATCGACGCGGGCTCTCGCGACCGGGTGCTCGAGTGGATCGACGAGGCGCGGACGGCCGGCGCGGAGATCCTCACCGGGGGAGCGCTCGAGCAGGGTCTGGTCCGACCGACGGTGATCGCGAACGCCGCTCCGGCGCTGAAGGTCTCCTGCGAGGAGGTCTTCGGGCCGGTGTGCACGGTCACTGCCTACGACACCCTCGACGAGGCGATCGAGCTGGCGAACGGAACCCGCTACGGGCTCCAGGCCGGGATCTTCACGCGCGATCTCAAGACCGCACTCAGCGCGGCGCAACGGCTCGAGTTCGGCGGCGTCACCATCAACGAGGCACCGACCTTCCGGGCCGACCAGATGCCCTACGGCGGGGTCAAGGACTCCGGGAACACGCGCGAGGGTCCTGCGTATGCCGTGCGCGAATTCACGGAGGATCGCCTCGTCGTGATCGAGCTGTCCTAGCTGACCGAAGGGACGCTCTTGGCCGCGACGCGGCCCCTTCAGGGGTCTTCGCGCGACGGGCATCCGCTTCTGCGGATGTCCGTCCTGCGCGAGCCGGAATGGGCGCTCCGAACCCGTCAGTACACTCGCCGCAGAGTGCGCCTTCCGTCCCTGCAACGGCTTCTGCGCCGCGAATCGCCACGGCCGCGCCGCCGGCCGGCACCGGCCGCGAGCGAGCTTCGACGCGAGCGGCGGGCGCTGCTGCGCCTGCGCGAGCAGAAGCTTCGCGATCTGGGCGGGCTCTCGCTCGAGATGTACCGCCGCGACCGCTTTCGCGAGGATCTGCTCCTCGAGCGCTGCGCGGAGCTGATCGGGCTCGAAGCGCGCATCCACGAGCTGGACGTCCTGCTCGGCGCCGCCCGCCGCGCACCGGGTGTCCCGAAGACCGCCCGCTGCGAGTGTGGCGCTCCTCTGCTCTGGGGGTCGCACTTCTGCGCCACCTGCGGCCGTCCCGTCGCGGAAGCGGCAGACGCGCGATGAGCGCTCCCGGCCCGGCCCGCTGCCCGCGGTGCGACGCACCTGTGCAGGCGGGCCAGGAGTACTGCCTCGAGTGCGGCGGCCGCCTGAACCAAAGGGCCGCCGGCCCGGTCGCCCGCGCCTCGACGGCGGCCTCGACGCGGTACGACTGGGCCGGAGCGTGGATCGTGCCGGCACTCCTCGGGCTCGTCGTGGCCGTACTCGGAACGGGCGCCGCGATCGCGATCTCCGGCGACGGCGAGGAGCCGAGCGCGATCCCGACCGCGACTGGAGGCAGCCTGACCGTCACCGGCGGCACACCGACGCTCACGGCGCCGGAGCCCACGACCGGGGCGGCCACGACGACGGCGCCCGCGACGACAGCGCCGGCGACGACCGCTCCGCCTCCGCCGCCGGCCAACCCGGCGGTCGTCACGTGGCCCCGCGACCGGCGCGGCTGGACGATCGTGCTGCTCTCGCTCCCGCAGACGAACGGCCGCGACGCCGCGGGGGCGCAGGCGAAGAAAGCGCGCGACGGCGGCCTGCGCCGCGTCGGCGTGCTCGACTCCTCCCGCTACGCGAGCCTCCACCCCGGCTACTACGTCGTCTTCCAGGGCGTCTTCGAGAACGAGGCCGAAGCGTCCTCCGCGCTCCAGCGAGCCCGGACGGTCTTCCCAACGGCCTACCAGCGTGAGATCGTGCCGTAGCCGAAGGTGTACGGAATTTGTGGAGCGGGCACACAGCTTCCCTACCTCCTCTCAGCTTCGATGGCGCGGTTCCGCAATCGAACACTTATGTAAGCGACTTTGTAACAGCACCGGGTAGTCCGTATACTCGTTCCGACAACCTTCGCCGAAAGCTGACTTTCGGCCTGACTGCGGGATAGAACAGGGAGCAATGACCGCGCAGATGGAAGCCCAACTCGTGCAACTGCAGGCATGCATGTATCAGTACTCGCGAGCGATCTATCGCTCGATCAAGGACCTGATCGACCCGTACGCCGAGGCATCCGTCCAGCTCGAGTCGCGGCGCGCCGTGCTCGAGCAGTGCGAGCAGACGATGGAGCGGCTCGCAGCCGATCCGCACTATTTCGCGAAGCCCGACCGGGCGCTTTTCCAGGATATCCGGCGCTTTTTCCCGATCACCGCGCAGGCGCAGGTCGCCTGGGCCGTCAAGGAGGGGATCGCGGCGGCGGTCGGCTTCATCGAGGAGCAGCTCGAGGCCGGTGCCCTCGACGGCGGTGTCGCTCGCTGCCGGGCGACGACGCGAAAAGGCAAGCCGTGCCAGCGGACGCCCCTGCCCGAGCGGGACTACTGTCCCTCGCACCAGCACCTCGAACGCTCGCTCGCAGCGGCGTAAGCTTTTCCCGCAGCCGCTAGAGTCGGGCGGCTGATGTCGCACGACACCGACAAGCTGATCCGTCAGCTCTCGCTGGTCGCGTTCCTGATGGCGGAGCGCAGACCGCTGACGGCGCGCGACGTCAAGGGCAACGTCGAGGGGTACTCGGAGATGTCGGACGAGGCGTTCGCGCGCCGCTTCTACTCCGACCGCGCGGAGCTGATCGGGCTCGGCGTCCCGCTTCATTCTCAGCGCGACGAGTTCACCGGCGAGGAGCTCTACACCCTCCGCTCCGAGAACTACTTCCTCGACGAGCTCGAGCTCGACGACGACGAGCTGGCGGCCCTGCAGACGGCGCTCTACATGCTCGAAGGGACGTTCGCCTACGCGGAGCCGCTGCGCCTCGCGCTCCAGAACCTCGCGCTCGGCCGTCCCGGGTTCGACGACGCGCCGACCGAGACCGCCGCGAGCGTGCAGGTGCGGGATCCCGACTACTCGCCCGAGATGGCCGGCCGGCTCTCGAAGCTCGAGTCCTCGATCTCGAAGCAGCGGACGATCAAGTTCAACTACTGGTCGCCGCGGCGCGACCAGATCCGCGAGCGAACGCTGAATCCCTACGCCTTGCGGCGCGACCGCGGGACCTGGTACGTCGTCGGCAACGATCTCGACAACGACGACGTCCGCACCTTTCGCGTCTCCCGGATCCGCGGCGAGATCCGCTTCGCGACCCGCCGCGAGCGCGACTTTCGCCTCCCGGCCGACTTCGACGTCGATGCGTACCGCGTCGGCGAGGACTGGCAGCACGGCCCCGTCGCCGGCACCGCCAGGATCGAGGTCAACGGCGACACCGCGTGGTGGGTCCACCGAACGCTGCGGGAGGCAGGAGCGCTCGTGGACGGTGTCTTCGAGACGGACTACGCAGCGATCGAGCCGCTCGCGGGCTGGGTGCTGCGCCAGAACGGCCGCGCCGTCCCGCTCGAGCCGGAGGAGCTCCGTGCAGCGTGCGCGGAGGGGCTGAAGCGCGTCCGCGCCGCGCACGAGGCCGAGCCGCCCAAGCTGGCACGCGAGAAGGCGGTCGAGCTCCCGGTCGACGGTGCCGACCGGCCGGCGCCGGCGGTCGCGCCGGAGCGCTTCGGCGTTCTCCAGGCGCTCCTCGCCTACCTGCTCGCCGCGTGCGGCGAGAACCGCGATGCCGAGCTCGACGCCGACGACCTTGCGACGCGGTTCCACATACCCCGCGAGGAGCTCCAGGATCACCTGTCCTTGCTCAACCTCGTCAACTTCGGGGGCGGCTGCTACACGGTCTACGCCCAGCTCGAAGGCAACTCCGTGCAGGTCGACAAGGAGCTGTACGGCGACGTGTTCCGGCTCGCCCCGCGGCTGACGCCGCTCGAGGCGCGCGCGATCCGGCTCGCGCTCGACATCGTCGGGCCGACGATCGCGGCGCAGGTGCACACGCCGCTCGATCGCGTTCGCAAGAAGCTCGAGGAGACATTCGGGCAGTTCGAGGATCATCAGACCCCCGTTCTCAAAGACGAGCTGGACGAGGAGGCGCTCGTCGCGACGCTCTCCCGCGGGATCGCGGAGCGCCGCGTCGTTGCGATCGACTACATGAAGGACGGCGACGAGACTCCGACGGAACGGCTCGTCGAGCCGTACACCTTCGAGCGCGTCCTGCCGAACTGGATCATCCACACCTGGGATCGCTCTTCCGACGGCGAGCGCTCGTTCAGGCTCGACCGGATGCGGACGGCACGGCTCACCGACGACCGCTTCGAGCCGCGCGACGGCTTCGACCCTCACTTTCTCGAGGACGCCCACCAGGTGCGTGTCCGCTACGCGAAGCCGGTCGCGCGCTATCGCGTCGAGCGCGGGGCCACCCGGCTGACCGACGGCTCGGCGCTCGCGACGCTGCGCGTCGGCACCCGCGACTGGCTGATCAGCGAGATCCTGGCCGACCGCGGCGAGGCCGTCGTGCTCGAGCCGGCGGACGTCCGGCCGGCGATCGCAAAGCGCGCGGCCCAGCTCGTCAAGGAGCTGCGCCTCACCCGCGTCAAGCTCCCCGGTTAGCCAACGGGCAGGCGCAACGTAAAGACCGAGCCCTCGCCGGGGGTCGACTCCACGTCGAGCGACCCTCCATGGGCCTCTGCGAACGAGCGCGAGAGGAAGAGGCCCAGACCGGTCCCCGGCTTCGCCGACCCGCCGGCGCGGCCGAACTTCTCGAAGATCTGAACGTGATGCTCCTCGCTGATGCCCGGTCCCGCGTCGCGCACGCGGACGACCACCTGACCGTCGTCGGTTCTAGCGTCTACCTGGACCTCACCGCCCGCGTCGGAGTACTTGATCGCATTCGAGATCAGGTTGTCCACGAGCTGCCGAAGTCGCTCGGCGTCTCCACGCACGCGGGGCAGGCCGATCGGCAGCTCGGCCGCCAGCCGGACTTCGTCCTGGCCGATCTCGGCGGCCGCAATCGACTCTCGCAAAACCGCCGTCAGATCGACATCGGCGAAGCGGTATCCGAACGTGCCGGCCTCGATCCGCGAGGTGTCGAGCACGTCGCCGACGAGCGCCGCGAGGCGGGACGTCTCGTCCGCGATCACGGCGAGGAAGGCCTCGCGCTGCTCCGGACGGAGCTCGCGCCAGCGCGCCTGCAGCGTCCGCGCCGACCCGATCACCGCGGCCATCGGGCTCCGCAGCTCGTGGGAGACGAGCGAGACGAAGTCGGCGCGGAGGGCAGACAGCCGCCGCAGCTCTTCCACGGTTGCTCGCTCGGCCTCGTAGGTGCGCAGGTTCTGCACCGTGGTCGCGACCAGGCGGCCGAGCAGCGTCACGAGGGCGAGCTCCTCCCTCCGGAACGACGACGGCTCCCGACGGGAGAGCGCGAGAGCGCCGATCGAGCGGGTCCCGAGCTGCAGCGGCGCGAGTACCCGCGAGCGCACTCCGAGCGCGACCAGCCCGGCTTCCTCCGGGTAGCGCTGCTCGGAGATGTCCTCGCGGTAGATGGTGGCGCCCCCGTCGATCACCTCCTCGAGGATCGACCCCGGGACGGCGATCGCGGTACCCGGCTCCAGGTAGTCGTCCGCGCCGAGCCCGGACGTCGCCATCACGCGCGCGCCGCCTCCCTCCACGAGCAGGATCGCCGCGCGGTCGAAGGGCAGGAGGCTGCGGAGCTCGCGGACGAACGAGGCGAAAGCGTCATCGAGGTCGAGTGACGAGCCGAGCGCGCGCGCCGCACGGCTCGTCGCCTCGAGCATGTCGACGCGCCTGCCGAGCTCGTCGCGCAGCCGCTCCGCGTCGGCCGCGCGCTCCTTCGTAGCCCGCGCCTGGCTGCGCTCCATGTCCACGAGCCGGCCGACGACGCCACCGAGCACGAGCGCGACGAACAGCCGCAGGAGGAGCGAGTCCCCCTGGACGGCGTGGCCGAACTCGCGCTCGCGCCACACCTCTGCGGCGACGACCGGCGGCAACGTCAGGACCGCGGCGATCAGGCCGCCGCGGAGCCGGAAGAAGAGCGCGGCCTCCATGACGACGAGGTAGAACAGCGAGCGAAGGGGCTGGCCGGCCTCCCACGTGTATGCGAGAACGAGCCCCGACACCAGCGCCGCATCGGCGAGGATGTTGAGGAGCGCGAGGTACCGGACCTTGCTGCGCCAAATACGGACGAGCACGAGCAGAACGACCGCGGCCAGCACCTGCGCTCCGAGCAGCGACCAGGCGAATGCCTCGTAGCCGTCGGGGAAGTTGTCACGCTCGACCAGCAAGAGCGCCAGCGCGAAGGGGACGAGCGCGAGCCGGACGACGGCAAGGATGCGGATCAGCTTCACGCGGTGCCTCGCCCGTCGATCTGCGCGAGCGCCCACTCGGCATGGTGCCGCAGAAGCACGTCCTCGCCCCCGGCAAAGTGGGCGACGGCGCCGCGCTCAGCCGCGCCGCCGACGTTTCCGGCCGCGACGAGCGCGTTACGCCGCAGCCAGCGCGGGTCGTTCCGCGGCACGTAGAGACGGTCGTAGCGCGCGACGAGGTCGTCCCCGTCGGCCGTGAGCCAGTCGAGGAGCGAGACGGCGGGCTCCGCCTCGGCCGGCGGGCTCACTCCCGCGCGCCGCTTCTCGACGCCGCGGTTCCAGGGGCACACGTCCTGGCAGATGTCGCACCCGTAGACGAACGCACCGAGCTCGGCCCGGTAGGCCTCGGGGATCGCGGCGGGAGCCTGAGTCCAGTAGGAGAGACACCGCGTCGAGTCGAGCGTGCCCGGCTCGTCGAGCGCGCCGGTCGGGCAGGCGTCGATGCAGAGCGTGCACGACCCGCAGCCGGCGTTCAAAGGCTCTGACCGCTCGAGGTCGCGGTCGGTGACGAGCGTGCCGAGCACGACCCAGGAGCCGTGGCGCCGGGTGATCGCGAGCGTGTTCTTCCCGTAGAACGCGACGCCCGCGCGCACGGCCCCCTCGCGGTCGACGTGGTCGTTCTCGTCCACGAGCACGCGATACGAGCCACCGAGGCGGCGGCCGAGCGCGTCGAGCTTCTCGCGGAGCTCGCCGTAGCGATCGGCCCAGGTGTAGCGCGCCAGGCGCCCCTCCCCCGGTCGCCCGCCGTCTTCCTCCGCGTAGTAGCAGAGGGCGGCCGAGATCACGGTGCGCGCGCCGGTGACGAGTTGCTCCGGGTGACAGGAGACCTCGGGCCGCCGCGTGGTGAAGCCCATCGTCGCGAAGAGGCCGCGCTGCTTGCGCTCGCGGATGTGCCGCTCCGTCTCCTCGTAGGGCTCGGCCGGAGCGGCGCCGATCGCGTCGAGGCCGAGCTCCTCGCCCATCCGGGTCAGCTCGGCTGTCGTCATGACAGGATTGTGCCCGTGAAGGCGGTTCGGATCCACGAAGACGGCGGCCCGGAGGTGCTTCGGTACGAGGACGTTGCCGACCCGGCGGCAGGGGCGGGCGAGGTGTTGATCTCCCTGCGGGCGGCCTCGCTCAACCACCTCGACCTGTGGGTGCGGAAGGGACTTCCGTCCGTCCCGAAGCCGCGGATTCTCGGCGCCGACGGGGCGGGGATCCGAGTCGACACCGGCGAGCGCGTCGTGATCAACCCGGGCCTCGAGCATGGGCAGGCGATCACGGTGATCGGCGAGCACACCGACGGCACCCATGCCGAGCTGATCGCGGTTCCGGAGACCAACGTCTTTCCCCTCGACGACGCACTCTCGTTCGAGACCGCGGCAGCGTTCCCGCTCGTCTACGAGACCGCGTTCCGGATGCTCGTGACGAAAGCGCGCCTGCAGGCGGGCGAGTGGGTGCTGATCTGGGGGATCGGCGGTGGCGTCGCGACGGCGGCGTTCGAGATCGCGCGGGCGATCGGAGCCAAGACGCTGGTGACGTCGGGCTCGGACGCGAAGCTGGAGCGGGCCCGCGAATGGGGAGCCGATCTCGCCGTGCCGCATGCCGGCGCCGCAACCGCGGCGAAGGAGATCGGCGGCGTCGACCTCGTCGTCGAGACGGTCGGCGAAGCAACCTGGAAGGACTCGCTCGGTGCGGTCAAACCTGGCGGCCGCGTCACCGTCTGCGGTGCCACGAGCGGCCCGAACCCGCCGGCGCAGCTCCACCGCTTCTGGTGGAAGCAGCTGACCGTCTACGGCTCGACGATGGGGACGCGCGACGACTTCCTCGGCGCGTACGAGCTCGTCCGCTCCGGCAGGGCGCGCGTGCACGTCGACTCGACGTTCCCGCTCTCGGAGACCAGAGCCGCGCACGAGCGTCTCGAACGCGGCGAGCAGCTCGGCAAGATCGTGCTGACGATCCCAGGTTGAAGGGCGTCGGCGTCAGCCGGCGAGGCTGTGCAGGTCGTGCCGGCGCGGTTCGCGTAGCACCCGTCGCGCATAGAGCCGCTCGTCGGCGGCGCGATAGAGCGTCAGGGCGTTCTTCCCCTCGCGCGGATACGCGGACCACCCGAACGTGACGGACGAGCCGGCTTCGCACAGGTTCCGCTCGAGCCAGGCTGCGAGCTGGGCGGCCTGCTCGACGGACTCACACGGCTTCAGCACCGCGAACTCCTCTGCTCCGACACGCGCCACATCGGCGTCCGGGCCGAGCACCCCGGAGAGCGCCTCCGACACGCGAAGGAGCGAGCTGTCCCGATCCTCGTCGAAGCGAACGGTGTCGAGGTCACCGACGAGCAAGGCGAACGGATGCTCGGCCGCCAGGCGACGGTCGATCGCGAGCTCGAACGCTCGCGTGTTCGGCAGGCCCGTCACGAGATCGCGCTGCGCCAGGATCTGCAGCTCCTCGTTCGCCTGACGGTAGTGCGCCGCGAACCACCCGAGCAGCGTCCCGATCGCGACGTAGTTGACGAGCCTGATCGGCGTCGAGATCGTGAAGATCTCGCTCGTCGGGAGCGAATGGTTGAGAACGACCCCCGTCGTGTAGAGCGCCGTCGCGAAGACCCCGCCCGCCGCGCCGACCACGGGACCGAGAGCGAGCGCGAGCAGCGCGATCGCCAGGTAGTAGAAGTGCGCGATTCCCAGCCCATCCCGCTCGAGCAGGAGAAACGCGACGAAGACGCAGCAGTAGGTCGCCGCCGCTGTCGCCACGAAGAGCCGCCTGATGTGCGCCGCAAGCACCGTCGCAATCTGGTCGCTGCACGCTCCACCGGCGTCACCCGATGGAGTGATCCGGCCCGAAGCAAAGCCTCGTTCGAGGGATCGAGCCGCCAGCGGCGACTCGCCGACGTCTCGACTGCCGCCGCAAATCGCCTCACACTCCGAGGGGGAGTCATGTCGAGAAACATCTTCGCGCGTGCGCAGCTAGCGCTCGCGATCGCCGCCGTACTCTCGCTCTCCGGTGCCTGGAGCGGCACCGCCGGAGCAGAAGACGCGCCCGCCACGTTCACGTTGGTCGGGCCAACTGCCGGCGAGACCGTTGTCATAAAGCCGTACGGAGACATCACCTTTCGCTGGAAGGTCGGCTGGCCGACCGCCCCCACCGGAACGGTCATCTACAAGTGGCAGCTGGCGACCGATCCTGGTTTCAACCAGATCGCCAGCACCGAGAATCACGCCTGCACGCCTCAGCAGGGAGCCGGCTGCTGGACGAGCTTCACCCCCAACCGCGTCTACGAGCCACTCGGCAAGACCTGGTACTGGCGCGTCGCCGTAGCCGGCGGCGCGACAAGTGCGACCGGGTCGTTCAAGGTGCAGCTGCTTCGCGACACTGTCCGGCCACGCGTACGAGCCATGAGCACCACCCTCTTCCGCGGGCGCGTTGCTCTCTTCACGGCTCGCATGACCGACGACCGCGGCGAGGTCCGCTTCCGCGCCACCCTGAGCCGTGGAGGCAGAACGGTGCTCACCGGTTCCTACCCCTTCACGGCCCTGGCCTGGAACCGTCCCTACGTCTTCGAGTCCCGCCAGGCGCTCTCGCGCAGACTGCCCGCCGGGGCCTACTCCTTCTGCGTCCAGGTCTGGGATCACGACGGCAACACCGCAAAACACTGCGCCACCTCCCACGTCCGCTGATCTGCCGCCGGCGCGGCTAACCGAAGCCGAGAATGAACTTGGCGTCGTCGGACATCTTGTCCGGCGACCAGGGCGGGTCGAACGTGAGCTCGACCTCCACCTCGTCCACGCCTTCGACCCCAGCGGCGGCCTCGTGGATCGAGTCCTGGATCATCTGCCCGGCGGGACAGCCCATCGAGGTGAGCGTGTGGATCACCTTCACCTTGGGGCCGTCGATCTCGACGTCGTAGAAGAGGCCGAGCTCGACGATGTCCATCCCGAGCTCGGGATCCTCGACGGTGTGCAGCGCATTGACGATCTCTTCGCGGTCGACCACGGGAGACAGGCTACCCGAGGAGCCTCACTTCCTCTTTCCGTTCGCGGGCGAAGAAGTGGATGCTCTCCGTGAAACGCACCCAGTTGCAGCGCATGCACAGCACGAGCGAGTGGGTGCGGGCGCTGTCGGTGAGGAAGCGGACGCCGCGGAGGAGATCGCCGTTCGAAACCCCGGTCGCGACGACGATCACGTCGCCCGGCGCAAGATCCTCGGAGGTGAAGACGCGGTTGACGTCCTCGATCCCGTGCAGGGTCGCCTCCTCGATCTCGGCTCGCGTCGTCGGCCAGAGCTGCGCCTGGAGCTCGCCGCCGAGGCAGCGCAGGGCCGCGGCGGAGAGGACGGCCTGGCGGGTGCCGCCGATCCCGACGGCGAGGTGGTCGTTCGTGCCGCGGATCGCGGCGGAGATCGACGCGGTCACGTCGCCGTCCTGAATCAGCTTGATTCGCGCGCCGGAGCTCCGGATCTCCTCGATCAGGTCGTGGTGACGCGGCCGGTCGAGCACGAGGGCCGTGATGTCGTTGGCGTTCCGGCCGAAGGCCTGGGCCACCGCCGCAACGTTCTGGGCCATCGGCTTCGTCAGGTCGATGGTGTCGCGGGCACGCGGCCCGACCGCCATCCGGCGCATGTACATGTCTGGCAGGCGCAGCAGCGAGCCGGGTGGCCCGAGCGCGAGCATCGACATCGCCCCGGTGCCGCCGCGGGCGACGACACCGCGGCCCTCGAGCGGATCGACCGCGAGGTCGAACGCTTCGCCGCCCGCGCCGACGGCGGACCCCATCGTCAGCACGTCGCCGTCGTCGGGACCGATGACGACGGTCCCGCTGATCGGCAGCTCGGTCAGGCCCGCGAGCATCGCCACCTCGGCCGCCTCCTCTGCCGCGTCCTGGTCGTCGCGACCGAGCCAGCGCGCTGCGGCGAGCGCCGCCCACTCGGTCGAGCGCGCGAAGAGAGCGCAGGGACAGGTGGCGAGTGGCGCGCCGCTCACGGCAGGATCATCCCGGACCCGCTCGCGCGGCGCGCTCGGCCCGCTCGAGCACCAGGTTCATGACGACGCCGATCGCATCGGTCTGCGATTCGTTCTCGATCACGGGGACATCGTTGCGTGCCGCACGCTCGACCACGTACTCCTGGATCATCCGGATCTCGGGCATCCCCGCGATGTAGCGATCGACCGGGCGAACGCCGTCCGAGGCCGCGTCGCGGATCCAGAAGTGCGTCTTGTGGATCTCCTCGTTGTGGATCGCGAGCACGCATTGAACGACGAGCGCGCCGCGCAATTCGGTCGTGATCATCCCCGGGACCAGATGGACGCCCTCGAGCACCATCGACCAGCCCTCGTCGAGCGCGCGCTGGATCGCCGCCTCGACGCCCGTGAGCACGTTCCGCGTCTGATCGAGGAAGCCGAGGAGGGCGGCGTCACCCGACTCCTCCTCCTCGGCCTTCGACAGGCCGAGCCCGGCCTCGAAGCTCGAGTAGTGGATCGACGGCATGAACTCCTTGGCAAAGAAGGCACGCATCGTCTGACGGACGAAGTCGGTGGAGGTGACGCGCGTGATTCCCAGGCGGTAGGCGACTTCCGTGGCGACGGTCGACTTGCCGGTTCCGGTCCCGCCGCCGACGAGCAGGATCACGGGCAGGTCGAGCTCCTGGAGATCGCGGAAGCGGCGGAGCTGGCGAACGGCACGCGGGCCCCGCTCGGCGCCGAGGTAGTCGGTCGCGAGCTCGCGGAGGCGCTCGAGGTCGACGGACACCTCGCTCCGCTCGGCGAGGTCGGACTCCGTCCGGCGCGCGAGCTCGTAGGCCTCGTCCTCCTTCAGCCCGATCGCTGTCAGCGCCCTCGCCATCAGCCCTTTCGAGTACGGCGAGTCGGCGCTGCCGAGGAAGTTGCGCTCGCCCTTCCGCCTCTCGCTCATGCTCCCGCCTCCGCCGCCAGGCGGAGCAGCTCCTCGTCGAGATCCTGGCCGTCCGCCGTCAGCACGTCGCTCCCTGCGAGCACGACCTCCACCCCGCGCTCGCTCGCCGCTTCCGCGACGACGTCGATCGCGGCCGCCTTCAGCTCGACGAGGTAGACGTCTGCGTCAACGGTCTCGAGCTCGGTCCGCAACGTCGCGCGATCGGCGAGCGCCCCGGAGACGTGGACGACGTCGGCGCCGTACTCGTCGGCCAGGTGGGCGGCGAAGAGCTCGTGCGCCGTCGCCGGCGCGGTCGAGAAGAAGGCCACCTTCCGGCCCTCGACGTCCCCGGCCGGGCGCGGACGCAGCGTCGTCGGGATCACCGTCGGGGCGAGCGTGAGCGCACGGCCGTGGAGCTCCTCCCAGCCCGTCCCCCGCTCGGCCATGGTCAGGATCACGAGGTCGGAGACGAGGTGCCGGTACTCATTCAGGTAGCCGGTCGCGACGTCCGGATCGGTCGCGGCGTTGACGACGAGGATCCGCCGCGCCGTCTCGACCGGCGGGATCGCGGCGCCGCTGCCGTCGAAGAGGACGAGGTCGGGCTCGAGCTCGACCGCCACCTGCGCCCCCTCGCTGACGTTCGAGACCGCGACCGAGCCGGCGAGCCCGCCGCCGCAGCGCCGGCAGCCGACGGTGGGGACGCCCGCGAGGGCTGCCGTCTCGAGGTAGTCGGAGGCGGCGTGGCGGCCGCTCCGCGACAACGCGAGCAGCGCGTCGATGTCGGGCGCGACCTCCGCGACCTCCGGCTCCGGTGGGCCGCCCCGCCCCATCGCGACGACCACGACGCTGCGTTCGCGGGCGTAGAGGCGGGCCGCGTGGGCGGTGATCGCGGTCTTGCCGACGCGCTTGCCGGTGCCGATGATTCCGATCGACGGCAGTGGGAACGGCTGCAGCTCGGGTGGGTCGAAGCGAAAGTCGGCGCCGACGTACGGCAGGCCCGCCGCGAGCACGCGGCTCGCGAGCCGAAACCGCTCCCTCGGGCCGAGCACGGGCTCGTCCGAGAGGTCGACGACGACCTCTGGCCCGAGGTCGTTGAGCGCGACCTCCAGGTCGGCCTCGACGGCGACGCCGTAGTCGGCGTCGTCACGCAGCTTCTCGGTCCCGCCGACGACGTGCGCCGCGACGAACTCGTACGGCAGCTCCTCGAGAGCGGCCTTGACCACCGGCGCATAGTGCTCGCCGTCGATGAGGGCCAAGGCGCGCATCACGAGCGGGTGGTGACCTCGTGCTCGATCCGGCCCGTGTACTTCTCGTACTCGAACGTCTCGAGCGAGAACTGGATGATCCGCTCCTGCCCGTGGAACGGATGCTTGCGCCAGACCGCGACGTGGCTCCCCGAGACCTCGACGACGTTGTAACAGGGCCTCGTGTTGCCACGCAGGCGGAGCGAGGAGACGGTGCCGGTGTTGACGACGAACAGGTTCTCGAGCTTCCACGCGTAGGGGACGTGCTTGTGCCCCGAGAGGACGAGTTGGACGCCGGCCCGCTGCAGGCATTCGATCGTGTCACCGGCGTCGTAGATCACGTTCCGCTCGCGCCCGGTTCCCGGCACGGGCAGAAGATGATGGTGGCAGACGAAGATGCGCAGGCTCGACTCGCCCAGGGCGAACTGATCCTCGATCCACCGGTAGCGGCCACGTCCGATCTGGCCGTGATCGAGATCGGGCTCGGTCGAGTCGACGGCCACGACCGTGGCCGAGCCGACGCGCAGGACCGAGTTCCGGTCGCCGAAGAGCTCCTCGAAGTGGACGTAGCCGACGTTGCGGGAGTCGTGGTTGCCCGGGATCACCACCATCGCCTCGCACGCCACCTTGTCCAGGTAGCGCCGCGCCTCCTCGTACTCGTGCTTGAAACCGAACGTCGTCAGGTCGCCGGAGCAGACCACGATGTCGGGCTCGAGGTCGTTGATCTCGGCGATCGCGCGCTCGAGCAGGCCGGGGACGAAGTACTGGCCGCCGCAGTGGAGGTCGGACAGGTGCGCGATCGTGAACGTCGTCCCCTCCGGCGGCTCGGACATGCGCCAAGCATAGGTCGTCCGAGCCTCTCGCTACCTTGAGGTTCGTGCCAGCGCACCAGCCCGCGTTTCGCGCCTTCGCCGGCTCGGAGCCGCCCAGATTCGTCAACGAGGTCGAGCTGGAGTGCGCGAAGATGCTCGACTACTACGGCGTCCCGTGGGAGTACGAGCCGACCACATTCGTGCTCGACCGGGCCCCCGACGGGCGCGTCACCAGCGCGTTCACGCCCGACTTCTACCTCCCCGAGCAGGATCTCTACGTGGAGGTGACGGTGATGCGGCAGTCGCTCGTGACCCGCAAGAACCGGAAGCTGCGGGAGCTGAAGCGCCAGTACCCCGAGGTCAAGGTGAAGCTCTTCTACCGGCGCGACATCGAGCGCCTCGCCCAGCGCTTACGGCTCAAACTGGCGAGCTAGATGGGAGGAGCGCGATCCTAGCCGGCCGCCTCGCGGCCGACGGCCACCCGATCGGGGAGGTCTATCTGTCGCGCTTCGAGATCATGCGGCGCGTCGCCGAGCTCGGCGCCGAGCTGGCCGACGCGTACACCGGCCGGGAGCCGCTGCTGGTCGCACCCCTGAAGTCGAGCGCCGTCTTCCTCACCGATCTCTCGCGCGCGCTGCCGGTACCGCACGGCATCGACTTCCTCGAGCTGGCGGCGTACGCCAGCGGCCGCTCCGGGGCGGTCAAGCTGCTGAAGGATCTCGACACGGCCATCGTCGACCGGCACGTGCTCGTCGTCGAGGACGTCGTCGACACCGGCTTGACGCTGAACTTCCTCGCGCGCACCCTGGCCCTTCGCGAGCCGGCCAGCCTCTCGGCCGTGACGCTCCTCGACCGGCCCTACCGGCGGCTCGTCGACGACGTCCCGCTCGACTACGTCGGCTTCACCGTTCCCGACGAGCTCTTCGCCGGCTACGGCCTCGGTCTCGACGAGCGCTGGCGCTCGTTGCCCGACCTCCACGTCGTCGCAGTCGCGGAGCTGCCCGCGCACCTGACCGGCGACAGCTACCGCACGCCCCGCCGAGCAGCCGCCTAGAGAGCTACAGGTAGCCCATCGGATCGACCGCGCTTCCGTTGATCCGCACCTCGAAATGCACGTGCGGCCCGGTCGAGTTGCCTGTGTTCCCCGAGTAGGCGATCAGCTGACCCTGGGCCACCTGCTGGCCGACCCCGACGGCAACGCTCGTGTTGTGGCCGTACGCGGTCGAGGTCCCGCCGCCGTGGTCGACGACGACGAGATTGCCGTAGCCGCCCATCCAGCCCGCGACGATCACGGTCCCGGCGGCGGAGGCGACGACGGGAGTGCCGCTGCCGACGGCGATGTCGATCCCCTCGTGCATCCGGCCCCAGCGCCAGCCGTAACCGCTCGTGAGGATCCCGTGGACCGGCCAGACGAAGCCTGCCGCCGACGCGGCTCCTGTCGGGGCCGGCACGATCGCGGAGCTCTGCGCGGAGCGGATCTTCGCTCCGAGCGCGGCGCTCTGCGCCTGCAGGTCGCGCATGTGGCCGATCGCCTCTTCCTTGTCCTCCTCGACCGAGGCAAGGGTGGCGCGCTTGTCGCGGCGTGCCGTCGCGAGCTCACGCTGGCTCCACGCGAGCCGGTCGCGAACCGCGCGCTGCTCTGCCGTGCGGGCAGCGACGGCCCTGGTCGTGTCGGCGACTTGACGGCGCGTCTTCCGGGTCGCGTTGCGCGTCGCCTGCATCTGCAGCTTGGCGTTCTCGACCTCGCCGGCGACCTTCTGATCCTGCCGTCCGATCGTGTTCAGGAACTCGAGCTGATCGAGCATCTCGGAGAAGTTGCCGGCCTCGAGGACGACGGAGATGGACGACGTGCGCTCGGAGGTGTAGATCTCGACGAGCCGCTTGCTCAGGCGCGCCACGGCTTCGCCGTGCTGCCGCTGGAGGAAGACGAGCTTGCGCGTCTGCAGTGTGTAGAGCTGGTTCAGGCGATCGAGCTTGCGCTGGTGCAGAGCCAGGACGGACTCGAGCTTGTCGAGACGCGAAGAGGCCGCGTCGACGTCGTTCTGAAGTGAGTCGATCTTCTCGGTGACGACCTCGATTTCCGCACTGAGGACGCCCTCTCGTTCCCGCGCCGCCGCGATCTTCGCCTCGAGGGCGTTGATCCGGCCGTCGACCATCTGCTTTTCCTCGGAGGCGCTCTCCTGCCCGGACGCAACCGAGGCGGCGAAGAGCACGATGCCGGCCAGAAGCAGGCCGATGCTGAGGCGTAGGCGCATCCGAGAGTAGTTTCGTCGGGGGGTCGGCCGTCCCTTTGCGGACGGCCCGCGCCAGTGTAGCCCTGATCCTGTGGAAAGACTGTGGAAAACCGCCTTGGGGCGCTACTGCGGGCCGGGCTCGGGCACGATCAGCGGCGCCGGCGGATCGCCCTCGTTCGGCGGCGGGTACGGCTCAGGGATCACGGCCGGCTCGGGAAGATCGCCCTCGTCCGGCGGGGGGTACGACTCGGGGATTTCGACGGGTTCCATGCCTCGTGCCTACCCGGGGCGCTCGACCTTCACACGCTCATGGCCGCCGGCGCGCGGCTCGAGCGCCCGTAACGCCTCCGCGGCCTCACGTCGAAGGGGGCCGACGAGCGCGCGATAGTCCTCGTCCGAGACCTTGCCGGTGCGGTGATCGAGCTCGAGCTCCTTGAGGGCGGCGAGGGCGCGGTCGCGAGTCTCGACGAGCTCGAGCCGGCGCCGGTCGAGTTCGCTCGGCTCGTCCAGGACGTCCCGCTCCGCCTGCGGCTCGCGGAGGTAGGGCAGCGCAACGAGGATCACGCACCCTGCAGCGAGGAGCGCTCCGAGGACGAGCGCGACGCTCACGGTCTCGCCGGAGCCTCGGCTCCCTCATAGCGGAGCGCGAGCCGGCGTTGCTCGCGGGCGTCCGGCCAGAGCGTGATCAGCGCGCCGAGCACGAAGACCAGTCCTGCGAGCCAGATCAGGTTCACGAGCGGCTTGACGAAGGCGCGCACCTCGACGGTGCCATTGGCGTTGATCTGCCCGACGATCACGAAGAGGTCCTCGCCGGTGACGAGGTCGCTGCGGATCCCGACCTCGTTCGAGACCTGGCGCTCGGCGGTGTAGGCGTTCTTGCCCGCCTTGACCGTTCCGAGCTCCTCCCCGTCCCGCTCGACTCCCAGGACGGCGCGGATCTCGGTCGCGTTCGCCCCCTCGCGCTCCTCGAGCCCGCGGTAGCTCAGCCGGTAGTCCCCGACGGCGAGCGAGTCCCCAGGAGCGAGGCGGCTCTCGCTGACGCTGTCGTAGGCGCTCGAGCCCGCGACGCCGATCGCGAGCAGGACGATCGCCGCATGGACGACGTAGCCGCCGTAGCGGCGGCGATTCCGGCCGATCAGCGCCGAGAACGCACCCGGCCAGGAGCCGCCCGAGAGCGCTCGCCGCGCGCGCGTTCCCCGGAAGAATTCGAGCGCGATCGAGCCGAGCACGAACGCCGAGAAGGTGTACGCGACCAAGCCGGGGATCGAGGAACCAGCCCCGAGCGCGAGCAGCCCGAGTCCGACGAGGAGCGCGAAGCCCGCAGGCCAGGCGAAGGTGAGCCCGAGACTGCGCAGCGAGGCGCGGCGCCAGGCGACCAGCGGCCCGATTCCCATCAACAGCAGGAGCGGCAGCCCGAAGGCGCGGAGGAAGAAGTTGTAGTAGCCCGGACCGACGATTCGCGACTCGCCGAGGACCGCCTCGTGCAGGATCGGATAGGCGACGCCCCAGAGGATCGTCAGCGTCAGCGCGACGAGCAGGAGGTTGTTGTAGAGGAACGTCGCCTCGCGCGAGACGAGCGACTCGAGCCGCGTCTTCGAGCGGAGCAGCGGCAGGCGCGCGAAGACGAGCGCAAGCGAGCCGAAGACGACGATGCAGATGAAGAAGAGGAACCACGGCCCGATCGAGCTCTCCGTGAACGAGTGGATCGAGCTGACGATCCCGGAGCGGGTCAGGAAGGTGCCGAAGAGCGACAGCGAGAACGCGAGCAAGACGAGAAGGTGGTTCCAGACGCGGAGCATGCCGCGCTTCTCCTGGATCATCACCGAATGGAGGAACGCCGTCGCTGCGAGCCACGGCATCAGAGCGGCGTTCTCGACCGGGTCCCAGGCGTAGTAGCCACCCCAGCCGACCTCCTCGTAGGCCCAGTGCGCGCCGAGCAACTGGCCCACTCCGAGCGCAGTCCAGGCGACGAGCGTCCAGCGACGGGTGGCGACGATCCAGCGCTCGTCGGTGCGGCGGGCGAGCAGCGCACCCATCGCAAATGCGAACGGGACGGTGAGGCCGACGAACCCGAGGTAGAGCAGCGGCGGGTGGGCCATCATGTACGGGTTCTGGAGGCTGGGGTTGAGCCCGTTGCCGTCGGCCGGCGCGGCCTGGGTGGCGAACGGGGTCGCGAGCACGACGACCAGGAAGGCGAAAAAGACCGTGACGCCGCCGAGCACGGGCGTCACCCACGCGACCAGATCGCGCGCCTTGCGGCGGTTCACGAGCAGGACGGCGGTGGCGTAGCCGGTCAGGATCAGGAGCCACAGCAGGAGCGAGCCCTCCTGCCCGCCCCAGAAGGCGGAGATCGTGTAACCGGTCGGCAGCTCGCGGCTCGTGTGCTGAGCGACGTAGACGAAGGAGAAGTCGTTCCGGATCAGCGCGGACACGAGCACGAGCGAGGCGACGAGGCTCGTCCCGAAGGCGGCGATGAGCGCGTTCTGCGCCGAGACCGCGAGCCGCCTGCGCCCCTTCCACGCGGCGTAGGCGCCCGCGACGACTGCATAGACGGCCAGCCCCAGCGTGGCGACGAGCGCGGCACGGCCGAGCTCAGGCACTTACGTCTCTTTTTTCGCCGTGTACTTCGACGGGCACTTCGTCACGAGGGAGTCCTTCACTGCGACGAAGGTGCCGTTGCGGAGCTCGCCCCTGACGGAGACCTCGCGGCCGGCGCGGAACTGATCCGAGACCGAGCCGGTGTAGACGACGGTCACGGTCTTGGTGGAGCCGCCCTTGATGTCGCGAAGCCGGAAGCGGAGCCCGTCCCCGTAGGCGTCGCCCTTGTAGCCGGGCTGGACGCGGCCCGCGAGGGAAACCGTGCCCTTCTGAGCGCCGAGCTCGCTCGGTGAAAGCGACGGCGTCCCGCCTGCCACAGACGTATAGAGGAGGAAGACCGCGAGCACCGCGGCGACCGAGAGCGCGATGACGAGTCGCGCGGGATTGCGCTTCCGTGCCACGCCCGCACTTTAGCTCGACTAGACGCTCCGGGGCGCCGTCTCGCGACGGGCGGGGATCCGGTAGCCGTGGTCGTTGCAGAGCGAGCCGGGGTCGTCCTCGGTCAGCGCGTCGCAGTAGCCCTTCCCGTAGGCCGCGCGCATGAATGCGGCCATCACCTCGAGGTTCCACTCGGACACCTCCGCCGCCTCGCGCCAGAGGTCGGTGAGCCGAAGGTCGATGTCGAGCTCGAGCAGGTCGATCCGGGAGGGTGCGTTGGCCATGTCGGAAAGCGTAGGACCCGCGTCGGACGACATTGCACTCGGTCCGGTACGGTCGGCTGGTGGGAACGATCCGCGTCGGCCCTGCGCGCTGTCCCTCGCGGGAGTCTCCCGAGCTCGCGGTCGAGCTGCTGCTCGAGCGCGGCTACACCGCCTGCGAGCTCGACCTCGAGAGCGGCTTCTGGCTCGACTACCCCTGGGCCGAGCGGCTGGGCGTCCTCGCGCGCGAGCACGATCTCGCGCTGTCGGTGCACGCGCCGCTCTTCGCCTTTCCCGGCCACCCGGACGAGAAGAAGTCGAAGATGGCGCTCGGCGCGCTCGACCGGAGCGCCGGGATCGCGGCCGCGGCCGGTGCCGAGGTCGTCGTCATCCACCCCGGCTTCTGGCTCGGCCGCCAGCGCGACCAGACGATCGACGATGTCGTCGCCTGGCTCGAGCGGCTGCGCGAGCGCCTCGAGGCGAAGGATCGGGCCGTCGCATTCGGGATCGAAGTGATGGGCCGCGTCAGCGAGCTCGGCTCGATCGACGACGTGCTCGAGATCGCAGCGCGCCTCCCCTGGGTGCGGCCGGTGGTCGACTTCGCGCACATGCACGCCACGTCCGACGGAGCCTTCACGGACGTCGACGGCTTCGCCGCGGTCCTCGAAAGCGCCGACGCGGTGCTCGGGCCCGGCGAGCCGTTCCACATCCACTTCTCCGACATCGCCTACGCGAACCGGAACGAGACCAAGCACCTGGCCTACGGGGAGGGGACGCTCCGCGCCGAGCCGCTGCGCGAGGCGCTCGCCCGCTTCGAGCGGCCCGCGACCGTGATCTCGGAGTCGCCGGACGAGAGCTCGTCGCAGGCGATCAAAACCGTCCTCTACGCCGGGGTGAGCGCGGCTTCGTAGTCGGCCAGCTCGGCCTCGTACTCCTCCGCCTCGTCGATCCGGTCGCGCTCGCGCAGGAAGGCGGCAAGCGCCTTGACCAGCTCACGCCGGATCAGGAGCAGCGGCTTCCCGTCCACGACCGCCACCGCCTCGCGAAGGAGCGACTCGGCTTCCTCGTCCCGGCCCTGCGCCGCGCGGACGATCCCGAGCGCCATCCGGGTGGTCGCGCGCGAGATCGTGTCGTGCGGCCCGACGGTCTCGCGCGCCTCGAGCGCGTAACGCTCCGCCTCGTCGATCTTCTTCAGCGAGACCAGCACCTGGGCCAGGCCACGCTGGCTCTCGCAGAGCGTGCCCCGGTCCTCGAGCGGCTTCAGGATCCTGATCGCGTCCCGGAAGTGGCGCTCTGCCGCCGGAAGGTCGCCGCGACGCCGCTCGACCCAGCCGTAGTGGTTGCTGACGCGGGCAAGCGCCCACGCGTTGCCCGACTGGGAGAAGAGCTCCTCGGCCCGGTCGAGGCCGGCAGCCGCCTCGTCCAGCCGGCCGCGCAGCGCGTCGATCCGTGCCCGCGAGACGAGCGCCCAGCCGAGCGTCGTGATGTTGCCGCTCTCTTCGGCCAGCTCGAGCGCTTCCGCCGAGAGGCGCGTCGCGCGGTCGAGGTCGAGCCGGGCGATCGCCGCGCTTGCGAGCTCGTCGGCGGCGCTCGCCTCCAGATCCTTGCGGCCGATCTCGCGCGCGACCTCGAGCGCCTTCGTGTTCCAGCGCTCGTCGTCGTCGAGATCTCCGAGCCACCAGCCGATGCGGGCTCGCGTCGCCAGCGCCTCGATCCGGTCCTCCGGCTTCGCATCGTCGAGCAGGACGAGCGCCTGCTCGACAAGTTCGCGGCCGCGGGGAAGGTCGGCGTCGCGGAGGAGGGCGTTCTCGGCGAGAGCGGTCAGCGCCAGGCCCTGGAGCCGGACGTCGCCTGCTTCGGTCGCGTCGGCGAAGACGCGCTCCATCTCGACCGCCTGCGCCGGCAGATCCGCGATCCGGCGCGCCGCCCGGGCGGCGAGGAAGCGCCGCTGCAGGGTCGGCTCGAGCTCCACGGCCCGCACGAGCAGCCGCCGCGCCGACTGGTTCGCCTCGCGCGCGAGCGCACGGCGGCCAGCCTTTTCGAGCGCGCTTGCGGCACGCGCGGCGAGCTCGGACGGAACGGCGCCGTCGAGGTCCTCCAGCAGCGTCGCCGCCTGGTCGAGGTGGTACGCGCGAATCTCGACGAGCTCCTCGCCGGCGACCTCGTGGAGCCAGTCGGCGACCTGCTGGTGGAGCTCTGCGCGCGACCCCTTGGTCAGCCCCGCGTAGGCGACATCGCGGATCAGGACGTGCTTGAACCGGTAGGCGCGCTCGCCGGTGATCGACGTGCGGCTCTCGCGGGTGATGAAGTCACGCAGCAGGAGATCGTCGAAGACGGGCTCGAGGTCGTCCTCGTCGGGGAGCAGGTGCTGCACGGCACCCTCCCAGAAGATCCGTCCGATCACCGAAGCCCGCTGGAGCAGGCGCTTCTCGTTCCGGCGCAGCCGGTCGATGCGGGCGGCGATGATCGCCTGGAGCGTGTCCGGAATCCGCTTCGACGAGGTGCCGCCCTCGAGCAGCATCCGCGTCGTCTCCTCGACGAAGAGGGGGTTGCCCTCGGTCTTCTCGAGCAGGGTCTTCCGCTCGGAGGACGACAGCTCTCGGTCCGCGAGCAGCGCGTCGAGCAGCTCCTCGCTCTCGTCCGGCGCGAGCGGCTCGAGCTCCGTTGCCGCCGCCCGGAGGCGGCCGCCGCCCCAGCTCGGCCGGATGTCGAGCAGCTCGGGCCGGGCGAGGCAGAGGATCATCAGCGGCGCGTCCTTGACGCGCTCGGCCAGATGCTCGATCAGCTCGAGCAGAGGCTCCTCGGCCCAGTGCACGTCCTCGAAGACGAGGATCAGCGGACGCGCGTCCGCGAGCTCGGCAGCCCATTCGCGCGCGGCCCAGGCGATCTCCTGCTGGCTGCGCTCGGTCTCGATCCCCTCGAGCACGCCGACGGCGAGTGCGAGCAGGTCCGCGACAGCCTCGTCCCCACAGCAGGCGCGCAGCTTCGCGACGGCCTCCTGCACCGGGTCGTCGTCGGCGATCCCGGCCGCGACCTTGACCATCTCGGCGAGCGGCCAGTAGGTGACGCCTTCGCCGTAGGGGAGCGAGCGGCCGATCAGGATGCTCGCGCCCTCGACGCCTTCGAGGAACTCGCGCGCGAGGCGGCTCTTCCCCACTCCGGGCTCGCCGTAGATCGTGAAGAGGTGCGCGCGCTTGTCCCGGATCACGCGGCCGAGCGTGTTCTGGAGCAGCTCGAGCTCGAAGTCGCGGCCGACGAAGGGCGCGGCGACCGACGGCACGCGGCCGTCGCCATCGTGGATTCCGGTCAGCCGCCACGCGAGCAGCGGCTCCCCGAAGCCCTTCAGCTCGATCGAGCCGACCTCCTCGGTCTCGGCGACGGCGATGGTCAGCCGGCGCGCAAACGGGCCGACGAGAATCTCGCCCGGCTGCGCCGCCTGCTGCAGCCTGGCCGCGACGTTGACCGCCTCGCCGGTCGCAAAGGTCGAATCCGACTCGTCCGCGACCACTTCGCCGGCCTCCACGCCGATCCGTGCCTCGAGACCGAGCTCGTGCACCGAGTCGAGGATCGCGGAGGCGGCGCGGACTGCGCGCTCGGCGTCGTCCTCGTGCGCCTGCGGGATCCCGAACGCGGCCATGACGGCGTCGCCGGCGAACTTCTCGACGATGCCGCCGTGCGTCGTGATGCAGTGCGAGACGTGATCGAAGAACGAGTTGACGCGCCGCCGGACGATCTCCGGATCGCGCGCGGCGACGAGCTCCGTCGAGCCGACGAGATCGACGAAGACGACGGTTGCGAGCTTGCGTTCCACCGTTCGATTGTAGTTACGAGGGGTCGGGCTACGACTGCCGCGGGCCTGGCCGCCGCGGGTGCGCTAGCGTCACCGCGTGCTCTCGCCCGCCGCCTTCAAGGCCTATGACGTTCGCGGCGTCTACGCGGACGAGCTCGACGAGGAGGGCGCCTACGCGATCGGCCGCGCGTTCGTCGAGCAGTTCGAGCCGAAGCGGATCGCCGTCGGCCGGGACATGCGCCTGTCGTCTCCCTCGATGTCGGCCGCGTTGATCGAGGGTGCGCTGGACGGCGGCACCGACGTGCTCGACCTCGGAATGGTCGGAACGGAGATGGTCTACTTCGCCGTCGGCGATCTCGGTCTCGACGGCGGTGTCTGCGTCACGGCCTCGCACAACCCGAAGCAGTACACCGGGATGAAGATCGTCCGCCGCGGCGCGCTGCCGGTCGGGGGCGAGTCCGGCCTCCTCGACGTGCGCGATCGTGCGCTGGAGCTTGTGTCACAGGAATACAAGCCCTCCTCCGACCGCAAGGCCACCGACTACGACATCTGGGACGCGTTCGTCGACAAGGTGCTGTCGTTCGTGGACGTGTCCGAGATCCGGCCGCTGAAGGTCGTGATCGACGCGGCGAACGGGATGGCCGGGGCGATGCTGCCGCCGGTCCTCGAGCGGCTTCCGATCGAGGCCGTCCCCTGCTACTTCGAGCCGGACGGCAGCTTCCCCAACCACGAGCCGAACCCACTGTTGCCCGAGAACCGCGAGTTCATCATCGGCAAGACGCTCGCGGAGCGGGCCGACCTCGGGGTCGCGTACGACGGCGACGCCGACCGCTGCTTCTTCGTCGACGACACCGGCGAGTTCGTCCCCGGCGACTTCGTCACCGCGCTGCTTGCCGAGTCGATCCTGCGCAAGGAGGGCGGCGGCAAGGTGATCTACGACGTGCGGGCGAGCCGGGCCGTGCCGCAGGCGATCGAGGGCGCCGGCGGCACCGCGCTGATGAACCGGGTCGGCCACGCGTACATCAAGCACCGCATGCGCAAGGAGGGCGCGGTCTTCGGCGGCGAGGTCTCGGCCCACTACTACTTCCGCGACTTCTCCCAGGCCGACTCCGGCGTCGTCCCGTTCCTGCTCTTGCTCGAGCTGATCTCGCAGGATGGACGCAAGCTCTCCGAGATCCTGGCGCCGTACCGGGAGCGATTCTTCCTGACCGGCGAGATCAACACGCCGGTCTCGGATGTGGCGTTGAAGCTGCAGGAGCTGAAGGAGCGCTACGCGGACGGCACCGTCACCCACCTCGACGGGATCTCAGTCGACTACGACGACTGGCACTTCAACGTCCGCCCCTCGAACACCGAGCCGCTGCTACGCCTCAATCTGGAGGCGTTCTCCCAGGAGCAGATGGAGCGGAAGCGCGACGAGGTGCTCGACCTGATCCGGTCGTGACCGCGATCGAGCTCGGACGTCTCACCGACCGGAAGCCGCCGTTCAAGTACTCGGCGATCGCGCGGGTCTGGTTCTCCGACACGGACGCGCAGGGGATCGTCTACTACGGCCGCTACCTTCCCTACTTCGACCACGCCCGGACCGAGTACCACCGCCATCTCGGCGGCAGCAGGCTCGAAGGGCGCGACTTCGTCATGCGCGCCTCGACGGTCGAGTACCACGCGCCGGCGCGCTTCGACGACCTGCTCGAGATCTTCGTCCGAGCGGCGCGGATCGGCCGCTCGAGCATGACCTACGAGTGCGCCGCGTACCGGATGGAGGACGACGAGCTGATGGTGACCGCGACCCAGACGCTCGTCCTCGTCGATCTCGACGAACGGCGGCCGTGCGAGATCCCGGCTGCGTTCCGGGCGCTGATCGCCTCGTTCGAGGGAGAGGATCTGGACGCGTGAGCACGCACGCGGACGCGCGCGAGGCGATCGAGCGCGTCGTCGACGATGGCGGCGAGGCCGACGAGGTTCTCCGTCGGGTCGTGGCGGTCCTGCACGAGCACGTCGGCGGGTTCATCCGGATCAGCTTCGTCGAGGGGGGCGAGCTCGTCCCCGGCCCCGCTGCCGGCGAGCCCGCCGGCACCACCTCGTTCCCGATCGCGTACGAGGGCCGCCACGTCGCCGACCTCGAGGCAGACGCCCCGGCGGCGCCAGCGCACGCCCTGCTCGAGCACGTGGCGACGCTTCTCGGGCCGTACGCACTCGTTGGCTGGGACACCGGCGGAGAGGAGTGGGCGCCCTAGCCCCCGTCCCGCAGTCTGCAGAGGGCGCCCGTCGGGGCCGCGCGCCCGCCGAAGCTGTGGCCGCTTCGAACGGGCGCCGCAGTGCCCGTTTACCCCTCTCCCCTACCTTCTCGTTGTAGTCGGATTCCGGCCGGCGTCCATCCCTCGTTCGAGGTACCCCCCTCGATCGAGGGATCATCCCTCGTTCGAGTGATCTGCGTTCTTAACCGGCGTTCATGTCCGTGCGCACAATGTCTCCCATGAGGATCTTGGTCGTCGACGACGAGCCCGCGGTGCGAGACTCCCTCCGCCGGGCCCTGCAGCTGGAGGGCTACGAGGTCGAGCTCGCGGGCGACGGACAGGAGGCGCTCGACAGGGTCGGCGAGAACAGCGTCGACGCCGTCATCCTCGACGTCTCGATGCCGAGGCTCGACGGGCTCGAGGCCTGCCGGCGCCTCCGCAGCGCCGGCAACACGCTGCCGGTGCTGATGCTGACCGCGAGAGACGAGGTCTCGGACCGTGTTGCCGGCCTGGATGCGGGAGCGGACGACTACGTCGTGAAGCCGTTCGCGCTCGAGGAGCTGCTCGCCCGGCTGCGGGCCCTCCTGCGCCGGGCCGCACCCGCCGACGGCGACGTGCTCCGGTTCGCAGACGTCGAGCTCGATCCGGCAACCCGCGAGGTTCGCCGCGGCAGCGACCCGATCGAGCTGACGCGGACGGAGTTCACGCTGCTCGAGCTCTTCCTGCTCAACCCGCGGCAGGTGCTGACCCGCTCGATCATCTTCGAGCGCGTCTGGGGCTACGACTTCGGCTTCGGCTCCAACTCGCTCGACGTCTACATCGGCTACCTCCGCCGCAAGACCGAGCAGGGCGGCAAGCCACGACTGATCCAGACGATCCGCGGCGTCGGCTACGCGCTCCGCGAGGCGTGAGCATGAGCTACCGAGCGCGACTCACGTTCGCCGCGGCAGCGGCGGTGGCCGTCGCAGTCGTCGGCGCCTCCGCCGCGACCTACGGCCTCGTTCGGAGCGAGCTCCGCAGCCAGGTGGACGACACGCTCCGCTCCCGGGCCCGCGACCTTCCGCCCAGGCTCGACATCATCGGCGACCCCGACGGGGAGCAGTTTCTCAGCCTCAGGCCGGAGCGGTTCGGCGGGGTCGCCGTGTTCACCCAGCTGGTGCGCCAAGACGGAGAGGCGATCACGCCGCCGGGCTCCCAGGGCCGTCTGCCCGTGTCGGACCGGGCGCGGGCGGCTGCAGAGGGAGACGCGGACGAGCCGTTCTTCGAGGATGCGAACGTCCAGGGGACGCACGTCCGCGTGCTGACGGTGCCGCTCGGCCAGGGCTACGCGGTTCAGGTTGCGCGTTCCCTGGAGGAGGTAGATCGCGTGCTGGGCCGGGTCACACGCTGGCTGATCGCGCTCGCACTGACGGGGATCGGGCTCGCCGCTGGGCTCGGCCTGCTCGTCGCACGCGCCGTGCTCGCGCCGGTGCAGCGGCTGACTCGGACGGCGGAAGAGGTCTCGGAGACGCGTGACCTCTCGCGCCGGATCGACGCTTCGGGGACCGACGAGCTCTCGCGACTTGCGACAACGTTCAACACGATGCTCGGCGCACTCGAAGACTCGGCGCGGGCGCAGCGGCAGCTCGTCTCGGACGCCTCGCACGAGCTGCGGACGCCCCTGACCAGCCTGCGCACGAACATCGAGGTCCTCGCCCGCGACCAGGCGCTCCCGCCCGGCGACCGGGAGCAGCTACTGCGCGACGTCACCGAGCAGCTGACCGAGATGACGGCGCTGATCGCCGAGCTCGTCGAGCTCGCGCGAGGCGACCAGGCGCCGGCCGACCCGGAGGACGTGAGGCTCGACCTCGTTACCGCGGACGCGATCGAGCGGACACGCCGGAACCGGCCGGGCGTCAGCTTCAAGGCCGAGCTCGAGGACTCGCTGATCCGCGGCGTGCCGGCGACGATCGAGCGGGCGGTCTCGAACCTGCTCGACAACGCGGCGAAGTGGAGTCCGGCCGGCGGCGAGGTCGAGGTGACCGTTCGCGACGGCGAGCTGACCGTGCGCGACCACGGGCCGGGGATCGACGACGCCGACCTTCCGTTCGTGTTCGACCGCTTCTACCGCGCGCCGTCGGCGCGCGGCCTGCCGGGCTCGGGCTCGGGCTCGCGATCGTCCGCCAGGTCGCCGAGGCGCACGGCGGCACGGTGGTCGCCGACCGCGCCGAGGGCGGGGGCACGATCGTGCGGCTCTGCCTGCCCGCCCAGGAGCCCGCGAAGACTTAGGAACTTCTTCGTCTGCCCTCAGGGAGCTCTTAGGCGGCCCAGCGACGCTGGGTCTGTCCACGCAAGCACCCGAAGGGAGCAGACAGATGAAGGGACTCAAGCTCAAGATCGCAGGCGGCACCGCGGCCCTCGCGGCCGTCCTCGGAGGCGGCGCAGCCGTCGCCGCGACGCAGCTCTCGCCCACGGAGGAGAGCGACGCAATCGTCGAGGACGCAGCGAAGCAGCTCGGCGTCAGTGCCGACGAGCTCGACGCGGCCTTGAAACAGGCGCTCCAGAACCGCATCGATGCGGCCGTCGAGGCCGGGACGATCACCGAGGCTCGGGCCACTGAGTTGAAAGAGCGGATCGAGGCAGGCGAGGTACCGCTCGTCGGGATCGGCCCGGGGCCGGGTCATCGCGGCGGGCACCATGGCTTCGTCGACTTCGCCGCGGCGGCCGACTTCATCGGCGTCACCGAGGCGGAGCTCCGCGCCAGCCTCGAGGATGGCGACACGCTGGCCGAGGTCGCGACGGCGAACGGGAAGACCGCGGCAGCGCTCGTCGACGCGCTCGTAGCCGCTGCGAACGCCGACCTCGACGAGAAGGTCGAGGCGGGCAGGCTGACCGAGGCCCAGCGGACGTCGATCCTCGCCGACCTGGAGTCGCGGCTGGACGACGTCGTCAACGGCGAGTTCAGCTTCGGCTTCCGCGGCGGCCCTCCGTCCGGGTTGGCGCCCGACGCCGCGGATCCCAACGCCGCCGACGCCTGAGCCGCCGTCCCCTCCCTGTGCCCCGGCCGGTTCCCCCTCCCGGCCGGGGCGGCAGCGGTCTTAGGAACTTCTTAGCCCCGTCTCAGCTTCGGCTTAGAGACGACTGGTCTCCTGACTGCCACGACGACGCACTCGAAAGGAATTCACCGCCATGAACCCACGCACGAGACTTGCAACAGCCATGACGAGCGCAGCGCTGATCGGCGCGGGCGGCGTCGCAGCCGTCGCGATCGCGCTCGACGACGACACGCCGGCCACCGCCGCGCCGCAGGTCACGGTCACGAACGCCGCACCCGCGGCCAGCTCCGACACGTCGACCGTCGGCGAGATCTACAAGGCGAGCGCAGCCGCGGTCGTCGAGATCACCGTCACCTCGGCCGGCGGCGGCGGCACCCAGCAGGCGCAGGGCTCGGGCTTCGTCTACGACACGGACGGCCACGTGATCACGAACCAGCACGTCGTCGAAGGCGCCGAGTCGGTGTCGGTCAAGTTCTCGGACGGGAAGACCTACTCCGCGACCGTGGTCGGCACGGATCCCTCGACGGACATCGCCGTCATCGACGTCGACGCGCCCGCGTCGGCCCTCAAGCCGCTCGAGCTCGCCGACTCGTCCGCGGTCGAGGTCGGCGACGGCGTGATCGCGATCGGGAGCCCGTTCGGCCTCGAGCAGACGGTCACGACCGGGATCGTCAGCGCGCTGCACCGCCAGATCACCTCGCCGAACAACTTCTCGATCGACGACGCGATCCAGACCGACGCGGCGATCAACCACGGCAACTCGGGCGGGCCGCTGCTCGACCTGAACGGTGACGTGATCGGGGTCAACTCGCAGATCGAGAGCGACTCGGGCGGCAACGACGGCGTCGGCTTCGCGGTTCCCTCCGACACGATCGAGAAGATCGCGACCGCCCTGATCGAGGACGGCTCGATCGAGCACGCCTACCTCGGCGTCGCGACGCAGGACGCCACCGGCACGACCGGGGCGAGCCTCACCGAGGTGCGGACCGGGACTCCGGCCGCCCGCGCCGGCCTCGAGAGCGGCGACGTCGTGACGAAGATCGGCGCCGAGAGCGTCGAGTCGGCCGACGAGCTGCGCAAGCTGATCGACTCGAAGCAGCCCGGGGACGAGGTCGAGCTGACCGTCGACCGGGACGGCGAGACCCAGACCGTGACCGTCACGCTCGGCACCCGGCCGAGCGCCTGATCGGACCAGCGACCGAAGGGAGCAGCACGATGAAGAAGCGAACGAAGCTCGCAGCGGGCGCCGGCGCGGCTCTGGCCGTCGTCGGCGCCGGCGGCGCCGTGGCGGCCAACCGGCTCTCGCCGCGCGAGGAGAGCAGGGCCGTCGTCGAGGATGCGGCGAAGCAGCTGGGCGTCGATCCCGCGAAGCTGAGCGACGCACTCAGGCAGGCACTCGAGAACCGGATCGACGAGGCGGTCAAGGCCGGCCGCCTGACCGAGGAGCAGGGCGCGGCGATGAAGCAGCGGGTCGAGGCCGACGACTTTCCCCTCCTCGGCGGCCCCGCACTCGGCCCGGGCCGCTTCGGCCACGGTGGTCTTGGTCACCGTGGCTTCCGCGATCTCGATGCCGCGGCCTCGTTTCTCGGCGTCTCGGAGGACGTCCTGCGCGACCGGCTGCGCGCCGGCGAAACGCTCGCGGAGGTGGCCAAGGACGAGGGCAAGTCGGTCGACGGGCTCGTGTCCGCGATCGTCGCCGCCACCAGCAAGCGGCTCGACGCCTCCGTCGCGGCCGGCCGGATCACGAAGGGGCAGCGCGACGAGATCGTCGCCGGCCTGAAGGAGCGGACGACCGCGATCGTCAACGGCGAGTTCCCGGCCTTCGGTGGCCGGCTAGGTCCAGGGTCCCGCTTCGGCCTGCCGGACGGCGCCTAGCTCGAGGTCGTCTTGCGGTAGGCGTCGAAGACGCCTTCGAGGTTGCGCAGGACGCTCAGGAGCGCCCGCAGCTCCTTGACGTCGCCGACCTCGGCCGTGTACCAGTTGCGCGCCATTCCGTCCTCGACGACGCCGCCGTAGGCGACGATGTTGGCGCCGTGCTCGGCGAAGCTGCGCGCGACGTCCTCGAGCAGGCGCGCCCGATCGAAGGAGTCGACCGCGATCTGGACGAGGAAGCTGGACGTCGTCGCCGTCCCCTCCCACTCGACGGGCGTGAACCGCTCCGGGTTCCGCATCAGCGCCTTGGCGTTGGGGCAGTCGTCGCGGTGGATCGTGATCCCGCGCCCGAGCGAGATGTAGCCGAGGATCGGATCTCCCGGCACCGGTGTGCAGCACTTCGCCAGCCGGACGAGCACCTCGTCGATCCCCTGCACCTTGATCCCGAGCGACTCGCCGGCGACCGTCGAGCGCGCCTTCGGCGGCTTCAGGGGGACGACCGCCTCCTCTGCGACCTCCTCCGTCTTCAGCCGGTTCAGCACCTTGTTCACGATCTGGCCGGACTGGAGCTTCCCGGCGCCGAGCGCGATGTAGAAGTCCTCGGCCTTGCGGAAGCCCGTCTCCCGGATCACCTGGGCCAGCACCGCCGAGCCCTGCAGCTTGCGGTACGGGAGGCTCTGCGCCTTGAGCGCGTTGTCGAGCAGCTCGCGTCCCTTCGCCTCGGTCTCGCCGCGCGTCTCGCGCTGGAACCACTGCCGGATCTTGTTGCGGGCGCGCGAGGAGGCCGCGAGGCTCATCCAGTCGCGCGACGGGCCCCGCCCCGACTTCGACGTGAGGATCTCGACGAAATCGCCGTTCTTGAGCCGGTAGTGGAGCGGGACGATCCGGCCGTTGATCTTGGCGCCGACGGTCTTGTGGCCGACGTCGGTGTGCACGGCGTAGGCGAAGTCGATCGGGGTCGCGCCCTGCGGCAGCGTCTTCACCTCGCCCTTCGGCGTGAAGACGTAGACCTCGTCGTCGAAGAGGTCGGTGCGGAACGTCTTCATGAACTCGCGCGGATCGGCCTCGTCCTGCTGCCAGTCCATCAGGGACTTCACCCAGGCGAGCCAGTCGTCGTCCTGCTTGCCCTTGCCGCGCTTGTAGAGCCAGTGCGCAGCGATCCCGTACTCGGCCTCCTCGTGCATCTGCCGCGTCCGCACCTGAATTTCGAGCGGTGTCCCCTCGGGCCCGATCACGGTCGTGTGCAGCGAGCGGTAGCGGTTGAACTTGGGCATCGCGATGAAGTCCTTGAACCGCCCCGGCATCGGCTTCCAGAGCGAGTGGATCAGCCCGAGCGCGCCGTAGCAGTCGCGCGTCCCCTCGTCGCCCGCGCGCTCGACGGTCACGCGCATCGCGGTCAGGTCGTAGATCTCGTTGAACTCGCGGCCCTTCTTGGCCATCTTGTCGTAGATCGAGTAGAAGTGCTTGGCGCGGCCGGCGATCTCGGCGGGGATGTCCACCTTGGCCAGCTCGACCCCGAGGACCTCGCCCGCCTGCCCGACCGCCGCCTCGCGATCGGCCCGCCGGTCGGCCACCATCGCCTTGATCTCGGCGTACTTGCGCGGGTGCAGGATCTCGAACGAGCGGTCCTCGAGCTCCCACTTGATCGCGTGGATCCCGAGGCGGTGCGCGAGCGGTGCGTAGACCTCGAGCGTCTCCTTCGCCTTGCGCACCTGGGCCTGCTTGCCCTGGTACTCGATCGTGCGCATGTTGTGGAGCCGGTCGGCGAGCTTGATCAGGATCACGCGGACGTCCTGCGCCATCGCCACGATCATCTTCCGGTAGTTCTCGGCGTCCGACTGCTCGCGGGTCTGGAAGGTCGTCCGGGTCAGCTTGGTGACGCCTTCGACCAGCTGGCCGATCTCGTCGCCGAACTCGGCGCGGAGCTCGTCCAGGTCGGTCTCGGTGTCCTCGACGACGTCGTGCAGGAGCGCCGCAGCGAGCGATTGCTCGTCGAGATGGAGCTCGGCGCAGATCTTCGCGACCGCCCAGGGATGGTGGACGAACGGCTCGCCGGAGCTGCGGGTCTGGCCTTCGTGTGCGGCCGCGGCGAAGTGGAACGCCCGAGCGAGGAGCTCCTTGTCGACGCCGGGGTTGTACGCCTCGACGGCCGCAATCAGCTCATCGACGAGGTCCTGGTGATGACGTTCGGCGTCGACGACAGCCATGGATTCAGTGTACTCCGAGCCCCTGAGGGCGAATCTCCCCCGGAGGAGTAGGCGTTAGGACAGAGAACGCATCCTTCCGATGTCTCTCTCACGCCGCCGACAAGACCGCAAAGCACGCCAGCTGGCACGGCTCCTCGTCGCGCTGGACGACGCTGCGGGCGAGCGCCGGAAGCCCCTCGTGGAGCGCCGGCGCGTCTCGCTCAGCCCTGCTCGCTAGCGCCGTAGACTCGGCCTCTGGCCCGCCGCGGACTCCACCATCTCGACCTCGTCGTCTCCTCACTCGAGCGGAGCCTGCCGCTCTATCGCGCTCTGCTCGCACCGCTCGGGTACACGGAGCTGTACGAGGTCGTCGGCGAGCGGGGCGAGGCCGTCTGGTACCTCGACGGCGAGGGAGTCGGCGCCTCGCTCTCGCTCCGCCAGGCGCAGTCGACCGTCGGGCCGTACGACCGCTACACCGTCGGACTGCACCATCTGGCCTTCGAGGCGTCCTCACCGGAGGTCGTGGACGAGCGGATCGCCTGGGCGAAGGCACAGGGGCTCGAGATCGAGAACGAGCCGCAGGAATGGCCCTACGTGCCGGGGTACTACGCGGGCTTCTTCCACGACCCCGACGGGATCAAGCTCGAGGTCGTCTACGTCCCCTGATCAGGCCGCAGCGGCGAGGGCCGGCTCGGCCAGCAGCAGGGCGCGAAATGCCTCCGACTCGTACAGCTGCCGCTTCGCGCCCTCCGCGAGCTCGAGCTCGGCGAAGATCTCCCGCGCGGCGCTCGTCCAGGCGGTCTCGCCGGCCTTCCAGAGCTCGCCGAGACTCCCGCGCAGCTCCTCGTAGCCGGCGGGGGTCTCGAAGAGCCGGCGAACCACGAGCTGTGGCGAGACCGTGCCGTTCCAGCGGTTCTCCTTCAACCTGCAGGCGATGTCGTGGCGGCCCGGCCGGTCGACGCGGTCGAGCTGCGGGCCGAGCCCGAAGGCGATGGCCGTGCCGGCGTCGCGCCCGCCCTGGCGGATGCGGAAGCGAAGGTGCTTGCCCTCGCCCACGACCCCGGGCTGCACGGCCTCGCACGCTGGTACGAGCAGGGTCACGTCGGGGTTGCCGAGGCCGAACGGGGCGAGGCGGTCGAGCTCGGAGGCGAGGCCGAGCGTGAGTGCAGAGCCGGGAACGATCGCGTCGATCCGCGTCACGGGCGCGAGGTCGTCGTCGGCGAGGACGGCGTCCGCATGGGCGGCGAAGGCGTCGGCAAATGCTTCCAGGTCGGACGGCTCGATCGCGAGGCCGGCTGCGGCACGGTGCCCGCCGAAGCGCTGCAGATGCCGCGCGCAAGCGCCGAGCGCCCCGTGGAGGTCGAAGGCCGGCAGCGACCGGCCCGACCCCTTCCAGTTGCCGTCGGCGCCGGCGATCAGCACGACCGGCCGGTTGAAGCGCTCGACGAGGCGCGAGGCGACGATCCCGATCACGCCCTCGTGCCAGTCCTCGCCCCAGATCACGTAGCCGCGGCGGAGGCGCTTCGGCTCGGGCCACGACTCGACCTCGGCGACCGCGGCGCGCAGGATCCGGTCCTCGACGGCCTGGCGGTCGCGGTTCAGCAACTCGAGCTCGTCGGCCAGGCGCGTCGCCTCGGCTTCGTCCGTGGTCAGCAGGAGCTCGAGCGCCGCGTCGGGCCGGCCGAGCCGCCCGGCTGCGTTGATCCGTGGAGCCAGACGGAAGCCGACGGCACCGGCGTCGACGGCGGCCGGATCGACGGCGGCATTCCGCATCAGCGCGCGCAAGCCCGGTCGTTGCGTCCGCGCCAGCGCCCGCAGGCCGGCGATTGCAAGCGAGCGGTTCTCGTCGAGCAGGGGCACGACGTCGGCGATCGTCGCCAGCGCGACAAGGTCGAGGTACGGGGTCACGTCGACGCCGAGCGCCTGCGCGAGCTTGCAGACGACGCCGGTGCCGCACAGCTCCGGGAAGGGATAGTCGGAAGGGCGGGTGGCGACGATCGGGCAATCGGGCAGCGTCTCGCCCGGGCGATGGTGGTCGGTCACGATCACGTCGAGCCCCCGCGCCTTCGCGGCCGCGACCTCCTCGACGGCCGTGATCCCGCAGTCGACCGTGAGCAGGAGCGCGCAGCCCTCGTCGGCGAGGCGCGAGATCGTGTCGCCGGAGACGCCGTAGCCCTCCTCGAAGCGGCTCGGCAGGTGCCACTCGACGTCGGCGCCGAGCTCGCGCAGCGTCAGGACGGCGAGCGAGGTGGCGCAGATCCCGTCGACGTCGTAGTCGCCGTGGACGCAGATCCGCTTCCCGGCCGCGATCGCAGCCCGGATCCGCTCGACCGCGAGCGCCATGTCGCCGAGGAGGAAGGGATCGTGGGGCTCGATCTCGCCGCGCACGAAGCGCCGCGCCTCCTCGAGGTCGGCGTAGCCGCGGCGGACCAGGATCGATGCGGTCACCTCCCCCACCTCGAGGCTCTCGGCGAGCGCCTTGACCTCGGCGTACTCGCAGGGATCGATCGTCCAGGAACCGTCACGCATGGGCTGACGACGGTACGGACGCGGTCGGACGACGCTCGCGCGGCCGAAGCCGGACGGGCTAAGGCTCGGTGCGGTTCCGCCCGCGCAACGAATCGCGGACGATCTTGATCCAGAGCAGGATCACGCCGGCGAAGGCGCCGAGCGCGAGCATCGCGATCGGGGTGTAGACGGCCATCTCCGAGAGCGAGTACTTCGTCACCCAGGTGCCGACGAGCCACACCGCCAGGACGACGAAGGTCATCGGAACCAGGAGCCGTCTGTCCACGGCGTCAGGCTAGTCGCTGCGGCCGCGCTGCCGCTCGGCGTACCAGAGCTCGAACCGGCCGCGAGCACTCTCGAGATACGACCAGACGCTCTCTTGGAGCAGCCCGACCTCGTGGCGGAGCTGGAACAACGCGAAGTCGACGAACCGCTCCGGATCGCAGGCGTGCGCTCCGAGCTCGGCTCGGTCGCAGGATGCCCCACAGGCAGGGCAGGGCATGAATCGGGGCTGGAAGATGCCGGACATGTTCCTCGGGAAGCGTACGTGGAGCATCGGCAGGTGCAGCCGCCAAATGTGCAGGCTTCTCACCTTCGCCCGCCAATCGAGCAGACGTCGCAGAGGTCGACGGTGACCTCCTTTCCAGTTGCCGGGATCTCCCCGCGGCGCTCTTGAGGGTTGCCGCGTGCGTTCCGCGGCCGCGGAAGATCACGACGACGCCCGCGGTCGCGAAAGTCAACGGGCGGACGGGCTATCGTGAGGGCGATGGGCGAGCCGAACTACGCGTCCGGAGACGAGTACGTGGTCGAGTTCCTCGGCTACCGCTTCGGTTTCAACGCCGAGGACTTCGAGGAGCGTGTCACCGGCGCCGCCGTCCGGCTCGGGCTGATCGGATCGAACGACCTGGACGACGAGGAGACCGCCGACCTCGTCGAGCTCGCCGCCGACGGCCGGATCGCCGATCCCCGCAGTCAGCTCGGCCGCTACCTCGTCCGCCACTGGGAGCGCGTCGGTCTGCTCGAGGGCGAGTCGCTCGTCTACTGGCTGCGCAAGCTCGTCTTCCGCGGCGCCTGGCTCGACCACCGCGTCAAGGAGGGCCTGCTCGAGGTCGCGTGGGACGAGGACAGCGGCGACTTCGGGTACGCGGAGCCGCGCGGCGGCCGGGCGCTGCTCGAGCTCGCCCCCGTGCCCTCGTGGCACGAGCTCCAGTTCCGACGATGACCCGCGCGCTCGCGCTGCTCGGCTTCATCGCCGTCCTGCTCGCCGTCGACACGCAGGTCGACGCCCGCGCGCAGCTGGTGCTCGGCCTCGCCGCCTGGATCGCGCTCGCCCTGGCTCTCCGCGGCGTCCCGCCTCTCCTGCGGGCGCAGGCGCTCGTCGTCGTCGTCGTCGCGACCTGCGCCGAGGTGGTCGGCTCGATCATCTGGGGCGTCTACACCTACCGGCTCGAGAACCTGCCCTCGTTCGTACCGCCGTGCCACGGACTCGTCTACCTCGCGGGCGCATCGCTCGCCGCCGCGGCAAGCAACAGACTGTTGCAAGGTTGGCTCGTCCGGATTGCGCTTTTGGCCGTGCTCGCGTGGGGGATCGCTGGCGTCACTGTGCTCCCCCGCACCGACGCCGGCGGCGCGATCGGCGCTGCGCTCCTGGCCGTCTACCTCATCCGCGGCCGCGCACCCGAGATCTACGCCGGCGTCTTCCTCGTCGTCGCCTGGCTCGAGCTCTACGGAACCGCGATCGGGACGTGGGAGTGGGCAGTGACGATCCCGGGAACCGGCGTGCCGCAGGGGAATCCGCCGAGTGGGGTCGCGTCGGGCTACGTCTGGTTCGACATCGTCGCGCTCGCGCTCGCCCCGGCGCTCATTCGCTGGGGAGCGAGAATCCGATCGGGCTTTCGGACTCTGCCCGACTCAGCGTGAGCTGGCGGATCGCGCCGATCGGGACGATCAGCTCTTGCGGCTCGCCCGCTGCGCCGTGCGGGATCAGGGTCAGGAAGCCGTAGCCAGGCTCGGGCGAGAGCGACTCGAGCCTGAGCAGAGCCCCGTCCGAGAGCTCGACCTCGACCATCGCCCGCTCGAGCCCGTGCTCGGACGCGAACGCCTGGATCCGGCGGTGGATCCGAGTGACGAGATCCTCGAGCGGCCCGGCCATCCCGGGTGTCCAGAGCTCCGGCATCTGCGCGAGTCTAGAGCCCGAGCTCGGGCGGGAGCGGCCGCGCGTGCACGACGACGAGCGTCGTCGTCGGCCGGGTCAGCGCGACGTAGAGCTCACGCAAGCCTCGGTCGTGTGCCGCGACGAGTGCCGGCTCGACGACGATGACGTGGTCGAACTCGAGCCCTTTCGCCTCGCGCGGGGTCAGGAGCGGAATGCTGTCGAAGGCGCTCTCGTGCGCGAGCGCGGGTTCGACGAGCTCGTCCGGGACGATCAGGGCCACGAGACCGTCCTCGCTCGCCAGGCGGCCGGCCTCGCGGTAGGCCTCGCGGAGGAGCGAGTCCTTGTCGACCCGGCGGATCAGCGGCTCGGCGCCGCCGCCGCGGTACGCGAGTGGGCGCTCGATCTCGGGAGCGATCGTGTCGAGCAGCGGCAGCGCCAGCTCCATGATCTCGCGTGGAACGCGGTAGGCGTGGCGGAGCTCCTCCACCTCGGCCCGGTCGCCGTGCGGAAGGTGGGGCAACACGTCGTCCCAGCTCGCGTACGTGACCGGCCCGGTCCCCTGGGCGACGTCGCCCAGGATCGTCAGCGCGCCGTCGCGGGCTCGCCTCGCGATCATCCGCAACTGCATCGGCGAGAGATCCTGAGCCTCGTCGACGATCACATGGTCGTACGTGCGCGCAGGCTCGCCGACGAGCGCGTGCGCCTCGTCGAGCAGCGCCACGTCCCATTCGCTCCAGCCGGTGCCGCGACGGCGCAAAAGCGTCTGCTCGTCCGCGTCGAGGATCCCGGCGGCAGCGTCGGCGAGGAACGCGGACGTCGAGAAGAGCGACCGCACGAGCTTCTCCGGCGTCACGGCCGGCCAGGCGTGCTCGAGGATGCGATTGAGATACCCGTTCGCCTTCAGCGCCTTCTCGACCTCCTCGCCGTCCCGGACGGCGCCGCCCTGGAGGATCCGGCCGTATTCGCCGTAGAAGCTGCGGACAATCGCCATCCGGAAGCGCTCGCGCGCGGTCGCCGTCGTCCCGTGCAGCTCGCGGATCTCCTCGAGCATCCGCTGCTGCTCACGGACCCGGACGCGGACGTACTCACCCTCGAGCTTCAGGATCAGCTCCTCCGGCTCGGCGGCCAGCCGCAGCTCGACGGCGCGGCCGATCACCTCCGCCAGCCGGGGATCCGCCTTCAGCCGCGCGGCGGAAGGAGCGTCGCGGAGCGTCGGCTCGACGCCGGCGACGAGTTGAGAGATCGCGAGCTGCTCGACGCTTCCCTCGCCGAGCGCAGGCAGGACGTGCGAGACGTACTCCATGAACGTCCGGTTCGGCCCGACGACGAGGACGCGGCTGCGCGCGTTCTTCTCCCGTTCCGTATAGATCAGCCACGAGGCGCGATGGAGGCCGACGGCTGTCTTACCGGTCCCGGGCCCGCCCTGGATCACGAGCGGGCGCTCGGGCTCGCGCGTGATCAGCCGGTACTGGTCGGCCTGGATCGTGGCGACGATGTCGCGCATGTGCGTATCGCGGCTGCGCTCGAGCTCCTCGAGCAGGAAGTCGCCGACGGTGGCGCCGTCGACCGTGGTGCCGTCGAGCGACTCGTCGGCGATGTCCACGAGCTTGCGTCCCTGCGCACGGAAGCGGCGGCGGAGCGTGACGCGCTGCGGATCCTGCGGCGTCGCTGTGTAGAACGGGCGCGCCGCCGGCGCCTGCCAGTTGACGACGACCTGATCGCCGGCGTCGTCGTGCACCCAGCGCCGGCCGACGTAGAGGGCGCGCTCGACCGCCTCGAAGTCGAGCCGGCCGAACATCAGCCCGCGTTCGGCGTCCTCGAAGGTGGCGAGCCGCTTCGCCGACCAGGCGTCGAGCGCCGCCTGCGCGACTTCCCCGTCGGCCGCGTCGCCGGCCCGGGCGACGACCTCGCGCATCCGCTCGAGATGCTCGTAGGCGCGGTCGACGTACTCCTGCTCGGCGGGGAGATCAGGATGGCTCACGCTCCGAGCGTACGCCTAGACTCGGCCGCGTGAAAACGCTCCTCGTCGCGGCCGCGCTGCTCGGCGCGCCTGCTCCGGCCGCGCCGCTACCGGAGGCTCCGGCCGCCGTCGCGGCGACGCTGAAGCAGACGACGGCCGAGCTCATGGCGGCGATCGACCGCTGGCAGGACGGGCCGCGCGCCGGCGGCGCGACCCCTCGTGACGTGACGCTCTGGGGCTTGCATCAGCAGCGGCTCTTCCTCGCACTCACCTACGACCAGGAGCTCGGTCGCCGCGCCTGGCCCCTGCTCGGCCGCGAGGCACGCGAGACGCTGGCCGCCCGACGACGGCTCGTCAGCCTGACCCCGCCGACCCGGCTGCCGCGGAGCGCGTTTCGAACCGGTCCCGCCGCTCCGGCGACGTCGCTTCTGCGCTGGTACCGCGAGGCCGAGCGGCGGTTCGGGGTCGACTGGGAGGTGCTGGCCGCCGTCAACTTCGTCGAGTCGGGGTTCGGCCGCCTTCGCTCGGCGAGCACCGCCGGTGCCCAGGGGCCGATGCAGTTCCTGCCGGCGACCTGGCGGGCGTACGGGCTCGGCGGAAACGTGCACGACCCGCACGACGCGATCCTCGGCGCCGCCAACTACCTGCGGGCCTCGGGCGCCGGGCGCGACCTGCGCCAGGCCCTCTACGCGTACAACCACTCGACCCGCTACGTCGACGCCGTCACCCGCTTCGCCGCACAGCTGCGGCGGCAGGAGCGGATCTACTTCGCGTACCACTCCTGGCAGGTCTTCATCAAGACGCCGGCGGGGCCGCGCCGGATCACCGGCCCCTAGAAGAGGCTGGAGTCGGAGGCCGGAGGCGCGTCGACGTGCGCGCGGCCGAGCTTGGTGATGATCCGCCCGCGGGGGGTGCGCTGGAGGAAGCCGAGCTGGAGCAGGTAGGGCTCGTAGACGTCCTCGATCGTGTCGGTCTCCTCGCCGAGCGTGACGGCGAGCGTCGAGAGCCCGACCGGCCCGCCCTCGAACTTGAACGCGATCGCGTGGAGGAGCTCGCGGTCGGTGCCTTCGAGCCCTTCCTCGTCGATCTCCATCAACTCGAGCGCCTCGCGCGCCACCGCGTTCGTGACCGCGCCCTGGTGGCGCACCTCGGCGACGTCGCGGACGCGGCGGAGGATCCTGTTCGCGATCCGGGGCGTCCCGCGCGAGCGGCTCGCGATCTCGGCGCACGCCTCCTCGTCGATGGCGACGCCGAGGATCCCGGCGGAGCGGCGCACGATCGCAGTCAACTGGTCCGTGTCGTAGTAGCCGAGCCGGAACGTCATCCCGAAGCGGTCGCGCAGCGGCGTCGTCAGCAAGCCGGTCCGCGTGGTCGCGCCGACGAGCGTGAACTGCGGCAGGTCGAGCGTCAGCGTCCGCGCGGCCGGACCCTGCCCGACGATGATGTCGAGCCGGAAGTCCTCGAGCGCGGGGTAGAGAATCTCCTCGATCGAGCGGTTGATCCGATGGATCTCGTCGACGAAGAGGACGTCCTTCTGCTCGAGGCCGGTGAGGATCGCGGCCATGTCGCCCTTCTTCTCCAGCGCGGGGCCGGCGACCGTACGGATACCGACGCCGAGCTCCTCCCGGATGATCTGGGCGAGCGTCGTCTTGCCGAGCCCCGGTGGGCCGACGAGGAGGACGTGGTCGAGCGCCTCGCCGCGCGCTTTCGCGGCCGCGAGCGCGATCGCGAGCTGCTCCTTGACGCCTTCCTGGCCGACGAACTCGTCGAGCTTGCGCGGGCGGAGCGAGCGCTCGAGCTCCTCCTCCTCGGGGCCGAGCACCTCTGCGGCGACCGCGCTCATGCCGCCTGCCTCAGCGCGAGCCGGACGCGTTCCTCCGCCGGCAGGTCTGGGTCGACCGACGCGAGCGCCTGCTCGGCCTCGAGCACCGAGTAGCCGAGCTCGACGAGGGCGTCGCGCGCGGTGACGTGCACGGAGGTGCCGGCGGCGCCGCTCGCGATCGGGACGGGATCCTCGGAGCCGAGCTTCTCCTTCAGCTCCAGCACGATCCGCTCGGCCGTCTTCTTGCCGACCCCCGGAACCGCCTGGAAGCGCGCGACGTCCTGGAGCACGATCGCGCGGCGCAGCTCCGACGCCGGCGCCCCGGAGACGATCGCGAGCGCCACCTTCGGCCCGATTCCGGCCACCGTCAACAGGTGCAGAAACAGCTGCCGCTCGGCCGCGTCGGCGAAGCCGTAGAGCTGGAGCGCGTCCTCGCGGACGTGCAAGTAGGTCTCGACGACCGCCTCGGCGCCGGCCTCCGCCGCCCGGATCGCTCCCGGCGTCGCGGCGAGCAGGTAGCCGACGCCGTTGACGTCGAGGACGAAACCGTCGGGAGTACGCCCTGCCAGGGAGCCGCGGAGCCGGCTGATCATCCTGCGATCCGGAGGAGCGGCGGCGCGAGCGCGTGGCAGATCGCGACCGCGAGAGCATCGGCGGCGTGGCTCGGCGTCGGGTTCGACTCCATCGCGAGGATTGCCCGCACCATCCGCTGGACCTGCGCCTTCTCGGCGCGGCCGTAGCCGCAGACCGCCTGCTTCACTCGGGCGGGCGGGTACTCAACGCACTCGACGCCGAGCGCCGCGGCGGCGACGAGCACCGCCCCGCGCGCCTGACCGACGGAGAGCGCGATGCGGGCATCTGCTCCGACGAACGACTCTTCGACTGCGACGGCGGAGGGCCCGTGCTCCGCAATGAGCGCCTGCACTCGGTCGAAGATCGTCTTGAGGCGCAGCTCCGGGCGCTCCCGCGCGGGCGTTTGCCACCACCCGTGGTCGAGTGCCCTGATCCGGCCTCCGCTTTCTTGGACGATCCCGTACCCGCAAGCAGCCGTCCCTGGGTCGATGCCGAGAACCTTCACGAGGAAAGGTTAGGCAGTCCGTCGGACGTTCCTTCCCGCCGCTCCCCGCGCATCGAACGCGCCGTTCCGGGTACGTACCGGCCATGGACAGCAAAGGTGCACTGCTCGCGGAGAACGTCGAGCACCCGCTCCGCCACGCGCTCTCGATCGGCCGCGACGCCGGGAACGACATCGTCCGGGACGAGCCCACCGTCAGCCGCCGCCACGCGATGCTGATCTGGGCCGAGGAGCGCTGGCTGGTCGAAGATCTGGGCAGTGCGAACGGGACCTTCGTCAACGATCAGCGAGTTCCGTTCGGCACGCCTCATCCGCTTCGCCACGGCGACCGGATCTGCGTGGGCTCGGAAACGCTGCTGTTCTCCTGGCCCGCCGAGGGCGACGATCCCGACCGGACGGACGATCACGAGGCGCTCGACGTCCCGCACGAGTCGCTGACTCCCTTCCAGCGCCAGCTCGTCCGGGCGCTGTGCGGCGCCTGGGTCGGGAACCAGACCGTCGACGCGCTCCCGACCAACGAGCAGCTCGCGGCGTACCTCGGCACCCCGAACGCCGTCGGATCGGTGAAGGCGGGCTTGCGGCGCGTCTACGCGAAGGCCGGCTTGTCGGATCTCCCGCCCCACGCCAAGCGCCGCGCACTCTGCAGGACCGCCCGCGCCCGCGGGTGGCTCTAGCACGTCGGAGGTGACGCGGAAGTCACCGAGGTGACGATCTGGACGATCACGTTTTCAACGCGTAAGCGGCGGGGAAAAAACGCGGCATGAAGATCCAGAAGGTGATCAAGAAGCGCATCCGCCACGAAGGCGGCGGCGCCAACGTCGTCGGAGAGATCACGGGCGCGATCGCCGCGAACGTCGGCAAGGACGGGGGCTCGACGCACGTGTCCAGCCACCAGAAGGTCGTGCAGCGCGACGGCACGACCGAGGTGCGCTCCGAGACCACGAAGGAGGAGAGTTGACGCAGCCAGACGAGTCAGCCCCGTCCGGGATCGACCAGGACGAGCTCGAGGCCCAGGCCGGCGAGCCGCTGCCCGACCGCGAGGCGATGAGCCTGATCGCACTCGACGACGCGATGGTGATGCCCCCGCCGGAAGAGGGCCCCGACCCGCCGGAGAAGGAAGCGGAAATGCAGCCGCACCCACGTTACGAGCCCACGTAAGCCACGCACCGAGGAGGTAGGAACATGACCGACGAGACCAAGACGGAGATCACGAACGAGGAGCTCGAGGAGCAGGCCGGCGAGGAGCTGCCGGACCGCGAGGCAATGTCGCTCGTGAACGCCAATGTCGCGATCCCGGTGAACGCCGCTGTGGCCGCGAACGTCCTCTCCGACGGCGCGACTGCGTACGCCGACGCGACGCAGGACGCCGACATCGACCAGAGCACCTAACGGCCAGACCGACGAAAGGAGCACCACGATGACCGACGAGACGAAGACCGAGCTCACGGACGAGGAGCTGCAGGAGCAGGCCGGCGAGGAGCTGCCGGACCGCGAGGCAATGTCGCTGATCAACGCGAATCTCGCCGCGCCGGTGAACGCCGCCGTCGCCGCGAACATCCTCTCGGACAACTCGACGGCGACCGCGAACGCGGAGCAGAACGTCGACATCGACCAGAGCAACTGACTCTGGCGCAAGCTCAGCATCCGCGGGAGCGGATGCTGAGCGCACGAAGACCCCTGAAGGGGCCGCCTTGCGGCGGCCCAAGGACGCGACGAGAGGAGCTGGAAATGAGTGAGAACAAGGAAGTCACGAACGAGGAGCTCGAGGAGCAGGCCGGCGAGGAGCTGCCGGATCGCGAGGCCATGTCGCTGATCAACGCGAACATCGCCGCACCGGTGAACGCCGCCGTCGCCGCGAACGTCCTCTCGGACAACTCGACTGCGACCGCGAACGCGACGCAGGACGCCGACATCGACCAGAGCAACTAGTCGAAGGTCACGCACGACCGTGAACCGGGGCAGCGTCGCCGAGCGACGCTGCCTCGTTCGCTTTCCAGGGGAGCTCGAACCGCCTAGCCAGGAGTAGAAGCACGTGACGACGACGCCGGAAAAGCCAACTTCGAAGCGCGCGCCTGCCGGCGACGAGGCCGCGACCCAGGTGCTCGAGCCCGCGGCGGACGAGTCTGCGGCGTCCGACGCGTCCGGCGCGTCCGGAGGCGGCGACCTCCCAAAGCTCGCGGACGGAATCGAGCTGATGGGCGAGTACGAGGACTCCGGCTTCAAGGAGCCCCACTACGTCGCGAAGCGCGCCGACGACCAGATCCTCCAGCTCTCGCGGATGCTGCACGTGATCGCCGAGCAGGCGGACGGACGGCGCGACTACGCCGAGATCGCCACGCTCGCCTCGGAGGAGCTCGAGCGCGACGTCAGCGCCGACAACGTCCGCTTCCTCGTCGAGAAGAAGCTCCGCCCCCTCGGCGTGCTTGCCGCTCCAGACGGCTCGAGCCCCGAGCTGCGGAAGAGCGACCCGCTGCTCGCGCTCAAGTTCCGGGCCGCCGTCGTGCCGGCCTGGCTGACGCGCACTCTGACCTCGTTCTTCCGGCTCTTCTTCCTGCCCCCGGTCGTCCTGGCCGTGATCGCCGGCCTCGTTGCGGTCGACGTCTGGTTCTTCTTCATCCACGGCGTCGGCCAGTCGACGCGCCAGCTCGTCTACCAGCCGATCCTGCTCCTGATGGTGCTCGGGCTCGTCGTGATCGCGACTGCCCTGCACGAGATCGGACACGCGAGCGCGCTCCGGTACGGAGGAGCGGAGCCCGGCGTGATGGGCGCCGGCATCTACATCGTCTGGCCCGCCTTCTACACCGACGTCACCGACGCCTACCGGCTCGGCCGCGGCGGCCGGTTGCGGACGGACGTCGGCGGGATCTACTTCAACGCGCTCTTCGTGCTCGGGATCGTCGGCGTCTACTTCCTGACCGGATTCGAGCCGATTCTCGTGCTGATCATCATCCAGCACATGCAGATCATCCAGCAGCTGCTGCCGTTCCTGCGGCTCGACGGCTACTACATCCTCAGCGACCTGACCGGCGTGCCCGACATGTTCAGCCGGATCAAGCCCACGCTGAAGAGCATGGTCCCCGGCAAGGAGACGGAGAAGTCCGTCAAGGAGCTGAAGCCGTGGGTCCGAGTGGTCACGACGGCCTGGATCATCTTCCTGATCCCGGTGCTGCTCGGCATCTTCGGCCTGATGATCTTCAACGCTCCGCGGATGGTCGCGACCGCCTACGACTCGTTCTGGCTCCAGACCGACAAGATTCAGTCAGGCGGCGCTCTGAACGTGATCTCGGGCGTGATCCAGACGCTCGCCCTCGTCTTGCCGCTGGCCGGTTTCACCTACACCTTCGCGAAGGTCTTGAAGGCCGTCGTGCGAGGGGCCTGGAACTGGTCCGAAGGTTCCGTCGTGCGCCGCGGCATCGTCGCGACGACGACGACTGCCGTCGCCGCCCTCGCCCTCTTCGTGCTCTTCCCCAACGGCGACTACCGCCCGATCCAGCCCGGCGAGACGGGCACGATCCAGGGTGGTCTCGCCCAGTTCTCGAACGTCGGCACCGGTCGGCCTGCCTTGACCGAGGAGCGCGAGGAGGAGCTCGGCGGCGCCCCGACGGCACGTTCGCTGCCGGAAGAGGAACGCGCCGAGTTCATCGAGCAAGAAGACGTACCGCCGACTGCGACGACGCCGACGTCCACGTCCACGACGACGACCCCGACGGAGACGACACCGACCGAGACGACTCCGAGCACGACGACGCCGACCGATTCGCCGCCGAGCGAGCCGCCTCCGAGCGGCGGCACTGCGACGGGTGGCTCCGCCCCGGCGCCAGCGCCGGCACCAACCCCGACGCCTTCGCCCAGTCCAAGTCGGCGCCGGCGCCTGCGCCTGCTCCTTCGCCGCCTCGGACGACAGCCCCGGCCCCTGCGCCCGCTCCGCCACCTCCGACGACGGCGACCGAGCCGCCGCCACCCGCGACCACCGAAACGGCGCCGTCTGAGACGACGCCGCCTCCGACGACACCATGAGGAGCCCCATGACACGCAGATTGCTGTTGCTGCTCGCGCTGCTCGGGCTGATGATCGGCGCCCCCGGTGCGGCCCGCGCGGGCGACGACACCACCCAGACCGACCCCGACGACAACATCGTTCAGGCGATCAACACGAAGAACGGCTCCTCGCTGTTCAAGTTCTCGTACTCGCTCCGCAAGGTCACCGGTGAGGTCGTCGACAACGCGAACGCCGCTGTCGCCTATTCGAGCTGCGAGTCGTGTCGCACGACCGCAATCGCGATCCAGATCGTGCTCGTGGTCGGCACGCCGAGCACGGTGACCCCGGAAAACGTCGCGATCGCGATCAACGAGAACTGCACGGCCTGCCAGAGCTTCGCGTACGCGTTCCAGTTCGTCGTCGGGGTCGAGGACGAGACGGTCGGGTTGACCAAGTCGGGCCAGCGCGAGCTGAACAAGATCCTGCGTGAGTTCAAGGCTCTGAAGCGGGAGGACTACACCGACGCCGAGTTCACCGCGATCACGAAGGCGCTCGGGGATCGCATCCGTGCAGTCCTCAGCACGGAGCTGAAGCCGCGCAGCCGCGGCGACGATGACGACGACGAGGACGAGGACGAGGACAACCAGCGGACGGAGACGGAGCGTCCGGCACCGCCACAGCCGCCCGCGACGACGACGTCGACCGCCGACTCGACGACCGCCGCGGAGACGACGACGACGGGCACGACGACCGAGACGACGACGGAGACCGAGCCGCCGGCCACGACCGCGGCTACGACGACGACCGAGACGACGACCGAGACGACGACGACCACCCCGTGAGGCGCTGGCTGACGGTGGTCCCGGTCCTGCTCGCGGCGCTCGCCGCGAGCTCCGGCTGCGGCAGCAGCGGCGGTGGCGGCGCGGCCGGGCCGGCGCTCGAGGAGACTGCGAAGAAGCTCGAGACGATCGAGAGCGGGAACATCACCGTGGCCGTCCAGATCACGCCGAAGGACGGCGAGGCGTTCGGGTACGAGCTCGACGGGCCGATCAAGCTCGCCGGTGAGGGCGAGGTGCCGCTCGCGGACGTCGAGTACACCCAGCGCGCGAACGGCCAGGAGGAGACGGTTCGGCTCGTTCTGACCGAAGACGGCGGCTGGGTGGAGCGGAACGGCAAGCGCACCGAGCTCACGCAGACGCAGGTCGACGAGCTGCGCGCGTCCGGCTCGCTTCTCGGTCAGGACGGCCTCTCGTCCCTCAGGTTCGAGGACTGGATCGACGACCCGAAGCTCTCCGACGGTCCGGACGGGACGCAGAAGGTCACGGGCAAGCTCGACGTCCTCTCGGCGATGACCGGCCTCGCGTCGCTCTCCGGCTTGCTCGAGGGGACGAAGACGTTGAGCGCCGACGACCGCAGGCGTGTCGCCGAGCGGATCGACGACTCGAGCTTCGAGCTGCTGACCGGCGAAGACGACCGGCTGCTGCGCAGGCTGGCAGTCGGGTTCAGCTTCGACGAGGAGGTCCCAGCCGACCTGCGCGACGCGCTCGGGGAGAACACGGTCGGAGCCGACTTCTCCTTCGAGCTCGATCTCGACCGGATCAACGAGCCGGTCGAGATCGGCGGCTAGCGGTTCTTACTGGACGCTCTCGTCGATCAGTGCCGAGGTGCCGCGCGCGAGGTCGGCGGCGATCTCGGTGAAGATCGTCTTCAGCTGTCCGGCTGAGGGCTTGTTGAAGAACGCCGTCGGCGAGGACGCGATCTGCTGGATCGCCGAGTAGGCGGTGATCGCCGGCGACTCGTCCGCGCCGGTGTACGAGGTGCACTTGTTCGCGCCGCCGTTGTTGGCGTTCAGGTCGTAGCCGATCGAGTAGATCAGCGTCCCCTTCGCCTTGATCGTGGCCGCGGAGGTCACGCCCTGGCGGCACGGCCTCGTTCGGTACGGCGAGCTCGTCGAGTAGTACGTCGGGCCGGTGTTCGCGGCGCCGTCCGAGAGGAAGATGATCACGTTCTTGACGTCGGGACGACCATTCGTCTCCAGCTCCTTCTGGGCCGCTTCGAGCGCGTTCGCGTACGCCGTGCGGCCCGCGCCCTTCTGGCAGTTGATCGTCGAGACGAGCGTCGAGCTGGTGTTCAGGATCCGGTTCGTCGAGTAGTTGTTGGAGAGGCCGACGATGTTGTACGCGGCCGAGGTGGAGTTGTAGGTCGCTTCGTTCGGCGTTGCGCAGCGTGCACTCGAGCTCGTACCGGTCGCCGGCGGCAGCACCGTCAGCCCGACCCATTGCGTCGTCGGCTCGAGGTACTGCAGGAATGTCTTCATGCCCTCGCGGGCGTTGTTCAGGTCGGCGCAGGACGGGTCGTTCGCGCCCGTGGAGGTCTGGCACATCGAGCCCGTGCGGTCGAGCACCATCATGATGTCGAGCGGCTTGATCCCGCACGGCGAGCAGGCGGTCGAGCGCGCGGTGATCTTGAAGGAGTCGATCCCGAGCAGCCCGGCGAAGAACGTCTTCGTCGGTGCCTTCTCGAGGACGACGACCGCGTTGACCGGGTCGCACCCTGGAATCGAGGTGAGACACTTCGTCGTCACCGTCGTCGTCACGTCCGGGATGTCGTCGTGCTCGTTCTTGCTCCCGGCGGAGGAGCTGTACTGCTTCGCGACCGCCTCCGCGTTGGTGGCGTTCGGGAGCTCCTGAGCGCCGGCGAGCGCCGCCGCGTCGGCGGAGGCCTGCAGCTGGCGGTGGGCGTAGTAGGCGTAGCCGACGTCGATCACGAGGGCGGCGAAGCCGAGCATGACGACGAGCATCACGACCACGAGCACGATCACCTGGCCGCGCTCCTGCTGCGGCCGAATTCGAGGGCTTCCTGCCAGCTTGTGCGACACCACGTCCAGAACCTCCCTGAGACGGCGTCGCCGCACAACGCCTTGATGATGACTCCAACTGCCCTGCCCGGAGCATCGTCGGGAACCCTTCGCGGCGCCTGCCTCTAAGGGGTGATTGCGAGGCGTCCGGTCCGCGCGCGCTACGAGGAGACGAGCTCGAGCACTTGCTCGGGAATGTCGAAGTTCGCCGAGACGTCCTGGATGTCGTCGTTGTCCTCGAGCGCCTCGATCAAGCGGATCAGCTTCTTCGCCGACGCCTCCTCGGCGACCTCGACGGTCGTCTTCGGGATCATCGTCAGCTCCGCCGACTGCACCTCGATCCCGGCGGCCTCGATCGCCTCGCGCACCGCGGTGAGAGCCTCCGGCGGGGCGAAGACCTGGAAGACATCGCCGTCCCGCTCGACGTCGTCCGCGCCGCCGTCGGCCGCCGCGAGCGTCAATTCGTCCTCGTCGGCACCTTCGGCCTCCACCAGCACGAGGCCCCGGCGCTCGAAGAGCCACGCGACCGCTCCGGTCGTCCCGAGGTTGCCGCCGTGCTTGGAGAACGTGTGCCGCACGTCGGAGGCGGTGCGGTTGCGGTTGTCGGTCAATGCCTCGACCAGAACCGCGACCCCATCCGGACCGTAGCCCTCGTAGACGATCGTCTCGTAGGCCGCCGCGTCCGCATCGGTGCCGGCACCGCGTGCGATCGCGCGCTCGATCGTGTCCTTCGGCATCGAGTACGACTTCGCCTTCTCGATCGCGTTCTGGAGCGACAGGTTCGCGAGCGGGTCGGGGCCGCCGTCCTTGGCCGCGACGATGATCGCCTTCGAGAGCTTGGTGAAGAGCTTGCCGCGCTTCGCGTCCGCCGCGCCCTTCTTGTGCTTGATCGTCGACCACTTGCTATGCCCCGACATGCAGCTCCTCTCGCACGAGCTCCAGGAAGCGCTCGTGGACGCGCGTGTCGCCGGTCAGCTCCGGGTGGAACGAGGCGACGAGGAAACGACCGTCGCGGAGCAGCACCGGCACGCCCTCGTGGCTCGCCAGCACCTCCACGCCGGGCCCTGCCTCGGTCACGCGCGGAGCCCGGATGAAGACGCCGCGCAATGGCTCGCCGCCGTCGCCGAGGTCGAGGTCGGCCTCGAAGCTCGCACGCTGCCGGCCGTAGCCGTTGCGCTCGACGTCGATGTCGACGAGGCCGAGGTGCGTGCGGTCGAGCAGGATCATCCCCGCGCACGTTCCGAAGACGGGGCCGTCGAAGTCGCGCACTGCGTCGTCGAGGCCGTAGAGGCGCATCAGCCGGCGGATCGCCGTCGATTCCCCGCCCGGGATCACGAGCCCGTCGAGGCCCTCGAGCAGATCGGGAAGCCGTACCTCGACGACGTCGGCGCCGAGCGCACGCAGGATCGCGCAGTGCTCCCGGAAGTTCCCCTGGACTGCGAGGACGCCGATCTTCATGCCGTAATTGTAGGCGCGAGCCGGTCGCGAGCGTCCGGCGTTACCAGCCGCGCGTCTCGAGCAGCTCGGACGGCTCGAGCGACGCGGTCGAGATGCCGACCATCGGCTCGCCCAGGCCCGCAGAGACGCGGGCGAGGATGTCGGCGTCGCGGAAGTGCGTCGTCGCCTCGACGATCGCCTTCGCCCGGAGCGCCGGATCCCCCGACTTGAAGATGCCCGAGCCGACGAAGACGCCGTCGGCGCCGAGCTGCATGCAGAGGGCCGCGTCGGCGGGCGTCGCGATCCCGCCGGCGGTGAACGTCACCACGGGGAGCTTGCCGTTCTTGGCGACCCACGTGACGAGCTCGTGCGGAGCGCGCAGCTCCTTCGCCTCGGCGTAGAGCTCCTCCTCCCGGAGCGAGCCCAGCCGGCGGATGCCGCCGAAGACGGCGCGCATGTGCGTGACCGCGTTGACGACGTCGCCCGTGCCGGCCTCGCCCTTCGTGCGGATCATCGCCGCCCCTTCGGCGATCCGCCGCAGCGCCTCGCCGAGATTGGTCGCGCCGCAGACGAATGGGATCTCGAACGCCCACTTGTCGACGTGGTGCGCGACGTCGGCGGGGGTGAGCACCTCGGACTCGTCGATGTAGTCGATCTCGAGCGACTGGAGGATCTGTGCCTCGACGAAGTGGCCGATGCGGCACTTGGCCATCACGGGGATCGTGACGGCCTCCTGGATCTCCGTGATCATCGCCGGATCGGACATGCGCGCGACGCCGCCGTCACGGCGGATGTCGGCCGGAACGCGCTCGAGCGCCATGACCGCGACAGCCCCCGAGTCCTCTGCGATCTTCGCCTGCTCGGCGTCGACGACGTCCATGATCACGCCGCCCTTGAGCATCTCTGCGAGTCCGCTCTTGACCCGCATCGTCCCGGTCTCGGTCATTGCCAAAGAGTGTAGCCGCGCTCGCATCGAGCGCCCGAATGTGCGATGACTACTCCTACCGAACGCGACTCCTCTCCCCCTCCAGACGGGCGTCGGTTCTGCGGCGTCGTCTGGCCCAGAAAGGGAGCGTTCGGGAGAGGGGTCGGCTCTCCGAGCAGGCCCCTCGCCTTTTGCGCAAGGGCACGGGCAGAGCCCGCGCCCGCGCGAAGACCCCTGAAGGGTCGCTGCGCGGCCAAGAGCATCGTCGTTTCGCCTGCGTCAATGGGCGAGCCGGGAGCGAAGGCGACCCTTTAGGGGTTTTCGCGCGGCGACGGGCTTTGCCCGTTGCCCTGCGCAACAAGAACCGGGTGTCCGAGCTGCTTCTCCCACCAGTCGGACTCGCGCTGCTCCATCTGCGTCTGCAGTTGACCGACGTACTGGGCGAGGTCGCTCTCCCGCTTGCCGAGGCGCAGTTCCAGCTCGCCGACAGTCTGCTCACGCTGCTCGAGCTTGATCTCGCGCAGCTCCGAGTCGGCCTCGAGGCGCGCCCAGCGCTCCTCGATCTCGGCCTCGCGCTCGTCGAGCTCCCGCATCCGGTCGGAGATCGACTCCTCGGTCTGGCCGAGACGCTTCTCCCGCCGCTCGACGCGCGCCCGGTTCGACTCGTGGAGCGTCTCGGAGCTCGTGATCTCGGCCTCTCTGGCAGCGAGCTCGCGGCGGAGGTCGTCGAGCCGGCGCGCCTCGTCCTCGAGGTGGGTGGCCGTCTGCTCCTCGGCCTCGTCGCGGCGCAGTTGCGACTCGCGGCGGTTCAGCTCGGCCTCGCGGGCGGCGAGCTCGGACTCCTTCGCGGCCACCTCGGCACGCTTCGCGCTCATGGCAGCGACCACTTCGCCGGTGCCGGAGCGCTCTTCGGCCAGCCGTTCGAGATCGGCGGTCAGCCGGTCGGCCTTGGCCTTCAGCTCCGCCTCGCGGGCCGCGTGCGACTCCTCGCGGGCGGTCACGGCCGCGCGCGCCTTGATCAGCTCGCGCTCGCGCTCGGCAATGCCGCGGTCGCGCTCGGCAACCTCGGTCTCCTGCTCGCGAAGACTCGACTCGCGCTGCTCGAGCACCGACTCGCGCGCTTCGACGAGCCCAGTCGTCTCGGCCCCACGGGCTTCGAGGTCGGCGAGGGCGCGCTCGAGCGCTCGCTCGCGCTGAGCGAGCGCTGCCTCGTGCTTCGCAAGCTCGGTCACGGCCGAGGCGCGATCGCGCTCGCCGACGCTCAGCTCGCGCAACTTGTTCGTGATCTGCTTCTCGCGCTCGCTCGTGCGGCTCTCGGCGGCGCTGAGCTCCGACTTCAGCTCCGCGAGCCGCCGCTGCTCGGCGGCTGCCGCCTCCGCGCGCTTTGTGATCTCCTCCTCGCGTGCTTCGAGCGCCGCCTGGTGCGCGGCCAGCTTTGCCGCCCGGCCGTCGATCTCCTCCGAGCGGAGGGAGAGACTCTGCGCGTCGGTGTGCCCGTGGTTCAGCTGCTCCTGCAGCTCCGCAACCTCGTCGCGCAGGCTCTGCTCGCGCGCGAGCACCTGGACGAGATCGGCACGGAGCGCCTCGAGCTCGCCGAAGTCCGGAAGCGCGACGGCGGGCGCCGACGCAGCCGGCGGCTGTCCGGGCGCGGCCGCGGCCGACCGCGAGCTCTCCGGCTCGGCGGGCGGCTGGGCCTCCCCGACCTCACGGCTTCGCTCGAGCTTGCCGCGCAGACCGGTGCCGAAGCCACCCTCGGTCTCGTGGTGCTCCCGCGGCGCCATCAGAAGAGCTTGGCGAGGTTGATGAATGCCGGCCCGAGAATGACGAGGAACATCGCCGGGAAGATGAAGAGCACGGTCGGGAAGAGCATCTTGATCGGCGACTTCATCGCCCGCTCCTCCGCGGCCGCCTGGCGCTTGAGCCGCGAGTCGGCAGCCTGCACGCGCAGGATCCGCCCGAGCGAGATCCCGAGCTGATCGGCCTGGATGATCGCCCTGCTGAACGATGCGACCTCGGGTGCGGCGGCCCGCTCGGCCAGCTTCTTGAGCGCGTCCTGGCGGGACTCGCCGATCCGGATCTCGCCCAGCGTGAGCGCGAACTCCTCGGCAAGGGCTCCTTCCATGTGCTCGGTCAGCTTGTCGACGGCGCCGTCGAAGCCGAGGCCCGCCTCGACGGAGACGGCGAGCAGGTCGAGCGCATCCGGCAACTGGGCGCGGATCGCGTCCCGCCGCTTGCGGATGCGGATGCCGACGATGAAGCCCGGGGCGATGAAACCGCCCGCGCCGAAGATCATCGCGAAGAGGAAGCCGATCGTCGCCCCGCCGAGCATGCCGCCGAGGATCAACCCGACGAAGCCGAAGCCGATCGCGGCGGCGCCCTTCGCGGCGAGGAACATGGTCGGCGTCAGGGTCCGCCCCATGCCGGCGGCGAGCAGCCGGGCGCCGATCGCCTCCATCGTCAGGCGCGGGTTCAGCCGGAGCACGATCCGGGCGAGCGAGCCCGCGGCCGGGACGATCACGCGCTCATGGAAATGCAGCCGCTCGAAGCCGGCGATCGTCGACCGGATCCGGCCGTACTCGGCCGCGCGCCGGATCGCGTTCTGGCGCTCCCGGGACGGCTGGGTGACGACCTCGCCGGCGAAGTACGCGGCGGCAGCGAGCAAGAGGACGGCAAGTGCGAGAACCATGTGATCAGCCCCTGAAGGAAACGATTCGACGGAGAAGGAGGCTGCCGAAGCCCATCATCAGCACTCCCGAGATCATCAGCTTGTGCCCGGTGGGCGTGTGGTAGAGCGGCTCCATGTACTCCCGGTTGACGAGCGTGATCGCCCCGAGCATGAAGAACGGGACGCCGACGAGCACGTACGCCGACGCTCGTCCCATCGCGGTGAGCGAGCGGATCTTGCGCGCGAACTGCTGTCGCTGGCGCACCGCCTCCGCGACCATGTCGAAGATCCCGGCGAGGCTGCCGCCGACCTGGCGCTGAATCGTCACGGCCGTGACGACGAACGACAGGTTCTTCGAGCCGACGCGCTCGGCCATGTCTCCGAGCGCGGCGTCCATCGGCCGCCCGAGGCGCGTCTCGGTGAGCACCCGCTTGAACTCCTTGCTCGCGGGCGGCTGACCCTCTTCGACCACCGCCTGGATTCCCTGGCGGAAGCTGTGTCCTGCCTTCAGCGAGGCCGCGAGGGTGATCAGCAGGTCGGGCAGCTGATCTTCGAGCGCGGTGAGCCGGCGCTTCGCCTTGAACGCGACGAACATGACCGGCAGCGCGCCGCCGAACGCCAGCAGCACCAGCGAGAGCAGGAAGCCCGTGCCGAGCGCGGCGGCGAGCAGGACGAAGACGAAGGCGCTGCCTGCGCAGATGTAGATCAGCTCGACCGTCCTCAGCGGCAGGTCGGCCCGCTCCAGCAGGCGATGCAGCCGGTGCCAGACCTGGAGGTGCCCGAACGCTGCCTCGGTCGCCCGCATCACGGTCGACGCGGTCGCAAAGCGCTCCTGCGCCGGGCCGCGGGCGCGCTTGCGGTCGCCGTCGCCCAGATGCGGCTCGATCCGGCGCTTCAGCCCGGCGCCGAGCGGCGCGCGGAGCAGGAAGACCGTCGCAAGCAGCACGCAGAGACCGACGAAGGTGATCACGAAGGCCGGGCCGGCCCTGAGCAGCGGCGCAGGCACGGCCGCACCCCTGGAGACGCTGGGCGTCCCGGGCACGACGGCTCGGGCGGTGGCGCCGGCGGACGTCAGCTCGAGCTTCTCGCCGGGCCGGGCCGTCGTCACGTAGGACACCTGCCACGTCCGCCGCAGCTCCTGCGACAGCGACGTGTAGATGGCCTGCAACGACGCGGTCCCGCGCGCACCCTGGTAGCGGCCGCCCGTCTCCTCGGCCAGCCGCTCGAGCGGCGCGGGCCGGAAGCTCGGGCTTTCGATCGCGATCGGGTACACGGTCACCTCCGCTGCGCGCGCGGATGCGATCACCGAGCCGAGGCTGGCGTCGCTCGAGACCTCCTGGCCGTCGGTGAGCAGGACGAGCACGCGGGCGCCGCCACGCTCGGCCGCGAGGGCCTGCACCGAGAGGAGGACGGCGTCGTAGAGCGCCGTCCCGCGCACACGGTCGACGCGAATCCCCCGGAGCGCCGAGTCGGCGTCCGCAGAAGAGGTGGAGAAGTCGGTCAGCTGGATGGCGCGCTTGCCGACGGCGACGACCGCGATCCGGTCGCGGGCCGGCTTCGTTCTCACGAACGTGCGCGCGGCGGCCGACGCGTCCAGGATCGCCTGGCCCTGCATCGACTGCGACCGGTCGACCGCGAGCACGACGCTCTTCTCGCGCCCCAGGTTGGCGGCCTCGAAGCCGACCACTCGCTGCCCGTTCTCGAGGAGCGGAGGGACGCGCTTGGTCGGTGCCGTCGTCACGATCGTGGCCCGCACCGTCGGATACCCCGACGTGTCGACGGCCGTGATCCGGTGCGGCGCGGCCAGCGCTGCGCCGGGGAGCAGGGCGACCGCGAACGCCGCGACCAGCAGGCGCCTCACGGCGTGCTCCCGTAGGGAGCGGCGGAGAAGGTCGGGCGGCCTCCGGGCACCTCCTGGCGGAAGAACGTCGGCGGCAGGAGCACACCGTTCGCCGCCATCTTCTCGAGGAAGTGCGGCTTCAGCCCGCTGCACGCGAGCGGCATCAGGAGTCGCGACGTGCGGGTCACGGAGGCACTGTCCTCATCCGGCGCCTTCGCGACGAACAGGTCCTGCAGCGTGATCACGTCCGACTCCATCCGGAGCACCTCGGTGATGTGCGTGACCCGGCGGGAACCGTCGACGAGCCGTGAGATCTGCACGAGGACGTCGAACGCGCTCGAGGTCTGCTCGCGGATCGCGCGCAGCGGCAGGTCGACGCCGGCGGTGAGCACGAGCGTCTCCAGCCGCGAAAGAGCGTCTCGCGGGGAGTTGGCATGGATGGTGGTCAGCGAGCCCTCGTGGCCCGTGTTCATCGCCTGGAGCATGTCGACCGTCTCGGCGCCGCGAACCTCGCCGACGATGATCCGGTCGGGCCGCATCCGGAGTGCGTTGCGGACGAGCTCGCGGATCCGGATCTCGCCCTGGCCCTCGATGTTCGCGGGCCGCGACTCGAGCGTGATCACGTGCTCCTGCTGGAGCTGGAGCTCGGCGGCGTCCTCGATCGTGACGATCCGCTCGTCGCCGGGGACGAACGACGAGAGGGCGTTCAGCATCGTGGTCTTACCGGTGCCGGTACCGCCCGAGATGAGCACGTTCAGCTTCCCCTTCACGCACGCGGCCAGGAACTGCGCCGCCTGCGGCGTCAGGGAGTTGAAGTTGATCAGGTCGTCCATCGTGTACGGGTCGCGGGCGAACTTCCTGATCGTCAGCGTCGGGCCCTTGAGCGAGAGCGGCGGGATGATCGCGTTGACGCGGCTGCCGTCGGGCAGGCGCGCGTCGACCATCGGCGATGCCTCGTCGACGCGGCGGCCGACCTGCGAGACGATCTTGTCGATGATCCGGAGCAGGTGCGCGTTGTCGACGAAGGCGGTGTCGGCGCGCTCCAGCCGGCCCTCCCGCTCCACGAAGATGACGTCGTGGGCGTTGACCATCACTTCCGTGACGGAGTCGTCGCGGAGGAACGGCTCGAGCGGCCCGTAGCCGAGCACGTCGTCGGTGATCTCGCGGACGATCCGGCGGCGCTCGTCGCGCGTCAGCGGCGTCCGGTCGAGCGCGAGCTGCTCGGTGACCGCGTGCAGGACGCGGTCGGTCAGGTCCTCTGCGGTCTCCCGCTTGAAGAGCTCCGGCCCGAGCTTGGCGATCACGGCGTGGTGAATGCCGCTCTTCAACTCTGCGTACGGATCTCCCGCACGCGGTGGCGTTGCAGCCTCGTGCTGCACCGCGGGGCTAGCAACGGGGCCGGCGAGAGCGACCGGACGCTCGTCGATCGCGCTCGCGGCCCCGTTCCCGTTCTGCTTCGAGAGTCTGTCGTGAAGACCCATGGCTAGCTCACGCCCTGGCCAGCGCGAAGGTGCGCTTCTTCTTCGGCTGCTCCTGGACGAGCAGGGACTTGGCGACAGAGCGGATTGCCTTCGCGAAGTCGGACCCCGTGTCGTCGATCGCGGGCGGAGCGCCGCGGTTGACGCCGAGAGGCACGGCCCGGTCGGACGGCAGCTCGAAGCCGATCGTGATGTTGAGCGCCCCTTCGACCTCCTTCTTCTTCATCCCCACCTTCGAGTTGGCGCGATTGAGGACGAAGCGGATGCGGGAGGCCGGGAACGAGAGGAGCTCGAGCGTCTGCAGCGACAGCCGCACGTTCTTCAGCGTCGGCACGTCGAGCCCGCAGATCATCATCAGCTCGTCGGTGCGGTCGAGCGTCGCCAGCATCGGCCCGTGGAAGAACGGCGAGGTGTCGACGACGATGATGTCGTACGACTCCCGCGCCACCTCGAGCAGCCGGGCGAGCTTGGACTCGGTCACGAGCTCGGCGTCCTCCGGGCGCAACGGCGCCGGCAGGACGTCGAGTCCGCACGTGTGCTTGGTGATGTAGCCGGCGAGCTTCTCGGAGTCGAGCTCGCCGGGGGCGACGACCAGGTCGTAGATGGTCTTCGCCGGCTCGAGCCCGAGCATGATCGCGGCGTCGCCGAACTGGAGGTCGAGGTCGAGCAGGAGCGTGCGCCGGCCCTCGTACTTCGCGAACGACGCCGCGAGGTTCGTGGCCGTGACCGTCTTGCCCGTCCCGCCCTTCGGCGAGAACACCGTCATGATCCGGCCGCGGCGGGACGTGCCGCCCTCGGCCTGGAGCCGCCGGCCGGCGTGACCGGCCTTGCGCAGCGCGAAGACGACGTTCTCGGTCAGCTGCGGCAGCAGCAGGACGTCGGCGACGCCCTCCGTGTCGAGCGCCTCCTCGAGCAGGGCCGAGGACTCGCCGGACGCGAGGATCACGATCGGCGCGCGGGTGTGCTCGCGGATCGCGGCCACCTCGCCGCCGGGGAACGTTGCCGACCGGGTTGCGTAAACGACGACCTGGAGATGCCCGCCGGCGAGTGCCGGTGCGGCCTCGGCGACGTGGTCGCTCCAGCCGACGAAATCGAGCTCGGGATGCGAGGCGAGCGCGTCGCGCAGGCCGTCCAGTCCGTCGCACGAGCCGGTGACGTAGATGCGAATGCTCTCGGTGCTCATCAGTTGCCTCCTCCGGTCGCGTCGATCAGGTCCGCGCCGGCATCGTCGAGCTGGCTCTGGCGGACGCCTTCGCGCAGGACGGAGTACCAGCTCTCCACGTTCTCCGGGCTGTCGGCGGCGTCGGTCGCCGGTCGCAGCTCGAGGTGCCATTCCTTGGCGCTCGCGTAGACCCAGTGCAGCTTCGAGACCTGGGTGTCGGTGACCTTGAGCATCACCGAATGGGCCCCGTCAGTCGACGCCAGCTTCTCGGCCGCCGCGGCATTGCTCGTCGGCGCCCGCAGAACCTCGACGTCACGCAGGACGACCCGCGTGAAGTGGATCTGACTGGACTCGGGCGCCGCGAACGTCGCGACGAGGTCGACCCGGTCGCCGTTCTGGAGCGTCCCCACGAGCAGCTGATCCTTGTCGCCCGGAACGGAGATGGCGCGCTGGATCCCCTTCAGCTGGGCGTGGATGCCACGCTCGGAAGGAGCGACGAAGCGCCGGCTCGTCACCTGCTCGCCGGCGAGGACCTTCTCCGCCGAGACGAGCCCGTCGAGCTGCGTCGGGTTGGAAATCGCTCCGGGGACGACGCTGCGGCGGACGATCTCCGTCTTCTTCAGGAGGCCCTTCTGCGCAGCACTTGCCCCGGGCGTCCCTGCGGGGATGTCGCGCGCGGCAACCCAGATTTCGACGTTGGTCTCGTCTGCGCGGACGTTGCGCTGGTAGTTCGACACGTAGTAGCTCGTCAGCAGGGCAGCGACGAGCGCCAACGCGATCGCGATCGAGATGTTTCTGAGGCGGTACGTCATGAGCGTCTTCTTCCTTTGGTCGTGTCGCTGTCGTAGCTGACGGCTTTTTCACACGTTGTTCTGGCGGCTATTCGATTCGTTCGGTGGTCTCGCTGCTCAGCGTTCCGCTGGCGACGACCATTCCGAGGATGTTGACCTCGTACGGATAGGAGGCCTTGACGGTCACGTCTGCTCCCGGCGACCAGGCGTTCGCGGTCACCGAGACGGCGAGCTTCGCCTGCTCCAGGTCAGAGGCAGAGCTGCGGACGGCGGCGGTGGCAAGCCCGACGGGATCGACGGTCTGGCGGCCGGTGGCAGCCTTGCGCGCGCCGACCCTCGCTGCGTCGGTCAGGGTGATGTAGTCGTTGTAGAGCGCGCCGAACTGGATGATCCCGAAGAGAACGAGGAAAAGAACGGGCATGACCAGGGCGAACTCGACCATGGTCTGGCCTCTCTGCTCTCTGATGTTTGGGCGGCGGCTCATGGGTGCGGTGCGCTGCTTTCCTGTCAGATTCGGCGGTGGGGCCCCGAGGGCCGGGAACCCCACCGACGCGTGCTTCATGTGATCGAGCTGAGCAGATCGAGCGTGCGTCCGAAGGCCTTCTCAACCGCTCCGGACATGGCGGCGAAGGACGTGACGATTGCGAGGGTGATCACTCCGAGGACAACCACGTACTCGGCCATGGTCTGGCCCAATTGCCGATGGAATTCAAGCCCTTCTCTCGTCATGCCACTTCCTTTCCTTGCTCTACAGTTTTCCGGTGACCTTCGTGAGGGCCCCGTTGATCCCGCCGGCAAGAGCCGTGAGGGCGACCACGATGCCGATGGTGATCACGGCAAGAACGACGCCGTACTCCGCCATCGTCTGACCGTGCTCCTCGCGCGCCATGGCGAGCTTGTTCTGAACGGCGACGTAAAGCTTCAGCATTTATTTCACCTCCTTCGAGCAGGAGAGGGCGACTGGACCACCGGGCATGTGGCTACCCGGAAGGCGATGGTGCTTTTCGAAATACCTGGCGAAGCGGTTCTGCACGTGAGAAACCTTTCTCTCATCGGCGAGCCGCTTCGCCTGTGTTGTTGCCGTGCTGCCGAACAAACATCGCCCGGCGTTCGAGATCTGAGAAGCCCCTTCTGGGGAGTTCTTGCGCGAACACCGGCAAGTTCCCCCGTCCGAGTGAGATCACTCAGAGTTTCGACGTCACTGCCGAGAGCGCGTTGTTGATTCCTCCGGCGAGAGCGGTGAGAGCGACGACGATGCCGATCGTGATCACGGCGAGAACGACGCCGTACTCCGCCATCGTCTGACCTTCCTCGTCGCGGGTCGCGGCAATGGCGTTCTGGATTGCGATGAAGACCTTCAGCACTTCATTCACCTCCTTCATCTACGAGTGAGCTGTAGTTCACCGGTCGTATCGACTGGCCGGAGGGAGGGAGATCGAGGTGCAATTCGGCGGCTAGGTATCGCACTCGAGAACCCTTCGCTCTTCGGCGCGCCGCCTCGCCCGGTGGTGGTTCGTGTGCTGGCCAGAATCGTCCAGCGATCGAGCATTGAGAAGCCCCATCCGGGGGACTTCTTGCAGCCGCGGGCGAAGTTCCCCCGTTCGGGTGAAGGGCGCTAAAGGCAGTGCCGATAAAGAGAGTCACGGACACCGTTGGCGGCGCGGTCAGACACTCACAGGCGCCGGACGGACTCGAGCCCGGCGCCCGAACAGGAGGAGCTGGGTCTCATGCCCGAACGGAACCGGAAACTTTGGAAGGCGCTGTTGCTCGGCGTCGTGGCCATGGCGCTGGCGGTGTTCCGCCGCCGTGGCGACAGCTGGGAGTACGAGCGGGTCGAGCCTGAGGCGGACACCGTCGCCGTTGCCACCGCCTCGGTCGCAGCACCCGGGAGAGCTCGTCGCTCGTCTCGCTTCGCGCTCGCCGCCGCCTTCACGACGCTCTTCTTCGCCGGTGCAGCGTTCACGGCCGGAGCGGGCGACCAGGCGGTGCGGCTGCTGGACGAGGACGCCGCCGCGCTCGAGGAGGCCACCGCGCTCGAGACGCAACAACCGGTCGCCCTGCCCGCGGAGGACGCCGCCGCGCCGGTGGAGGAGCCCGTCGCCGAAGTGCCGGCATCCGAGGCGGCTCCTGCCGAGCCGGCGCCCGTGGACGAGCCGGCCGCGGCGCCTGCGCCTGAACCCGACACCGCAGCGGTCGACCCGGCAGAGGCTGCGCCGGCGCCGGCGGCCACGCCGGCGACCGAGGCGGCACTCGCCGCCGAGCCCGTCGACGAGCCCGCCGCGGCTGCCACACCGGCACCCACCGCCGCGCCCGCTCCGGCAGCCGTTCGGCGGCCGGCGGCGACGGTCCGGAAGACCAAGGCGACACCCCAGGCGTCGGCGCCCGCCCCCGCGCCCGCCAAGAAGCCGGCCGCAGCACCGGCCCCTGTCGCCCCCGCGCCCGAGATCGAGCACGAGCACGGCGACCATGCGACCGTCTGGCTGAACCGTGCGCTCCCGGATCCGACGCCCGCGTCGGCGAGGCTCGCGCGCTCCTTCGCCAAGTCACTGCGGGCGACGTCCAAGCGGCACGGTGCCGACTGGGCAATCGTTCTCGGCGTCCTTCGCGCGGACGGCAAGCGCGGCGCCGTTCCGGCAACGCGCGCAGAGCTGCGAGTGCTGGCAAAGCACGTCGCGGGCAAGAATGCGTGGGAGGCCGCACTCTCCTTCTCCGGCCGCACCGCCTTCGCCGACCAGGCGGACGCGCTCGCGGATCTCTACCGCTCGGTCGGGATCGACGCGCTCGTCAGCGGCTTCGCGAAGGCCAAGGACAAGCTGGCGAAGCGGCTGCTCGACCAGGAGGGCGTCTTCATCTATGCAGGTGGCCGTGGTGACATCGAGGCCGGCCGGATCGACGTGCGGGTTCTCGTGCTGATCGGCTACCTGGCGAGGCGCCACGAGTCGGTCACCGTCTCGAGCCTCTTCTCCGGGCATCGCATGTTCTCGCGTCCCGGCGTCGTCTCGGCCCACATGTACGGCCACGCGGTCGACATCGCCGCCGTCGGCGGCAGGCCGATCTTCGGCAACTCTCGTCCCGGCGGGCTGACGGAGGACGCTGTCCGCTCGGTTCTCCTGCTTCCCGCCGAGCTGCAGCCGCGCCAGGTGATCTCCCTGCTCGGCCTGGGCGGCCCGTCGTTCCCACTCCACGATCACGGAGACCACATCCACGTTGGCTTCTAGCGCGGTCAGCCTGACCCGCGAGGACGGGCGCGTCGTCTGCGAGCACTTGCTCGTGGCGACGCGCCCGCTCCCGCGCATGCGTGGCCTCCTCGGCCGCGCCGATCTGGCCTCGAACGAGGGGATCCTGCTGCGCCCGGCCGGATCGGTGCACACGTTCTTCATGCGCTTCCCGATCGACGTGGTCTTCCTCGACCGCGACGAGGTCGTCGTCGGGATCGAGGAGTCCTTGCCGCCGTGGAAGACGGCCGGACGCCGCGGTGCCAAGGCCGTCGTCGAGCTCGCCGCCGGCGAGTGCGAGCGCCGGGGGCTGCAGGTGGGCGACCGCCTGGTCGCCGCCTAGCGGGCTACCGCGAGATCCCGAGCGCGGTCTGGGCGTGCTGGATCATCCAGATCGTGCAGAGGAGCGCGTAGACGAGCGCCGGCAGCACGAACAGGAACAAGGCCGCGACGATGGTGGACGAGTCGCCGACCATCGCGGTCATGTGCAGGAGCGCAAACGCGGACAGGACGTGCAGGATCGTGCGGCCGAGCCGCTCAGGTGCGAGCGACGGAAACCGGACGTGAAGCCACATCGCCAGAAGACCAGCGCCGGCCGCGAGGGCCAGCACGAACGTGCCGTTCGACATTTTCCCCTTCCCTTCCGAGCGCCACAGTTGCCACAGTTGCCACAGATCCGGCGGTGAGAACGCGGGGCTCGCCGCAGAAGCCCCGCTCGTTCTCGGGAGAAACCTCTCGGGCCCACCGCAGGAGGCCCGTGAAGCTCGTTGCCGTCTGCAACACCATGCACCATCGCCCACCGGTTGACCTATCACCCAGGAGGTGGTTCACCCCTGAGCTTGACGATGGTCAGTCGGGGATGACCACGTAGCGGACGGGGATCCCGTCGAACGAGCGCTGCGGCGCCGTGTCGGTCGCCGCTGACTCGATCACCCCCTCGTCGCGCGCGGGCCGAACCGCGACGACGATCTCGTCCGCGGCGAACGTGGCGAGAGCGTCACGGATCGCCAACTCGACGTTCGGCTCACCCGCGACCGCTTCCGCGGTCTCGCCGGGCAAGGCCTCAGCCGTCCGCTGGGCGACCTCCTCGGCCCGCGCGAACCCTTCCTCGTCGTTCGCGAGCCAGTCGAGCACGCCCTGGCGGACGACGGGTACGACGACCTTGACCACGTCCGCCTCGCCGACGTGCGAACGCACGACGTCCTCGGCATGGTCGACGGTGCTCACGAGGAGAACGTTGCGGCCCATCACCCGATCGGACGCTACGGCGTCCGGCTGGTCGCGCGCTCGGATTCGGTGAGCTGCTGCACGGCCGCGGCTATTTCCTCGACGGCGTCCTCGAGCGTCGCCAGGCGGGCTGCAAGGGATTCGATCGCCGCCCGGGTCCCGGTCGTGGACAGGATCGGCCGGGCTTCCCGAGCATGGACGAGCTCGTGGACTCGCTCGGAGAGGGTGTCGCTCGGGGTTGTCACAGCTCCGCCACCGTGCGTGCACTATATGCCAGTTCGAGATGGGCCCGCCTGGATTCGAACCAGGGCGCGACGGATTATGAGTCCGCTGCTCTGACCGCTGAGCTACGGGCCCGAGCGATCAACCGAGAGTAACGATCGCACCGGTTCCCGAAACGACGCCCGTCCTGCGACTGTCACAATGTCGGGCGATGAAGGCCTACCAGCAGGTGACCGAGCTCCGGACGGCTGGGGGGCTCTCGATCAAGGACATCACCGAGGACGTGCAGGAGGCCGTCGCAGCGAGCGGGATTCGGAACGGGATCTGCTCGGTCTACTCGCCCCATACGACCTGCTCGGTGCGGGTGAACGAGTTCGAGACGGGGTTCCTCGAGGACTTCGCGCTGCTGCTGAAGCGGCTCGTGCCGAGCGACAACTACTACGCGCACGACGACTGGGACCGCAGGACCGAGAACGTCTGCCCCGAGGACATGGACTTCGGAAACGGCCACTCCCACTGCATGTCGATGCTGCTCGGCCCCGCAGGCGAGTCGATCCCCGTCTCCGACGGCGAGCTCTGCCTCGGGACCTGGCAGCGCGTGCTCTTCCTCGAGCTCGACCGCGAGCGCGACCGCCGCTGGCTCGTGCAGGTCGTCGGCGTCTGAGTTAGCCCGCAGCATCCGAAATCTGCGGGAGCAGATTCCGGATGCGCGAAGACCCCCTGAAGTGTCGCTTCGCTCCGGGTTCGCACAAGCCCTGGTGAAGATCTACTCCGGCGTCACGTACGCAGCGGTCAGGCCGCCGTCGACGAGGAACGTGGCCGCGTTCACGTACGAGGACTCGTCGCTCGCCAGGAACAGCGCCGCGTTGACGATCTCGCGCGGCTTTGCGAGGCGGCCCGTGGGCCAGTGGATCCGCCGCCGCTCGAGCGCCTCCGGGTTGTCGCCGAAGATGTTGAGCAGGAGCGGTGTCTCGACCGGGCCGGGGCAGAGCGCGTTCACCCGCACGCCCTGACGCGCGAACTGGACGCCGAGCTCGCGCGACATCGAGAGTACGGCCCCCTTCGACGCCGAATAGGAGATCTGCGAGGTTGCAGCGCCGAGGATCGCCACGAACGACGCGACGTTGATCACAGAGCCGCCGCCGCGCTCGAGCAGGTGCGGGATCCCGTGCTTGCAGCAGAGGAAGACGCCGCGCGTGTTCACGGCCTGGACGCGGTCCCACGCCTCGACGGACGTGTCGAGCACGGACGCGTCGTCGTCGGGCGAGATGCCGGCGTTGTTGTAGAGGACGTCGATCCCGCCGAAGCGCTCGGCGGTGGCGGTCATCATCGCCTCGACGTCCGCCTCCTCGGCCACGTTCGCCTGGAACGCGAACGCCTCACCTGAGCAAAGGCCGGCCGTCTCCTCGGCGGCCCCCAGGTTCATGTCGGCGGCGCAGACCTTCGCGCCCTCCGCGGTGAAGAGAACGGCGGCCTCGCGGCCCATGCCGCCGCCGGCGCCCGTGAGCACGCACACCTTGCCGTCCAGACGTCCCGCCACGTCAACCCTCCGTCGAGAAGAAGACCGATTTCACCTCGGAGTACCCGTCGAGCGCATGCATCCCGAGCTCGCGGCCGAACCCCGATTGCTTGAAGCCCCCGAACGGCGTCGTCACGCGGACGGACGAGTTCGAGTTGATGCTGAGGACGCCGCTGTCGATCGCCCGCGCGACCCGCAGCGCCTTCGCCCCGTCACGGGTCCAGATCGAGCCCGAGAGTCCGTACGGCGTGTCGTTCGCCAGCCGCACCGCCTCGGCTTCGTCCTCGAACGGGATCAGCGCCGCAACGGGGCCGAAGACCTCCTCGCGCGCAACCCGGTCGTCGTTCGAGGCCTCGACGATCGTCGGCGGATACCAGAAGCCCTTACCGCCGGGCGTGTCGCCCCGGTAGAGGGGCTCGCCGTCGACGAACCCGGCGACCGTCTCGCGGTGCGCCGCCGAGATCAGCGGCCCCATCTCCGTCGCGTCGTCTTCGGGATCGCCGACCCTGAGCGCACGCGTCGCCGCGATCAGGAGCTCCGCGAAGCGGTCGTAGGCGCTCCGCTCGACGAAGATCCGCGAGCGCGCGCAGCAGTCCTGGCCGGCGTTGTCGAAGACGGCGTACGGGGCCGACGCCGCCGCCCGCTCGAGGTCGGCGTCGGCGAAGACGACGTTGCCGGACTTGCCGCCGAGCTCGAGCGTGACGCGCTTGATCGTCCCGGCCGCGCCGCGCATCACGACCTGACCGACCTCGGTCGAGCCCGTGAAGCCGATCTTGGCCACGTCCGCGTGCTCGACGAGTCGCGTCCCGACGACCGACCCCTTGCCGACGACGACGTTGACCACGCCCTCCGGGATCCCGGCCTCGAGCGCCAGCTCCGCGAGCCGAAGCGCCGAGAGCGGCGTCAGCTCGGCGGGCTTCAACACGACCGTGTTCCCGGTCGCCAGCGCGGGCCCGAGCTTCCAGGAGGCGATATTGAGCGGGAAGTTCCAGGGGACGATCAGCCCGACGACTCCGAGCGGCTCGCGGAAGGTGAACGCCTCTCCGCCCGTGACCGGGATCGTCTCGCCGTAGTGCTTGTCGACCGCACCTGCGTAGAAGTGGAAGACCTGCGCGACCATGCCGATCTCGCCGCGCGCGCCGGCGATCGGCTTGCCGACGTTGCGCGACTCGATCCGGGCCAGCTCCTCCCCGTGCTCCTCGACGAGCGTCGCCAGACGCCGCAGCAGCCGGGCGCGGTCGGCAGGTGCGACCGCGCGCCAGGTCGGGAACGACGCCTTCGCCCGCGCGACCGCCGCATCAGCCTCCTCCGCGCCAGCCTGCTCGAGCTCGGCGAGCGGCTCCTCGGTCGCCGGATTGAGGACGGTCAGCACGCCGCTATTTGACCATCTTCGTCTCAAGCACGGCGCCCGGACCGCCGATATCCCGGAGGTGGGAGCCGAGAAGGAAGCAGCCCAGCGGGCCGTCGAAGAGCTCGTCGCGCACTACCAGGCGAAGGCGCGCGCGGTCAGCCGCGCCGGCGTCGCCATCGGCGCGTCTGTCGGCGCCGTGGTCGGCTCGATCCCGCTCGGCCCGTTGCGCGCCGCGTGGCCGATCCCGTCGAGCTACGGGTTCGCGACACTCCTCGGCGGACTCGTCGTCGGCGTTCTGATCGGCTACGTGGTCGGCGACCCGCGCGGCAAGCTCTATCAACGCATGGCCGACCAGGCACGGCTCCAGCTTCAGCTCGAGCAGCGGATCTCCCAGAACGACGCCCGCATGGCCCAGCTGCTGACGGCCCTGACCGCCCGGGCCACTGCAGCGGCCCCGCGCCCGGCTCCACAGCCGCTCGCGGAGGCACCGCAGCCTGCACGCGTCCTGGCCCCGCCGGCCGTCGACGCGCCGCCCCCGCGGCTTCGCACGGTCGCCGCCCTCGAGGCGGCCCCTCCCCCGCTCCTGCCCCCGGTCTCCGGCTAGCCCTTCGCCTCCCGGTAGGCCCGCGCCTCGTCGACGAGGGCACGGAAGAGAGCCCCGTCGTCCCCTTCCTCGGGGTGCCAGAGCACGCCGACCGCGAAGCGCTTTCCCGGGTCCTCGAGCGCCTCGAGCGTGCCGTCGTCCGCCCACGCCGACTCGACGAGCCCGTCGCCGATCCTTCCGAATCCCTGATGGTGATGCGACTTGACCGGCGCCCGCGCGCCGAGCAGCGAGCCGAGCCGCGTGCCGTCCTTCACGTCGACCTCGTGATCGGCGAACACCCCGGGCGTGTGCTTGTGCTTCTCGTCGCCCACGACGTCCGGGAGATGCTGGACGAGGTCGCCGCCACGGGCGACGTTCAGCACCTGTGAGCCGCGGCAGACGGCGAGCAACGGCATGTCGCGATCCAGCGCGGCACGAAGGAGCTCGAGCTCGCCGCGATCGCGTTCGGGCCGCAGCCCGCTCGTCTCCGCATGCAGCTCGTGGCCGTACTCCGCGGGGTCGATGTCGGAACCGCCCGAGAAGAGGACGCCGTCGACCGCGTCGAGGGTCTCCTCGATCCCGTCCTCGCTCGGGGGCACGAGCAGCGCCCGGCCGCCCGCAGCCTCGACCATCGTCACGTAGGCCAGCGGGATCACCGCGGCCGGCACGTCCCAGACTCCCCAGCGCACGCTCGGCTCGGCGTAGACCGTGATCCCGATCAGCGGTCTAGCCGCGCTCATAAAACCGCTGGCGCTCGTAGGAGGTGACCACCCGGTCGAAGAGCTCCTGCTCGGTGCGCGCGTAGTTGAGATAGTGGTCGACGACCTCGTCGCCGAAGGCACCGCGCGCCATCGTCCCGCCCTCGAGAGCCGCGGTCGCCTCGCGCAGAGAGTGTGGGAAGCGGTCGGCGTCCGACTCGTAGGCATTGCCCTCGAGCGCCGCCGGCAGCTCGAGGCCGCGCTCGATCCCGTCGAGGCCGGCCGCGATGATCGCGGCGAAGGCGAGATAGGGATTCGCGTCGGCACCCGGGATTCGGGTCTCCGTCCTCAGCGCCGAACCGTGCCCGACGATCCGGAAGCCGCAGGTGCGGTTGTCGCGGCCCCAGGCGAGCGTGGTCGGCGCCCACGAGCCGGCCGCATAGCGCTTGTACGAGTTCACGTTCGGCGCGAGGAAGATCGCGAGCTCCTTCAGGTTCGCGATCTGGCCCGCCAGCCAGCCGCTGAACTCGGCCGTCTCGCCGGCGAACGCGCTCTCCTTCCCACGCCAGAGCGAGGAGTGGATGTGGCAGGACGAGCCGATCCAGGTGTGATCGGGCTTCGCCATGAAGGTGATCGAGCAGCCGTTCAGGTGCGCGATCTCCTTGGCCCCGTTCTTGTAGACGACGTGATTGTCCGCCATCGTCAGCGCGTCGGCGTAGCGGAAGTTGATCTCGTGCTGGCCTGGCCACGCTTCGCCCTTGGAGGTCTCGACGCGCATCCCCGCTGCCTGCATCCCGTTCCGGATCCGCCGCAGGAATGGCTCGTCGTAGGTCGAGGCGAGGATGTGGTAGTCGAGGATGTACGGCACGGACGGCGTCAGGCCTTCGTAGCCCCGCGCGTGCGCCTCCGCGTAGGTCTCCTTGAGCAAGTAGAACTCGAGCTCGGAGCCGAGCATCGGCGTCAGGCCGAGCGCCTCCGCCCGCTCGACCTGGGCGCGCAGCACCTGGCGCGGCGAGGGTGCGACCGGCGAGCCGTCGTGCCAGCCGACATCGCAGAGGACGAGCGCCGTCGCCTCGAGCCAAGGGATGCGCCGCAGCGTCGCCAGGTCGGGCTGGAGCGCGAAGTCGCCGTAGCCGCGCTCCCAGCTCGCGAGCGCGTAGCCGGGAACGGGATCCATCTCCATCTCGAGCGCGAGCAGGTAGTTGCAGCCCTCGACCGCATGCCCCGCGCCGATCTCGTCGACGAAGAACTCGCCGTGGAGCCGCTTGCCGAGGAGCCTGCCCTGCATGTCCGTGAACGCGACGACGACCGTGTCGATCGCGCCCGACTCCACGTCGGCTCTCAGCTCGTCGAACCCCAGCACGAGGGCGATCCTACTGATCGTGCTGTCCGACACGTTGACAACGCTCGTGACAGACGGGCGTAATAGCGCTGACACGACACCGACGTCCTAGGAGGGCGGATGGAAACGGCACCACCCCCGGGCCCGGCCCAGCACGAGAGCGACGAACAGACCCTGCACAAGCTGGGGTACGCGCAGGAGCTCTTTCGCGGCATGGGCGGCTTCCAGAACTTCGCGATCTCGTTCACGATCATCTCGATCCTGGCGGGCTGCCTCACCTCGTACTTCGTGGCCTTCGAGCGCGGCGGCCCGGTCGCCGTCACGTACGGCTGGCTGCTGGTCGGGCTTTTCTCGACGATCATCGCCCTCGCCATGGCGGAGATCGCCTCGGCCTTCCCCACTGCGGGCGGCCTCTACTACTGGGCGTCGAAGCTCGGAAGTCCCGGCTGGGGCTGGGCGACAGGCTGGTTCAACCTGATCGGGCAGATCGCCGTCACGGCCGCCATCGGCTACGGCCTGGCGACGTTCGGAACGGTGCTCTTCGACTACTGGTTCAGCTACTCGGAGAACATGAACGACTGGTTCGGCTTCTCCGCGAACGCGTCGATCTTTGCTCTCTACGCAATCTTCCTGCTTGCGGCCGGGATCCTGAACATGTTCCAGGTCAGCATCACGGCGATGCTGAACACCGTCTCCGCGTACTGGCACATGGCCGGGGTCGCCTTCATCGTCCTGATCCTGATCGTGGTGCCCGACAACCACCAGAGCGTTGGCTACGTCTTCGGCGAGACCGTGAACGCCTCGGGCTACGGCAACGCGGCCGACAACTTCTCGAATCCGGCGTTCTGGTTCGTCTTCGGCCTCGGGCTGCTGCTCTCGCAGTACACGATCACCGGCTTCGACGCGTCCGCGCACATGGCGGAGGAGACCCAGAAGGCATCGCGGATGGCTGCGGTCGGGATGTACATGGCGGTCGTCGTCTCGGTCGTCGTCGGCTGGATCCTCCTGCTGGCGGTGACGTTCGCGATCCCAAGCACCGAAGGCGCGCTCGAGAACATCGGCATCGTCGTGCCCTGGATCTGGGCCGAGTCGATGAGTCAGGGTTGGGCGGAAACGCTCCTGTTCATCTGCGTCGTGGCGCAGTTCTTCTGCCTGACCGCGTCTGTCACCTCGGCGTCGCGAATGATGTACGCGTTCTCGCGCGACCGCGCCGTCCCCGGTCACCCGCTCTGGAGCAAGGTAGCGCCGAACCGGGTGCCCCGCAATGCGGTCTGGGCGATCGTCGTTCTCGCCGGAGTCCTGATGATCCCGGCGATCTGGAACTACCTGGTCGGCTACGGCGTGGGTACCGCGATCGCTGTGATCGGGCTGTACATCGCGTTCGTGATTCCCGTCTACCTTCGCTACCGGCTCCACGATCAGTTCGTGCCGGGCGCCTGGAGCCTCGGCCGCCACTACAAGTGGATCGACCTGCTCTCGCTGGCCTGGGTGGCGTTGATCACGATCCTGTTCATCTTCCCGCTCTACAAGGCGGGCCTCCCGTGGGAGGACGACTTCACCTGGGACCTGACGAACTACACGGTGCTCTGGTTCGCTGCGATCGGAATCGTCTTCGGCGGCTGGTGGTTCCTGTCGGCGAAGAACTGGTTCAAGGGACCCGTTCGCCAGGGTACGGAGGAGGAGCTCGAGCGCCGCGAGGCCGAGCTCGCCGGACGCGCGTCGGCCACCTAGGACATCGGCATGGGAAGGGGCGCTGCGGCGTCCCTTCCCGCCCGCCGGATCAGCGGCACCGCGGCGGCGGCGACGAGCGCCAGCGCACCGGCGGCCAGGAACGCGGCCGTGTACTCGCCCGTCTCCGTCCGGATCAGCCCCGCCGCCCAGGCCGCGGTCGCCGCTCCCAGCTGATGGGCGGTGAAGATCCATGCGAAGACGATCCCGGCCTGGCTGCCGAAGTGCGTGCTCGCCAGCGCAGAGGTCGGCGGCACGGTCGCGACCCAGTCGAGTCCGTAGACGACCACGAACGCGAGCATGGCGGCGTTCGCGGTGTCGAACGCGAGCGGCAGGGCCAGCAGCGAGACGCCGCGGAGCGCGTAGTAGGCGATCAGCAGGCGGCGCGGGTCGTACCTGTCGGTGAGCCAGCCCGACGCCGTCGTCCCGATCACGTCGAAGAGCCCGATCAGCGCGAGCAGGCTCGCCGCGGTGACCTGGGTGATCCCGTGATCGTGCGCCGCCGGGATCAGATGCGTCGAGACGAGTCCGTTCGTCGTCGCGCCGCAGACGAAGAACGTGCCGGCGAGCAGCCAGAACGTGCGCGAGCGCATCGCCGAGCCGAGCGCGTCGATCGCGGCGCCGAAGGCCGGCGCGGTCACGAGCGGAGGCGGCTGCCACGACTCGTCGGCGCCGTACGGTCGCAGGCCCGCGTCTTCCGGGCGGTCGCGCATGAAGGCGACCACGGCCGGCAGGACGACGACGAGGGCCACAGCGGCGACCGCGACCGCGGCGTAGCGCCAGTCGAAGCCGGCGAGCCAGGCGAGGCCGGGCAGGAAGACGAGCTGCCCGGACGCGTAGCTGGCAGTCATCAGGCCCGTCACGAGCCCGCGCCGCCGCACGAACCAGCGGTTGGCGATGATCGCGGCCAGCGGCACGGAGACGGCGCCGGTCGCGGTCCCGTTGACGAAGCCCCAGAGCAGGAAGAGCTGCCACGTCTCGGTCATCCCGACCGTCAGCAGCGCCGAGACGGAAATCGCGCCCAGGGCGATCCCGACGACGCGCCTGACGCCGAAGCGCTCGATCAGAGCCGCCGCGAACGGCGCTCCGAGGCCGAAGCAGAGGAGGTTCAGAGAGACCGCGAGCCCGATCGTCTCGTGGCTCCACCCGAACTCGTCGTGCAGCGGGATCAGGAGGACGCCGGTGGTCGAACGGAACCCGGACGCCAGCACGAGCGCGAGGAAGGCGACCCCTGCGACGACCCAGGCGTAGTGCACGCGCGCGACCACGTCAACCCACCCAGGCGCCGCCGTTTTGATCGATCGCCTGGCCTGTCACGCCACGGCTGTCCGGCGAGAGCAGCCAGGCGACGGTGCCGGCGATGTCCTCCGGGGCGCCCATCCTGCGCAGCGGCACGTCTCCCATGGCCCGGCGGTAGGCGTCCTCGCGGGTCGAACCGATCGCCTCGGCAAACCCGTCGATCCCCTCCCACGCCATCTCGGTGTCGACCCAGCCGGGGCAGATCGCGTTCACCTGGACGTTCTCGGGGGCGAGCTCGGCGGCGAACGAGCGAACGAGTCCGAGCAGGCCCGCCTTCGAGGCGGAGTAGCCGGTATAGCCGCCGACCGCGATCCGCGCCAGGATCGACGCGATCACGACGACGTCGCGGCGTTCGGGTCCGGGCGCAAGGTGACGGAGCGCGGCGCGAGCGCAGTAATACGTGCCGGAGAGGTTCGTCGCGACGAGGTCGTCGAAGCGGTCGTCCGGCCCGTCCTCGTTCGGACCACCGAGGCCGCTGTTCGCCACGAGAGCATGGATCGGGCCACGCTCGGACGCCGCGGCGGCGAAGGCGGCATCGACCTGACCGCGGTCGCGGATGTCGCAAGCAGCGAAGCCGGCGCCGAGTTCCGCTCCGACTGGCTGGAGGCGCTCGAGATCGCGGGCCAGCAGCGTCAGCGTCGCGCCTTCGGCGGCCAGCCGCTCGGCGATTGCCTTCCCGATCCCACGGCCGCCGCCGGTGACGACGACGTGCCTCGCTGCCAGTGTCATTGCGCTCCTTTTCCCGCTCTTTGCGCGAACTTCATCCGCCCGCGTCTCTTGTGGCTCACGGCAGCGCAGCATAGATTTTCGGTTCCTCGCGGCCCCGTCTCTTTTCGTTCCACGGGCCTGGAGCACCATCTAGAGCTTCCAGCGCGATGCGCAAGCAAGCCGTTGATTAAAGAAAAAGTCGCAATTTGCGGCAACGGTCCTCGCACCGGTCTTGACGCCCGCCGGTCGAGCCCCTACCTTCCCCCTTGCAGCGAGCACGGGACGCGACTAGGTCGAGTCCGATCCGGGAGGCCGTAGGCGGAAGCCGAAAGTTCGTCGGATCGGAGGACGAAAGCGCACCCGGCTCGCTGAATTTATTCTGGGGCGCAATCGTGAACAGGGGGGCCGCTCGCGCGGCCCCCCTGTTCGCGCCAAGACCCCTGAAGGGTCGCTTCGCTCCCGGGCTCAGTGACGATCGAACCCAGGGTGCTTACCCGTCGTGTAGGGCGTGGTTGGCAAATGCGTTGCAGTAAAAGGAAAAAGTCGCAATTTGCGCACTCCCTAGTCTACAACCTCTTGACGACCCGTCCGAGACACCCTAGATTCGCCCTTGCAGCGAGCACGGAGCGCGAGTAGGTCGAGGCTCCACCGGAGGACGAGTAGGCGGAAGCCGAAACGTCAGTCGGAGGAGCGGACGAAAGCGCAACCGGCTCGCTGAATTTATTTTTGTGGCGCAATCGGAAAAGGGATCTGCGAGAGCAGATCCCTTTTCGCGCCAAGACCCCTGAAGAGGCCGCTTCGCGGCCTGGGCGCACGGGCGAGCGGCGCTGTCAAGATCCTTCACGTCGGTAACGTCGCGCTGATGCGCCGGCTTCTCGTGCTCGTGTCCGTGGTCGTGTTCGTGGACGCGATGTTGTTCGGGGCGCTGGCGCCGCTGATCCCCGGGTACGCGGACGAGTTCGGGCTCTCGAAGACCGGCGCCGGGTTACTCGTCGCCTCGTTCGGCGCCGGGGCCTTGCTCGGCGGCGTTCCCGGCGGGCTCGCGGCCGCGCGCTGGGGGCCGAAGACCGCGGTCGTGGCCGGCCTCGTCCTGCTCGCCCTCTCCAGCTTCGCGTTCGCCGCCGCCGAAGGACCCTGGGCGCTCGGGCTCGCCCGGCTCGTGCAGGGGTTCTCGAGCACCACCACCTGGGCGGGCGCGCTCGCCTGGCTGACGGTCGCGACGCCCCGCGAGCGACGCGGCGAGCTGATCGGAACCGCCTTCGGCGCCGCCGTCTTCGGCGCCATCCTCGGGCCGATGTTCGGTGCCGTCGCCGACGCCGTCAGCGTCCGCGTCTCGTTTGCGGTCGTCGGCGTGGTCGCAGCGGTCCTCGCCGGCTGGGCGGCCACGCGGCCGGGAGCGGCACCGGAGCAGCAGGTCGCCGGAGCGGTGTCCCGCGCCTTCGCCGATCGGCGCTTCCTCGGCGGCCTGTGGCTCAACACCCTGCCCGCCTGGCTCTTCGGGACGCTCGTCGTCCTCGTGCCGCTCCAACTCGACGACGGAGGTTTCACGCCGCTCGCGATCGGTGCCGTCTTCCTCGCAGCCGGGCTCGTGGAGACGGTGGCCAACCCGCTGCTCGGCCGCTTCTCCGATCGCCGCGGCCGGCTCCTCCCCATCCGGGCCGCCCTCGCGGCGTCCGTCGGGGTCGCGCTCGCGTTCGCCTTCGCCCGCGACCCCTATCCCGTCGCAGTGCTGGCAGTTCTCGCCGCGATCTCGTTCGGCGCCTTCTACACGCCGGGCATGGCGCTCGTCTCCGACCGGGCAGAGTCCGCCGGGCTTTCGCAGGCGATCGGCTTCGGGATCATGAACACCGCCTGGGCGCTCGGAAACATGACCGGCCCGGCGCTCGCCGGTGCAGTCGCCGACGCAGCCGGCGACGGGGTGCCCTACGCGCTCGCCGCGGCGCTCTGCCTGCTCACGCTCATTGCGACGGGAACCGCTCGAGCACCCATGCGGCGTCGAGTGGCCGGCGACGGTAGCTCCGCCCGTTGACGAGCGCGTAGTCCCCCGTCCGCGGATCCATCGACAGCCGCGACTCCGCCGGATACCAACGGTTGTGCCGGTCGATCAGATCGTTCACGTCGCCGAAGTCCCAGCGGCTCACGCGCTCGAGCCAGCCGCTCGCATCGCCGGCCCAGAGCCCGTACTCCTCCGCCAGCCGCTGCTCATGCTGAACCGTCAACGCATCGATCTCCCGCAGCCGCGCCATGTACGGCCGCGGCCCGCCGAGCGACACCAGGTAGCTGCCGGCATCGGGGCGGAAGTTCCGCAGGCGCACGGGAAGCGCACGACCTCGGAGCGGGCTGTCACGGAGGTCGGCCTCGAGCCCCTGCAGATTCCGCCGGTCGCGAGGCGTCTCCGGCAGGACGACTCCCTGCCGCATGATCCGCTCGCGCTCGCGCCGCCTCACACCGCCACGGTAGCTCTAGCGGCCGAGCAGGCGGCGCAGAATGCCGCGGGGCGGCTCAGGCTCCGACGCGGGCTCGGGCTCGGCGCCGGGCCGCTCGACCAGCCCGAGCACGTTCTCCGTCGAGCGCTGCCGTGCCTGCTCGGCCCGCTCGCGATCTCCGCGCAGCGCCGCCCTCATGTCGTCGATCTGGCTCTCCTCTTTCACGCGTCGAGGGTTCGATCCGCGCCGGACGGTTCCTCCCTCTCCAGCGCGACGCAGCGCCGGCGATCGCCCGGAAACGGCGAAGGCCCGTGCCGGAGCACTCGAAAGTGGACGCCCTCCAGCTCGAACGGATCGCCCGGTGGCGGCGGCGAGCCGTCCTGCTCGGCCAGCGCGTACCCCTCCGGCGAGGGCAGGAGGGCGAGCCAGCCGTCCGCAGGCACGGCGTCCGGGACCGCCACGGGCTTCGGCGCACGCTCGGGTGCGCGCTGGGATCCGGGCTCGGGCGTGCCCGCGACCTCGTCGACCAGCTCGACGACTCGGTCGATCAGGCCGGCCAGGCGATCGAGGGACGGCAGGACAACCGCGGGCGGGGACGGCCTTCGACGACGCCAAAGTCGCATCCTGGGCGCTTTCGCGCCGTGCCCGAGACTCCCTGCCTCGCCCCTGCGTACGATCGGAGCGTGGACGAGCGCGACCGGCACCTCGTCTACAGCGTCACGAAGACGTTCCTCGGTGTCCTCTGCCTCCGGCTCGACCTCGACCTGGACGCCCCGGTGGCCACGTGGATCGACGATCGGCGCCTCCCTGCGGCGTCGCTGCGGCAGCTGCTCAACCACACGAGCGGGATCCCGGATTACGGCCGCCTCCCAGCATACGCCGAGGCCGTCCGAACCTCTCCGTCGGAGCCGTGGAGCGACGCGGAGTTGCTCTCGCACGCCCTCGCCCAAGGCCCCGACTTCGAGCCGGGCAGCGGCTGGGCGTACTCGAACACCGGCTACCTGCTCGTGCGCACGATCGTCGACGAGGTGGCCGCGGGTGGATTCCCGGGCGCGCTCGAGCGGGAGCTGCTCGGCCCGCTCGACCTCGCGAGCACGTCGGTCGCGCTCGAGCTCGACGACCTGGCGCCGCTCGTCCCCGGCTGGAGCACACAGCTCGGCGGAGACCGGCAGGACGTCCGCGGCCGCTACCACCCGCGCTGGGTCGGACACCGGACGCTCGCTTCGACCTCCGGCGACCAGCGGGCCTTCTGGACGGCCCTCGCCTCCGGCGAGCTCTGCGACCTCGACCGCTTGGCCGAGTCGGTCGGGATCGGTGCCTCCGCTCCTGGGTTCGTCCGTCCGAGCTACGGCCTCGGGGTCATGACCGATCCCGGGTTCCCGGGCGGTCTTCTGATCGGCCACGGTGGAGGCGGGCCGGGCTACGCCGCCGCCGCGTTCGCGGTGCTTCGAGAGCGCAACGACCCGCTCGTCGCCATCGAGCTCAGCGGCGACGAGCGGGTCGACGTCCAGGCGAAAGCGCTGGACGCGTTGCGCGAACGTGCTACCTCAGGTTGAACGTCTTGCGGACCGGCGCGCTCGTCCGGGCCGACGTGTCCCGCACGGCGATCGTGACTGTGTAGCGGCCCGTGCCACGGAAGCGGACGGCCGGCACCCAGTTGCGGGTGTAGACGCCACACGGATTCGGCGCGATCCGGGTCGTGAAGCGCCGCGTCTGCGACACCTTTCCGGGACGCGAGTCGGTCGCGAGGATCGTCAGGTTCCGCGGCGAGTCGTCGCAGATCCGGAACCGCGCGTAGAGCCGAGCGCCGAGGAAGCGGACCGAGACCAGAGTCACGGTCGGCCGCGCGTTCGTCACCGGCACCGACGGGACGATGATCCCGGTCGGGTTCGACAGAGCCGAGCCGGCACCGTTGGCGTTGCGGCCCGTGACTTCGACGCGCACGCGGAAGCCGACGTCTGCGTTGCGGACGCCGTACGTCTTGCCGGTCGCGCCCGTCACGACGACACACGAGATCGCATCGACGTCGCACCGTTGCCACTGGTACGTGTAGGAGGTCGGCGTGTTCGTCCACGTCCCCTCTTCAGCCGTGAGCTCCTGACCGGCCTCTGGCTCGCCGGTGATCGTCGGACGCGCCGTGTTGCGCGGAGCGGCGCTCGCGGCGACGACGCCGGTCTGCACCGAGCGGGCGTTCGTCGCGCCCTCGGCGTTGATTCCGGTCACGCGCACACGCATCGTCCGGCCGGACTCGGCCGTCGTGAGCAGGTACGTCTTCTGGACGGCGCCGCTGACGTTGACGCACGAAGCGCCCGCCGGGTTGCAGCGCTGCCACTGGTACTGGAACGCCGTCGGGCTGTTGCTCCAGGTTCCGTTCTGCGCCGTCAGCGTCTCCCCGACGCGCGCCGTGCCCGTGATCGTCGGCGGTGCGGTGTTCGCGGGGGGCGCCGCGACGGCCGGAGCCGCCCAAACGCAGAAAGCCCCCACCATGGTTCCCAAACTCAGTACTACTCTCTTTGTGCTCACAGCAGAATGTCCTTTCGATAAGGATTACTTATTGCAAACGGGAAAGAAGGTGGCCCGGTTCTGGCCCTTACCAAGTCCTTACGTCTGCAGGCACCTGAATCCGATCCGCCGGGGTATGGGTAGAGAGAGACAAGCGAACGAGGGGGAATCAGATGCGACGAGTGATCCTGTTGACGGTTGCGATGCTCGCGGTGGGAGCGTCGGCCGCATTCGCGCAAGACACGTATCCGAAGAAGATCGCGCTGCCGAACGGGTTCGCGCCCGAGGGGCTCGAGAGCGGGTTCAAGAACACGTTCTATGTCGGCTCCGTCGGCACCGGCGCCGTCCGGATCGGCGACCTGCGCACCGGCCAGACCCGACCTCTGGTCGACGGCGCCCCCAATGTGCGCTCGGCGACGGGGATCGAGTTCGATCGTGGCCGGCTCTGGGTCGCAGGCGGCCGCTTCGGCAACGCGCGCGTCTACAACGCCGGAACCGGTGCGCTGCTCCAGGAGATCCAACTCGCCACCGGCTCCGGGGGAACCTTCATCAACGACGCCGTCGTCACGCGACGAGCGGTCTACTTCACCGACTCGCAGCGGCCCGTCATCTACAAGGTTGCGCTCTCCCGGAGCGGCCGTCCCGGTGCGGTCACGACGATTCCGCTACTCGGGGAGTACACGCATGTCCCCGGCGAGTTCAACCTGAACGGCATCGTCGCGACGAGCGGCCAGACGCTGATCGCCGTCCAGACCTTCGCGCGCAAGCTCTACAAGATCGACCCGAAGACGGGCGTCGCCAAGCTGATCGATCTCGGCGGCTACAACCTCTCGAATGGCGACGGGTTGCTGCTTCGCAGCGAGACGCTGTATGTCGTCCAGAACTTCGACAACAAGGTCGCGGTCCTCGAGCTGTCACGCAACCGGACCAGGGCAACGTTCGAACGCGCGATCACCGATCCGGGCAACCTCGACGTGCCGACGACGATCGATGCCGTCGGCAACCGGCTCTACGTCGTCAACGCCCGCTTCGGGACGACGACGCCGACCGACCAGGCCTACCACGTCGTTCGACTTCCCTAGGGGGAGCATCGTGCGCCGCCCGGGAGAACCCCGGGCGGCGCACCGGTCGGCAGCAGCTCAATCGGGAAGCAGGGGCATCGTCAGCCCTTCCTCCCGGCCGATCAGCACTGCGCGGGTCAGCGACGCCGATCCGTAGCGGTCGCGCACGCCGTCGACGGCGGCGTCGAGCGCCCCGTCGTCGCGCCGATCGAACGGGAGCACGAGCTGGACCGCATCGTCGTTCTCGAGGTTGGCGACGGCGACGCCGACGAGCGTGACGCCACGGCGCTCGATCGTCGGCATCGCCGCTGCGAGGAGCCCTCGGCTGGTGGAGAGGATCGCGTGCGTCTGCGCGGTCGGCCGGGCGAGCGTGTGCGACCTGGTGGCCCGGGTGAAGTCGTCGAACCGGAGCCGGAGCACGACCGTGCGTCCGACGCGTCGCGCGGCGCGCAGACGCCGCGTCACCCGGTCGACGAGCGCGATCACGGCGGCGTCGAGCGCCTCCGGTGAGGTCGGCGACCGGCCGAGCGCACGCTGCGACCCGATCGAGCCGCGCCGACGGCCCGTCTGCACCGGACGCGGATCGAGATTGTGCGCGAGCGCGTGCAGATGCCGGCCCGAAGCGCGCCCGAGCATCGACACCAGCACCGATTCGGGCAGGAGCGCGACCTGGCGCACCTGCGCGATCCCCCTCGACCGCAGCTTGGCGGCGGTGACGGGGCCGACCCCCCACAGCCGTTCGATCGGAAGCGGATGGAGAAAGGCAAGCTCACGGTCGGGAGGCACGACGAGCAGTCCGTCGGGCTTCGCGACGCCGCTCGCGACCTTGGCGAGGAACTTCGTCCTGGCGACGCCGACAGTGATCGGCAGCCCGACCCGCTCCGCCACGTCGCGCCGCAGCCGCTCGGCGATCTCGACCGGCGTTCCGAACGCCCGCTCCATCCCCCGGACGTCGAGAAACGCCTCGTCGATCGAGAGCCCTTCGACGAGCGGCGTCGTGTTCTCGAAGACCTCGAAGACGGCCTTGCTCGCCTCGACATACGCGGCGAAACGAGGCCTGACCACGACCGCATCCGGGCAGAGCCGCCGCGCCTGGCGCTCATTCATCGCGGTCCGGACCCCCGCAGCCTTCGCCTCGTAGCTCGCGGCGAGGACGACGCCCATGCCCACGAGCACCGGCCGCCCACGCAATCGCCGTTCGTCCCGTTGCTCGACCGACGCGAAGAACGCGTCCAGGTCGGCGTGCAGGATCGTCGCTTTGCCGGACACGAACATATGTTCGCACAGTCAGAGCAGCGCCACCAACCACTCCCGCACGGCCTCGGCGACCGGGCCGGCGGCGCGGAGGCTGTGGTCGCCGGGAATCAGGACCACTCGACGCAGCGTCCCGGGCGGGGGGATCCCGAACGGATCGCGCTCGCCCTGAACGACGAGAGTCGGCACCGTCACCGCGTCGAGCTCCGGCAGCCGGCTCGGCGCGGACGCGCGGCCGGGCGGCCGCAGCGGGAAGGCGAGGCAGAGAACGCCGGCGGCACCGGTCGCGGCGGCGGTGCGGCAGGCGACGCGCGCGCCCGCTGAGCGGCCGCCGACCAGGAGCGGAAGGTCGCGCAGCTCTCCTGCGCGAAGCTGACCGACGACCGAGACCCAGGCTTCGTCGAGCTGAGCGGCCGGCGCCTGCGAACGCCGCCCCGCGACCCGGTACGGCTGCTCCACGAGCGCAACGGACACGCCCGCGCGGAGTGCTGCAGTCGTCGCCGCGACGAGGTCGGGAGCGGCGACTCCTCCTCCCGCCCCGTGCCCGAGCACGAGCCCGGCGCCCGGGTCGGCCGCCCGATGCATGTGCACGCGCGCCTGTCCTCGCGGGGTATCGAGCTCCAGCATCAACGGCTACTCTGCCCTCTGCTCGCGGGCCGGAGGGGGTTAGGTGGGACGAAAGCTGCTCGTGCTCTGCGGCGGTGTTGTCGCCGCCGCGGCGATCGCCGGGTCGGCGGCCGCCGCGAACCAGCCTCAACGGCCGGTGCCGTCGCTGACACCCGTCGCGACGGAGCGGCTCTGGAGCGAGCTCGTGCGGCGACCCCGCGTCCAGTCCGTGCTCGAACGGACGGCAGAGTGCCGGCCGCTCCGAGCCGTCTTCTACGCGGCGACGGACTGGCTCCGGCTCGCGACCAAGCTTGCGGCGACCGCCTCGCCCTGCGCGCAGTACTACATCTCCATCCCGCCGCCGTAACCGACAAGTCGCAGCCACGAGCCGAACGAGGCCTGGCGGATCCGGGCGCTCGGGGCGCAGTTTCATGCGCTCGCGGAGATCAACGTCACCGGCTGGACCGCCTGGGTCGCCTCGACCGGCAACTCCTGGTACGCGGCCGGTGTCGAGGCGCGGCGACGGATGGAGACGGCCGGGTACCTCGTCGCCGCGGGCGACACCTGGGCTTTGAACGAGCTCTCCTCGGCGGTGCGCCAGGGCACCGGCAACGCGCGCGCAAACATGCGCGCCTTCCTCAACGGCCTTTATGACGGCGTCGACGCGCTTCCGGCCGTGCGCGGGGACGGTGTTCATCGCCGGGATCGGCCAGGCGACCGCCGACCTCTCCCTCTACCAGGCGCGGCTGCAGGACTGGTACGAGGACACGGGCTTCTGGAGCGATCTCAGCCGCTTCGCCAGCGACTGGTCGCAGGAGGTCTACGGCGACGTCCGTCACTACGCCATCCCCGGCGCGGCGCACGAGGCACGACGGGATCTCCTGAACGAGTACCTCCAGCATCAGACCACCCTCGCCGGCGTCGCGCCCGCAACGGGCGACGCAGCGCGGTCGTTCCTCGCGGCCGCCTACAGCCCGCTCGCGAACGCAGCGTGGCGCTACGACGCGGCGTTTGGCTGGACGGACGTGCCGGTCGAGCTGATGCAGGACTACGTCTCCGCCCAGACCTATGCGATGCGCTCGGCCGGCAACAGCCGCTTCGGCTACGCCTGGTCGCCGAAGAACAGCTCGAGCGCGGACTCCGACGCGCTGCTCGTCCGCCTCGCGGCCGCAATCGCCGACTCGGCCGACGCGCCGGATGCGGCCTGCGGCGCGAGCTGGTGCAATCGCGACCTTGCCGGCGCAACGGCTGCCACCGCCTGGCAGACCTTCGGGGCCTGGAAGCCGTCGCGGCTCTCGTTCAGCTCCGGCGAGCAGACGCTCGAGCCCGGCGCACCCTCCGCACCGCTGACGGTCGAGCTGCAGACGAGCACCGGCACGGCCTATACCGCCGGGGTTCCGGTGACGCTCGAGCTTTCGTCGTCCTCGCCGTCGGGAGAGCTCTCGACGAACCCCGGCGGCCCGTGGACGGCGACGCTGGCGACGCCGATCGCCTCGGGCGCGAGCGCGGCGACCTTCTACTTCCGCGACAGCGGCGTCGGCTCGGCCACGATCACGGCCGCGGCAGCAGGGAAGACGGCGGCCACGCAGGCGATCACGATCGGCACTCCCGCGGCCTCTCCGCCGCCGTCGGCCGGTGGTGGTGGCGGCGGCCCGGCACCGGATCTCACAGTCCAGGCGAGTTCAACGTCCTCGGCGCCCGCTGTCGGCGACACGCTCACCTACGTCGTCAGCGTCAGGAACCTGGGCGGCCCGGCGTCGCGCGCGTTGCTCGCCGTCCAGCTCCCGTCGCAGGTCGCCTACACCGGCAGCCAGGCGGACCGCGGCCCAGGCTGCACCGGCACGGCGACGCTCGCGTGCGACCTCGACTACCTGGCCGGCGACCTCGTGGCCACGGTGCGGATCAGCGCCACCGTGCGCGAGGCGGGAACGCTGAGCTTCACGGCGGTTTCGTCGTCGCAACCGGGTGACGCGCAACCGGGCAATGACGCGGCCGGCGTCACCATCGTCGTCGCGCGGCTGGCGACGATCCGACCGCCGGCGCAGCTCCGCCCCACTCTTCGCGCCGTCGCCACGCCCGCGCGCGTCACGAGGGCGGGCGGAGCGGCGGTCGTGTCCGTCCGCTTCGCGGTCGGCGGCGCCGCGAGACTCGAGGCGCGCGTGACGCCGCTGAGCTCGACGCGCCCGATCCAACTGCTGGCGGGAACGACGCTGGGAGGAGTCCGGTCGACGAAGCGACGGTCGACCGCGGCGGCCACGGTTGCGCGCCCGGGGACGTACCCCTTCAGAGCGCGCGTCGGCGCGGCGAACTTGATCCGCGGCCGGACGTATCTCGTCCGGCTCACCGCCCTCGACAGCGGCGGCCAACGGCGGACGCTGGCGATCCGTTTCAAAGCCTGACGTGAACCGGCGTGCAGCCGTGCTCGTCGAGGGCCCGAGCGACCGGATCGCACTCGAGACGCTGGCGGCGCGACGCGGCCGTGATCTCGCCGCCGAGGGCGTCGACGTGATGGCGATCGGCGGCGCGCAGGCAATCGAGCGCACCCTGCGCACGCTGGACGGCGTCCGCGTTGCCGGCCTCTACGACGTGGCGGAAGAGCCGGCGATCCTGCGAGGGCTCGAGCGCGCGGGGTTCGCGGCCGACGGCTTCTTCGCGTGCGATCCGGATCTCGAGGGAGAGCTCGTCCGCGCGCTCGGAGCGGAGCGCATGCTCGAGCTCGTCGATGCGCGAGGGCACCTGGGGATGTTCAGCACGTACCAGAAGCAGCCGGCCCAGCGCGCGAAGCCGCTCGAGGTGCAGCTGCACGGCTGGCTTCACAACTGGAAGATCCGCTACGCGGCGCCGCTCGTGGAGACGCTCGACCTCGACCGGGTGCCGCCGCCCCTCGACCGGCTCCTTGCTTTCGTCTGACGCGCCTCGAGCGCGGGCGCCCCTGCTTGACTCCTTAACGGGCAAGGGAACAGAATCGGACGGAGCAGAACGCAGTGTTCGAGGTGGTCAAGGACTGGCCCGGAACCGAACCCGCCGTCTTCGCGATCGGAGCCGTCGCCGTTATCGGCATGGTGCTCGCGCTCGGATGCTCACGATCGGCGCGCGGCGCCGTCAGGTCGGCCGCGGCCCCGTGATCCTGCTCGCGCTGGCGACGATCGTCGCGCTCGGCGGGCACCCGTTCCCGTTCGGGACGGTTGCCTTCGGTTGCCTATTCCTCGCCGCGCTGTGGCTCGAGCGAACCGGCTACACGCGCGAGACGGCCGAGCCGTAGCGCGGGCGGTACGGCCCTTCACAGCCAGCCGAGCTCGCTGAACTGCGGGAAGCCGAGCCAGTAGATACCCCAGCCGGCGAGTGCGACCAGAGCCAGCCCGTAGGTGGGTACGAGCAACCCGAGCAGCCGCTCGCGGTGGTAGATCCCCCAGACGAGGCCAGCTGCGGCACAGCCGACGACCAGGTAGGGCAGCAGGAGGTCGAACCAGTCGGCCCAGCGCGTCTCCCCGCCGGCGAGCGCCAACGCTCCCGAGCGGCTCGAGCAGGAAGCCGGTGTGGTGACCGACGATCACCACACCCGCGAAGGCGAGCAGCCAGCGAACCGGGCTCATGTTCACTCCGGGGTCGGCGGGCTCGCCACGCACGCCGAGACGGTAGCGCTCACCGCGCAGCGCACCGCCGGACAGGTACAACCCCTGCGTGGCCCCTCGGTCGGTCCGCCTCTCGAGCCCGGAACGCGTCCTGTTCCCAGACGAGGGGATCACGAAGCAGGACCTGTTCGAGTACTACCGCTCAATCGCGCCGGTGCTCGTCCCGCACCTGCGTAACCGGCCGTTCACGATGAAGCGCTCACCCTACGGCGTGGGCGGCGAGGCGTACTTCCAGAAGCAGGCGCCCAAGGGGATGCCCTCCTGGATCCCGACGCGCACCTACCGCACCTACCCGCGCGGCCGCAAGGGCGAGTCGCGGCTCGTCGACTTCCCGCTCGTCAACTCGACGGAAGCACGTGCTCTGGATGGTGCAGATGAACTGCATCGACATGAACGCGTGGTACTCGCGCGTCGACAAGCCGGAACGCCCGGACTTCGTCCTCTTCGACCTCGACCCGCCTGACGGCGGCTTCGGGCTCGCGATCCGCGTCGCTCACCTGATCCGCGAAGAGCTCGAGCGGCTGGAGCTCGTGTCCTACGTCAAGACGAGCGGTGCCGACGGGATTCACGTGCTCGTCCCGATCGCGCGGCGAGCAACGTACGAGCAGACCTACGAGTTTGCGGAGCGCGTGGCGCGCGGGCTCGAGGAGCGGCACCCGGGGCTCGTCACGACCGAGTGGCTGAAGCACAAGCGCGAGGGCGTGCTCGTCGACCACCGCCAGAATGCCCGCGGGAAGACGATCGCCTCCGTCTACTCGGTGCGGCCGAAGCCGGGCGCGCCGGTCTCGACCCCGCTTCGCTGGGACGAGCTCACAGAGAACGTGACGCCGCGCAGCTTCGGGATGCGCGAGGCGCTCGAGCGGGTCGATCGGCACGGCGACCTGTTCGAGCCCGTGCTCGCGGGCGGCCAAGCACTCGGACGGGCCCTGAAGACGTTGCGCTAGTCCGCCCGCTGCCGGCGAGCCGGCCTCATCCTGCGCATGCTTGCTTCATTTGCGCAAAAATGTCGTAACGATCGGCTGCATCGTCCCGATCGTCGGCTTCCTCCTCGTCCAGCGCTCGTTCCTCCGCGGCACGGGCCTCGGCGGCGCGCTCAAGGGTTGATCTGGGCCGGCCGGCGACCTCGACCCCGCCGAGCGGGTCGCCCTCACGCCGACTCCCATCGCTCAGTGGTACTCGTGCACCACGGCGTGGCCGCGGCCGCGCTGGATCAGCCAGCGGTTGACCGGGTACGCGGCTGCACCGGCGATCAGGAGTGCGACTGCGAGGCTGCCCCAGAAGCGGACGTTGTCGAGCCCGGCCTCCATCGCGCCCGGGATCAGGAGCATGATCGCGTTGTCGACGATCTCCATGATCGTGATCGAGATCGTGTCCGCGGCGAGGGCGACGGGGATTGCGGAGGCCAACGCGAGCCCGGAGCGGAGCAGCGGGAGCATTGTCAGCGAGTAGCCAAAGAGGAATGCGAGCACGACCGCCAGCGCGATCGTCTGGAAGTCGCCCCAACCAAGCGCCGTGCCGATGATCATGCCGAGCACCTCGCCGATCGCGCACCCGGTCAAGCAATGGACCGTCGCCGAGAACGCGATTCGGTTCAGCGATTGCTCCGCACGGTGGCCCGCGTGTCCTCCGTGCCGACCCGTCTGCTCCTCTTGCTGCTCGTGGCTCGCGTGTCCGTTCATGTCATGTCCTCGCCAATTGTCCGGGAATCGTCGGTCAGCACTGAGCGCGGTACGGCGCAGGAGTTCGACGCATAATGCCGCAACGCTTTCCAGTCGGAGACCACCCGGCGAGCCCGCCCTCGAGCGGCGCGAAGCCGGACAACGTCAGCGCACGTTCTCAGCGCCAGCATCGAGTCGCAAGTCACGGAAGGACCTAAGACCTACGAGCGGCCCGCCTACGGACCGAGTCTGAACGGCGGGTAGCGGTCGGTGACGAGCAGGAAGGCGTACCCCTGAACCCGGTTCCCCCACCGCATCACGCTCACGACGAAGTCGAACAGGCCGCGCGGGTAGCGGCCGGTGAACAGGATCGCGAACCACGCGATCACGACGCCCACGAATGCGGCGATGGCGAGAAACAGCAAGACGACGTAGTGGGGGATTGCCAGGAGCCACTTCACCAGCGGCAGCCAGCGATTGAGATCGTTCCGCGCATCGGGGTAGGGGAACTCGAGCCGGACGGCCTGCTCCTCGTCCGTCGCTGGATACTCATCGCGAAGGAGAAACGCGTAGGCGAAGACCCTGTTCTCGAAGCGGGCCAGGTTCAGGTTCCAGTCGAACCACCAGCGGGGGTACTTCTGCCGGAAGACGATCAGGAGCAGCGGCGCAAAGACCAGAATGCCCCCTGCGCCGACGCTGAATGCGAACGTTTCGTCCCGTGCCGCCCCGCTGAAGTTCGAGCCACCGCTCACCACGGCGAGCACGATTGCGATCGGAATGACCGTGAAGATCCTGAAGAACGTCGTCAGGCGATTGAGATCTCGATCGGGATAGTCCACGGAAAACTGGATGGGATAACTTGATTCGGCCTGCGCCACAGTGCGCCTCCAGTTCGGTGATGACGCGTCGATTATCCAACGATCACCGGCGGCGTTCCACCGACCGCACGCTGCTCCGGCGGTTCTCCCTCGGGCCGGGCGCCCCCTTCGAGGACAAGAGTTCCCGGCCCTTCGCGAACGCTGCTGATGAAGCGGTCGAGGCACCGCATTTCATCCTTGCGGCCGACAAGAGACATCGTCGCGCCTGCAGCCATAACCAGACGATGGCGAATCTCCCGTACCGAGGCAAGCCGCGCGGACGACGCGGAGGCCAAGGGCAGGAGGCACGCCTTGTGCCGTCTGTCCGCCCGCTCGTTTCCCCGAAGAAGTCGGGGAAACGGCTCGGTTAGACCAGAAAAGTGGCGGCGGCGGGAATCGAAGCCGCGTGCTGTCGGCGGCCGAAAGGCCGCCGACAGCTGTTTCGGGAAGTGGTTACCGCGCCGGAACCGCCACCCGGCCGACCGCGTTCGCTGCGGCCGGCTTCCGGGTGAGCAGGACGCGGCTGACGCCGATGATCCAGAGCGCGACGACGATGGGCGCCACGAACAGCGCGTAGGCGCCGTCGGGGGCCCAGAATCCGTCGCCCGCCCACGTGGTGAGCCGCGCGAGCACGAGGGCCATGGCCGTCAATCCGAGCGCGAGGCCGCGGCTCGAGATCACTCCCGACCGCCACAGGCCGATCGATCCGGCCATGATCAGCATCGCGGCGGGGAACGAGCTCAGGATGACCAGGATCCACGCGAAATCGTTGAGCCCGGACGCGAAAGCACCGCTTCCGGTCGTGCCGCTCGAGTACGCGAGGGCTGCGCCGATCGTGAGGACGACGAAGAGGACGCCGGCGAGCGCCGCGCTCGCGGCGGTCGCGGCCACGCCCCAACCGGCCTTGCCGGCGTCGTGGAGCGCACTCGTGATCGCCGCGGCGAACCACGTCAGGTTGAGGACGGCGAAGCCGAAGATCACAGTCGCGATCAGGATCCGCGTCCTGTCGCCATCGTAGAAGGCGGCGAGCGCGTCGGCGGACGCGCCGATCTCCGGCTGGCCGCCGCGAACGATGTACGCGAGGACGAACAGTCCGACGGCCTGGATGCCGGCGCCGCGCCAAACGCGCTGCCAGTCGACGGTCTTCATTTGGGTTACCTCCTTGGATTTGGTGTGCGGCTTACGTTCAGCCGTGCAGCCAGGATCGCGCGAACGGCATTGCTCCGCGCCCGTCGAAATCCCTGGTCTGTCCCCCCGTGCTTATGCGGGTAGCGCAACCCGAAGCTGCCGACGGGAGTTGATGTCGAGCTTCTGGAAGACGTGCCGCAAGTGCCACTCGACTGTGCGCGGACTGAGGAAGAGCTGCGCGCCGATCTCGGGATTCGTATGCCCGTCGCGCGCGAGCGCCGCGATCTGCGCCTCCTGCGCGGTGAGTTGGCCGCGCGCGTCGTCCGTTCGCTTCCTGGGGGTCGCGCCGGTCGCGACCAGCTCGCGTCCCGCGCGGGCGGCGAAGCCCTCAGCCCCGATCCGGTCGAAGAACTCATGAGCCGTTTCCAGCTGGACGCGCGCCTCGACGCGCCGGTTGGCCCGTCGAAGCCACTCGCCATACAGCAGTTGCGCGCGTGCGTAGAACATCCGCATCGACGTGTCGTCCAGCGCGTCGAGCGCCTCGCGGTACGAGTCCTCCGCGACAGCGTCATCCGAGATGAGCGCGCGACACCGCGCTTCGAGGCCTGTTGCGAACGTCGTGTCCGCGGCACGCGTTCGTTCGGCGAGGCATTCGAAGGCCTCGGACGCGATCTCCGCGGCCTCCGAGCGCACCGCCGCCTCTATCAGCTCCGGCAACGCCCACGCCGAGACGCCGAGATCATCCGGCTCGACCGCACGTCGTGCGGCGGCCAGGCCCGCCTCGTATTGCCCGCGGCTGTTGTGGAGGATTGCCTGCGCGTACTCGCGGACGGTCAGGCTTAGGCCCTCGCCGCGCTCGACCGCAAGGGCCTCGAGCCTGGAGCTGAGCCGTGCGGTCTGCGCCTCGTCACCCCGAACCGCGGCGAGCAGCAGAGACATCGGCTCCACGAGCAATCTCGTCATCGACGTGCTGACCGCCTTGCATTCGCCGACCAGCCCTTCCGCGGCCTCGAGATCCCCTTCGTAGATGCGAATCGAGGCCAGTTGGCTCAGCGTCAGCGGGAGCGCGACGAGGATTCCGTCTTCCCGTGCGACTTGAACGTGCGCGGTAACGAGCGCCGTCCACGCCTTCTCGTCGAAGAGCTCGGCCGCCACGAGAGACGCGATTCGAATCGCGCGCATCTCGCGCTCCTCGCGCCCTCGTTCTTCATGCGCCGCCGCTACCGCCCGCTTCAGGAGCGGAGCCCCGGTCACAAAGCCTTCGGTGAAGAACGTCGCGAGCCCGTCGACGAGGAGATCGCTCGTGTCGAGTGGCTCCGGAACGCGCGGCGCATGACACGCCGCGCGGGCGATCGGAAGCACGCCCTCGCCGAGCCGCCCAGCCACGCTCGCCACCAGCATCGCCTCGAGATGCGTCTCGCGCGCGAGCGCGACATCCAGCGGCTCGAGTCGTCGGGCAGCCTCGGCGAGCACGGACGCAGCCGAGCCATGCGCGCTTGTGGTCTCCCACTCGAGCAGGCCGCGGAGACGGTGAGCGATCCCACGGTCGCGCTCCGTCAGCGGCCCCTGCTCCGCCGTCGCGAGCAATTCCCCAGCCTCCTCGTGGAGGCCGGCAAGCCGCTTCCGCTCCGCCGCGACGAGCATGCGCTGCGCACGCAGTCCGGGGTCCGGCGTCAGCTCGGCGGCTCGCTCGAGAAACGCCGCCGCCGCGGCAAGGCCGCCTCGTGCCCTCGCACGCTCTGCGGAGCGCTCGAGCTCCGCGGCAACGTCCTCGTCGGGTGCAAGCGTCGCGTACGCCCGATGCCACGCGCGCCGGTCGGGGTCGAACTCCGGATCGGTCGCGTCCGCCAGCGCGGCATGCACGGCGCGCCGGTCCTCGGGACGAGCGGCCTCGTACAGCGCTGACCGGAGGAGCGGGTGACGAAACGTGATGCGCTTGTCGATTGCGAGCAGGTCGGCCGACTCGGCCGGCGCCGCCGCGTCCGTCGCGAGCCCGAGAGCTGCCGCCGCACGCCAGAGCAGGGCTGGGTCGCCGAGGGGCTCGGCGGCGCCGAGGAGCAGCAGCCGCTGCGACTCGTCGGGAAGCTCCTCGACGCGGAGGCGGAAACACGATTCGATGCGACGTTGGAGCGAGGAGTCGTCGGCAACGGCAAAGCCTCCGGCGAAGCTGTTCGGCGAGTACGCTCGCGGCAGCTCGATCAGCGCCAGTGGATTCCCGCGCGTCTCGGCGATGATGCGGTCGCGAACGCGATCGTCGAGCGCACCGAGATGCGCGGCCGCCAGCAGCTCGCGCGCATCCGAGTAGGACAGCCGCTCCAACCGGAGCTCAGGCAGCGTGGCCAGCGCGCTCGTCTGCTGGGAGTCGCGCTCGGCGAAGAGCATGAGCACGCTCTCAGCCTCGAGCCTGCGCGCGACGAACGCGAGCGTCTGCGCCGACGCATGGTCGAGCCACTGCGCGTCGTCCACGAGGCAGACGAGCGGCTGCGACTCGGCGTCGTCCGAGAACAGCGTCAGGACAGCGAGGCCGACGAGGAACGGGTGGGCGCGCGACCCGGAACCGAGCCCGAACGCCGTCTCCAACGCGTCGCGCTGCGGTACGGGAAGGGCATCCGCGTGGTCGAGCAACGGCGCGCAGAGCTGGTGCAGTGCCGCGAACGGCAGTTCCATCTCTGCCTCTACACCCTCAGTGCGCAGCACACGCGCTTCGGCGGCGCTTGCAGAGACGTGGTCGAGGAGCGCCGTCTTGCCGATGCCCGCTTCCCCGCGCAGCACGAGCGTGCTGCTCTGCCCTTCGCGCGCGGCGGCCAGCAGCTCGTCGAGCCGCGCGCACTCGGAGGCGCGACCATGCAACACCCAGTCGAGCATACGCCCGGTCAGGGCAACGAACCAGGGAGTTCGACGGGCGCTAGAGAGCGGCCGCAGCGCGATGCTGCACGAGAGATTCCCTCACGACTCGAAAGGAGACTGAAATGTCTGTTGGAACAGAGACCGCCGCAACGACGGAGGTCCGCCCGTACGAAGTCGAGATCCCGCAGGAGGAAATCGACGAGCTGCGGCGCCGCTTGCAGTCGACGCGCTGGCCCGAGAAGGAGACGGTCGACGATGCATCGCAGGGCGTGCAGCTCGCGACGATGCAGGAACTCGTGCGCTACTGGGGCAGCGAGTACGACTTCGGAAAGCTCGAAGCGAGACTCAAGACGTTCCCGCACTTCGTTACCGCGATCGACGGGCTCGACATCCACTTCATCCACGTCAAGTCGCCGCACGACGACGCGCTGCCCGTGGTCGTCACGCATGGCTGGCCAGGCTCGATCGTCGAGCTGCTCAACGTCATCGGCCCGCTCACTGATCCGGAGGCCTATGGCGGCGATCCGGAGGACGCATTCCACGTGGTGGTTCCGTCGATGCCCGGCTACGGATTCTCGGGCAAGCCGACCGACACTGGGTGGGGCCCAGTCAAGATCGCAGACGCCTGGTTCGTCCTGATGAAGCGACTCGGGTACGAACGCTTCGTGGCGCAGGGCGGCGACTGGGGAGCTCAGATCACCGACACGATGGGTGCGAAGGCACCACCCGGCTTGATCGGCATCCACTCGAACATGCCCGGCACTGTTCCGGCGGTGATCGCCAAGGCGCTCGCGTCGAACGTCCTCGGCGCCGGCACCCCGCCGTCTGGTCTCTCCGCTGACGAGCAGCGCGCGTACGACCGCCTCAACCTCCTCTACACCACGGGTCTCGGCTACGCGGTCGAGATGGGCAACCGCCCACAGACCCTCTACGGGCTCGCCGACTCACCCGTCGCCCTCGCCTCGTGGATGCTCGACCACGACGCCTACAGCCAGGAGGACATCGCCAGCGCATTCAGAGGCGAGCCGGTCGGCAGCCTGACCCGGGACGAGGTCCTCGACAACATCACGCTCACCTGGGTGACAAACACCGGTGTGTCGTCCGGTCGTCTGTACTGGGAGAACACGCTCGACTTCTTCGCCGCCAAGGGCGTCACCGTTCCCGCGGCTGTGAGCGTCTTCCCGCGCGAGCTGTACCAGGCGCCCCGGAGCTGGGCGGAGCAGGCCTACCCTAACCTCATCTACTTCAACGAGCTGGACAGCGGCAACCACTTCGCCGCGTGGCAGGAGCCGGAACTCTTCACCCAGGAAGTTCGTGCGGCGTTCAGGTCTCTGCGCTGATCGGTTGGTCGAGCGGCGCGCGATGACTTGCGCGCCGCTCGGGGCTCCGTCAATCGGAAGGTGGAGGCGGCGGGAATCGAAGCCGCGTGCTGTCGGCGGCCGAAAGGCCGCCGACAGCTGTTTCGGGAAGTGGTTACCGCGCCGGAACCGCCACCCGGCCGACCGCGTTCGCTGCGGCCGGCTTCCGGGTGAGCAGGACGCGGCTGACGCCGATGATCCAGAGCGCGACGACGATGGGCGCCATGCTCAGGCCCGAGCGGCTCGAGGACGAACTCGGAAGTCTCGAGACCGAGCGGGACGTCGAAGTCGGGCGGAACGAACTCGGCCACGCGACCGATCGTAGAACGCCGGCTCAAGGAGAGCTGGGGGAGCGAATCTCACCTCTTTCACTGGGACTCGCCTTCCGCAAAGCGAATCGACGATGATCCAACCGTGCCAGTCAGACCTCTGAGCGACGTACGAGCGATCGCCGCCACCGCAGTGGCGCTGCTGCTGGTGTCACTCGTGGCGCTGGCCAGCGGCGGCTCACCGTGGCACGCCGGCGACCGGCAAGACGTCCCGGTGAGCGTCGTCAATGCGATCGCCGCCGCCGCGGGCGCGCTCGTCATCGGATCGCTGCTCCTCATCTGGGCGGGGACGCCCTCGGCGGAAAAGCGCCGGCAACGGAGGCGACGGCTCGGTGCGGGCGACCTCAAGGGGGTCGGGGCGTCTCTGTCGGCGGCCGGGAAGACCGCTGCGATCGTCGGCGGGGTGATCGCCCTGTTCCTGCTCCTCACGCTGCCGTTCCTCGTTCCCGATGCCTCGACCCCGCCCGGCGGCGCCACGCCGGAAAGCGCCGTGCCGCGGGGCCCCGCGAGCGCTCCCGCGCCGCGTGGACACGCGACCTCGAACACGCTGACGTGGCTCGTCGCCGGCTCGGCGGCCGCACTGCTCCTGGTCACGCCGGCGGCAGTCGTCGTCCGTCGTCGGCGCGCGCGGCGCGCACGTCAGGCGCTCGTTCCCGATGCGGCGGCGCGGGTCGGCTCCGACCTCAGGCGGTCGCTCGCAGACCTGGAGTCCGAGCGAGATCCGCGGCTTGCCGTCCAGCGCGCCTACGCGCGCATGGAGGAGTCGCTCGGTGAGGTCGAGCTCGCGCGAGCGCGGGACGAGACCCCGACCGAGTTCACGGCCCGCGTACTGCGAGTGCTCGGCGCGAGCGCTGCGGCAGCGTCCGATCTCACCGGCCTCTTCGAGATCGCCCGGTTCAGCGACCACCCGATGGACGAGGACGACCGCAAGCGCGCGATCGCGTCGGTGCGGCGGGTCGAGGCGGAGGTGGCGCCGCGGTGAACGCGGGCACGGTCGTGCTCGCCGCCGCGCTGGCGCTCGCCGCAGCGCTCGCAGCCGCGACCGCGCTGCAGCTCCGACCCGCGCGGAAGCAGCAGTCACCGCCGCGTGCGCGGGACGACGAGATGCCGTTGCGGCTGCGCCAGATCATGAACGACCTGCGGGAGAGCGAGCAATCGGAGTTCGGCGTCGACCGGTCGCTCCGGCCGCTGCTCGTCCCGATCGTCGCCGCACGCCTCGGCCGCCGCGGTGTCGACATGGCGCTCGCACCGCGGCGCGCGGAGGAGCTGCTCGGCGACGAGTTGTGGGAGATCGTCCGTCCTGACCGTCCGTCGGCCGCGTACCGCGTCGGCGAGGGTCTCGCCGGCGACGACCTGCAAACGGTGATCGAGCGGCTGGCGCGGCTGTGACCGACGAGGCGAAGGCCGGCGTCGCAGTCCAGGAGCTGGCGACCGCGGTGGCGGACGCCGTCGAGCAGGCGGTCATCGGCAAGCGAGATGCGGTCGAGCTGGCGCTGTTCGCCCTGCTCGCCGACGGCCACGTGCTGATCGAGGATCTTCCGGGGCTGGGCAAGACCCTGCTCGCCCGCTCCTTCGCGCAGGTGTGCGCGATGGACTTCGCCCGGATCCAGTTCACCCCAGACCTGATCCCGAGCGACATCACCGGGGCCTCGATCTACGACCGCTCCAGCGGCAGCTTCACGTTCGAGCCCGGGCCGATCTTCACGAACATCCTGCTCGCCGACGAGATCAACCGCGCGCCGGGCAAGACGCAGGCCGCGTTGCTCGAGGCGATGGAAGAGCGGCAGGTGACGCTCGAGAACACGACGCGTCAGCTCGAGCCCCCGTTTCTCGTCCTCGCCACGCAGAACCCGATCGAGTACGAGGGGACGTACCCCCTGCCGGAGGCGCAGCTCGACCGTTTCCTCGTCCGGATCGCGATCGGCTATCCGTCGGAGGACGCGGAGCGCGACATCCTTCTCGAACGCTCACGTCGCCGGCGCGAGCGGATCGAGCTCGAGCCCGTCTGCGACCGGCAGGCGCTGCGGGCGATGCAGGCGGCGGTCGAGGAAGTGCACGTCGCCCCGCCGCTCGCCGCATATGCGGTCGCGATCGCGCGCGCGACGAGGGAGTCGCCGCAGCTGGCCGTCGGGGCCTCGCCGAGGGGCTCGCTCGCGCTGATGAAGCTGGCCCGCGCCCGCGCCGCGTATCTCGGCCGCGACTTCGTCACGCCGGACGACATCAAGGCGGTGTCGATCCCCGCCCTCGCGCACAGGCTCACGCTGGCGCCGGAGCTCTGGGTGCAGCGAATCGATCCCGCCGAAGCGGTGCGGGCGGCCGTCGCGTCGGTACCGGTGCCGGTGCTGGACGAATTGTCGTGATGTTCGACCACCGCGCCGTCGTCTGGTTCGTCGTCGCTTCGGCTGGGCTCCTCGCCGGCCTCGCGACCGCGCAGCCGGCGCTCGTCGCGGTTGGGGCCGCTTTCCTGCTGCCGCTGCTCTACGGGCTCGCGGCGGGGCCGCCTCGGCCGCCCGAAGCGATCGTCCGGGTCTCGGCCGATCGCGTGATCGAGGGCGGGCGGGTCGAGCTCGAGCTGACGCTTGCCGCGTCGGACGAATGCCCCTGGCTCGACGTCGAGCTGCGGCTGCCGGAGCGCCTCGACGTGGCTGGCGCCTCCACACGACGCGTGCTCGCCCTCGATGCGGGCGAGACGCGCACGCTCGAGTTCTCGATCCACTGCCCTCGCTGGGGCGCCTTCCGCATCGCCTCGATCCGGCTCTCGGCACGCGATCAGCTTCACCTCCGTTCTGCCGAGGTCGTGCTCGAGCCGACCACGACGCTGCGGGTCTACCCGTCGGTCGAGAGGCTGCGACGGCTCGCCGGGCCGCGGGCGACACGTCCGGTGACCGGCAGCCGTCCGGCTGCGGTCGCCGGCGAAGGCATCGAGTTCGCGGAGCTCCGGTTTCTCGCTCCCGGCGAGCGTGCCCGGCGAGTCAACTGGCGTGCGACCGCCGCGCGCGGCCGGCTGCTGGTCAACGATCGGCGCCCCGAGCGAAGCTCCGACGTGGTCATCTTCCTCGACGCGCTCGGAGCCGCCGCGACCGGCGCGGCGAGCACGCTCGACCACGCCGTGCGCGCGGCCGCCTCGCTGACCGAGGCCTATCTCCGCCGGCGCGACCGCGTCGGGCTCCTCCGCTTCGGCGGGGACATCGAGTGGATCATCCCCGGCTCGGGTTTGCGCCAGCAGTATCAGATCGCGGACGCCTTGCTCGAGAGCGAGCTCGCGCGAATGCATCGCTGGCAAGACACGAGCCTCATCCCGCGTCGGATCCTCCCGCCCCAGTCGCTGATCGTCGCGCTGACACCGCGGCTCGACTGGCGTGTCACGCGCGCGCTCCTCAATCTCCGCCGCCGCGGCTACCAGGTCTCGATCGTCGAAGTCGATCCGCTCCCGTACCTCGCTGACGCCGAGGCCGCCGTCGGGCCCATCGCCTGGCGAACCTGGTTGCTCGAGCGGGACACCGTCCGAGCACAGCTCGCCGGCGCGGGGATCGCGCTCGCATCGTGGGGACCCGACGAGCCGATCGCCGCTGCTGTCGAGGCTCTCGCAGCGGCACGATGAGCGGGAGGCGACTTCGGCGCGCCGCCGCAGCCGCGGCGCTCGGCCTCGGCGCCGTCCTCGGTGCGCTCGCGCTCCTCTACGGCGAAGATGTCCCCGTCTGGAGTATTCCGCTCCTCGCCGCCGCCGTCCTCATCTTCTTCGAACTCGTCTCGCTCTCCCGCGCCCCGGTGCCGGACGCGGCGGTCGAGCGCCCGGCTGTCACCGCTGTCCTGGTGCGGCGCCTGCTCGTCGCGGCGCTGCTCGCGTTCGCCGGCGCGACCGTCGCCCTCCTGGCGGCCGCCGTCCCCGCCCGACACGGCCTCGCCACCGGGCTCCTCGGTGCCGCGGCCGCGGCCGCGCTATTCCTCCTCGTCGCGGCGGTCGCGCGGCGGGGCGGCGAGGCCGGGATCCCCGGCGGACGAGTGAGCAGGTGACCGCGACGCGCTGCTGCCGCCTCGGGCGAGATATCGGGGATGTCGTTAGTGAGTGAAGGCGGCGGGAATCGAACCCGCGAAACGTTCCCGCCGACGAGGCGTTGAACTCCTCCATGGTGTGGCGGGAGGGCGTCGGACATGGCCGGCGGCGCCTGCTCCACCCGATCATCGACAGCGAGTGGACGGAGACGGAGCCTTCTCTGGTTTACGCGTTCGCGACCGAACCCAAAGGCATAGATCGTCGTCGACACCGGCGAGGTCGCCCGCGCCTCCGAGGCCAACGACTTCGCGGGCTGGAACCGGGCCTGGGCTTTGGTCAGTGGGCGAGTCCATCCCGCCAGCGACGCCCGACTAGGGGAGGTTCAGGAAGTCGGGAGTGATGGGTTGCGCGCGACTCGCGAGAGGCCCTCGAACGCGGCCGCTGCGAAGGTCGATCGAGAACCGCGCGCCGGACGCATCGACGTACGCGTAGCGGGCTGTTGCGCCGACGCGCGCGACCCTGCGTCCGTCGAGGGCGCGGAAGCGCAGCGTTCCGCCAGCGGAGTAGACGGTGATCCCGCTCGGGGCGTCGGCATCCCACGTGAGCAACGCATTCGCGCCGACCACGGCGTTGCGGACGTTCGGGTCGATCAGCCGTCCGGACCAGTCGCGCGTGTCGATCAGCCCCAGTCCGCGGCTTCCCCAGAAGGCGAGATAGCCGCGACCGAGCCAAGCCACCTCGCGGACGTCGGAAGTCAGCCCCGACGGGAGCGTCACCGCATGTGTCTTGAACTTCAGCGTCCTGAGATCGACGACCGCGAGCTCGCCGGCAGGCGACAAGAGGAACATGCGATTGCGGCGCACGTCGACCCCCGCCGACCCCGTGAACGGCAGCACCAGCTCGCGCTCGTCCGGCGAATACGTCAACAGGACAACACCCTCCCTCTCGCAGCAGATGTCTGCGAGAACGGCGGGACCGTCAGGCGTTCGAAGCCAACCGCCGCCGATGTCCGTGTCGGCGTTCGTGCCGCCGACGAAGTAGAGCGCGAGCCCGAACTTGCCGACCCCGGCGAAGGCGAAGCTCCGTCCGCCTCGCATCCACACGAGATCGTCCGCGACGGTTTCGATGCCGCGATAGGCCTCGTCCCTGATTCTGCGGACGACCCGCAGCCGAGTCCGGTCGACGACGTAGAGCGAGGCGCTCGGGAGGGCGACGCGTGTCCCGTCCGGCGACAGCACCGGCCGAAGGCGCGAGAGCGGCCGCCCAAGCGGGAGCGGCCGCGGCGACGCGAGCGGGCGCAACGTCGCCGGATCGAGTGCCGCGAGCTTCGGGCCGACCATGCCGAGGAGCGGCGGTGCCGCGTAGACCGCGAGTCCGTCACCGCCGAAGCTCTTGCGGGCCGCCGCGCTCGCCGGCAGCGCCCCTAGGACGAGCGCGACCAACATGCTGGCAGTAACCCGCGTACCGGCACTTCGCATGTCGCCGACGTTACGACGCGCGCATTACGAAATCGAGAGGCAAGTAATAAGAACCTTGTCACTTTTCGTGCGAACTCTTAACGAAGCAGGCGTAACGTCACGGCCATGACACGTCGGTGGCCGGTGTGGTTTGCACCTCTCGTCGGTCTCCTGGCCGTGATCCCCGCCGACGGCGCCGTCTTGCGCGAACGGACTGGTCGCACGGCTGCGGCAGCTCAGCCCTTGCTGCTCTATTCCGCCGTCACCGATCGCGGGGCGGACGGGGAGGTCCGGACGGTCGAGACCATGCAGGCCGACGGAACGCGCCGGCGACAGCTCGCGACCGGCTCGGCGCCCGCGTGGTCGCCCGACGGGACGCGGGTCGTGTATCGCGCCTCGGACGGCGTCCACGTGATGAACGCCGACGGCAGCGCCAAGGTGAGGATCGCGCGGGCTGCGGGGGCCGAAGACGTGCCTGCGTGGTCGCCGAACGGTCGCCTCCTCGCCTTCACCGCGGGCGCCGGAGGCTCAACCGGCGAGACGAATGTGGTCGTCGCCGCCGCGGTCGGCGAGAGAGCCGTCACGGTGATCGGAAGCGGTTCGGAACCCGCCTGGTCGCCGAACGGCTCGCTACTCGCGTACGTCACCGGCCGCATCTCACCCGCGGAGGGCAGGCTCGTGGTCGCAGCGGCCGACGGCGCGAACGCGACGGCAATCGCGACGAGCGAAGAGACGATCGAGACTCCGGCCTGGTCGCCGGACGGAACGCTGATCGCCTACGTGCTCCGGCCGCGGAACCCGAACCGCGTTCCGACGTTGTGGATCGTCCCGTCGACCGGCGGAGACCCGCGTCGGATCAGTGACGTGGCCGCCGAGACGCCTCGGTGGTCGCCGGACGGCTCGACGATCGTCTTCAGGCGGGGCGGCGTCGGGAGCTGCGGTTACAAGATCGGCTGCGATGCCGAAGGGCGTCCGTGCTCGGATCCGTGCGAGCAGCTCACGAGCCTGTACACGATTCGCCGCGACGGCACGTCGCAGCGCCGGCTCACGCGAGGAGTCGACCACGGTGCGCAGTGGTCGGCGGACGGCACCCGGATCGCGTTCGTCCGCTACTTCGAGCATCCCGTGCGTGGGCTGATCAGCGCGATCTACCACGCGCGCGCCGGCGGCGGCTGCCCGACCGCGATTGTGCTCGGAACCGAGACGCGGCGATTCAGCGCGCCCGTATCATGGCAGCCGCGCGCAGGCGCCCACCTTCCTGCGCTGCATTGCAGCAACGTGTCGGTGACGGGGACGATCGCCGGACGGTCGACGCTCGGAGGCGCGGTCAGACTTTCGTTCTCGGTCCGCAACCGCGGCGACCGGCCGGCAGGAAACCTTCTGCTCCGGCTCGACGTGTCGCGCCTTTTCGTCCTCACGCGGCATGGAGGCTGCATGAGCCGCGGCACCGCGACCGGCTTGCGCACGTTCGACTGCGCGCTCGGCACGGTGGCCGCGGGCCGGACGAGGCGCGTGGAGCTGCACGGAGTCCTCGATCCGAACGGAGACGCGTACTTCCCCGGCTACGTCCAGCGCTCGTCTCGAACGATCGAGGCATTCGCCGCAGTCCGCGCGCCCGGTGACTCGGACCCCTCGGACGATCAGCTGCGGCTCGTGCACCGGGTGGTGCCGTGCACGCTCGAAGGGACGTCGGGGAACGACGAGATTCGAGGCGGCGCAGGCCGTGACCTGATCTGCGCGCGCGAAGGCGACGACGTGGTGCGCTCACGCGCGGGCAACGACGTGGTCGACGGCGGAGTCGGAGCCGACGACATCGACCCGGGCGCCGGCCGCGATGTCGTGGTCGGACGCGGAGGCGACGACGTCGTCTTTGTCGCAGACGGCGAGCTCGACCTGGTTCTCTGTGGCACGGGCACGGATCGCGTCGTGGCGGATCGGAAGGACGACGTGAACTCGAGTTGCGAGACGGTCGAGCGCCGATGAAGGCTGCGAGCGTCAAAGGCAGCGTGCTCCGCGCCCGGATCGCGCTCCTCTGCGTGATCCCCGGCATCGCGCTTCACCACGCAGCGACCACCGACGCGTCAACGGCTGCAACGACCACGCCGCCTGGCCGAAACGGGCTGATCGCCTTCGCAGTCAACGACGGCGGCCGTAGCGGCATCGGCGTCATCCGCTCCGACGGGCGCGGCTTCCGGGTGCTCACTCGCGATCCCGGCGACAGCTCTCCGGCCTGGTCGCCGCGCGGCCGTCGCCTTGTCTTCGTGCGCCGCGGCGACCTCTACACGATCGGAGCCGACGCCAAGGGCCTCCGCCGGCTGACGCGAGGTCGTGCCGACGACAGCGACCCGGCGTGGTCGCCGGACGGGCGCCGGATCGCGTTCGCCCGCAACGGCGCCCTCTACGTGATGAACGCGAACGGCGCGAGCGCGCGCCGACTCACGACGGACGTGCAGGTCGACGGCGTCAGCTGGTCGCCCGACGGAACGACGATCGCCTTCGGAACGAGCTACGGCTACGAGGGCTTGATCGAGCTGGTCAATCGTCAGGGCGGCGAGTCGTGGGCGCCGCTCGAGGGCGAGCCGGACGACGGGAGTCCCGACTGGTCGCCCGACGGGCGCTGGCTCGTCTTCGGCAGGACGACGTGGCTCTGCGAGCGTTGTGACGTCAAGGAGATCTGGCTGTCGCGAGCGGACGGCACCGGGCTCCGCAAGCTCGGCGACGGGGAGGATCCTGCGTTCGCCCCGGACGGCACGAGCGTCGTCGTGACCTCGCTCGGGAACGGTCTCTCCATCCTCGACCTGTCCGGACGCAGCCGTCTCCTGCCGGGGACGCGCACCGCGACCGAACCGGCCTGGCAGCCGGTGCCGCGATGACACGACTCCACTCGCGGCGCTCTGTCCTGGTGCTCGCGTTCGCCGCAGCGCTCGCGGTTTCGGTGACCGGCGCGACGGCCACGTCCACGAGCCCGAACGGGCTAATCGCCTTCTCGGGGGATTGGGCCGAGGAGCGCTTCGACCAGATCTTCAGCGTGGACGTCGAGACCGGCGATCAGCGCAGCCTGACGCCGGTCGAGTCCCTCTCGGGCCGGCTCGCCGCCGTCTCCCCGGACGGCGCAACCATCCTCTTCCAGCGCCGGTCGATCTGGGCGATGGACGCCGACGGCGGCCGGAAGCGGGAGCTCGCGCCCGGCTCCGAGCCCGCGTGGTCTGCCGACGGACGCAGGATCGCGTACGTCGACGCGGCGGGATTCGTGACCACGATGGACGCCGACGGGCGCAACCGGGAACGGCTGGTACGCGGCAACCTGCCCGCATGGTCGCCGGACGGTCGCCGGATCGCGTACGTCGAACACGGGCGGCCGGCCGAGGTCATGGTCGTCGACGCCGACGGCAGCGCACGGCGATCGCTCTACTCGACGACCGACCCGTTCTTCTACGTCATCTGGTCGCCTGACGGCAAGAACGTCGTCGTGGCGGCGGACGACCTGATCGTCCTCCTGCCGGCTGCGGGCGATGCAGAGCGAGTACTCGCACGCGATGTGGAGGGCGTTGTCGACCCCCAGTGGTCTCCCGACGGGAACAAGCTGATCTTCGCGCGCTCGGGGCGGCTGTTCACGATCGGCGCGTCAGGAGGTAGCCCGGTCGCGCTGACCGACCCCCGCGCCCCGAGCCTAGGGGGGCCGACGCTGGAGCTCGACTCCTCCCCACAGTGGTCGCCCGACGGCCGTTCGATCGCGTTCCTCCGCACCGTGGTCACGAACCCGCGCGGCGGGATCCTCTGGCAGGAGCTCTGGATCGTGCCGGCCGGCGGCGGTCACGCCCGGCTGCTGAAGCGCTCCGACGGTCCCACTGTCAGGACGGTGCTCGCCTGGCGCGGTGACGGCCGCTCGCTCCTCTACTCGCGGGCTGTCGCCTTCAACCGGCGCGGCGTTCTCAGCGTCCGGCCCGACGGGACGAAGCTGTCCCGTCTCGAGCTCGGGGCCCGCGAGCCCGCCTACTCGCCCGACGGCCGCTCGATCGCGTTCGTCGTCAACGCGAACCCCGCCGTCCCCGTACGCGGCGAGCTGTTCGTGATGCGCGCCGACGGCAGCGGCGTCAGGCAGCTCACGCACTCCGACGGCCAGGAGCGGTCACCCTCTTGGTCTCCGGACGGAAGCCGGATCGTCTTCACGCGCTACGTGCCCAACCAGAGCCGCCTGGCCGTCTACACGATTCGAGCGGACGGCACCGGGCTCACGCGACTTCGCGCAGGGACGGCGGCGTACACCGAGCCCTCCTGGTCGCCGGACGGCCGCACGATCGCCGTCGTACGAGACGGCGACGTGGTCACGATGGACGCGAACGGCGCCAACCCGCGTCGAATCCCCGGGGTCACGGGACGAGGCTATTACGCCTCCTCGCCAGCGTGGTCGCCGCAGGGCGATCGCATCTCGTTCATCCGCGGCTGCAGCGGCGCTCCCTGCGGGGGGATCGACGTCTCTCTCTGGACGGTCGGCCGGCGGGGCGAGCGGCCACGCAGGCTGGTTCGGAACGCGTATCACGCAGCGTGGTCGCCCGACGGAACGCAGCTCGCCGTCGTCGACGCGGCAGCCCGGATCGTCCGCACGTTCTCCCGGAACGGAAAGTCGTTGCGGAAGCTCGGATTCAACGCCGATCGAGTCTCCTGGCAGCCCATCTGCACCCGCTCGGGCGGGCGGACGGCCGACCGGCTGTCGGGCACCTCGAGCGACGATCTGCTCTGCGGGCTCGGCGGCTCGGATCACATCACGGGCGGCGGTGGCCGCGACCGCCTCTTCGGCGGCGACGGCAACGACACGATCGATGCGCGCGACGGGACGTTCGACGTCGTCGGCTGCGGGCCGGGCACGGACACGGCCACCGTCGACCGTATCGACTACGCCGGCGTCGACTGCGAGCGCGTCAGCCGGCGTTGAGGCCCGTACCGGAGATTCGATCGCGCAACATCGGAATCGTCGGACTGTGCGTACTCGCTGTGCTCTTGACGCTGGTTGGAGGCGCGTGCCGCAACGACGGGAGCTCGGCGCCGGAACCGCAACCCGTCACAGAGTGGAGGAAGGTGATCGGCGATTGGTACGACGACGGCGACTTCGATCAGACCCATCGCTGCCTCGCCGTCGCCGAGGCTCGCGAGCATCTACCGAGTCGCTCAGTCGAGATCCAGACTCTGCACGAGGACTTCCGGGCCCTCCAAGCAAGAACGTGCTAACCCGTGTGATTCGCGAACGTTGTTCGGTCCTGCGAAGAACTCGGGGAACGGCTCGATGCTGGGAGGCCCGGACTCAGGGCGTGTAGCCGCTGCGAGCGCTCAGATCCTCCAATGTCCCCCGGCGCGACGCCTCGATCCGGCTCACGCGGCGCAATGCGACTCGTGGTTGAGTGAACGTCGTAGACTCGACCAGGAGTCGTAGGCCATTACCCGATCGGGAGGTTGGAGCATGACCGTCGCGTTGGATCCCGCCCTGGTCACTGAGCTCGCGGCTCAGGTCTCCGGGCCGCTCCTTGAACCCGGTGATGCCGGCTATGACGCCGCTCGTGCGGTCCATAACGGCCTGATCGACCGGCGGCCGGCTGTGATCGTCCGCTGCCGGTCAGCGAGTGACGTCGTCGCTGCGCTCGCTTTTGCGCGCAGGGGTGGGCTTGAGGTTTCGGTTCGGGGCGGCGGTCATAACGTCGCGGGGCGCGCTATCACGCACGGCGGGGTGATGATCGATCTCGCCGAGATGAAGGGGATCGAGGTCGATCCCGGCGCGGGAACCGTACGCGCGGAGGGCGGCGTGCTCTGGGCGGAGCTGAACGACGTTACCGCTGAGCACGGGCTTGCGGTGACCGGAGGCGCGGTCTCGACCACGGGCATCGGCGGCTACACCCTTGGCGGCGGCCTCGGCTGGTTGATGGCCAAGCACGGTCTCGCAGCCGACAACCTGATTGGGGTCGAGCTCGTCACGGCAGATGGTGAGGAACTCGAAGTCGGGCCTGACTCGCACCCTGACCTTTTCTGGGCGCTTCGTGGCGGTGGCGGTAACTTCGGCGTCGCGACCTCGTTCACGTACCGCCTCCACCCGCTCCAAACGGTGGTGGGCGGTCTGATCGCACATCCGATCGATGCTGCCCCCGACCTGCTGCGCTTCTACCGCGACGCGGTGGCGAGCTGCTCGGACGACCTGACGGTATGGGCCGGTCTGGTGCACGCACCGGATGGATCCGGCACGAAACTGGCGGCGATGGTGGTCTTTCACACCGGCGACGCGGAGGCAGCGGAGCGTGACCTCGCACCGTTCAAGTCGTGGGGATCGCCGCTAATGGTCGAGGTCGGCCCGATGCCTTACCCGGTGATGAACACCATTCTCGACGACGGCTTCCCGACCGGCTCGTACAACTACTGGCTCTCGAGCTTCACACGCGGGCTTCCCGACGAGCTGATCGACACCGCCGTCGCCCGGTTCGCCAGCGCCCCCTCACCGATGATGGCGATCCTGTTCGAACACTTCCACGGCGCCGTCACGCGAGTCGGCGCAGCCGAGACCGCTGTGCCGCACCGCGACGAAGGCTGGAACCTCCTCCTCCCCTCGGTCTGGATCGACCCGGACGACACGGCCGCGAGCGTTACGTGGACACGAGACACGTTCGCTGCCCTGCAACCTCACCTCGGGCGCGGACGCTGGCTCAACTACCTCGGCGACGACCAAGCAGACGACGCCGTTCGCGCAGCTTACGGCCCCAACTACGACCGGCTCGTCGAGGTCAAACGCCGCTACGACCCCGACAACGTCTTCCACCTCAACCACAACATCGTGCCCTAGCGTCCAGCGCGCGAGGACACGTATACCACTGCTCCTCGGAGCGCTCTAGGCATCTGCGGCCACCAGGACGAGAGCGATCTCGAGCGCGCAATGCCTCCGAATGCGGACTGGGACATCGATCAGCGCGCGGAGACGATGCGCGACGTGCTCGCGCAGGACGAGCTGTGAATCGTTCCCCACGCCGAAGACGAAAGGCCCGCAAAACGGGCCCTTCATGGAGGCGGCGGGAATCGAACCCGCGTCCGCGGACGCACCGGGAAGAGCATCTACAAGCGTAGTCCCGGATTCAGATTCGCCCGCCGGTCGGTTCCGAGACGACACACCCGACGGGCTAGCCATCCTAGAGAGTCGCGCCGCGGGCGATTGGCTCTCCCTTGGCGCCGAGCCCGATGTTGGCGCCCCTGCCCTGGCCTCGGGCCGAGCCAGGAGGGACGTCGCCAGTCCTAAGGGTTACTTAGGCAGCGAGTGCGAGATCGTTCTTCGCATTTGTTCGTTTCCCGGTGGTTTTACGAGGCCGACCGGGGACCTCGGCTTGCAGCTCTACCGGAGAACCGACCACGTCGAAACCAGGTCGCCCCCGTATGTGTTTTCAGCCGGAAGCGTAGCCGCAATGCCGGCGCGATGGGACCACCGCCGAGGATGGCCCCACCACGCCGAACGAGCAGCTACGGAGTTGCGGGCCTGACCTGGATGTTGCCCCGTTCGATCGTCTCCAGCGGGAAGTCCGTCGGCCCCGTCAGCTGGCACGCCTGAGGGTCACCCGTCGTCGTCGGGTCGTCGTCCCAGAAGAACACACGGCTGATCTTGTCGTTCTTCCCGGGCTCGCCGTTGTCCTGCACGGAGAAGAAGACGGCATCGACGAGATTCGGGTCGTTCGTCCGCTTCGTCGTGCCGCCGAAAACGGCGATGTTGCCGACGACCTTCATGCACGAGATGTCGACCTGCAGCTGGTAGGCCTTCCCGTCCACCTGGAAGTTCGGATTGTGCAGGACCGCATTTCCGGTGACCGTGCCGTCCGCGTGCGTCCTCGCACTGAACGAGAACTGGCGATTGCCGTCCAGCGTCCCGTGCCCGTTGGCCGAGTCGCCCGACGCACCCAGAGCGACGGTGACGAACGCCCCGACCGCAAGCGCACTCACCAGCGCGAGCGTCGCGACGACGTTGCGAGATACATGCTTCACGATTCCCCTTTCGTCGATGGAGCGCTGCCGCCGCTCCCCCCGTGTGGCCGCATCACAAGAGATGCAGCAGCTTCCCATACGCGCCGAGTTCGAGTCAAGCCGCACATGCGCGCCGCCGCTGGCAGCCCGTGTGGGTCGTTGGCCATAGTGTGGCGGCGTGGTGACGATTCGCGAGATCGGCGCGGACGAGCTCGAGGCCCTCCTCGGCGTCGTCGCGCAGGCGATGCCGCGGGAGGACATGGGCGGCGTCGAGGGTCTCGTCGACTGGCGGCGGCAGGCGGAGAACATGATCTGGCTGCTCGCCGAGGAGGACGGCCACGTCGTCGGGGCAGGCTACGCCCTGACGGGTTGGCACACGCCGCCCCACCGGGCGATCGGCGCCGCGCTCGTCGTTCCGGAGCGGCGCGGGCGCAGCACCGGCGACGAGCTTCGCGCTGTGCTCGAGCGCTGGGCGGGCGAGCACGGCGCGACCGAGCTCGAGGGGCCGGTCGCGGAGGAGGACGAGGGCAGCATCGCCTGGACGGCAGAGCGCGGCTACGAGGAAGCGGGACGCAACTCGCGGATGGTGCTCGACCTGACCGCGATCGACGCGCCGGAGGTGACGCCGCCTGCAGGGATCGAGCTCGTCACGTGGGCCGAGCGCCCGGAGCTCGCCGAGGGCCTGTGGGAGGTCGCCCGCGAAGCCGGACCCGACATCCCCGGAGAGGAGGAGACGGACGCCGGCCCGTTCGACGAGTGGCTCGACCGCGACATGAGCGGCTCAGGCGACCGTCCGGAGGCGGTCTTCGTCGCGATCGAGAACGGCGAGGTGCTGGGCTACGCAAAGCTCGCCTTCTCGGACGAGACGAAGGAGCGGGCGTACCACGACCTTACCGGCGTCAAGCGAGCGCACCGCGGCCGCGGGATCGCGGCCGCGCTCAAGGCGACGCAGATCACGTGGGCGAAGGAGAACGGTTTTCGTACGCTCCAGACCTCGAACGAGGTGCGCAACGCGCCGATCCGGCACCTGAATGCGAAGCACGGCTACGTGCTCGAGCCCGGAGTCGTGATCGTGCGCGCGACTATCGCCGGCTCTTGAGCGCCCGCTCGATCTGACGCTTCGCGTCGCGGTCGACGATCGTCCGCCGCTTGTCGCCCTTCTCCTTACCGCGGGCGAGCGCGACTTCGATCTTGACCCTGCCGTCCTTGAAGTAGAGGCGCGTCGGCACGATCGTCTGCCCCTTCTCGCGCACCTTGCCGACGAGGTCGGCGATCTCGGCGCGCTTCAGGAGCAGCTTGCGGTCGCGCGTGGGCTGGTGGTTGGCGATGTTGCCCTGCGCGTACTCCGAGATCTCGGCGCCGATCAGCCAGACCTCGTTGTCGCGCACGTCGGCATATGCCTGTGCGAGCGTGACCCGCCCGTCCCGCAGCGACTTCACCTCGGTTCCCACGAGCGCGATCCCGGCCTCGAACCGCTCGAGCAGCTCGTAGTCGAACCGCGCGCGTCGGTTCTCGGCGATCAGCTTGGTTCCGGTCGGCCGGGCCATCCCAAGAGTGTAGGGACGGCCCGGCCGACGCTCGCCTAGAGAGCCGGCGTCGTCTCCACCGTGGGCTGCCGCCAGAGCAGCGCCGAGACGAGCAGAAGCCAGAGCGGGAATGCGAACACCACGACCGCCCAGCCGATCGGCGGAATCAGCGCCACCACTGCGAGAACGAGCGAGATCCAGCCAACCCAGGCAGGGAGCACCCGCGCGCGAACGGCCGCGAGCCCGACCGCAAGGAAGAAGCCCACCAGCATCAGCTCCGCGGCGATGAAGAAGCCGTCACCGAGAGCTGTCATCGCTTCGGCGGCACCCCCTTCGAGGTTCCGGTCGAGATTGTCGCTCGCGAGGGCCCCGGCCACTTCCGGGACGATCGAGGCGAGCAGGAAGAGCGCCGCCGCGAACCCGAACCCGTACGCAAGCCGCGCGAGTTGCCCGGATGCGGGCGCGATGCGCGTCCGAAGCCCGTCGAGGAACCAGATCAGAGCGATCGTGCCGAGACCCCAGAGAACCGTGCCGATCGCCAGCGTCCCCAGATTGTCGGCGAGGTAGCTGGCCAGCTCGGCCCCGGTCGCGTCGTCGTCCGGGGAGTTGCTGTCGGCTTCCGCTACGAGCACGGAGACGACGAACAGCACAACGCTCAGCACACCTGCGAGAGGCGTGACGCGCCTTTCGTCCATAGAAGAACCCCTTTCCGTTGCGGAATCTGCCGACCGTCTCACATCGGCCGGATGCCGGTAACGTTGGAGCGTGGTCACCGCCCTCGCGTTCGTAGCGGCGACGTGGGGCATCGCGATGGCGGTCTCCCCCGTCCTCCAGATCCGGAAGATGGTGCAGCACCGGAGCTCCCACGGGATCTCGCTCGGCTATCCGACCGTCCTCTTCGTCGGGTTCCTGCTCTGGCTCGCCTACGGGATCGCGCTCGGAAACTGGGCGTTGATCCTGCCGAACACGGTCGCGGCGGTCGTGATCGTGGCGACGATCGCCGTGGCGCGTCACTACCGCCGTCCCTGACGGCGCGTTAGGCTCGGACCCGATGCCTCAGCTCAACGCGGTTGGGATCGTCGTCTCGGACATGGCCCGCTCGATCGGCTTCTATCGGCTGCTCGGGCTCGATGTCCCGGAGACGCCGGCCGAGGGCCATCTCGACACGTTTCTGCCGAACGGCGTGCGCTTCATGCTCGACTCGGAGGAGGTCGTCCGCAGCTTCCGCCCCGAGTGGACGCGAGAGCGCGGCAACCAGCTGGCTCTCGCATTCGAGTGCGAGAGCCCCGCGGAGGTGAACGAGTTGTACGCCCGCGTCACGGCGGCGGGCTATCACGGCGAGAAGGAGCCCTGGGATGCGTTCTGGGGGCAGCGGTACGCCCAGCTGCAGGATCCCGACGGCGTCCCGGTCGACCTGTACGCGTCGCTCTGACGGCTGCGACGAGGTCAGCCGACGCAGCCGGCCGACGTCCAGAGCTTCGTCGTCCCGTCCCGCGCGAGCTCGAGGTACGCGAGCGGCTTGCCGGTCCGCTCGCTGCGAACGGCCAGCTTCGCCTCCACGACCTTGCCCTGCGCGCCGTCGGATGACGAGGTGATCAGCGGCGTCCAGAGAGCACCCGACGGCAAGGTTGCGCGGACTCGCACGAGCACACGTCCACGCCCGAGGCAGGTCACGCGCTTGGACCAGCCCACCGGAGTGCCGGGCAAGCCGTCTGGCGTCAACGGGATCCGGGCACGCGACGCGCCGCAACGCGCGATGCTCGTGTAGACGCCCTCCCTACTGACGTGCTTGGGGAAGCGCTCCCACCGTCGAGCCCGGACGGAGACGAGATCGCCGCTCGGCGTCCACCCACCTGAGCCGACCGACACGAAGCCTGGCGACCGGTGCCCGACTGCACCATGCGCTTCGACCGTGCCGACGGGGTAGGCGTGAATGTCGACGGTGCGGACCTTGCCGGTCGCGACCTGGGGTAGGCAGCCAAACGTCCGGTCGATCATCGTTGCCGTTTCCGTCACGGCGCCTGCGTTGCCGCCGAACCCGAGGATGGCGGCGGCCACGAGGGCTGAGCTCAGGCCGAGCCGGACGATGAGTTGTGCCATTCGGAAACGCAGCGTAGGTGCTACTCCCCGTCAGCGGCGGGAAAAACAGCGTTCGCAGAGCGCGAACCACGGCGCGCAGCTCTGGCCGCACTTCTTGCAGCGACCGACCGAGGGCGAGCTCACCTCGGCCGCGAGCTTCTCGCTGACGCGGCGCGACGCCGCCTCCTCCAGCGCGGCTGCGCGATCGAGCGTGACGCCCCCGACGTCCGGGTACTGGAGCGCGAACCAGCGCAGGATGCTGGCCGTGCGAGCGGCTTGCTCTGCATCCTCGAGCGTCGCGTCGCGAAGGCGATTGAGATCGAGCAGCCACTGCAGCACCGGCCGCGCCGCCCGGTCGCCGGCCACCGCCAGCGCGAGCGTGCCGAGCAGCTCCGCGTTGTCCTCGTCCACGGGCGCGTTGACGAGCTTCCAAACCTGCTCGAGCTCGAGCTGGCGACCCCGCTCGCGCAGCCGCCGCTGCACGACGTCCAGCCGGGCGAGCAGCGGAGCGATCGACTCGACCGAGAGCCAGCCCTCGGTTGCCCACTGGCGCAGCGCCGCGGTGTGCCAGGCGCGGAGCGCGGCCGGAAGCTGTGCCGGGCTCTCGATCGGCAGATCCTCGAGCCGCGGTCTGAGCCGCGCCGTGTCGACGATCCGGTAGCCGAGGTGCCCGCCCGGGAGCGGGACGTCGGGGTGGAGCGCTGCCTCGATCAGCTCCGGATCGGCGTTCGCCCACACGATGCCGGTGAGGACGCCGACGTGGCCGCGCTCGACGAGCCCGAAGCGGCCGGCGCGGCCGGCGATCTGAGCGATCTCCCACGCGTGCAGGTCGCGGCGCTCCTCGCCGTCGAACTTCTGCGACTCCGCGAACAGGAGCGTCTCGCAGGGGAGGTTGACACCGTGGCCGAGCACGTCGGTCGCGCAGCACACTGTCGCCTGCCCGTTCATGAAGCGCTCGATCTCGAGCCGCCGCGACGCCAGCGGCATCGCCCCGTAGAGGACGGCGACCTGGCCCGGCCGGCGGCGGTTGAGCTCGCCGGCCAGCGCCAGGACCGCGCGCCGGCTGAACGCGACGACGACGGTTCCGGGCTGGAGGCTCTGGAACGAGATCGGGCCCGTCCAGTCGAGCGGCGCCTTGCGCTCGAAGAAGCGGATCTCTGCCTGTGGGAAGGCGTTCTGCACCAGCGGCAGCGCCTCGACCGCACCGAGCAGGAGGATGTGGCGGTACTCACCCGCGAGCAGCAGCCGCGTCCAGGCAGAGCCGCGTTCGGCGTCGTCGGCCCACTGAACCTCGTCGAGGACGAGCACCTCACCGGAGAGAGGTGCCATCTCGGCGGTGCAGCAGATGATCGGCGCGCGCTCGTTGACCCGCTCCTCGCCGGTGACGAGCCCGACGGCGTCCTCGCCGAGCTGCGCGGCGAGGCGGCGGTGCGCCTCCTGGGCGAGCATCCGCAGCGGCGCGGCGAAGACACCGCGACCGGTCTCGGCGAGGAACTCGAGCGCCGCATGCGTCTTGCCGGAGTTCGTCGGACCGACGTGGGCGACGACCGTCTCCGGCTCGGTCAGCCTGAACGGAAGGACGATCTCCGGCTCGGGGACACGAACGTGGGCGTCGCGCCGTTGCCGGCGCTGGCCGCGGCTCGGCCGCTTCTGGCGGCCCCGGTGCTCCCGACGGGAGGCCACCTCAGACTTGGAGGAAGCGGCGCAACGTGATGCCGGATCCGACAGCGCCGACCGTGAGGCCGACGAGGACGACGATCAGGGCGATCGTCGGGAACGACCAAGCCTCGACGCCGGCGCCGGCGTCGAATTCGTCGGTGATCCGCTCGAGCACGACGGCCTTGCCGATCAGGAGCAGGAGCACGGCGGCGACCGAGCCGAGAATGCCGCAGAGCAGCCCTTCGAGCATGAACGGCCCGCGTACGAACCAGTTGGTGGCACCCACCAGCTTCATCACCTCGATCTCCCGCTTGCGCGAGAAGATCGAGAGCCGGATCGTGTTCGCGATCAGGAGCGCCGACGAGATCAGGAGCACGATCGTCGCAAGGAGGAAGGCGCTCGAGAGGACGCGGGCGACCGTGAGCACCCGATCGGAGACGACACCGCCGTCGTTGATCTTCTCCACCCCCGGCGGCAGCGTCGGCGCTCGCAGGTTGCGGCCGATCGCCTTGGCGTTCTCACCGTCGGCCGGGGTCACCTCGAACGCGGCCGGAAGCGGGTTGCCGGGCAGGTTCTCGACGATCTCGGGCTGCAGCTTGCGCATCCGGTCGAGCGCCTCGGCCTTCGAGACGAACGTGACCTCCTTGACCAGGGGGTCCGAGTTGAGCTTCGCGCGCACGGCGTTGATCTGGGCCGGCTGCGCCTCCTGCTTGCAGGTCGACTCGGTGCAGAAGTAGACCTTGACCAGCAGCTTCTCCTTCTGGTGGTCGCCGAACGCCTGCGCCCACGAGCCGAGCGCGATGAAGAGGCCGAGCAGGAACATCCCGATCAGCACGGTCATCGTCGCCGCGATCGTGGTCGAGAGATTCGCGGCGAGCGAGCGAACCGACTCCGAGAAGAGCAGCTTCAGCCTCATTCGCTCTCGTAGCCTCCCCGCCGCTCGTCGCGCGCCAAACGTCCGTCCTCGAGCGCAATCACCCGGCGGCGCATCTTGTCGACCATCTCGCGGTCGTGGGTGACCATCAGGATCGTCGTCCCCGCGCGGTTGATCCGGTAGAGCAGCTGCATGATCCCGACCGACGTGTCGGGATCGAGGTTCCCGGTCGGCTCGTCGCAGATCAGGAGCGGCGGATGGTTGACGACCGCGCGCGCGATCGAGACGCGCTGCTGCTCGCCGCCCGAGAGCTCGTCGGGAAGGGACGCCATCTTGTCCGAGAGCCCGACGAGCGAGAGCACCTCCGGCACCTTGCGGCGGATGCTCGTCGAGCTCTCGCCCTGCACCTTCAGCGCGTAGGCGACATTCTCCGCGGCGGAGCGGTCGCGGAGGAGCTTGAAGTCCTGGAAGACGCAGCCGACGTTGCGGCGCAGCAACGGCACCTTCGAGTGCTTGAGGCGCGTCAGATCGCGGCCGCCGACCAGGATCCGGCCCGAGCTCGGCTCGAGCTCCTTCAGGAGCAGGCGGATCATCGTCGACTTGCCCGACCCGGAGGCGCCGACGACGAAGACGAACTCGCCCTTGTCGATCACGAAGGAGACCTCGTTGAGGGCGACGACGTTCGGGTCGTAGACCTTGGTCACACCCTCGAAGACGATCATCGTCCCCGCGATCGCGGGGTCGACGGGGACGCCGTTCTGCGGAACGACCGCGGGTTCGGTCACGGTTTGGGTCACGTCGGTCTGCATCTCGAGATCAGTCACCGGAATCGAGGAGGAGGTCGGCCGCATCGGGCCGCTCCGGCAGCTGTGGATAAGCCAGTCTAGCCAACGGGTCGGTTAGACGGCCTTCCCCGCGGCCTTGGCGAGCAGGTACTCGCGCACGAAGCCGTCGAGGTTCCCGTCGAGGACGCCCTGCGCGTTTCCGACCTCGTAGCCGGTGCGGAGGTCCTTGACGAGCTGGTAGGGCTGGAGCACATAGCTCCGGATTTGACTTCCGAAGCCGGTGTCCTGCGCGGCGCCGCGCTCGCGGGCGAGCTCGGCCTCGCGCTCTTCCTCCTGCAGCTCGACGAGACGCGACTTGAGGATCCGCAGCGCGGTCTGCTTGTTCGAGGTCTGGGAGCGCTCGTTCTGGCACTGGACGACGATCCCGCTCGGGAGATGCGTGATCCGGACGGCTGAGTCGGTCTTGTTCACGTGCTGGCCGCCCGCACCGGACGCGCGGTAGGTGTCGATGCGGAGGTCGTCCTCGTTGATCTCGACGGAGCTCTCATCGGGCAGGAGCGGGGCGACGACGACCTGCGCGAAGGCGGTGTGGCGCCGGTGGGCGCTGTCGAACGGGCTCAGCCGTACCAGCCGGTGGACGCCCCGCTCGGCCTTGAAGAGGCCGTACGCGTTCTCGCCCTTCGCGGTCAGCGTGGCGGATTTCAGCCCTGCCTCCTCGCCCGGGCTCGCCTCGACGAGCTCCGCCTGGAAGCCGCGGTCGGCAGCCCAACGCAGGTACATCCGCAGGAGCATCTCGGCCCAGTCCTGGGCGTCGGTTCCGCCCGCGCCGGCGTGGATCGAGACGACCGCGTCGCCGCCGTCGTACTCGCCGTTGAAGAGCGCGTCCTCCTGAAGCCGCTCGAGCTCGTGACGAAGCGGCTGCAGCTGCGTCTCGATGTCAGCGGACAGCTCGGGCTCGAGCTGGAGCAGCTCGGCGGCGTCGTCGTGCTCGCCCTGCAGGCGCTCGTAGCGCTCGAGGCGCTTCGTCAGGCGCGAATGCTCGGTCGAGACGGCTGCAGCGCGGCTCTGGTCGTCCCAGAAGCCGGGTGCGCCCATCTCCGCCTCGAGCTCGGTGACGCGGGACGCGACGGCGTCCGGGTCAAAGGTAATCACGAACCCAGGCGAGCTGGGCTCTGATCTCCTCGAGCTGCTGGTCGAGCGGGATCGCGGTCTCGGACATCTCTACGCGCCGTGACACTTCTTGAACTTCTTCCCCGAGCCGCACCAGCAAGGGTCGTTGCGGCCGACGTCCTTGTGCTCGTTCACGGCCGCCGTCGCCGTGCTGCTGCCGCCCTGGGAGGAGAAGGCCGTCGCGACAGAGCCGCCGCCCGCGCCCGCGGCCGCGATCGCTTCCGAGCCGGCGGCGGTCTCGTGCGCGTACTGGAGGTTCCCGTTGCCCCGTTCCGGCTCGAGTTGCGGCTCGTTCAGCTCGACCTGCGCGTGGAACAGGGTCAGCACGACCTCCTCGCGGATCGTGTTCCGGAGGTCGTTGAACATCGCGTGACCCTCGGCGCGGTACTCGGCGAGCGGGTCCTTCTGGGCCATCGCGCGCAGGTGGATCCCGTCCCGGAGGTAGTCCATCGAGTCGAGGTGGCCGCGCCAGCGGGAGTCGACGACCTGGAGGATCACGTAGCGCTCGATCTCGCGCATCAGCTCGGCGCCGTACTCCTTCTCCTTCTCGTCGTACGTCTCGAGCGCGTCGTCGACGAACTCCTCGATCAGCGCCTCGCGCTCGGGCTCGACCTCCTCCTGCAGCTCCTGGAGGGTGATGTCGCTGCCGTAGAGCGCCTGCATCTGCGCGACGAGGGGCGCCAGATCCCAGTCCTCGTTGAACTCGGCCTCCGTCGCGTTCTGGACGTTCGTCTCGACGACCTCGCGGATCCAGTCGCGCACGTCCTCGGAGAGGTCGTCACCCTCGAGCACGCGCCGGCGCTGCTCGTAGATGACGGTGCGCTGCGTGTTCATCACATCGTCGTACTTGAGGACGTTCTTCCGCGCGACGAAGTTCTGCTCCTCGACCTTCTTCTGCGCGTTCTCGATCTGGTTCGAGAGGATCTTCGCCTCCATCGGCTGGTCGTCCGGGAGCTTGAAGCGCTCCATGATGTTCTTGATCCGGTCGCCGGCAAAGAGACGGACGAGATCGTCCTCGCCGGAGAGGTAGAAGCGCGTCTCGCCGGGATCGCCCTGGCGGCCGGAGCGGCCGCGGAGCTGGTTGTCGATCCGGCGCGACTCGTGGCGCTCGGTCGCGAGCACGTAGAGGCCGCCGACGTCGACGACGCCCTCGCCGAGCTTGATGTCGACGCCGCGGCCGGCCATGTTCGTCGCGATCGTGACCTGGCCGGGCTGGCCCGCGTCCTTGATGATCTCGGCCTCCCGCTCGTGCTCCTTGGCGTTGAGCACGTTGTGCGGGATCCCGCGGCGCTTCATCAGCTCGGCGAGATACTCCGAGGTCTCGACCGCGATCGTGCCGACGAGGACGGGCTGGCCCTCCTCGTGGCGCTCGGCGATGTCGTCGATGACCGCCTTGAACTTGGCTTCCTTCGTCTTGAAGATGTAGTCGTTCTCGTCGAGCCGGGCGACCCGGACGTTGGTCGGGATCTCGACCACGTGGAGGTTGTAGATCTCGACGAACTCCTTCTCCTCCGTCTTCGCGGTACCGGTCATCCCGGCGAGCTTCTCGTAGAGGCGGAAGTAGTTCTGGAGCGTGATCGTCGCGAGCGTCTGGTTCTCCTCCTGGATCCGGACGCCCTCCTTCGCCTCGACGGCCTGGTGCAGGCCCTCGCTCCAGCGGCGCCCTTCCATCAGGCGGCCGGTGAACTCGTCGACGATCTTGACCTCGCCCTCCTGGACGACGTAGTCGACGTCCCGCTGGTAGAGCGACTGCGCCTTCAGCGCCTGGATCAGGTGGTTGACGAGCTGGACGTGGCGCGGGTCGTAGAGGTTCTCGATCCCGAGCGCGCGCTCGACCGCGTCGATCGTGGTCTGCGCCGGCGAGACGGTCTTGTGCTTCTCGTCGTAGAGGTAGTCGGCGCCGGAGAGCTCGGTCTCGTCCTCGCCCTTCTCGCCCTTCCGCGTCGCGGGTGCGCCCTGCAGCTCCTTGACGATCCGGGCGAAGTCGTAGTACGTCGTCGCCGCGGTCTCGGGCTCGCCGGAGATGATCAGCGGCGTCCGCGCCTCGTCGATCAGGATCGAGTCGACCTCGTCGACGATCGCATAGGAATGGCTGCGCTGGACGAGCCCGTCCTTCGTGACCGCCATGTTGTCGCGCAGGTAGTCGAAGCCGAACTCGGAGTTGGTGCCGTAGGTGATGTCGGCGGCGTACGCCTCGCGGCGCTGGGCGAACGGCATCATGTTCTGGATCGCGCCGACGGTCATCCCGAGCCGCTCGAACACGGGCCGGTTCCACTCGGCGTCGCGCTTGGCGAGATAGTCGTTGGTCGTGACCAGGTGCACGCCCTCGCCCGGGAGCGCGTTCAGATAGAGCGCTGCCGAGGCGACGAACGTCTTGCCCTCACCGGTCTTCATCTCGGCGATATCACCCTCGTGGAGGACGATCGCGCCCATCATCTGCACGTCGAACATCCGCTGCTGCGACTCGCGCAGGCGCGCCTCGCGCACGGCCGCGTAGGCGTCGAAGAGGAGCTCGTCGAGCGCTTCGCCGTTCTCCAGCCGCTCACGGAGGCGCACGGTCGTGGCGCGCAGCTCTTCGTCGGAGAGCGCCTGGATCTCCGGCTCGAGCGTCGCGATGTACTCCGCCTGCTGTGCGAGCCGCTTCAGGCGGCGGCCTTCGCCGACGCGGAGGACCTTCTCGAGCTTGCCGAAGTTGGCTGTCGCCATCGCCATAGGGTAGCCGCTGGCGACTTTCTTCACCCCGCCTTCACGGACGTCTAACAGGGTCGCGCTAGCGTCAAACGGCGATGCTGCGAATCCTCACTCTCGCTCTCCTGCTCGCGCTGTCGTCCGCCGCCGGAGCCGCGACGGGCCGCGAGCGGCAGATCGCCGGCCCGGTCTCGGCCGTCTCGCTCTCCGGCACGGAGGTCGGCTACGCGGACGAGTACCGCCGCGGCTGTCACGAGGTGCGGCTCTGGAGCGTCACCTCGTTCGCCGACCGGCGGCTCGCGAGCCACTGCTTCGAAAGCACGAGCACCGGCAGCGGGGTCGGCGGCGTCATCGCCTCGGAAGGCCGGGCCCTGTGGCTCACCTACGCCGGCGGCAACATCCGCGAGTGGTCGCTCTGGACGAAGGCCGGGAAGGCGCCGGCGAAGCGGCTCGCATTCCGGGCGGCAGACGTCGACGGACCGGCCCCGGTCGTCCTCGGGGGCGTCTGGGAGGGCTCCCTGCCGTACGCGATCGGACGCACGATCGTCGTCCTTCATCCCAATGGATCACGGAGGTTCTCGCTGACCGCAGCCGACCGCGTGGTGGCGGTGAGCGCCAACTCGCGTGGATATGCGGCCGTGCTCGCCAACGGCGCCGTGCTGACGATCTCTCAGGCGGGTGTGGTGCTCCGTGAGCGAGCCTTCGCGCCCGGCGCTGTCCAGGCTGCCGTGCTCGCCGCGCCGGGACTCGTCGTCAAGACGGCTGCCGGGCTGGAAGTGCACCGGGACGACACCGTGCGGACGATCCCGCTCCCCCGCGGCGCGCGCTTCCTCGGCTTCTCCGAGTGGCGGGTCGCCTACGCGACGGGTCGCGAGCTGCGACTCATTCACGTCGCCAGCGGCCAGGATGGACTCCTCCACCGGCTCCCTTCGCCGGGCTTCCACGCGCAATTCGGCCGCCGCGGGCTCGTCTACGCGAGCGGGCGCACGCTCGGCTTCGAGATCCGGTCGAGACTCGGGGGCTAGAGGCGCGAGACCGCAACCTCGAAGAGGTCGCCGTCGATCCGGCGGCCGAGGATCACCTGCTCGTCCTCCACGAGCTCGAACTCGTCGAGCTGTTCCGACGGGAAAGCCCGCACCTCGATCCGCTTCGCTGCGACCGCCCACAGGCCGTCGCCTCTGCGGACGGCCTCCGCGCGGTACGGCGCCTCGATCGTCGACTCGACGGCTTCCGCCAGCGGGACGAGGGCGCCGTCCGGAACATCCTCGGTGACAACGATCGTCCCGTCCCCCAGCGCCACGAAATGCACCTCACTGCCGGGAAGGTCGGTCTGCACGGTCGCGACGGTGTCCCACTGGCGTTGGCGATGAACGCCGTGGATGCCGACGGCGTCGCTGTTCGCGACGTCGTGGAGGAAGCCTGAGAAGGCACTCGGCTCCCGCGGCGGCGTCAGGCCGATGTCGAGATTCGCCTCTTCCGCGAGCTGCTCGTGCAGAGGCTTGCCGCGGCGGAAGAATCCCACGCTACTGCTGCGGCTCGATCAGCCCGTAGGCGCCGTCGCGACGACGGTAGACGACGTTCTGCTTGCCCGACTCGACGTTGACGAAGACGAAGAAGTCGTGACCGATCAACTCGAGCTCGACCGTCGCTTCCTCCGGCGTCAGCGGCTGGAGATCGAACTGCTTCGACTTGACGATCATCCGCTCGAGCTGTTCGTCGGAGAACGTCGGCTCGTCCGAGCCGGCGCCGTTCGCGCGGCGGGCCGTCACCCGACGGCTGCGCTTCTCGCGATACCGCTTCACCTGCCGCTCCAGCTTGTCCGCGAGCTGGTCGATCGAGGCCTCGAAGCCTGCGGAGCGCTCCCGGACCCGCAACGTCGAGCCCTTCGTCCAGACCGTCGCTTCCGCGATGTGGTCGTCCGCGATCGACGGGTTGGTCTCGAGCGTCAGCTCCACCTCGATCTGGGTCGGCTCCGGAAGCTGCTTCTCGATCTTGTCGAACTTGTCCGCGGCGTACCTCCGGATCGCGTCGTTGACCTCGACGTTTCGGCCTTTGACCTCGAGTCGCATCGCGTCTCCTCCGTCCGCTGGTTGCGGTCAGGTTATCCGACCGCGGACGGGTCGGCCGTCGCTGCCGGAGCACGCGCTCCCCTCAGCGCACGGCCCGCGCGAGCGTGATCACCTCCACCCTGCGAGCGCCGCCCTGGCGCAGCGCGGAGGCGGCCGCCCCGGCAGTTGCGCCGCTCGTGTAGACGTCGTCGACGAGGCAAACGCGTGGCGGCGACGCTCGCGCCGAGGCGAACGCGCCGCGAACGTTCCGCCGACGCTCCTGCAACCCGAGGCCCCGCTGGCGATCGACCGAGCGCGCACGACCGATGAGCGGTGCAACCGGCAGCTCCCAGACACGCCCGAGCTCGCGAGCGAGCGCCTCGGCCGGCCGGTGTCCCCGATCGAGTGCGCGGTCGCCGTCGGACGGAACGAACGCAAGCACCGGGACGGCTGGGCGCGAGAGTGTCTCGGCGATGATCGCTGCCGCCTCCCGAGCGAGCCGACGCTGCCCCCGCTCCTTCCACGCCTGGACGAACCGCCGGGCGGTGGCGTCGTAGACGATCGCCGCGCGCGCGGTCGCGAACGCGATCCTCCGGCCGGCGCACTCGGCACACCGCCGCACCGGCCAGGCGCCGGGAGAGCCGCAGCGGTCGCAGAGCGGCGGCGCCAGCCGGATCAGCGAGTCGCGGCAGCCGAGGCAGAACGCACGTCCGGGCAACTCGCAGGCGGCGCACCGGTTCGGCAGCAGGATGTCGAGGAGCACTGTCTCGACCGTACGCGGACATCCGTCACGAGAGCGTCACACAAATGTGACAACTCTCTAAATCTCGAGCCGGTACTCCTGCCGCTCGGGCAGCCCCTGGGCGCGGCGGAGCATGTTGTCGGCGGCGAGCAACTGCTCCTTGTCGCCGATGTCGAGCCAGCTGCCGGTGAACCCGTAGCCGTAGACCGGCTCGCGCGACCGGAGCCACTCGAAGAAGCTCCCCGACTGATCGGGCGCATTCCCTTCCGCAAGGTACTGCGTCACGAGCGGGAGATGCTCGCGGTGGTAGATGTAGGTCGCGGTCGCGCACAGAGTGGTGCTCGGGTCGGCGGGCTTCTCCTCGAAGGCGATCACCCGATCGTCGTCGTCGAGCTCGACGACGCCGTACTGGCTCGCGAGCCGGAGGTCGCCCACGTCCCTGATCGCAACTGCGCTCGCGGTGCCCTTGCCGCGCCAGAAGTCGACGTAGCCCTGCAGGTCGTACTCGAAGAGGTTGTCGCCGGCGATCACGATCACGTCCTCGTCGGCGATCTCGGCCCGGTCGAGCGTGAAGGCGACGTCGCCGATGGCTCCTAGGCGATCCTCGTTCGTGCTCGTCCCGTCGTCGTGCACGGTGACGCCTTCCTTGGACAGCGCCCACTGCTCGAAGTCCTGGGCGAAACGGCTGTTCGTGACGACGTGCACGTCGTCGACCTCCTCCACGTCCCGGATCCGCTCCAGGATCCAGTCGACCATCGGCCGCCCCCCGATCGGGAGCAGGCACTTGGAGAGATCGTCGGTCAGCGGCTGCAGCCTCGTCGCATAGCCCCCCGCGAGGATGATCGCTTTCATCCGAACTGGTGCTCCTTGACGGCGTCGAGACCATCCTCCGGGCCCCACTGGTGCGCGATTCCCCGCGAGTCCAGCAGCTCCTCGACGCCACGCTCGAGCTCTTGCTGGAACGTCGGATCGCCCGTCGCGAGCACCCGGATCAGCGCCGCCTCGAGGAAGCCCCGCTCCCAGCCCTGCTCACGTTCCAGCTCCTGGAGCGGGCCGCGAAGCTGGTCGTGGTACGGCGGCCACCGCTGCTCGGCTGCGAAGAGCAGCCGGACGAGACAGAGGCAGGAATGCGCCGCCTGCAACCGCCCGCCGAGCTCGTCGCCGCGACGCCACGCCTTCAGCGAACGGAAGAAGCAGTTCAGATAGTCGTCGTAGAGGTCGTCGAGACTCCCGGCCGCCGACCTGTTCGCGTGCGTGACGATCCGCTCGAGGAGCCCGGCGACCTCGCCGTTGGTGTCGGCGACGACCGTAGCGGTGACAAACATGCCTGTGTAGCCGTCCGTTGTCTCGGCACGGAGCCGCAGCCGCTCCGGCGAGGAGTAGACGACATCCAGCACCGGTGGGCCTGGCCGCTTCTCGCGATGCTCGGCGTAGCTCTCGTCCGTAACCACGCGAACGAGGTCGAAGTCGGAGTCCGGCCCATGCGTGCCCGCCGGCCGGGAGCCATGGAGGATCAGCCCGATCGAGTCGGGATCGGCCTTGACTTCGGCGATCAGCTCGTCCAGCCCCGTCATCCGGCCGCCTCGCAAGGCAGCGACTCGCCGTAGGGGTCGCGGTGAACGCCCTTCTCGGTCACGATCGCCGCGATCAACTCGGCCGGAGTGACATCGAACGCCGGATTGCGCGCGGTGAAGCGCGACGTGATCTCGGCGCCGTCGCGCTCCTCGATCGGGATACCGGCGCCGGTCGCCGTCGCCGGATCGATCGTCGAGGTCGGCGCGACCACGTAGAGCGGGATCCCGTGATGGGCTGCGGCCACGGCGAGACCATACGTCCCGATCTTGTTGGCGGCGTCGCCGTTGGCGGCGATCCGGTCGGCGCCGGTGACGACGCAATCGACCTCGCCGCGGCTCATCAGATGCGCTGCCGCCGAGTCGGCGATCACGGCGTGCGGCACGCCGAGCGCTTCGAGCTCCCACGCCGTCAGCCGCGAGCCCTGGAGCAGCGGCCGCGTCTCGTCGATCCAGACGTGGGCGAGCAAACCAGCCTCCCAGGCGGCCCGGATCGCTCCGACCGCGGACCCGTAGCCACCGGTGGCGAGCCCGCCGGCGTTGCAGTGCGTCAGCACCTTCGACCCAGGACCGAACAGAGCTGCTGCATGGGCGCCCATGCGCCGGCACCGATCGACTTCCGTTCGGTGCAGGTCTCGGGCCCGCGCCGCAGAGGGGTCGGCGCGCAGCTGCTCGAGTGCCCAGACGAGGTTCACCGCCGTCGGCCTGGACTCGGCCAGGACGCGGTACGCGGCGTCCAGGTCCTCCCCGAGCTCGGCCGCGAGCGCGTAGCCGTACGCCGCGGCGATGCCGATCGCCGGCGCGCCGCGCACGGCGAGCGTCCGGATCGCGGCCGCGACCTCGGCCGCCGACTCGCACCGGAGCTCGACTTCCTCGTCCGGAAGCCGGCGCTGGTCGAGCAGGACGACCGCGCCGGCTTCCAGACGAACGATCTGCTCGGGGGTTAGGTCCCTTCGTCCCACGAGGCCAGGTACTTCGCCTGCTCCTCGGTGAGTTCGTCGATCGTGACGCCCATCGTCGCGAGTTTCAGGCGCGCGATCTCGTTGTCGATCTCCTCCGGGACGACGTAGACCTTCTTCTCGAGCGAGGTCGCGTTCTGGACGACGTACTCGGCCGAGAGGGCCTGGTTGGCGAAGGACATGTCCATGACCTGGGCAGGATGCCCCTCGGCTGCCGCGAGGTTGACGAGGCGGCCGTCCGCGATCAGGTAGAGGCGGCGGCCGTCGGCCATCGTGAACTCCTCGACGAACTCGCGTGCCTGCCGCGTCTCGCTGGCGAGCGCGCGCAGCGCCGGCAGCTCGATCTCGACGTTGAAGTGACCGGTGTTGGCAAGGAGTGCGCCGTCCTTCATCAGCTCCATGTGCCGCTTCGCGACGACGGACTTGTCGCCGGTCGCGGTGATGAAGATGTCGCCGATCTTGGCGGCTTCCTCCATCGTCATCACCATGAAGCCGTCCATGACCGCCTCGATCGCCTTCATCGGGTCGACCTCGGTGACGACGACGTTCGAGCCCATGCCCTTCGCGCGCATGGCGACGCCGCGGCCGCACCAGCCGTAGCCGGCGACGACGAGCGTCCGCCCGGCGAGCAGGACGTTGGTGGCACGGATGACGCCGTCGAGCGTCGACTGGCCGGTCCCGTAGCGGTTGTCGAAGAGGTGCTTCGTCTTTGCCTCGTTGACCGCGACGACCGGGAAGGCGAGCTTGCCGTCCCGCTCGAGCGCCTTCAGCCGGATCACGCCGGTCGTCGTCTCCTCGGTGCCTGCGATCACGTCGCCGAGCTGCTCGCGGCGGGCGGTGTGGAGGACGCCGATCACGTCGGCGCCGTCGTCCATCGTGATGTGCGGCTTGTGATCGACCGCGGCCTCGATGTGCTGGTAGTACGAGTCGTTGTCCTCGCCCTTGATCGCGAAGGTGGAGATCCCGTACTCGTCGACGAGCGCGGCGGCGACGTCGTCCTGGGTCGAGAGCGGGTTGGAGGCGCAGATGACGACATCGGCGCCGCCCGCCTGGAGGGTGCGCATCAGGTTCGCCGTCTCGGTCGTCACGTGCAGGCAGGCCGAGATCCGGTAGCCCGAGAGGGGCTGCTCGGTCTCGAACCGCTCGCGGATCGCGGCCAGCACCGGCATCTGCCGGTCGGCCCACTCGACCCTGCGCACCCCGTCCGAGGCGAGTGCAAGGTCCTTCACGTCGTATCGCTTGGTCGTAGCCATTCGTTCCCTTCGATTAGGCGGCTGACATCAGCCGCTCGTGCTTTCGCTGCTCCCACTCGACCCAGTCTGCGCCCGGCCCTGCCGCGTGCATCCAGGAGTCGAGCGCCGTGCGCAGCCCCGGCTCACGCCTGAGCCGGGCCGCGAAGGCGACCTCGTTCAGCTCGAGCCCGAACTGCGCGCGGAGAAGCTTCAGATCCTTGAGCTGCAGGAGCTCGGCGTCGCCGTAGACACGGTATCCGGCCTTCGTTCGCGTCGGCACGACGAGCCGGACGGATTCGAGGTAGCGAAGCATTCGAGCCGACCAGCCCGTCCGGGCCGCGGCCTCCCCGATCGTCAGCGCCTGCATCGACACAACCTTACCAGACCTGTGTCAGGCTTCGGAGGTTCCTTCGCGCCCGTACAGGTCCTCCAGCCGGACGACGTCGTCGAGGTGCGGCGTCGAGACCTCGAGGATCGTCGTGTCCTCGATCGCGGTGACGCGGTGAACGGTGCCGGGCTTGTAGCGAAACGCCGCGCCGGCCGAGATCACCTCTTGGTTCAGCAGCGCCTGCCCCACCTCGCCGAGCTCGAGCTTCGCCCGCCCGGACTGGACCAGCCAGGACTCGTCCTTCTCGTTGTGGAACTGAAGGCTGAGCGCGGCGCCGGCCTTCACGAACAGCACCTTGCCGCAGTAGACGTCGGTCAGCGCCCAGATCAGCTCGTGGCCCCAGGGCTTCTCGACCTTCTTGACCGTGAAGGCCCAGCGGTCGAGCGAATCGATGTTGGGGGAGTCGATGCTCACGAGAACGACACCGCCCCCGCTGCAATCGTCTCGTCCGCCGCCACCCGCATCCCGTGGTCGAGCATATTCCTGTCACCCACCCGGGCGCCAGGACCGACGACGCACAGCCCGCGCACATCGCAGTCCGCGCCGAGCTCGGCTCCCTCCCCGACGATCGAGCCCGAGACATGGGTGCGCGGTCCGACGACCGCGCTCGCACCGATCACGGACGACTCGACCGAAGCACCCGCGCCGACGACCGCGCCCGCGCCGATCACGGCGAGGCTGCCGATCCGCGCCCCGGCGCCGATCCGCGCCCCGGCGCCGATGAAGACGGGTGGCACGAGTCGTGCCTCCGTCGTCGACGCACCGTCCGCGACCAGCGTGTAGTCGGCGCCGAGCCGGTCGCCGAGCTCGGTGACGAAGTTGCGCTCGAGCACATCGCGGTGCGCCTGCAGGTACGCATCGGGCGTGCCGATGTCGAGCCAATAGCCGGGCAGAGCGACCCCGTAGACGGACTGCTCCTCGACGAGCCGCGGGAACACCTCCCGCTCGATCGAGATCGGGCGCCCGGGCGGGATCAGGTCGAGCACGTCCGGCTCGAGCACGTACATGCCGGCGTTGATCAGGTTCGTGTCGATCTCCTCCGGGCGCGGCTTCTCGAGGAAGCTCAGCACCCGCCCGTCACCGCCGTGGATGCGAACGAGCCCGTACCGGCTGGGATCCTCGACCGGCGTCAGCAGGATCGTCGCCCGGCACTGCCGCTCTCGGTGGAAGTCGACGAGCGCTCCCAGGTCGGTCTCGCGGAGGGAGTCGCCGTTGAGGGCGAAGAACGGCTCATCGATGCCCTCGGCAGCGAAGCGGATCGCGCCGCCGGTGCCGAGCGGCTCCTCCTCGACCTTGTACTCGAGCGCCAGGTCGCCGTAACGGTCGCCGAAGTGCTCCTGGATCTGCGTCGGGAGGTAGCCGCAGGAGATGATCGCCCTCGTGACGCCGAAACGGCGCAGGTGCTCGAAGGTGTAGGCGAGCTGCGGGCGGTCGACGAGCGGCAGCATGTCCTTCCGCGTCCGGTCCGTCAGCGGCCGCAAGCGGGTGCCGAGCCCGCCCACGAGGATGACCGCCGGCAGGCTCACGCGGAGGGGCGGCCGATGCTCTCGTAGACCCAGCCGGACTCGCGCATCCGCTTCGGATCGAGCATGTTGCGGCCGTCGACGAAGACCGGTTGCGAGACACGAGCCGCGCTCCGCGCCTGCACCCAGTCGACCTCGGCGAGCTCCTGCCACTCGGTCACGAGGACCGCCGCATCGACGCCGGCGAGCGCCTCGCCGATCCCTTCGACCTGCTCGACGCCGGCGAGGTCCTCGATCCGCGCGATCGGGTCCCAGGCGCGCACGCGCGCTCCTTCGGCGACGAGCCGGCCGGCGAGCACGAGACTCGGCGCTTCCCGGACGTCGTCGGTGTTCGGCTTGAAAGCGACGCCCAGAAGCGCCACCGTCTTGCCGCTGAGGCTGCCGAGGTGCTGCTGGAGCTTCCCGATCACCCGCCGCTTCTGCAGCTCATTGACCTCGATCACCGCGTTCAGGAGCTGGAAGTGGTAGCCCGAGTTGGCCGCAAGCTGCTTCAGCGCGAGCGAATCCTTCGGGAAGCAGCTGCCCCCGTAGCCGATCCCCGCGCGGAGGAAGCTCGGTCCGATCCGCCGGTCGAGGCCGACGCCCTCGGCGACGCGGACGACGTCGGCACCCGTCGCCTCGCAGACGTTCGCGATCTCGTTGATGAAGCTGATCCGCGTCATCAGGGCGGCGTTCGCCGCGAGCTTGATCATCTCGGCCGAAGCGACGTCGCAGCGGACGACGGGGCTCTCGATCCCGCGGTGCAGCGCCTCGACGGCGTCGCCGTCGGCGGCGTCGAACGAGCCGATCACGATCCGGTCCGGTTGCTGGAAGTCGCGGACCGCGGTGCCCTCCGCGGTGAACTCCGGGTTCGAGGCGTAGCCGACGTGCTCGAGTCCGCGCTCATCGAGCCGGCGGCGCACCTTCGCGCCGGTCCCCACGGGGACGGTGCTCTTCATCACCATCACCGCCCGGCTGTCGAGCCCGCGGAGCTCGTCGACGACCGTCCAGACGGCGGAGAGATCGGCGTCGCCCGAGTAGGTCGGCGGCGTGCCGACGGCGACGTAGAGGAAGTCGGCGCCGCGGACGGCCTCGGCGACGTCCAGCGTGTAGGTCAGCCGCTCGGCGTTCCGGCGCAGCAGCTCGTCGAGCCCAGGCTCGTAGATCGGCACCTCCCCCGCCTCGAGCTGCTCGATCCTGTCGGTGAGGACGTCGCGCACGACGACGTCGTGACCGAGGTCGGCGAAGCAGGCGCCGGTGACGAGCCCGACGTAGCCAGCGCCGAAGACTGCGATTCTGCTCACGGCCGCGTGAACCTACCTACTTGATACTCGAGAGCGGTTTGAGACCCTTCGCGATCGCGAGCATCGTCTCGTTCGAGAGCGAGTCGAGCAGCGTGTTGATCACCCAGTACGTGGCCCCGCCCTGGCGGAGCACGACCATGTGCAGCTTCGGGCCGGTGTAGTGGAGCTCGTACCGACGGCCGCCGATCGAGCGGACGAAGTTGCGCTCGGACAGCACCGGCGCGTCCTCCCAGTCGGTCATCTGGACGCCCCAGTACTCGCTGATGCCCGTCCTGTAGGTGAGCCGGATCGTCTTGTGCTTGCCCTCGGGATCGATCCGGTACATCCGCACCGGACGCTCGCGGTCGATCCACGACGTCTTCTCGAGAACCGTCGGCACCATCACCTTGAAGGGCACCCTGGGCGCCCGTTCGCGGAGGTAGGCGACGGAGGCGTCTGCGCCGGGCGCGACGTTCGCCGGCTGGCGCTGCGGCGTCTTGTCGACGGGCGCCTCGGCGAGGGTACCGTGGAAGGTCTGGCCGACGATCACGGTCAGCATCGCCCCGTTCGCGAGGGCGCGGACCGTGGCGTCGAGCGCGACGACGTCGTCGGTGCCGAAGAGCGCCGCCACCTTCTTGGCGGCAGCGGCCGCCCCGGCCTGCGACTTGTCGTAGTGGATCCGCGTCTTGAAGTACTCCCAGTTCGGCGCGTTGCCGCTCTTGCCATCCGGGGCGAAGACCGGTTGATACCCCCGCTCCGAGAGCAGTGAGCTGGCCGTTCCCGCCGAGCCCGCCACCCCGTTTCCGTTCAGCACGTTGACGGTCGTCTCGCGCGCCGGCGGCGCCCGGTTCGGTGACGGCTTCGGCTTCTCGTTCAGCGCCACCTGGGTCGCGGTCCGGGGCGACTCGACATCGGGGTTGGAGAACTCCTGCACGGCCTTGCGGATGTTCGCCTCGGGGACGACGAGATCGAAGCCCGACGTCTCCTCGATGCCCTCCAGCTTCGACTGGAAGAAGTGACCCGGCGGCAGCGAGTAAGCGAGGAGGGCATAGCGGAGCACGGTTCGGAAGTCGATCGCCTCCGACCCTCCTTCGGCGACCTCGACGTTCTTGGTGATCGTCCGGATCACCTTGGGCAGCTCGAGCGGCCCGAGGCTGGCCTTGATCTGATCCTTGAAGGCGCGCACGAAGAGCTGCTGGCGCGCGACGCGGTAGAGGTCGGAGTCGGTGTGGCGGTAGCGGACGAAGTCGAGCGCCTGGTAGCCGCCGAGCTTCTGATAGCCGGGGAAGAGGTTGATCGTCGCGTAGCCGAAGTCGCCGCCGCGATCGTTGAAGTAACGCCGGTCGACGTCCATCCAGACGCCACCGATCGCGTCGACGAGCTGGCGGAAGCCGCGGAAGTTGACGGTGATCAGGTAGTTGACGGGCAGGCCGGTGAGCTTACGGACGGTCTCGAGCGTGCCCTTCGTCCCGCAGGTCGCGTACGCGTTGTTGATCCGCGCTCCGAACGCCGTCTTCCCGGGGCAGTGGATCTGGACGTAGAGGTCGCGCGGGAAGGACATCATCGAGATCGACTTCGTCTCCGGGTCGGCGCGGACGAGCATGATCGTGTCGGAGCGCGACTGCACGCCCTTCCCTTCGCCGGCGCGCCTGTCGTAGCCGACCACGAGCGCCGTCGCGGGCTGCCCGGGAAGCGCGACGTCGAGTCGTTTCGCGGCGATCTTCACGTCCGGCGTCGAGGCGACGACCTCGGCGACGCTCTCGTGGAACCAGAGGTAAGCGCCGCCCGCCGCGGAGCCGATCGCGACGAGCAGGGCGACGCCCGACCACGCCAGCGCCGTCCGCACGAAGGCCCAGCGCGAGCGGGGCGGCGGCTCCGGCTGCCGGTAGATCGTGATCGGCGAGAGCGCGCCCGGCGGCAGGACCGCGCGTCCGTTGCCGTTGACGGCCGCACCGCGGCCGATACCTCTCTTCAGCGTGGTCCGCATAGGGAAAGCGGGCCCGGCGCCCGCGAAGCGCTCAGGATAGCCGCAGCCTAGGTCGTCGCGGCCCTGACGGACGCGAGCGCCTCGGCGAAGAAGGCGTTCTCATCCGGCGTCCCGACCGTGATCCGCAGTGCGCCCGGCGCGCCGAATCCGCCCATCGGCCGGACGATCGCTCCCTGCCGGAGCAGCGCCTCGAACAGGGCCGGAGCATCGTCGCCGACCTCCACGAAGAGGAAGTTCGCGACCGCAGGCCCGGCCGGCTCGAGCCCGTGCTCGCGAAGCGTGCGCTCGAGCACGGCGCGTCCCTCGGCGGTGAGCCGACGACGCTCGGCGAGCTCGTCGGCCGCATCGATGCTCGCGAGCGCCGCGACCTGCGCCTGCGTGCCGACGTCGAAGGCACGACGGGTCTTCGCGATCGCCTGGATCACGTCCGCCGGCCCGACGCCGTAACCGACGCGGAGGCCGGCGAGGCCGTAGATCTTCGAGAACGTCCGCAGGACAAGGACACGGCGGCCCGTCTGCAGATATTCCGCGACGCCGTCCGGATAGTCGGGACGGTCGATGTACTCGAAGTACGCCTGGTCGAGCACCGTGAGGACGTGCTCGGGGACGCGGTCGAAGTACGCGTCGAGCTGCTCGCGGGTCGTCATCGTCCCGGTCGGGTTGTTCGGCGTCGCGATGTAGACGAGCTTCGTCTTCGACCCGATTGCCGCCAGCAGCGCGTCGAGGTCGTAGTGGTCGTCGACGAGCGGCACCTTGCGTGGGACGGCGCCGAGCTTGAGGGCGTCGAGCGCGTAGCTGATGAAGGACGGCCAGGCGGTGACAATCTCGTCGGCTGGATCGAGCGTCGCGACGGAGAGATGGCCGATCAGCGCGTCGGCACCCGCTCCGGTGACGACGTTCGCCGTATCGACACCGTGACGCTCCGCCAGCGCGTTCCGCAGGTGGAAGGCGCCGCCGTCGGGATAGCGGTTCAGCCCGGGGGCGCTGCGCTCGAGGGCCTCCAGCGCCGCCGGAAACGGGCCCCACGGCCCCTCGTTCGACGCGAGCTTGACGACGCGGTCGAGCCCGAGCTCGCGCTGCACCTCCTCCTCCGGCTTCCCCGGCTCGTACGGAACGAGCCCGTCGAGGGCGGCACGGAAGAGGCTCATCGGCGGACTACTCGCCCGCGGGCGGAGGCAGCTCGTCGTCCGAGCTCTTGCGCCGCCAGAACCAGAGCGCGCCGCCGACTGCGGCGAGCCCGGTCGCGATCGCGCCCTTGTTCGGCCGCTTCGAGCCCTCGACCGTTCCCGGCACGGCGTCCTTCGCCTTCTTCTTGAGCACGCGCTTCGCGACGATCCACGTCAGCCAGCCCGTGAGGGCGTTCCGCTTGTTGAAGATGCTCATGCCGCGGAGGCTAACACCAGCCGCGCATGCCCGTTTGCGCCATGTCCCAGGGTCTGTCCCTCGGACATGGCCGCAAAAGCGAATCGCCCCCTCTGCGGCAAGGGGGCGATTCTGGGAGAAAGCGGGGCCGGCGGGCGGCACGGCCCCTATGTGGGGACGAGGGCACGTCCTTGGCTATAGAAGATGCCGCCCTTCGGAAAACCTTGCGCGACGTGCGAAATCTCTGTCTCGCTACGTCTGCGCGGGCGCCCGCTTCCTGTTCGGGAGGTGGATCGCGCGGCCCAGCGCGACGAGGCCGGCTTCCTTGATCGCCTCGGAGAGCGTCGGGTGCGCACACATGCCGTCAGCGATCGTCTCGACCGTCGCCTCGGCATCGAGCGCGACCGTCCCGACCTCGACGAGGTCGGTGACGTGGGGGCCGACCATGATCAGGCCGAGCAGCTCGCCGTATCTCGTCTCGTGGATCGACTTGACCCAGCCGACCGTCTCCGCCTGCATCACGGCACGTGCGTTCGCGACCCACGGGAACATCCCCACGGCGATGTCGTCGCCGTGCCGCTCGCGTGCCTGCGCCTCGGTCAAGCCGACGCCCGCGATCTCCGGGTCGGTGTAGATCGGCCGCGGCACCGCCGGATCGCCGATCGCCGCTTCGTGGCCGCAGGCGTTCTCGGCCGCGACCTCGCCCTCACGGAAGGCTGTGTGGGCGAGCTGCCAGTAGCCGGCGCAGTCGCCGACGGCGTAGACGTGCTGGACGGTCGTGCGCCGGTGCTCGTCGGTGGCGATCCCGGCGCGCCTGTCGACCTGGACGCCGATCTCCTCGAGCCCGAGCCCTTCCACGAGCGGCCCTCGCCCGATCGAGACGAGCATGAGATCTGCTTCAACGCTCTCGCCGTCGCCGAAATGCACGCGCAGCTGCTGCCCGTCGTCCTCGACGCGGTTGCACTGCTTGCCGAGCTGAAGCGCGATCGGACGCTTCCCAAAGGCCTTGGCCAGCTCCTTCGCCGCGTCCGCGTCCTCCTGCGGGATCAGCGTGTCGAGCATCTCGACGATCGTGACCTCGGAACCGAAGCGCTGGAAGATCGAGGCGAACTCGCAACCGATGATCCCGCCGCCGAGCACGACGAGCCGGCGCGGCACCTCGGTCTGCGCGAGCAGGCCGGTCGAGTCGACGCAGCGGGGCGAGTCGATCCCGTCGATCGGCGGCCGCAGCGGGAACGAGCCCGTCGCGACGACTGCGCTCTTGAAGGTGATCTCCTCGCCGCCCTCGACGGCCAGGGTGTTCGGCCCGCTGAAGCGGCCGCGGCCCCTCACCCACTCGACCCCGTTCGCCTTGAAGAGACTTGCGACGCCGCCCGTCATCTGCTTGACGACGCCGTTCTTCCACTCGACCGCCTGACCGAAGTCGAGTTGCGGCTCGCCGACGTTGACCCCGAACTTGGCGAACACCTCGCCCGCCTGATGGAGCGCGTGGGCCGTCTGCACCCACGCCTTCGTCGGAATGCAGCCCACCCGCAGGCAGGTGCCGCCGAGCTCGGGCTCCTGCTCGACGCAGACGACCTTCGCGCCCAGCTGGGCTGCGCGGATCGCTGCCGTGTATCCGCCGGGGCCTCCGCCCAGGACGGCGACGTCACATTCCATCTCACAACCTTTCCGTCGGAAGTCTGGTCCGATGCTAGCGATGAGTTTCGCGCCCAGGCGCGGTCGTGGAGGGAAACGGACGAAAGGAGCACGTGATGAGGAAGCTGGTCGAATCGACGTTCATGTCGCTCGACGGCGTGATCGACAACCCACAGAACTGGAGCCCCCCGTACTGGGACGACGAGCACGCGGCCTACGCGCAGAAGCTCATGGCCGGCGCCGACGAGCTCGTGCTCGGCCGGAAGACCTACGAGGGTTTCGCGCAGGCGTGGCCGGAGCGCTCAGGCGACCCGTACACGGACAAGATCAATGCGATGCCCAAGCACGTCGCGTCACGGACGCTCAGCGACATGACCTGGAACGCGCGCCCGCTCGAAGGCGACGCTGCGGAGGCGGTCGCGGAGCTGAAGCAGCGGGACGGCGAGGACCTGCTCAAGTTCGGCACCGGCCAGTTTTCGCGGATGCTGCTCGAGCACGGCCTCCTCGATGAGCTCCACATCTGGATCTTCCCCGTGCTGGTCGGTCAGGGTCAGCGGCTGATCGACGGAATCGACGTCACGCACCTCGAGCTCGTGGAGTCAACGCGCTTCGAGAGCGGCATTGTCGTGAACACCTACGCGCCGAAGTAACGGTCAGAGCGTCGCGACCATGGTCCAGGCCTCGGCGCCCTCGTCGACGACCTCGAAGCCGTGCCGCTCGTAGAGCTTGCGCGCGGGGTTCCCCGGTTCGACGCTGAGGCTGAGCCGCTCGTAGCCGCCGGCGCGCGCCTTTGCGATCAGCTCCCGCAAGAGCTCGTCGCCGACCCCGTGTCCGCGCTTCGAGGGAACGACCGCGATCGCCAGCTCGGGCGTCTGCTCGTCGACGAACCCGTAGCCCGGCTCGTCGGCGCTGAAGACGCGGTACCACGCGGCGCCGACGGGGAAGCCGTTCTCGAGCGCGATCAGGGCCGTGTCGCCGGAACGTCCCCACCCGCGGACGTAGCGAGAGACGAGCGAACCGGGGACGCGCTCGCGCCAGTAGTAGGCGTGATGGAGCATGTCGCGCAGGAAGCGCACGTCGGCCGCGCCACCCCTCCGGAGGACGATGGTCATGAGTCGAGCGACTGCGCCAGCTGGACGCGGTTGCCGTCCGGGTCGAAGACGTCCACGAGCCGCATCTGCCCGTGCAGCTCGAAGACGACACCGACCTCGATTCCCGCCGCACGCAGGCGCTCGGCCTCGGCCTTGACGTCGTCGATGTCGACGTGGGCGACCCCGCTCGAGTCCTTCGGGTCGCCGACCGCCAGCGCGATCTCCATCCCGCCGTGCTTGAGCCGCGACCAGCCGTCCTCGAAGTCGACGAACACCTCCTCGAAGCCGAGCACGTCGCGATAGAACCTACGGCCCGCGTCGAGGTCGCGCACGCGGTACCAGACGGTTGTCATGAGCTGAACCTACAACGCGAGCGCGGGCTCTTCGAGCAGCTCTCTCACGGTCCGGAGGAACGCCGCCCCGTCGGCGCCGTCGATCGCCCGGTGATCGCACGTGATCGTCATGTTCAGCAGCGGCCGCACCTCCACCTGGCCGTCGCGCACGACCGGCTTCGGCTCGGTCGCGCCGACCGCGAGGATCGCGGCCTGCGGCGGATTCAAGACAGCGACGAACTGCTCGATCCCGAACATGCCGAGATTCGAGATCGTGAAGGTGCCGTCCGCGAGGTCCTCGCGCTGGAGCTTGCCGTCGCGGGCGCGCCCGACGAGCGCGGCGCGGTCGGCGGCGATCTCCTGGATCGTCTTCCGGTCGGCGTCGCGGATCACCGGCACGACGAGGCCGTTCGGCGCCGCGACCGCGATCCCGACGTGCGCGAACGGGAAGCGGAGGATCTTGTCGCCGGCGAAGTGCGCGTTGACGGCTCGATGGCGGACGAGCGCGGCCGCGGCGACCTTCGTCAGCAGGTCGCTCACCGTCGGCTTCGTCTCGCCGTCCTGGAGGCGCGCCACGAGCCGCTCGCGCAACTCGAGCGAACGGGTCATGTCGACCGAGACGGTGAGCTGGAAGACCGGCGCCTGCCAGGCTTCGGTCAGCCGGCGGGCGATCGTCTTCCGCGTCGAGGTGAGCTCGATCTCCTCGACCTCACCGGCCGGCGCGACAGCCGCGGCGGTCGCCGCCACGGCCGGGGCGGCCTGCGGCGCCGCGACGACGCCGCGCTCGACGTCCTCGGCGACGATCCGCCCCTCGGGCCCGCTGCCCGAGAGCGTCGCGATGTCGATTCCCTTCTCGCGGGCGAGCCTTCGTGCCAGCGGCGAGGCCTTGACCCGACCGTCGGGGCGCGCGGGGGCATCGGCGAGGGCGACCGTCTCCGCCTCGGCGGTCGCTGCAGCGGCCTCCTGGCCGCGCGCGCGCTGATCGTCCATCGCGGGCGCGGAGGAACCCTCGGTCTGCGGCTCGTCTTCCTCCTCGACCGCCGCCTCGTCCGACTCGGCCGTGGCGGGCGCGCCGCCGTTCCCCGAGGGCACGTCCTCGCCCTCGCTGCCGATGAACGCAATCGTCTTCCCGACTTCGACCTCGCCCGAGTCGACCACGATCTTCAAGAGAACGCCGTCGGCCTCGGCCTCGACCTCCTGCGTGACCTTGTCGGTGTCGAGCTCGTAGAGCGGCTCGCGCTTCTTGACCGGCTCGCCCTCGCCCTTGAGCCACTTGACGATCGTGCCGGACTCCATGCCCTGGCCCAGCCGCGGGAGCTTGACCTCGGTAGCCACTAGGCTCTCGCCACCGTCCGCTTCACGGCCTCGAGCACGTCCGCGGCGTGCGGCACCACCCACTGCTCCATCGCCGGCGCGAACGCGAGCGGAGCGAACTTCGCGCCCACGCGCTCGATCGGCGCGTCGAGGTAGTCGAAGGCGCCCTGCTGGATCACGGCCGCGAGCTCGGCGCCGAAGCCGCCGCGGGTGACCGCCTCGTGCGCGGTGACGGCGCGCGTCGTCTTCTTCACCGATGTGATGATCGTCTCCTCGTCGAGCGGCAGCAGCGTGCGCGGATCGATCACCTCGACCGAGATCCCGTCCTGCTCGGCGTCCTCGGCCGCCTTCAGCGCCTCGGGCACCATCCGGCCGATCGCGATCACGGTCACGTCGGAGCCCTCGCGCATCACGCGCGCCTTGCCGAGCGGGATCGGCTCGAGCTCGTCCGGCACGGTCCCCTTGAGCGGGTAGAGCAAGCGATGCTCGAAGAAGATGACGGTGTTGTCGTCGTAGATCGAGCTCCAGAGGAGGCCGCGCACGTCCTCGGGCGTCGAGGGGAAGACGACCTTGAGCCCGGGCACGTGGACGAACCACGACTCGAGCTGCTGCGCGTGCTGCGCGCCCGGGCTCCAGCCGGCGCCGCCCTGGGTGCGGATCGTCAGCGGCACCTTCAGCTGGCCGCCGCTCATCGTCCTGTGCTTCGCGGCCTGGTTGACGAGCTGCTCCATCGAGAGCGTCAGGAAGTCCTGGTACATGATCTCGACGACCGGACGCATTCCCTGCATCGCGGCGCCGATCCCGGTGCCGACGATCGCCATCTCGGAGATCGGGGTGTTGCGAACGCGCTCGGGGCCGAACTCGGCCAGCATTCCCTGGGTGACGCCCATCGAGCCGCCCATCTCGGCGATGTCCTCGCCCATGATGAAGACGTCGTCGTCGGCGCGCATCGCGCTCGCGAGCGCGTCGCGGACGGCCTCGCGGTAGGTCAGCTCAGGCATAGACGTACTTCAGGGCGTCTTCGGGCTTCGGGTCCGTTCCCGCCTTGGCGAACTCGACCGAGCCCTCGACGATCGCGACGATCTCGGTGTCGAGCGACTCGAACTCCTCGTCGCCGATCCCGAGCCGCGCGCGCAGGAGCTCGATCGGATCCTTCGTCTCGCGCAGCTCCTGCAGCTCGCTCTTCTCGCGGTAGACCTGCGGGTCGCCGATGTAGTGGCCGACGAGGCGGTAGGTGCGGACGTTCAGGAAGACCGGGCCCTGGCCGGAGGCGGCGTGGTCGCGCGCAGCGCGCGTGGCGGCGTAGACGTCCTCGACGTTCTGGCCGTCGACCTCGATCGAGCGCATCCCGAAGGCGACCGCCCGCTGCGAGAAGTCCTCGATCGGCGAGTGCTGGCTCATCGGCGTCGACTCGGCCCAGGCGTTCATCTCGAGCACGAAGAGCGCCGGCACCTTCCAGAGCTGGGCGAGGTTGAGCGACTCGTGAAACGTGCCCGTGTTCGTCGCGCCGTCGCCGAAGAACGCGACCGCGACGCGCGGCTGCTTGCGGAACTGGAAGGCGAGTGCGGCGCCCGTGATCGCCGGCAGGCCGCCGCCGACGACGGCGTTCGCGCCCAGGTTGCCCTTGGCCAGGTCGTAGAGGTGCATCGAGCCGCCGTAGCCGCCCGAGCAGCCCTCCTGCTTGCCGTAGAGCTCCGCCATGACCGCGTTCACGTGCGTGCCCTTGGCGATCGTGTGGCCGTGGGCGCGGTGCGTCGAGGCGATCACGTCGTCCGGCTCGAGGGCGGCCATCACCCCCGAGGCGACCGCTTCCTGGCCGATCGCGACGTGCAGGAAGCCCGGCAGCTCACCGGCGCGGAAGCGCTCCTCGACCTTCTCCTCGAAGCGTCGGATCAACAGCATCTCGCGGAAGAGCTCGTGCAAACGCTCGTCCGAAAGCGCGCTGGTCTCCCGGGCCATGTCCTCGACCTTCGCCATCGGCCCTCATTATGCTGACGCCCGCATGGGACTCGTCGAGCAATGGCGTCAGATCCGGTCCGAGCTCCAGGAAGATTGGGGTGAGGCCAAGCTGAACGTGTCCGTCCCGCGGGACGAGCAGCGCTCCCGAGCGGCCGCGCTGCTGGGGCCGGCAGGGCCCGGACGGCTCGGTGACGACCTGCGCGTCTCGGTCTTCCGGGCCGGCGGCGGCATCGGCCCCGACCAGGCCGACAAGCTCTTCGGCAAGCTCGACGAGGAGAGGATCCGCGCCACCCTCTCGCTTCTCACCGTCGCGGAGCGGGCCGAGCGGGCCGAGGCGCCGTCCGCCTCGCTCGCAGCGATGTGGGACGCCGCCCTCGCGGGCGTGCCGGCCGACTGGAGCGACCTCCTCTGCGAGCTGCAGCTGACCTCGAGCGACCATCTCTCGCGTGCAGCGCTCCTGGCCGCGCCGCTCAACCCGACGCGCATGCCCGGCCGCAGCGCCCTTCGCTTCCGCGTCGCCCAGACGTTCGGCTACGGCGCATCGCCGCAGATGACGCGGCGCTGCCTGGCCCGGCTCGACAGCGAAGGCATCCCCGGCACGCTCTCGCTCCTGCACGTGCTCTCCGACACGCACAACGTCGCGACCCAGGGGCCGGTCTGGCGGGTCGCGGGAAAGGCCGTCTGATGGCTGACGATCCCGTCTCGTGGCTCCTGATCGAGCCCGGCTGGACCGTCTACGACGCCAACGGCGAGAAGGTCGGCACCGTCAAGGAAGTGCTCGCCGACGAGCAGGCCGACATCTTCCACGGCGTGCTCGTCACCCACGGGCTGCTCGCGGACGACGAGGAGATCGTCGCCGACCGGATCGCCCTGATCCACGACGGCGACCTCCACCTGACGTAGCTCAGGTTTGCCGGAAGCACAGCTCGGCAAGCATAGGACCATGCTGCGGAAACTGCTCTGGACCGGCCTCTACGGCGCCATCGGCGCCGCCGCGACGATTGCGTCGCGACGGGTTGCGTCGAGTATCTGGCGGGTCGCGACCGGCGAGAAGCCACCGGCGAAGCGATGAAGGGCGACGACGCGATCGAGACCGGAGCCGAGAAGCTCGACGAGCTCTCGGGGAAGGCCGCTGCGAAGGGCGGAGTCGCAGGGAAGGTCGCGGGCGAACTGGCGGAGGACGCCGCCTTCTTGCGCAAGCTGAAGCCGTCCCTGATCGTCAAGCGGGCGAAGGGCGAGCTGCCGAAGGACGCCGAGCCCGGCGCCAAAGCGGCGCGCAGTCCCGCGGCACCGTCCGGCCCCCAGCACGCGCGCGCCAAGACCGGAAAGCAAGGCCCGAATCCCTTTGCCGTCGCCGGTGCGGCCTTCGGCGTCGGCACCCTGCTCGCGAAGCTGATCGACTGGAGAGGCCATGCCCACCCCCGCCGCTGAAACCCAACAGCCCGGCGTCGGCGCCGCCGCCAAGCAGGTCGCCGAACATGCGAGCGCGCTCGCGAAACTCGAGCTCGAGCTCGCCGGGCTCGAGCTGAAGCAGAAGGCTGGGGCGCTCGGGACGGGCGTCGGCCTCGGCATCGGGGCCGCCCTCGTCGCGCTCTACGCGCTCGGGTTCCTCTTCGCCACGGTCGCCGTCGCGTTGGCAATCGTGCTCGATGCCTGGCTGGCACTACTGATCGTCACGGTCGGGCTGCTCGTGATCTCCGGGCTCCTCGGCTTGCTCGCCGTAAAGCGGATCAAGCGCGGCACGCCGCCCGTACCGGAGCAGGCGATTCGGGAAGCGAAGCTGACATCGGAGGCGCTGAAGTCGAATGGCCACCACTAGCCTGAACGGGCGCACGCCCGACACGCTCCGCCGCGAGATCGAGCTCGAGCGTCGCCAGCTCGCCGAAGCCGTCGAGCAGCTGCGGGACGGCCTCGGTGAGGCGACGAACGTCGCCGCGAAGCTGCGCTCGAACCTGCCGGTGGTCGCTGCGGGCGCACTCGGGGCCGGCTTCTTCCTCGCCGGCGGGATCGGCGCGACGATGCGCTTCCTCGCCCGCAAGGGCCGCGACCGCTGAGCACCCTCGAGGTCGGCCGCGCCCCGTCGAGCCCCTGGCGGCTTTCGGCCAGGGAGTGGCTCGACGTCTTCAAGCGCAGCTTCAAGTCCTTTCTCGCCGACGACGCGATGGGCCTGTCCGCCCAGGTCGCGTTCAGCTCGCTGCTGGCGTTCTTCCCGGCCGTGGTCTTCCTGGTCGGCTTGCTCGACCTGATCGGCGCCTACAGCACGCTGAAGGACTTTCTGGCGCCGATCGCACCCGGCGACGTGCTGAAGACGATCGACACCCTGCAGGCCGACACGTCCAAGAGCACCTCCGTGATCGCCTTCTTCGTCGGCGCCGCCGGTGCGATCTGGGCGGCGAGCGGGGCGATGAACGCCGTGATCAAGGCCGTCAACCGCGCCTACGACCGGGTCGAGACGAGGGCGTTCTGGAAGACGCGCATGGTCGCGATCGTCCTCGTCGCGCTGATGGGGCTCGTGCTCGCGGGCCTGCTGCTCCTGATCGTCTTCGGCGGCCCGCTGGGGACGGCGATCGCGGACAAGGCCGGGCTCGGCGGGGCCTTCGAGCTGCTCTGGTCGATCGTGCGCTGGCCGATCGCGTTCGTGGCGATCCTGCTCTTCTTCGCGCTCGTCTACTACCTCGCGCCGAACGTCGAGATCCGGAGCTGGGAGTGGCTGACGCCCGGCGCGCTCGTCGGCAGCGTCATGTGGCTCTGCCTCTCGGGCCTCTTTGCGCTCTACACGAGCTTCTCGGATTCGTACTCGAAGACGTACGGAGCGCTCGCAAGCGGAATCGTGCTGCTGCTCTGGCTCAACTACTCGTCGTTCGCGCTCCTCTTCGGCGCCGAACTCAACTCCGAGCTCGATCGCGAGTCCGAGATCCGCGCGGCGGGCGGTGAGCACGCAGGGTTGATCAAGCCCAGCCGCCGCAGCTAGGTCACGGTCACCGAGCCCTTGACCGTCTTCGGTGCCTTGTCGGAGTAGAAGCGAAGCACGCCCTTCGAGAGCTTCAGTGTCCACGTGGTCGTACCGACACCGGCGACCGCCGACCTGCGATTGACCCCCTTGCCGACCAGGTGGAAGTTGTGCAGCTTCGAGCGGTCGCGAACGACGACCGAGTAGGTCGCCGCCTTGACGCCGTTGCGCAGCACCGCCCCGCTCGCGCTCCGCAGCGAGATCGTGTTGCGCGGTCCGACCGTCGCGAGCAGCTTCGGCCTCGCCGCAGCCGGCGGCTTCGGCGTCGCCACCGGCGGCGGATTGCCCACGGTGAACCGACGCACCATCTGCGTCGAGTGCGGGTCGCACCACACCGTGTACCGCCCCTCGCGGAGCGCGACCGTCCAGGTGACCGTCCCCGTGGTCTCGACCTGCGTGAACTGCTCCACGCCCGGCCCGAAGAGCCGGAAGTTGTGCTCGTCCGAGAGGTCGCGCACCGTGATCTCGTAGGTCCCGGGATCGAGCTGCGTGACCGGGCGCCCGTCGGCGTCCTCGAGCGTGATCGCGAAGCCGGGGCCGACCGTGCCGAAGAGTTGGGCCGCCTGGACGGGAGCCGTCCCCGCGGCCGGGACGAGCACGAGCGCCGCGCAGGCGGTGAGTGCGAAAAGACCCCGGCGTCGCATGCTTCGTATCTACGCGACCACACCGAGATCGGATTGGGAACGCCGACGGGGCGGCCGTGGACCGCCCCGTCGTTTGCCGCCGTCGTCAGCGCTAGCGCCGCGCGGCGCGGCGAACCGCAAGGCCGGCGGCGATCAGCGAGCCGCCGAAGAGCGCGAGGACCCAGAGCGGCAGCCCGGTGAACGGCAGCGTGCCGCTCGTCGCTGTCTGGGCGACCGCTTCCGGGGCGCTCGCGACCGCGCCGAGCACGCCCGACCCGGCCTGCTCGTTCGCCGCCTTCTTCGCTGGAGTCGACTCGCGGAGCACGTCGGCCACCGGCGCCTTCGTCTCGGTCGTCACCCGCGCCGCGGCTTTCGACGACTCGGCAGTCTTCACCGCGGCCGAGTGGCTCTTCGTCTCGAGCTGCTGGACGGTGATGGCGGTGGTTGTCGTCACCGACTTGACCGACGCCGCGTGAGCGACGCAGTTGCCGTGGGCGTCCTTGACCATCCCAGCCGGCACCGTCGCCTGCATCCCCTCGAGGTTCGGGCAGCCATCGACGGGCGCACGCGGGGGCGGAGCCGGCGTTCCGCAGGACGCCTTCGTGAAGCCGTCCTTCGAGCCCGGCCTCGACGCTGGATCCTTCAGCATGATGTCGCTCCGGCCGTCGAGGTCCGGGTGCGAGCCGGTGTGCGGACTGTGCGCCTCGGTCCAGGCCGTCCACGGAATGTTGATCACGACGTACGGATTCGACGCCGATCCGGTGCGGTGGCAGATGATCACGTGGTGATGGGCCTCGGCGGACCGGCCCCGTGAGCCGCTCGGCTGCTCAGACCTTCGCGCAGACTTCGGCTCGGATTTCTGCGCCGGCGTCGGTGTCGCCTTGGCGGGCTTCGCCGCCGGCTGCCGCTCGGCGGGCGTCGCGCTTCGCTTCGCCTTCGCCTTCGCCTTCGCGTCGGCCTGCTCGGACTTCTTCGCCTGGCCGGGTGCCGCTGCCTGCGGATCCGGAGCCGGCACCGCAGCCGGCGGGCCGGGGGCCGGGCCGGCGTGGCCGCCGGGGCCGGTGCCGGCGGTGCCGGTGCCGGCTGCTCTGCCTTCTTCTCCTGGCCCGGCGGCGTGCCGCCGTTTCCGTTCCCGTTTCCCTTGCCCGGGTCGGCGAGCGCCGAACCGGTGAAGACGACCGCGCAGAGTCCCAGCCCCGCTGCGCGAGTGAGTGTCGTGAGTAGCCGCATCGTTCCCCCTTGTCCCCTCATGACGTACTGACGGGAGAGCAACGGAACGCTGCTCGAAACGGATACGGCTTTGACGGGTAGAGTTCCTGCTCAGAGCAGGTTTATGCGCGCAACTCAGCACCGTACCGCTCGGCAAGGGCGGCGACGATCCGCTCGCGCACCTTCGCCGCGTCCTCGTCCGACAGCGTCCGCTCGGACGACTGGAACGCAGCAGCCAGCGCAATCGACTTCTTTCCCTCGCCGACCTGCTCGCCGCGATAGACGTCGAACACGCGGAGGTCGCGCAACTCCGGCCCCGCAGCCTCCCGTGCTGCCGCGATCAGATCGCCGGCCGCGACGGACTCGTCGACGCTGAACGCGAGATCCTGCTTGAGGGCGGGGAACGTGATCACGTCGTCGTAGACCTCGAGCTCCGGCGCGCGCGCGAGCAGCGCGTCGAGATCGAGCTCGAAATAGCCCCAGCCGTCGCCGAGCTCCTCGATTGTCCCCTCGCCGGTGCGAGCGGCGCGCCCGGGCGCGCGGTCGAACGTCGGCTCGACGCGAAGCGCCTCGTAGAGTCCCTCGACGGCGCCCTTCGCCCGCGCGAAGCCGCCCTCGGTGACGCCGGCGACATGCCAGCGCTCCTCGGGGAGCTGCTCATCGCTCGGGCGGTAGACGCGCGCCACCTCGAAGAGCGCGATCGCCTCGTTGCCGGCGTTCGCGTTCCGGCGGGCCGACTCCTCGAGCCCGGCTCGGAGATCCGTGCGGAGGACCGCTTGCTCGCCCGAGAGCGGCTCCGGCAGCCGGATCACTTCGCCGCCTTCGTCGGGGACGAGGCTCCAGCTGTAGGCCTCGCTCCAACCGGCGCCGACGAGGACGTCCTCGACGAGCCGGCGCTGGCGCTGCTCGCGGGACAGCCGGCCGAACATCGCCGAGCGGACCGGGAGCGTCGCAGGCACGTCGTCCAGCCGGAAGCGCACCACCTCCTCGACCAGGTCGACGTCGCGGGTGACGTCGCGGGCGCGCCAACTCGGCACGGTCACGCTCAAGTCGTCGGCGACATCGAAGCCGAGCCACTCGAGCGTTTCGCGCTGCTGCGGGGCGGGCGTCTCCAGGCCTGTCAGCGCGTCGACCCGCTCGGGTCGGAGTCGAACGACGGACGGAGCCGGCAGTGCACCCCGTGCGTCCTCGTGCCCGACCCAGCGTGCACCGGTCAGCTCGACGAGCAGCTGGGTCGCGTAGATCGCAGCCAGCTCGGCCCCGTGCGGATCGACGCCCTTCTCGAACCGCGTCGACGCCTCCGACCGCAGCCGCAGCCGCCGCGAGGTGCGGAGGACGGTAAGCGGATCGAAGTTCGCCGCCTCGAGCAGGACGTCACTCGACTCGGCCCGGACTTCACTCTCCTCGCCGCCCATGATTCCGGCGATCGCGACCGGGCGCTCGCCGTCGGCGATCACGAGGTCGGCGGCGTCGAGCTTGCGTTCCTGCCCGTCGAGCGTGGTCAGCTGCTCGCCCGGCTCGGCGCGGCGAACGACGATGCGCCCGCCGGCGAGTCGCGTGACGTCGAAGGCGTGCAGGGGGCTCCCGAGCGCGAGCATCGCGTAGTTGGTGATGTCGACCACGTTCGAGATCGGCCGCATCCCGGCCGCCAGCAGCCGTGCCTGCATCCAGGCGGGGGATTGGCCGGTCTGGACCTCCCGGTAGAGCCTGCCGATGTAGCGCGGGCAGCCCTCGAAGTCCTCGACCCGGATGTCGACCGGCTCGTCGCCGGCGCGCTCCGGTTCGAGACCCGGCGGCGGCGCCAACTCGGTGCGGGTGACCGCCGAGACCTCGCGCGCGATCCCGTAGATCGAGGTGAGATCGGGACGGTTGAAGCCGGTCTCGATCTCGAGCACCTGCTCGCTCAGCGGCAGCACGTCCCCGAGTGGCGTCCCGGGCTCGAGGCCGTCGGCCAGGAGCATGATGCCGGAGTGGTCGGAGCCGAGCTCGAGCTCGTCCTCGGCGAGGATCATGCCGCTCGATCGCTCGCCTCTGAGCTTCGCCTCCCCCAGCTCGCGGCCGTCCGGGAGGATCGCGCCCGGCAGCGCGACCGCAACCGTGGCGCCTGCGCCGAAGTTCCAGGCGCCGCAGACGATCTGGCGCGGCTCAGCCTCGCCCACGTCGACCCGGCAGAGCTGGAGCCGGTCGGCGTTCGGATGCTTGCCTGCCTCCAGGACCTTCCCGACCCGGTAGCGGCCGAGGTTGCCGTCGAGGTCCGGCACGCCGCGCGTGACGATCCGGTCGACCTCGCAACTGGAGGTCACGAGCCTGGCCGCCAGCTCCTCGACCGAGACCGTGAACGGGACGTACTCGCGCAGCCAGGAGACGGGGACGCGCAACATCTAGAACTGCCTCGAGAAGCGGAGGTCGTTCTCCCAGAGCAGGCGCAGGTCGGGGAAGCCGTGGCGGAGCATCGCGATCCGCTCGATCCCGAACCCGAACGCGAAGCCCGACCATTCCTCCGGGTCGTAGCCGACCGCCTCGAACACGGCCGGATCGACCATTCCGGCACCGCCCATCTCGATCCAGCCCGAGTGCTTGCAGACGTTGCAGCCCTCGCCGCCGCAGAGGAAGCAGGTGACGTCGAACTCGACCGACGGCTCGGTGAAGGGGAAGAAGCTCGTCCGCATCCGTACCTCGCGCTCCTGCCCGAAGAGGGCGCGGAAGAAGACCTCGACGGTGCCGCGCAGGTCGGAGAGGCGGATTCCCCGGTCGACGGCGAGGCACTCGACCTGGTGGAAGATCGGCGTGTGCGTGGCATCCGGCGTGTCGCGCCGGTAGGTGCGGCCGATCGAGATCAGGTAGATCGGCGGCTCCTGCTCCTGCATCCCGCGGATCTGGCCGGTCGACGTGTGCGTGCGCAGGACCGTGTCGCCGTCGAGGTAGAAGGTGTCCTGGGGGTCGCGCGAGGGATGCGCCTCGGGCGTGTTCAGCGCCGTGAAGTTGTTGAAGACGGTGTCGACGTCAGGGCCTTCGAAGACGCGGTAGCCGAGACCGAGAAAGATGTCCTCCACCTCGCGCCGGATCTGCGTGATCAGGTGGAGCCGGCCGCGGGCGACCGGCTCGCCGGGGAGGGTCACGTCGAATGGCTCGAGATCCTCGGCCGGGACGGCCGCGAGCGCCGCCTCGCGCTCTGCGAACGCCCCTTCGATCGCCTGCCGAGCGGCGTTCAGCGCCATCCCGCTCTCGCGGTCGCGCACCTCGCGCAGCGCCAGCTTGAGCTCGCTCTTGCGGCCCAGGTAGCGGACGCGGAGTTCGTCCAGGGCTTCGCTGTCCGCCGCTGCGGCGACCGCGGACCGCACCTCGTTCTCGAGCGCCCTGGCGTCCACTTTGGCGTCCACTGCGCGACGATAGCATCGGCTTCGTGAGCTCTTACGACGCCTTCGCGCCGATCTACGACGACTGGTCGGCGCACATGACGGACGACGTCGCGTTCTACGTCGAGCTCGCCCGCGAGACCGAGGGGCCGCTCGTCGAGCTCGCCGTCGGCAACGGTCGCGTGGCCATCCCGCTGGCTCGCGAGGCAGGGCGAAAGGTGCTGGGGATCGACGCTTCGCCCGCGATGCTCGAACAAGCGCGAGCGCGTGCCGGCGAGGCGGGTGTCGACCTCGAGCTGAGGCACGGCGACATGCGCGAGCTGGAGCTGGACGAGCCTGCCGGCCTGATCTACGTGCCCGGGCGGTCGCTGCTGCACCTGCCGACGTGGGCGGATCGGAAGCTCGTCTTCGAGCGCGTGCATGCGTCGCTTCGGCCGGACGGCCGCTTCGCCTGGAACGCCTTCGTCTTCGACCCGCGAATCGCGGCTCGCAACGACGGCGAATGGGCCGAGCAGAACGGCATCCGCCACCGGATCGACCACGCGAAGCACGACAACCGGATCGACATCACGCTCGAGAGCGGCGACGCGATCTCGCTCTGGTGGCTCAATCGCTCCGAGTGGGAAGGTCTGATCGAGACGGCCGGCTTCGAGCTCGAGGCGCTCTACGGCGGCTTCGAGCGGCAGCCGTTCGACGAGACGGCAACCGAGTTCGTCTGGGTCGTGCGCAAGCCACGATGACCGCGACCGCCGCCCCCAAGGGGGCCACCACTCCTCCACCCCACTGCGATCGTAACGCGGAATTCGTGACCGCTCCGCAACCGATCGGCACCGAATGAGCAACGATTTGTCCACCTACGACCCGATCGCGCGGCTCTACGACGCGTGGAGCGCGAGCGTCACCGAGGACATCGAGTTCTACGTCGAGGAGGCCGTCACCTCCGGCGGCCCGGTGGTCGAGCTCGCTTGCGGCACCGGGCGGATCTCGGTGCCGATCGCCAAGGCCGGTATTCCCGTGATCGGGGTCGATGCGTCCGCCGGCATGCTCGCGGTTGCGCGCGAGTATGCGGCCGCCGAAGGCACCGAGCTCGACCTCCGCCACGGCGACCTCCGCGACCCGCCGGTCAGCGAGCGCGTCCCGCTCGTGCTGATCCCGTTTCGCTCGCTCCTGCACATGACGTCGGAGCCGGAGCGGCTGCGTGCGCTCCGCGCCGCCCGCGAGCTGCTGCTTCCGGGCGGCCGGCTCGTCTTCGACGTCTTCGCCCCGAGCGCCGAGGACGTCGCGGACACGAACGGACGGTGGCTCGAGCGCGAGGCCGGGATCTTCGAGCGAGCCGACTGGGACGAGGGCGAGCGCACCCTGACGCTGTCGGTGCGGCGGGGCGAGGAGGCATCGACGATGCTGCTGGCGTGGCTCTCGCCGCCGGAGTGGCGGCTGCTGCTCGACCGCGCCGGCTTCGACGTCGCGGCGCAATGGGGCTGGTTCGACCGCCGTCCCTACGCGGGCGGCGAGGACGTCGTCTTTGCCGCGGTCCGCCGGGAGACGTAAGGTCTGCACATGCTTCTCTGGATCATCCTCGGCGTCGTCGCGCTCCTCGTCGTCGCGCTGGTCCTCCTCTACAACCGGCTCGTCACCCTCCGCAACCGCGTCGAGAACGCGTGGGCCCAGGTCGATGTCCAGCTGAAGCGCCGGTACGACCTGATCCCGAACCTCGTCGAGACCGTGAAGGGCTACGCGGCACACGAGCGCGAGACCTTCGAGGCGGTCACGAACGCACGCACGCGGGCAGCCGCAGCGCAAGGCCCGGCGGAGCAGGGCGCGGCTGAAGGCATCCTCGGCCAGGCGCTCGGCCGCCTCTTCGCCGTCGCGGAGGCGTACCCGGAGCTGCAGGCGGACGAGAACTTCCGCCAGCTCCAGGAGGAGCTCGCGCAGACCGAGAACCGGATCGCCGTCTCGCGCCAGGTCTACAACGACACCGTCCTCACCTTCAACACCGCGATCCAGACGGTGCCGGGAGTGCTCGTCGCGGGGCCATTCGGCTTCTCGCGCAAGGAGTTCTTCGAGGTGGAGGACGAGGCCCGGGAGGCGCCACGCGTCGCGTTTTAGGAGGGCGAGGCGGCCCGTCGGCTCAGCGCCTGTTTCGCCAAGCCCTCCTGGTTGCGGTCCTCGCGGCGCTCGCACTCGCCGGTGATGCAGCGGCCAAGTCGTTCTCGCTGCCGGCCGCGGACATCACCGTCCAGGTCGAGCGGGACGGCAGCCTGATCGTCGACGAGGTGATCGCGTTCTCGTTCGTCGGCGACTTCAGCGGCGCCTACCGCGAGATTCCGCTTCGGGACGGTGAGTCGATCGACCAGGTCTTCGTCGCCGAGGGCGACCGCCAGTACACGAGCGGGGCGTGCGCCGAGCTCCAGTGCCCGGGGAGCCCAGGGACGTTCGGGACGACGAGCACCGGCGAGGGAATGCGGATCGTCTGGCACTACCGCGCCGCGAACGAGCCGCGGCGGTTCCGCGTCCACTATCGCCTGCGCGGGCTTCCGGTCGCCTACGACGACGTCGTCGACGTCAATCTGCAGATCTGGGGTGATGAGTGGGAGGTCGGGCTCGACCAGCTGACCGGCGCACTGATCGCGCCCGGCGAGATCCGGCGCGCCTGGGGCCACCCAGTCGGCGTCCGGGGCGATGTGACGATCGAGGGCACGCGCGTCAACCTGCGCGCCGAGCGGATCCCGTCGAACCAGTTCGTCGAGTTGCGGACGCTCGTTCCGCGGCGGTTCTTCACCTCGACCGAGGGGATGAAGGTCGCCGAGGGACTGGGGCTCGAGAAGATCGTCGCCGAGGAGCGCGACGACGCAGCCGCCTACGAGCGCGACCGGCGCAAGATCGACGACGCACTCGACAACCTCGGCGCGACTCTGGCGAAGCTGCTCGCACTCGCACTCCTCCCCGCCCTCGCGGTGATCGCCTTCGTCTGGTGGCGCTGGGGCCGCGAGCGCGGAACGAGCTACGACCGCGAGTACGAGCAGGAACCCCCCACCGAGACGCAAGCGGCGCTCGTGCCAGGGCTGCTGGCGCAGGGAGGCACGCCTGGCTCGCTCGAGTTCACGGCAACGCTCTTCGACCTCGTGCGCCGGGGGCGCTATCGCGCCGAGCAGGTGACGACCGAACGGAAGATCTGGGGCGGCCTGAAGACGCAACAGGTCTCCGACCTCGAGCTCGCCCTCGGCGACCTGGAGGCACCGGTCGAGGCATTCGAGGCTCCGGTCGCCCAGGTCGTCGACGCGATTCTCGCCAACGGGCCCGAGCGGCTCTCGCGCTTCCGCGACCGGATCGAGGAGGATCGGACCGGGAACTCGGAGCGCTTCACGTCGTTCAAGTCGGCGGTCGGCAGCGAGGTGAAGGGTCGCCACTGGTTCCAGAACGTCGGGCTGGCGGCGCTCCTGGGCGGTGCGGCCGTGCTCGCGCTCGCCGGCGGGATCACCCTGTTCGTCGGGATCGGCAAGTACAACCCCGTCGCACCGAGCTGGAACAGCGTCGTCGCGATCGCGGTCGGGATCTGCGGGATCGTCGGTGCCACGACCCTCGTCGGGGCCGCGTTCAACCGCCGGCTCTGGCGCCGCCGCTCACCCGAGGCGCAGGCCGAGGCCGAGCGGTGGGAGGCGTTTCGCCGCTACCTGACCGACTTCCCGCGCCTCGACGTCGCGCCGGCCGCATCGCTCGAGCTCTGGGAGCGTTTTCTCGTCTACGGAATCGCGTTCGGGATCGCCGAGCGCGTCCTCCAGGGCGCGCAGCTGCACATGCCCGAGGCGCTCGCGCAGGCGAGCACGCTCTACTGGATCGGGCCGCACGGCGACCTCGCCTCGGGCCCGACGTCGATGAGCATCGGCGACCTCGCGTCCGGTTTCGGCTCCGCACTCGCGCCGCCGTCATCGGGCTCGGGCGGCTCCGGCGGCGGCTTCTCCGGCGGGGGTGGCGGTGGCGGCGGCGGTGGAGGCGGCGGCGCCTGGTGATCGGGCCGCTGCTCGCGTTCGCGCTCATCCTGTTGGGAGTCGCGGGCTGCGGGGGCGGGGACAACGCAGCAACGGTTGCCCTTCCGACCACCGTTGACGTGGAGCGGTGCAGCCCCGGCGTGCACGAGCTCACGCTCGGAAACGGTCAAGCGGCGCGGATCCAGGTCACTCCGACCACCGGCGGGCGCCGGGCACTCGTTGTCGCCCTCCACGGAGCCGGCGGCACGCCGGCCGGCGCGATCGAGGCGTTCCGCGGTGCCTGGACGATGCCGGGGCTCGTCCTGATCGCACCGGCGTCGAAGGGCCAGACGTGGAGCATCCTCCGCTCCGAGCAGGATCTCGACCTCGAGTCGGTCAACCTCGCGCTCGCCGAGGCGTACGAGCGCTGCACGATCGACCGGCGCCGGATCGCGGTCGGCGGCTTCTCCGACGGAGCGACGTACGCGCTCACGCTCGGCCTCTCCAACGGCGACCTCTTCCCGGCGGTCATCGCCTTCTCACCCGGCGGCATCGTCGGTGGCGAGCAGGTCGGCGTTCCACGGGTGTTCGTCTCCCATGGGACGTTCGACTCGGTGCTGCCGATCGCGCAGGCGGGCGACGCCGTCGTCAAGAAGCTCCGTGCCGCCGGCTACCCGGTGACGTATCGCCGGTTCCGCGGCGAGCACGAGGTCTCGGAGCGGACGTCGGCGGCGGCGATCCGCTGGTTCCTCGACGGAGCCCGCTAGCCGCGGCGCGAGCGCTCGTAGAGCGCGATCGCGCCGGCAACGGCCACGTTGAGCGACTCGGCTGAACCGGTGGTCGGGATCGTGCCGAGGCAGTCGCTCCCCGCGAGGATCTCCTCCGGCAGCCCGTTCCGCTCCGCGCCGAGGAGGAACGTCGTCGGGCCTGCGAGTTCGAGCTCCTGGAGCGGCGTGCCCCCTGCGGCGACGAGCGCCACGCGCTCACCAGGCGCCCCGTCGAACGCCAGGAGCGGGACGCGGAAGATCGCGCCGGCCGAGGCGCGCAGGGCCTTCGAGCCGAGCGGGTCGGCGCAGCCTTCGGAGAGGGCGACGGCGGCGCCGAAGGCGTCGGCCGCGCGCAGTAGCGTGCCGACGTTGCCGGGATCGGAGACGCGCCAGAGCGCCAGCGTCGTCTCGCGCGGCTCGCGCGGCAGCGACGCGGTGCGGTAGACGCCGACGACGCGCGCGGGATGCGGCAGCGTGGAGACTGCGGCGAGCAGCTCGGGCTCGACGTTCTCACCGGCGACGAGAAGCTCGATCGGCTCGATCCCGGCCGCGCTCGCGGCGTCGATCAGGTCCTCGCCCTCGACGGCGAAGAGTCCGAGCTCCTCGCGCTTGCGCTTCTGCGCGAGGAGCTTGCGGACGAGCTTCAGCGTCGGGTTCGACGCCGAGGTGATCAAAGGCGCCACGCGCGCCCGCTACGCCGCCTTGTCGGACGACTTGTCGGCTGCGAGGGCGGCCTTCGCCTGCTCGGCGACCGCGGTGAATGCAGCCGGATCCGCCACGGCCAGATCGGCCAGGACCTTGCGGTCGAGCTCGATCCCGGCCTTGTGCAGCCCCGAGATGAACTGGTTGTACGAGATCCCGTTGGCGCGGGCCGCCGCATTGATCCGGACGATCCAGAGCTGCCGGAACGTCCGCTTCTTGTTCTTGCGGTCGCGGTAGGCGTAGACGAGCGAGTGCTCGACCTGCTCCTTCGCGTAGCGGTAGCTGCGGCTCTTGAGGCCCCAGTACCCCTTCGCCTCGCCGAGAACCTTGCGGCGCTTCTTGCGCGCGTGGACTGATCGCTTGACCCTGGGCATCTACTTCAGCCCCAGCAGCTTCTTCAGGCGCGGCGCGTCGACGTCGGCGACCTTGTAGTCCTTCCCGAAGGCACGCTTACGCTTGGCTGACTTGTGCTCCAGGTTGTGGCTCTGCATCGCGTGCCGGCGCAGGATCTTGCCCGTCCCCGTCACCTTGAAGCGCTTCTTCGCTCCGCTCCCGCTCTTCATCTTTGGCATCTGATTTCACTCCTGCGTTCTTCGTGGGGCCGAGCAGCATGACCATGTTGCGCCCGTCGAGCAGCGGCGGCGACTCGACCACCGCGAGCTCCTTGATTTCCTCGGCGAGACGGAGGAGCAGATCGCGGCCCCGCTCCGGGTGCAGGTTCTCGCGCCCCCGGAACATGATCGTGACCTTGACCTTCGCGCGCTGGTTGAGAAAGCGCACGACGTGGCCCTTCTTCGTCTCGTAGTCGTGAATGCCGATCTTCGGCCTGAACTTGATCTCCTTGACGTTGATCTGCGTCTGGTGCTTCCGGGCGACCTTGGCCTTCTGCTCTTGCTCGTAGCGGTACTTGCCGTAATCCATCACCCGCGCGACGGGCGGGTCCGCCCCCGCGGCGACCTCGACCAGGTCGAGGCCCTTCGAGTAGGCGTACTCGCGCGCTTCGTCGGTCGACTTGATCCCGATCTGCTCGCCGTCCTCGCCCACCAGGCGAACCTGGGGGACGCGGATGTTCTCGTTGATCCGGTCCTGCGGCTGTGGAACCCGCCGGTCTTCCGGACGGCGTCTCGGCCTCAAAGGCTCTTCACCAAGCTCGTTGAATCCTCCCTATCGACGACAAAAACCGCTGCAAGCAGCGGCCACGTTTTCCTCGTCCAACCGGCTCGGTTGAACCCTCGCGGGCTCGCGGCCCGGGAAGGTGAGGGGCAGTGGTCCGCTCCTTCTTTCAGGCCCCGATCGTAGCGGATTCGGCGCGGAACCGTTCGAGCAGCTCGGACAGGCTCGCCGTCGTCTGCTCACCGCCGCGCTCGCGCACGGCCAGCGCGTCGTCCGACTCGCGGTCGCCGTAGACGATCGTGAACGGAACCTTCTCCAGCTCGGCCTCGCGAATCCGCCGTCCCAGCGTCTCGTCGCGCTGGTCGACGTCGACGCGGAAGCCTTCCTCGTCGAGCCGGTGGCGGAGTTCGCCGACTGCCCCGCGATGGCCTTCCCCGACCGGGATCAGCCGGACCTGGACGGGCGCGAGCCAGAACGGGAAGACGCCGCCGAAGTGCTCGACGATGATCCCGATGAAACGCTCGAGCGAGCCGAGCAGTGCCCGGTGGATCACCACCGGCACGTGCTCGATGTTGTCGGGGCCCATGTAGGTGAGCCCGAACCGGCGCGGCATCTGCGAGTCGGCCTGGATCGTCCCCATCTGCCAGGAGCGGCCGAGCGTGTCCTGCATGTGCAGGTCGATCTTCGGCCCGTAGAAGGTGCCCTCACCGACACCGATCGTGTACTGGATCTCGTGCCGCTCGAGCGCCGCCTGCAGGATCCCCTCGGCGTGGTCCCACTCCTCGTCGGTGCCGAGCCGCTCCTCAGGCCGGGTCGAGAGCTCGGCGTGCGGGGTGACGTCGAAGAGCGCGTAGAGGTCCTTGGCGAACTCGATGCACGCGTCGATCTCGGCGGGCACCTGCTCCTCGGTGCAGAAGATGTGGGCGTCGTCCTGGGTGACATGGCGGACGCGCAGCAGCCCGTGGAGCGCGCCGGCCAGCTCGTTCCGGTGCAGGGTCGAGCTCTCGGCGTAGCGGATCGGAAGGTCCCGGTAGCTGCGGAGCTGCGAGCCGAAGAGGAGCATGTGACCAGGGCAGTTCATCGGCTTCAGGCCGGCGTGCGGCTCCTCGCCCTCGCCCGCGACGAGGAACATGTTCTCGCGGAACTTCTCCCAGTGGCCGCTCGTCTCCCAGACGGACTTGTCGTAGATCAGCGGCGTCTTCACCTCCGCGTAGCCGCGACGGGCGTTCTCGCGGCGGCGGAGATCTTCCAGAGCGTTCCAGATCACCATCCCCTTCGGATGCCAGAACGGCGATCCCGGCGACTCCTCGGAGAGGTGGAAGAGGTCGAGCTCGCGGCCGAGCTTGCGGTGGTCGCGCGCCTTCGCCTGCTCGAGCCGTTCGAGGTAGGCGTCGAGGTCGGCCTGTGAGTAGAACGCGGTGCCGTAGATCCGCGTCAGCTGCGTGTTGCGCTCGTCGCCGCGCCAGTAGGCGCCGGCGAGCGAGGTCAGCTTGATCGCCTTGATCGGCTTCGAATCCTGCAGGTGCGGCCCGCGGCAGAGGTCGGTGAACTCGCCACCAGCAGTTGAAATCTGACGGTAGAGCGAGATCTCGCCCTCGGCTTGGTCGACGAGCTCGACCTTGTAGCGCTCGCCCTCGGCCTCGAAGCGCTGCTTCGCCTCCTCCACCGAGACCTCCTCGCGCTCCCAGGAGCGGCCCTCCTTCAGCTCGCGCTGGATCTCGGCCTCGATCCGCTCGAGGTCGTCCTCGCGGATCGGCTCGGGGAATTCGAAGTCGTAGTAGAAGCCGTTCTCGATCGACGGGCCGATCGCAACCTTGACGCCGGGGTAGAGCCGCCGGACAGCCTCGGCGAGCAGGTGTGCGGCCGAATGCCGCAGCACGGCCAGCGCGTCGGGATCAGCGGTATCCCGGGTGGTCAAGATCTGGATCGGCTGCCCGTCCGCGAGGGGCAAGCGGAGATCCTGAACGGCCCCGTTCTGGCGGATCAGCACCGCCTGCTCGGCCAGCTTGGGACCGATCGCGCGCGCCGCGTCGAGGCCGGTGGCACCGTCCGGAAGTTCGAGTTCCGAGGAGTCGGGGAGAACGACCTTCATGACAGATCAGGATACTCAGCACCCACGCGAGGACGACCGGAACGACGAGCTCGAGGGCACGCCCGTTCCGGATCCCGAGGAGGAGACCGGCGACGGCGAGGACGTGCCGACGGCGGACTGAAGCTGGAAAGCGACCACGCGCGGTGATGTACTTCCGGCAGGAGACCATGCTCCGGCTCACGGTCATCACAGCCTCGCTCGCGGCGCTGGCGCTGCCGCTGGATGCCCACGCGACCAGCGTCATCGCCTTCGACCGGGCGAGCGCGACGCCGAACGAGCGCGTCAAGGTCACTTCGGCCCTGAGCCACCCGGTCCGCCTCTACCTCGTCCGCCAGGACGCCGGCGCCGTCCGGTCCCGAACGGACAAGCGCCTCAGCTTCATCGGCTCGGTCGGTCCGAACGGCTCTCTGTCGTTCAGCCTCCCGCCGCTCGACGCGGGCACGTACAACCTCGCACTCTGGTGCAGGCGCTGTCCCGGCGCCCGGTTCAGGACGCGGGCCGCACGCCTGCGCGTTCGACCAGTGGAAGGCTGCCCGGTGACGCGACCGAACGGCAACCGGCCGGCCGGCCAGCCGCGCGGCGTGAGCTGGTACGGGAACGGGTTCCTCTGGGCGGGCCTCGAGCGCGGCGGGAGGTACGCGGTCCCCGCCGATCGGGTCGGTGCCGACGGCACAATCGGCAACAAGCTGCTGTGGGTGACGACGCCGCCGTGGGAGAAGCCGACGATCTCGGGGGAGCGGCTCGACGCGGCGGCCCCGCCGCTGCAGGTAACCCGCGTGAACACGGGCTCGTTCTCCGGCGCCGCCAACCCCTCCCACATGGCTCCGGTCGGCTTCCCGACCGCGGGCTGCTGGAGGCTGAAGGCGCGCCTGGGCGACCTCAGCCTCGTCTATGTCGTCGAGGTCGTCGTGGACGACACGCCGTAGCCCCCGTTTTCGGCCCGCCGCCGCGGGTATCCCCTTCCAAACGAGGAAGGGACTGAACATGGGACAGCACACAGTGCAGGAAGCGATGACGTCGAATCCGAGGGCGATCACGCCCGAGACGACGATCCGGGAAGCCGCGCAGCTGATGAAGAGCGAGGACGTCGGGGCGCTCCCGATCGTCGAGGACGGACGGTTGACGTCCGTGATCACGGACCGAGACCTGGCCATCCGCGCGCTCGCGGATGGCCTCGAGCCGGAGACTCAGGTGCGCGAGCTCGCATCCAAGGACGTCGTCACCGTCGACCCGCAGCAGAGCCTCGAGGAGGCCGCCGGGCTGATGGCGAAGCACCAGATCCGGCGCCTGCCGGTGGTCGAGGAGGACGGCGTGCTCGTCGGGATGGTCGCGCAGGCGGACATCGCGCAGGCCGGCCACGACGAGCTCACGGGCGAGGTCGTGCAGAAGATCTCGCAGTAGAAGGGCTCGACCTGGCCGGGGCAGATCCCGGCCAGGTCGGTTCGTCCCCATCCGAGGGTGAAGCTCCCGGCGGAACCTGCCGATAGCCGCAGGGGATGGGGGTTGCCGCCTACACAGGCCCCTTCGGGCGCGAGCAGGCCGAGCGTCTGCTCTGGCGTGCGGGTTTTGGACCCCGTCGCGGAGAGGCGCAGGCGCTCGCGAAGCTGGGCCTGGAGGGAGCCGTCCGCTCGCTGACACGGCCGCAGGGCGAGAAGTTCGTCGGCCCTGCACCCCGCGACGACAAGGGCCGTGGGCTCGCGCCCGGCCGACGCCTGGGGTCACGACCACCTCTGGTGGCTCGACCGGATGGTGCGCACGTCTCGCCCGCTCGTCGAGCGGATGACGCTCGTCTGGCACGACTGGTTCGCGACCTCGCTTGCCGGCGTGGGCTCGCAGAAGCTGATGCTGAACCAGAACAAGCTCCTGCGTCGCCTCTCGCTCGGCTCCTTCGACACGATGCTGTCCGAGGTCACGAAGGATCCGGCGATGCTGCTCTGGCTCTCGGGCACCGAGAACACGAAGTGGTCGCCGAACGAGAACTACGCCCGCGAGCTGATGGAGCTCTTCACGCTCGGCGCCGGACGCGGCTACACGGAGCGGGACGTCCGCGAGCAGGCGCGCGCGCTCACGGGCTTCGACAACGACTGGAAGCGCGGTGCGGGGAACGTCAACTTCCGCTTCGATCAGAAGCGCCACGACACCGGCGGGAAGCGCGTCTTCGGCAAGTCCGGCAACTTCGACTGGCAGGACGCCGTCCGCCTCTGCCTCGCGCATCCCAAGCACCCGTCGTTCTTCGTCGACAAGCTCTGGCACTACTTCATCCCGACCACGCCGGACACCGGCACGCGCCGCTCGCTCGAGACGCTGTACCGCAAGGACTTCGCGATCCGCCCGGTCGTCGAGGCGATCCTCCGCCACCCCGCGCTGCACGACGGGCCCCGGATGATCAAGCCGCCGGCCGTCTACACGGCAGGTCTGCTGCGCGGGATCGGCCGGGGGATCGACACGGCCTCGTGGGCCTGGCTCGCGTCCGGCACCGGCCAGCGCCTCTTCATGCCGCCGAACGTCGCCGGCTGGGACGACGAGCGCTGGCTCGACACCGCCACCTTCCGCGGCCGCTGGTGGGTCGCCAACTACGCGACCCAGCCGTACTCGCTGACCGACAAGCAGGCGACAGCCCTTCCCGCCGAGCCGGCGGCCCTGGTCGACGGAGCGATCGAGTTCTGGGGCTCCCCCACCCTGCGCCCGGCCACGCGGGCGGCGCTGGTGACGTTCGCGACTCGCTCGATGGCCGACGCCAACGCGAAGTGGAAGCAGACGAGCTACCGCTTCCTGACCGCCAACGCGCTCCGCCAACTGATCGCCGTCTCTCCCGACCTTCAGACCTCGTAAGGACGACATGGCCCGTTGCTGCAGCGACTTCTCCCGCACCGACCTCCTCCGCCGCGCTGCCGCCGAGGCCGGTCGCGGCCTGCCCGCGATCGAGAGCGGGATGCCGCTCCCCGCGGGCACCGGGCTCGACCGGCGCAGCTTCCTGGCGCGCACGGCCGGCATCGCGCTCGCCGTCTACGGTGGCTCGAGCGTCCTGCCGCGTGCGTTCGAGGAGGGCATCGCCGCCGCCGCAGCCGCGGGGCCAGAGAAGGTGCTCGTCTCCGTCTTCCTCGACGGCGGCGCCGACTCGCTCTCGATGCTCTATCCGGACGGCGACCCGCTCTATCGGAAGCTCCGTCCGCGCCTGGCGCTGCCGACGTCGTCCGGGCTGACCTTCGCCGAGGATCCGCGCTTGCGCTGGCATCCCTCTCTGGGCGGGCTCGCGCAACTGCACGGCGAGGGGAAGGTCGCGGTGCTGCCGGGCGTCGGCTACACGGGCCCGGATCAGTCCCACTTCACCTCGCGCCACTTCTGGGAGGTCGGAGCGACGAGCGAGCAGCTGCGCACCGGCTGGCTCGGGCGCTACATCGACCGCACCGGCACCTCCGACAATCCGCTCCAGGGGCTCTCGCTCGACTGGCGCCTGCAGCCGGCGCTCGCGACGGCGAAGCTGCCCGTCGCCTCGATCGACGGGCCCGACCAGTACGGCTTCTGGACGCGCAACGTCTGGGGCGACGTGGAGACGCGGATGCTCGACGCAATCGGCGCGCTCGGCAATCTGCCGACGAACGGCGACGCGGCGCTCGAGCAGGCGACGTCCGCAGCGCGACAGTCCGCTCAGCTCCGCCGGCAACTCCTCCCCTTCACGCCCAGGAACGATCAGCCCGGCTTCACGAGCCCGGTCGCCTACCCGAAGGGCGACGACGAGTTTCCGCGTCGGCTGGCGGGCCTGGCCGCGATGCTCGGCGCCGGCCTCCCGGTCCGCGTCGTCGCGCTCTCGGCGCCCGGGATGTACGACACCCACGACGACCAGCCGCAGGAGCTCGCCGACGGGCTGAAGCTGACCGCCGACAGCCTGCTCGCATTCCAACGCGACCTGGAGGCGCGCGGCCTCGCCGACAGGGTGATCGTCCACGTCTGGTCCGAGTTCGGCCGGCGCGCGAAGGAGAACGGCTCGAACGGCACCGACCACGGTGCCGCGGGAGCGGGCTTCCTGATCGGCTCCCGCGTGAACGGAACGATGATCGGTGAGTTCCCGGGGCTCGCCAAGCTCGACGAGCAGGGCAACCTGCGTGCGACCTCCGACTTCCGCGGCCTCTACAGCGCGCTGCTCGAGCAATGGCTCGACACCGACGCCGACGCGATCATCCCCGGCGCCCGCACGTTTGCGCGGCCGAAGGTCGTCAGGTGATCGCGACCGCGCTGGCGCTGCTGACGCTCACCGCTCCGGCACGAGTCCAGGTCGGTGCGGACGAGTTCGGCTATGTCCTCTCGCGTCCGGCGATCACGGCCGGCCCCGCAATCGTGCAGCTGGCCAACTTCGGCGAGGACGAGCACGACCTGCGCCTGCGCAGGATCGGCGGCACGAGAACGTATCGCCTCGGCACCGTCGAGCCAGGCGGTGTCACCGAGCTCGAAGCCCGGTTCCTCCCCGGCCGGTTCAGGCTCTGGTGCTCGCTCGCCGACCACCGAGCGCGCGGGATGAGCGCGACGCTGCTCGTCAAGAGGACGTGACACCGAGCCCGTCTATTGCGGCAGCCGCCCTTCCGACCTAGGATCGTGCTCCACCCTCGAAGGGAGCCGCCACATGTCGCTGATGGACAAGCTCAAGTCGATGTTCACGGGAGGTTCATCGGACACCCATGCCGGCCACGACCATGCCGGCCACGATCACTCGCATGACCATTCGCACGAGCCGCCGCTGCCACCGGCCGACCCGGCGCTGACGGGGGATGTAGCGCCTTCCGAGGAGGGTGAGGCCCGACGAGACTGAGTCCTGACGCCGTACCTCGTTCGAGGGAGGGCACGTTGTAGCTGCAGATGTCCGACCAGGAGGTCTGCGGCCCATGACTCGGTTCGGAAGATTGCTCGGCTTGATGGCAGTGATCGGCGGCTTCGCCGCTGGGCACATGCTCGTCCAAGAAGGAAACGCGATGCAGCTGCCGCCGGTGCCGACGGTCCCGGTGCCGACGGTGCCCGTGCCGACGCTGCCGGCGCCGCCGGTGACTCCCCCGCCGACGCCGACCGTCCCGGCTCCGGCTCCGGTGCCGGCACCGACGCCGCCGCCGCTCCCGCCGGCCCCCACCCCGACCGTGCCCTCCCCGCCTGTACCTGCTCCGCGCGTGCCTGCGCCCGCACCGCCTCCCGCACCGCGTGTGCCGGCGCCTACGGTGCCTGCGCCGCCCGTGCCCGCGCCGCGGCTGCCTGCGCCGCCTGCGCCCGTGCGGCCCGCTCCGGTGCCCGCACCGCCGGTGGCGGCGGCTCCGGTTCCGCTTCCGGTCGTGTCGGCGCCGCGCGTCTCCCGGTCTCCCGGCACCACGCCTCCACCGCCTGTCGCCGCGCCGCCCGTCTCACTGACTCCTGCTCCTGTGGCGTCGACCGCAACAGCCGTTGGGACCTCTTCTCCCTCAGGACTGTCCGCTGCCTCTGCCGGAAGTCGCAGCGCCGTGGGCAGGAGCCAGAGACCCTCCACGGCGACGAGATCGGCTGGGCTGAAGGCGACCAAGCTGAAGACGAAGGGCCGCGTCAGCGTCCGGCTCAACTTCAGGCTGGCGAAGGCCGACCGCGTCTTCTTGATCGTGCGCGGCCCGTATCCGTCCTGCCAGATCGCCGGCTACATCCCCGTCCGCGGCCGCAAGGGCGTGAACAAGGTCGCGTTCGCCGGCCGCGTGCACGGACGCCGGCTCGATCCCGGTGTCTACCTGATCTCCCTCTCGCCGAACCGGCGCCTCGTCCCGGGTGCGCCGACGGAGTACGTCCGCGTCGTCTCACCACGTCGTTCGCTCCCTCTGCCCGACTCGGCGCGGAAGCCGTCGTGCAACGAGGCCAGCGCGCTCGCGGCAAGCCCGTTCGTCAGGTTCCTCGTGGGAGAGGAATCGCGGCCGGTCGCGACCCCGTCGGCGCTCCCAACAGCTCCCAAGGCGCGGCCGGTCCCAACGCTCGCGGGCGTGGGCGCCGGTCCGAAGAAGGAGGCCGACGAACCCCTCTTCGAAGTGCCCAACGGCGGCCTGCTCGGCGAGGCCAACGGAGGCGGAGCCCTGCTCGAACGCTTCGTGGTCGTGATGCTGATCGGTGCGTTCGCGCTCGCCATGCTCGCGCTCGTGAGCCGGTTCGTCCGCAGCAACTGGAGATCCTGAGCGACCCGCTCAACGCAAAGGACGGGATCTGCTCGCAGATCCCGTTCCTCGCGCGTTTCACGGGCGGTACTGGCTCGAACCAGTGACCCCCAGCTTGTCGAGGCTGCTGGGCGCTTCGTCGTGGTTCGCCGTCAATCGCCGTATGGCTCAAACGGGCGGTTCATTGGCCGATACCCGAGCGCCGTTCGTGCCTTTTCGCCGCCGCTGCTTTCCAGGAAGCTTTCCACGGGAACGTCGAACGCCGGGCTGACCTTGGCGTCGGCTACGCCGCGCGCACTGCGAGGCCGGTTTCCAGGTCGAAGAAGTGCAGACGGTCGACGTCGACTGCCAACTCGAGCTTCTCCCGCTCTTTCGCGCTCGTGGTGCGGTCGAGCCGCGCGGCGAACGGAGCCCCGCTTCCGCGCGCCTGCTCGGCGGCGATCTTCGCCTCCGCGTCCTCGGGCGCGTCGACGACGTGTGCCTCGAGCACTTCCTTCGTCGCGACCGGCGGAGCGGCAACGTTGAAGTGCACGTAGACCTCGGAGCCCATGTCCTCCCGGATGTCGCAGACCACAGACAGACGACGGCCCGGCGCGTTTTCGCTCACGAGCGATGCATCCTCCATGTCCTCCGGCCGGATCCCCAACGCGAGCGAGCGCCCTTCGAACCGCTCGAGCCCGGGATTGCGCGTGACTGTGGTCTCGGTGAGGCACAGGCGATGCTCGCCGAAGCGCGCCCAGAGCGCGCCGTCCTCGCGGGCGATCTCGGCGACGACGAGGTTCATCGCCGGAGAGCCGATGAACTCCGCGACGAACAGATTGCGCGGCCTCTCGTAGAGCATCTGTGGTGTGTCCACTTGCTGCAGCAAGCCGTTCCGCATCACCGCGCAGCGATCGCCCATCGTCATCGCCTCGATCTGATCGTGCGTGACGTAGACGGTCGTCACTCCAAGGTCTCTCTGGATTCGCGCGATTTCCGCACGCATCTCGACCCGGAGTTTCGCGTCGAGGTTCGAGAGCGGCTCGTCCATGAGAAAAGCCTGCGGGTTGCGGACGATCGCGCGTCCCATGGCGACCCGCTGGCGCTGGCCGCCCGAGAGCGTTCGCGGCTTCTTCTGCAACGAGTCGGTGAGACCGAGAATGCGTGCTGCGTCGCGAACGCGACGATCGATCTCGTCCTTGGGGACGCCCTGCATCTTGAGCGCGAAGCCCATGTTCCTCGACGCGCTCATATGCGGATACAACGCGTAGTTCTGAAAGACCATGGCGATGTCACGGTTCTTGGGCGGGAGATCGTTCACGACCTGGCCGTCGATCCTCACGTTCCCGGACGTGATCGTCTCGAGGCCGGCGACCATTCGCAGCGCCGTCGTCTTGCCGCAGCCGGACGGACCGACGAAGACGACGAACTCACCCGCGCCGACCTCGAGATCGAGATCGATGACGGCCTTTGTGCCGTCGGGATAGACCTTCGTCAGACGCTCGAGGGCGATCTCGGCCACGTATACCTCCGCGGCAAATCTACTAGGATCGGCGACTCGGATGGAGGCGAAGGCTGCTCGGGCGAGACCGGCTCCCGGCCGCATGCGGCATGTCCTGGAGAGCCGTCGCGTCCTCGCTCCGCTCCTCATCGCCCCGGCCGTCCTCTTCATGGTGCTCGTCGTCGGGGTCCCGTTCGGCTGGGCGATCTACCTCAGCTTCACGAACGCGATCGGCGGCTCGCTCAGTGGCGATTGGGTCGGCTTCGACAATTTCACGAACGCCTGGCAGGACGAGAACTTCCGCCGCGCGCTTCGTAACACCTTCATCTTCACGCTGGCGTCGCAGGCGATCGTCCTCGTCGGCGCCGCCGTCCTCTCGAACTTTCTCGTCCGTGACTTCCGTGGCAGGTGGATCGTGCGCTTCCTGGTCGTCTTGCCCTGGGCGGCTCCGGTCGTCCTCTCGACCATCGGCTGGCTGTGGCTGCTCGACTCGCTGTACAGCGTCGTCAACTGGACGCTGGCGAGGCTCCAGCTGGACGACGGCCTCGTCTCGCTCCTCGCCGCCGTCAACATCGAGGAGGAGGCGCAGGTGCCGTTGCAGTGGCTCGGCCGCCCCAATCTCGCGCTGATCGCGGTCACGCTCGTGCACGCGTGGCGAATCCTCCCGTTCGCCGTCGTGATCTTCATCGCGGGCCGCGCGTCCATTCCCAACGAGGTCGAGGACGCCGCCAAGATGGACGGCGCGACGGGTGTGAAGAAGCTCTGGTATGTCGACATCCCGCTGCAGCTCCCGATCGCCCTCGTGGCGGTCCTGTTCGGGATCGTGTTCACCGCGGTCGACTTCGCCGTCGTCTACATCCTCACCCGTGGCGGGCCGTTCAACTCGACTCAGGTGTTGCCCACCTGGGCCTTCTTCGTCGGCATCGACGGTGGCTCCCTCGGCGAGGGCGCAGCGATCTCGCTGTTCATGCTCCCGCTGCTCGTGGTCGTCAGCGTGGCGATGCTGTTCTTCGCGCGAAGGGCGCAGGTGAGCTGATGACGTGGCGCCAGAAGAGCGTGACCTACGCGGTGGTCGTGCCGTTCGCGATCGTGCTCGCGTTCCCCTTCTACTTCGCGCTCGTGACGATGTTCAAGACGAACCTCGACCTCGCGAACGTGGAGCACTCCCCGTACCTCTACAACGACGTCGAGGGCGGCTTCCACTGGGACTTCTGGAACTACGCGACGACCGAGCACGTCACGTTCCTCTTCAGGGAGACGAACTATCCGACGTGGCTGCTGAACACGCTGCTCGTCGGCGGCACAGTCGTGGGCATCACGCTGCTCCTGGCGCTGCCGGCGGGCTACGCGCTCGCGCGGCTGGCGGGCGGATGGGGTCAAAGCGCAGGCGTCGCCATCTTCCTCATCTACTTGATCCCGCCGACGCTGCTCTTCCTCCCGCTGTCCCGGCTGATCACGCAGCTCAACCTCAAGGACTCCCTCTGGGCGCTGATCCTCGTCTATCCGTCCTTCACGGTGCCCTTTGCGACGTGGCTCCTGATGGGCTTCTTCAAGACCATTCCGCAGGAGCTCGAGGATGCGGCGCTGATCGACGGGGCGTCGCGGCTGAAGGCGTTCTTCCTGATCATCCTTCCGATCTCGCTCCCTGGGATCCTGACCGCGGTCATCTTCGCCTTCTCTCTGTGCGTGAACGAGTTCATCTACGCGTTCACGTTCATCTCCAGCTCCGAGCAACGAACGGTGTCCGCCGGCATCCCGAACGACCTGATCCGGGGGGATGTCTTCTTCTGGCAGTCGCTCATGGCGGCGACGCTGATTCCGGCCATCCCGCTCGCGCTGCTCTACACCGCTTTCCTCGACCGCTTCATCAAGGGCTTTACAGGAGGGGCCTTCCGTTAGAGAATCGAGCCCAAAGGAGGTAACCGTGGCAGATGCAGCGGACGAACTCGTTCGCCCAAGCTCGGAACTGACCCGAGGTGACCTGCTGAAGCGGGGAACCGCCGCCGCCTTCGCCATCAGCATGTTCGGCGGCCTCACCGACCGAGCGTTCGGGTTCTACGGCCCGCTCAAGTACGCGAACAGGCAGCTCTCGGGAGAGCTCAGGATCATGCAGTGGGCCCACTTCGTCCCCGCTTACGACCAGTGGCTCGACAACACCTACGTCAAGCGGTGGGGCGAGGCGAACGACGTCGAGGTCAAGGTCGACCACATCAACAACGCCCTGCTCTACAGCACAGGGGCATCGCAGGTCGCGGCACAGAGCGGTCACGACCTGTTCTGGTTCATCTCGCCGCCGTCGACGTTCCAGAAGCAGGTCGTTCCCGTCACCGACCTCGTGCAGGAGGTCAGCAAGAAGCTCGGGCCGATGTCGAGGGTCGCGAGGAAGAGCACCTACAACCCGAAGACGAAGCAGTTCTACGGATTCCCGGACGACTACGCGCCCGATCCGGTGCAGTACCGCCGCAGCCACCTGCAGGAGGCGGGGGTCAGCCTCAACAGCTGGGAGAGCCTCCGGCAGGGGGCCCCGAAGCTCAAGGCGATCGGCCATCCGGTCGGGCTCGGCATGTCGAACGAGATCGACTCGAACATGCTGCTGACGTCACTCCTCTACTGCTACGGCGGGTTCATCCAGAACGAGGAGAACCGGATCGTCATCGGCCAAGGCGCGAACAGGAGAGGCGCCATCGAGGCGCTGACCGTCATGCGCGACATCTATCGCAGAGGGATGTCAGACGAGGTCTTCGCATGGACGGCGGCGTCGAACAACCAGGCGTTCCTCGCCGGTCGGCTGTCGGTGGCGCTGAATGCGATCTCGATCGCCCGCTCGGCCGAGAACTCCGGGAATACCGCCCTCTCGAACGACACCTGGCTGGCCTCGATCCCGCGCGGCCCGCACATGCGCATGGGCAACGAGCACGTCATGGGCGTCTTCGTGATCTGGAAGTTCGCGAAGAACAAGGAGGCGGCGAGGAAGTACCTCATCGACCAGCAGCTCGGCTACCGAGAGCACTTCGTTCGCAGCGGGTACTACAACTTCCCCGCCTGGACGGGCGCGATCAAGGGCGGGTTCAAGGAGATCCGCAAGATGTGCGCGCAGGACACGCACAGGCCGAGAGGCAAGTACACGATCCTCACGACGATCGCCGAGAAGTACACGACGAACCCCGGCCATCCGGGCAACACGACGCCGGTGATCGACGAGATCTTCAACACCTACCTCATCCCGCAGATGTTCGCCGAGGTCGCGCAGGGGAAGTCCAGCCCTTCCGAAGCCGTCTCGGCCTTCGCGAGCAAGGCGCAGGGCATCTACCGGAAGTGGCGGAACCAGGGGCTCGTCTAAGGAGTCTCCGCGGTGCAGAACCGCCGCTTCGGCGGTCCTGCACCGCGGTCGAGGTGGTCCAAACTGAGCGTCGCTCAGCCGAGTTCTCGGAAGCGACCAGGTCCTCGATCGGCAGGCTGGGAGGAGTCCTTCAACGACAACACCCGCGAGGAAGACCCGCGGGTGTTGGTTTTGACTTACGACTTAATGGGCGGTACTGGGCTCGAACCAGTGACCCCCAGCTTGTCGAGCTGGTGCTCTCCCAACTGAGCTAACCGCCCTTACGGGGGTGCATCCTACCTCACGCCGGGCAGGGATCCATCGGCTCGCGCTCGTCGGCGAGGGCAATCGAGCGGACGAGGACACCGACCGGACGGTCGACGTGGCCGGAGAGCGCAGCCTTCGTCGGATCGCGGTAGACGGCCGAGACGACGGGAGTGGCAACGGTGACCTTGGCCGTGCCCGCCGGTGGCACGCAGACCTCGATCAGGTGGTCGACCGAGGTGTTCGGCGGGATCTCTGCGCTCCAGCGGTCGATGTTCGACGTGAACGCGACGGGCCGCACTTCGAGGGGATCCGGCGACGCGGCCGCGATCGTGAGGAAGCGCCGCAGCGGTGTCTTTTGGCCCGGCTCGGCGAAGACGGTGATCGTCGCCGGCTGGTGTGGGCGCGTCCACCCGTCCGCGTAGATCCCGTCCGTGAGCCAGGTCGCGCGCCACGGCCGCTCGGTCTCGAACACGTAGGAATCGCGCTCGTAGACGACGTGCCTGCCGGCGAGCCGAAAGCGGACGTCGGCGCCGTAGAAGAGCGCGAACTGCGTCTCGGAGGCGTCGATTGCGGCGCCGGTGCGGGGATCGAAGCTCTCGCGCCAGTGCGGCGCCTCCTTCAGCGACATGTCGGCCATCGTCTCGACCGCGCTCTCGTTCCAGAACTCGACGTCCCACCAGTAGCCCTGGCCGGCCCACCAGTCCGGGCCGCCGACCGGGTACTTCATCACCGTGACGCGACCGGTCGGACCGACGTGGCGGTCGACCCAGTTGAAGACGCCGCCCTGATCGAGCGCCACCGGCAGCCCGTTCGTCCCGTTGACCGCGAACAGCCGGTCGAACGCGTAGCCGGTCTCGAGCGGGAGCACGACCGTCGCGGCCGCAGCGGCGGCGACGGCCACGCCGCGCCAGGGCACGAACGCCTTCGCGAGCAGCAGCGCCTGCGCGGCGACGACGACGGCGAGCACGAGCAGGACGTGCGCCCAGCGGACCGAGGTCGCCAGCCGGAGCAGCTCGTCGTTGAGAATCGCAATCGGCGAATCGACGTTGAGCTTCTCGTACGCGACCAGTGGTATCGAGACGAAGCCGATCGCGGCGACGGCGGCCGGGACGAGCAGCGCCCACCAGCGCGGCCACTGGCGCGCGAGGGCGGCGGCCGCGAGGCCGACGATGATCACCGGCACGACGTAGAAGAGGTAGCGGTCCTTGACGAGCCCGCCGCCGAAGCGCTGGTTGAAGGAAGCGACCTGGACGGTGACGAGCAGGAGCGTGCTGCAGCCGACGAGCGCGAACGCCCGCTCACGGTCGGCCGCCGAGGGACGGATCCGGTCGACGAGCCAGCCGACGCCGACGACGAACGGCAGGATCGCCAACCCGAGCGCCAACGCAGCCAGGTGCTCGAAGGCGAGCTGCAGGAGCCCGAAGTCGAGCCGGACGTTCTCGGCCGTGACCGAGTACGAGCCGAGGAGGCGTGAGCCCCTGTTGATCGCGATCGCAGCGAGGACGACGAGCAACAGCGTTCCGAAGAAGAGGACGAAGGGACGGCGGGTGCGCCAGAGGTCGCCGGCCGCCCGTCGCGGCGTGGCCGTCACCATCGCCTCGGCGACGACCGCGACGAGCAGGACGCCGAGGAGCACGATGAACTGCGTTCGCGCGAGCACGGCGATCCCGATCGCTCCGAGCGCCAGCAGGTCGGTCGCCCACCACTTCCGCGCGACCGCGTGGGTCAGGGCCAGCAGCGCCCAGCAGAAGGCGGGATAGGCGACCACCTCGGTGAGCAGGAACGACGAGAGCACGACCCACGGCACCGCCACGCTCAGCGCTCCGGCCCAGAGCGAGATCAGCGTCCCGAGCCCGATCCGCCGCGCGAGCAGGAAGACCGGGATCGCGGCCGTCGCGATCACGAATGCGTTCAGCCGGTGCGCGCCGGCGAAGCTCGCAGGCACGTCGCCGTCGCCGTACATCGTCGAGATGATCACCGGGTAGAGCTGGTTCACGTTCGGGACGAGCTCGCCGTGCAGGCGCGGCAGCCACGAGCCCGTCTGCGCAACCGAGATCGCCAGCCGCTCGTAGTAGAGCTCGTCCGTCATCACGAACCAGTTCTTCACCCGCGTCGTCTCCCGCGCGAGCAGCCAGCCGAGGAAGAGCGCGGCGGCGACCACAGAGGTCCCGTCGACGAGGTGGCGCAACCGCATCGGCGGCCACGATAGACGACGTGTGGGCTCCTAACGTCGTGAGGCTCAGGCCCTCATTGCGTTAGGAGCTCCTAGCCGAGAAAGCGCATCGGGTCGACCGGGACGCCGTGCAATGCGACCTCGAAGTGCAGGTGTGTTCCGGAGCAGCTGCCCGTGCAACCGGCCAGGCCGAGCCTCTGTCCCTTGCGGACACGTTGCCCGGGCGTCACCCGTACAGAGGAGAGATGAGCGTAGAGCGCCGTGTACGGGCCCGCGAGATCCAGCACGATCACCTGGCCGTAGCCCTCGTAGCCGGCGACATAGCCGGCCTGCTCGACCGTGCCGGCCGAGACCGACCGGAGCCGGAGCGACCGCAGCATCCCGATGTCGATCCCGGCGTGGCGGTGGCTACCGCGCCACTCGCCGAAGCGAGCGGTGACGGTGCCGCTGGCGGGCCAGACCATCTGGAGACGCGCAGCGTCGTCCGGGCGTGCCGAGGCCGCTGGTGCGACGGCGAGAGAGGCGAACAGGACGACGAGCGCGCTCCGCAAAGGGAGCGTCCGTGTCATGGGCAGGGCGGAACGTAGTTCGGTCTCCGGCGGCTGCCATCACTCGAACGGGGGAGATCCGGCTAGCCGAAGTAGGGGAGCGGGTCGATCGGGACGCCGTGCCGGCGCAGCTCGAAGTGGAGGTGCGTGCCCGTGCAGGACCCGGTGCAGCCCGCTTGCCCGATCGGTGCCCCGGCCTCCAGCCAGTCGCCCGGGACGACGTGCGCGACCGAAAGGTGCGCGTAGAGGAGCGTGTAGCCGCTGCCGATGTCGAGCGTGACGACGTTGCCGTAGCCCTCGTAGCCGGTCAGCCATCCGGCCGCCGTCACGGTCCCGCTGGTCGCAGCACGCACGTCGAGCGAGCGCAGGATCCCGACGTCGAGCCCGAGGTGCATTCGCCCCCAGCGGGGGCCGAAGCCGTCGGTCAGCGTCCCGTCGGCCGGCCAGTCGAGCGAGAGCGGCTGGACGTGCTCGAGGTAGACATCGATCGGACCGTCGGGGACGGCCTGGGCGGGCGGGACGAGAACGAGCGTGGCGAGCAGCGCGGCGAGCACGCTGAAGAGGGAGCGCAAGAGCAAGCGCGGGAGGGTAGCAGCAGGTTCAGGACGGTACGGACGCCGTGACGGCCTGCTCGACCGCCTCGCGGGCACCGCGCGGGTGCACCGAAAAGGCCTGCTCAGCGCGCCCGTCACGGACGGTCGAGTCGAAGCGGAGCCCCTCAGCGAGCTGCAACCACACGCGCGTTTGCTCAGGCGCGAACCGCGTCAGCAGTGAGGGAAGCGGAAGCGGCAGCACCGGAACGGTCAGCACCGGCCTCGCAGACCCCGCGATGTCGCCGTAGAGCTCGATCAGGTCGCGGTAGGTGATCTGATCCGCCCCGCCGATCTCGAAGACCGTCGGGCCTTCGACCTCGACCTCGAGTGCCTCGACGAGGTAGGCGACGACATCGTCGACGGCGATCGGCTGGCTCAGCGTTTCGACCCAGTCGGGTAGGACAAGCGCGGGCAGGTTGTCCACGAGTGTACGAATCAGCTCGAAGGACGCACTGCCGTCGCCGATCACGACCGAGGCGCGCAACTCGACGGTCAGCGGTCCCTCAGCCCTGAGAATCTCCCCGACCTCATGCCGCGTCCGGAGATGGTCGGAGAGCTCGTCGCCGTGGGCGAGACCGCCGAGGTACACGATGCGCTCGACATCGGCGGCGAGCGCCGCTGCGGCGAACGTTCGCGCTCCGTCCGTCTCGACGTCCTCGAGGTCGCCGCCGTCGGCCAGGCCGTGGACGAGGAAGTACGCGGCCCGGACGCCGGCGAAGGCCGCCTCGAGCGACTCGCGTTCGAGCACGTCGCCGACGACCGTGTCCGCGCCGGCCGGCGCCTCCCGCTCCTGCCGTGAGAGGATCTTGACGCGGTGACCGGCGCGAACGAGCTCCGGCACGAGCCGCGAACCGACGTGTCCGGTTCCGCCGGCGACGAGGACGGCGTCAGGCACGCTTCTCGGCCAGAGCCTTCAGCTGCTCGAGCGACCAGGCATTGCGCCCGCGTAGGAGGACATCGCCGACCGGCTGGACGACCTTGTTGACGCCCCGAGTTGCGGTCTCGCGTAGAACGACGCGCGTCCCACCCTCGTGAGCGGTCAGCTCGATTTCGACGCGAGCGTCGCCCAGCGGCCCCAGACGGGCGTCGAGGATCAGCAGCCGCGCCGGCTCGGATCGGATCACCTCTGTCGCGTCGCTCAGTGTCAGGGGACCGACGCCGACGGTGTGGTACATCCGCGTGCCGGCTTGCGGGAACCCTCTGTCCGCGTCCCGGATCCGCTTCGCTCCCGCGACCCAATCGGGGTAGGCGTACGCATCGGCGAGCACCTCCCAGACGACCTCGGGAGATCGGTCGACGACGATTTCGTTCAGAGCCATACCCAGCTATCTCTCCAGGTGCCGTTTGCCGGAAACGCCGCGCGGAGACGGAGGTCTCGATGCCCGATGCGGTCGTGATCGGCGCGGGGCCGAACGGATTGGTCGCCGCGAACCTCCTCGCCGACGCCGGCTGGAGCGTCGAGGTGCTGGAGGCTCAGACTCAGCCGGGCGGCGCCGTGCGGAGCGGTGAGCTCGTCGAGCCCGGCTTCGTCAACGACCAGTTCAGCGCCTTCTACCCGCTCGCGGCCGCGTCGCCCGCGATCCGTTCCCTCGGGCTGCACCGGTTCGGCCTCGAGTGGGCACACGGGCCGCTCGTGCTCGCCCACCCTGCCCCCGACGGCAGCTGCGCCGTGCTCTCGCGGAGCCTCGACGAGACGGCCGTGTCGCTCGACGCGTTCGCGCCGGGCGACGGAGACGCGTGGCGCGACCTCTACGCCTACTGGCATCGCGCAGGAGAGCCGCTCCTGCAGGCGATGATGACGCCGTTCCCGCCCGTCAGGGCCGCGCTCCGGCTGGGACGCGCGCTCGGGCGCGACGTGCTTCCGTTCGCGCGCCTGACCTCGCTCTCGATCCGGCGGCTCGGAGACGAGCACTTTGGCGGCCAAGGCGGGCCGCGGTTGCTCGCCGGCAATGCGATGCACACGGACCTGCTCCCCGAGTCCGCGATCGGGGGCTTCTTCGGCTGGTTCCTGACCGCGCTCGGGCAGACGATCGGCTTCCCGTGTGCGCGGGGCGGGGCGTCGAACCTGACGGACGCCCTCGTTCGCCGGCTCGAGTCGCTCGGCGGACGCGTCACGTGCGGGGCACGCGTGACCGAGATCGTCGTCCGGGGCGGCCGCGCGCGTGGGGTCAGGAGTACCGCCGGGGACGTCACCGTCTCGAAAGCGGTGCTCGCCGACGTCCACGCCGTCGCGCTCTATCTCGAGCTGCTCCCCGGCTCGGCCGTCCCTGCCCGTGTTCTCCGCGCCATCGGGCACTTCGAGCACGATCCGGCGACGGTGAAGGTCGACTGGACGCTCGACGGGCCGATCCCGTGGGCGGCGGCGGACGCGCGCCGGGCACCTGTCGTCCATGTGGCGGACTCGGTCGACGAGCTGAGCGTGACGCAGAGCGAGATCGCCCGTGGGCTCGTTCCGACCCGCCCGTTTCTCGTCCTCGGCCAGTACTCGATGGCCGACACGACGCGGATGCCGGCGGGAAAGGAGGTCGCGTGGGCCTACACCCACCTGCCCCAGGGCGCCGATCCCGGCGGTCTCGAGGAGCGGATGGAGGAGCGGATCGAGGTTCTCGCCCCAGGGTTCCGCGACCTGATCCGGAAGCGGCGGGTCTGGACTCCAAGCGACCTGGAGCAGGCGAACGAGAGTCTCAGGGGCGGCTCGCTCAACGGCGGAACCTCACAACTTCATCAGCAGCTGATCTTCCGGCCGATCCCCGGACTCGGGCGCCCCGAGACACCCGTGAAGGGGCTCTACCTCGCCTCGGCGTCGGCGCATCCCGGCGGCGGCGTCCACGGCGGGCCCGGGGCGATCGCGGCCAAGGCCGCGTTGCACCGGATTCGCCGCTAGAAGATCTCGGCGCACCAGGGCTTGGGCGCCCCGGTGGTGAAGAGCGCATCGGCGCGGGCGACGCCGCCCTCACGCCGCTCCCGCGCGACGCCCGCGTGCACCAGCTCGGAAAAGCTGAAGCCGCCCAGGTACGGACCGGCCAGTTCCGCGACGCCGAGCGCGATGTCGGGATCGTCGTCGGTGCGCTCGGCGGTGCCGTCCGCGATCCGCCAGCGCCCCGCGTTTTCCGGCAGGAAGTCGTCGTCGACCTCGAGCACGACTGCGCCTTCGCCACCGTAGGCCCGCGCGGAGAGCGCGGCGCCGACATCCACGAGCCGCACCCACAGCCCGTCGCCGACCCGCATCTGCATCCGCCGCGGGTAGTGGAGCTGATGCAGCAGCGGGTGGTCGATCGGGAGCAGGAACGCCTTCACGGTCGCGACCCAGTCGATCCCGAGCAGCACCCGCCAGAGCTCGCGGGTCGCCGTCGGCCCGTCTGCCACGGCCTCGATCACCTCGGCATGCCCGGCGGCCGAGCCGTGCTCGAACTTCGGGAACAGGCGGTAGAACGCGTAGCCGGCAGGCGTGCCGTCGAGCTCGAGCACGAGGCAGTTCTTTTCGCCGCCGCCCTGGCGCCGGTCGGGCGGGTCGGCGAGGTTGCGCAGCTCCCACCACGCGTCGGTGCGACCGAACATCCCCGGCGTCCGGGCGCGGACGCGGTCGTAGATCGGCGGCACCACCGTCTTCGCCTCGTCCAGCGAGATCAGGCGCGCGCTCGCAGTCGGATCCGGTGGGTCGCGCAACCCGCGGTAGCCGGACGCAAGCGAGATCTCCCCGGCGAGGGAGGCGAGCCCGTAGCCGTAGCGCCGGTAGATCACCTCCTCCGAGGCCCAGAGCGCCGCAATCGGCTCGCCGCGCTCGCGGATGTCCTGAAGCTGGGCGCGCATCATCGCGGTCAGGACCCCACGGCGCCGATGTGTCGGCAGGACGCCGACGACGGTGACGCCTCCGCAACGGATCGGCCCGCCTGGGACGGTCAGCTCGAACGGGAAGGCGCCAGCGCCGCCCACGACCTGCTCGCCGTCGAAGGCTGCGTGCATCCGCTCGAGCGGCAGCACCCTTCCGAACCGCTCGGCGCGGTCGTCGTCGGGCCCTCCGCCGAAGTAGTGGGAGATGGCGCCGACGGCGCCCTTGAACTCCGCGGCGTCACGGGTCGGGCGCACGGCCCAAGCCATCTAGAAGACCTCAGGGCAGTAGGGCGGCAAGTCGGTGCGGAAGAGCAGCGTCGCGGCCTCCGCGGCGCCCGCACGGCGCTCCTCGGCCCGGCCCGCGTAGACGAGCCGGTTGAAGTCGAAGGCGCCGAGATAGGCGCTCGCGAGGTCGGCGACGTCGAGCGCAAGGTCGGCCGTGTCCTCGGTGCGGCCGGCGTCGTCGCCGACGCGATAGCGGCCGGCGTTCCACGGGCAGAGCTCGTCCGTCACCTCGAGCACGACCGACTCGCCTGCCTTGTAGGAACGCGCCTTCAGGGCTGCGTCGAGATCGACGAGCCGCAGCCAGAGTGCATCGGCCAGCTTCAACCCGAGCGCACGGGGATCGCGCACGCTGAGGAAGAGCGACGACGCCGGATCGAGGCTGAAGATGTCCACCTTGACCGTCAGGTCGATGCTGTGCAGGAAGCGCCAAAGCTCGCGCTCGACGGCCGTCGAGGTCGCCATCACCTCGATGGCACGGACCTCGCCGCGCGGGAAGCCGTCCTCCCACTCCCCCTTGACGCGATAGGTCGCGTACCCCTCCGCCCGGCCGTCGACCTCGGCGACCGCGTAGAACTTCTGGCTCGCGCCGCGGCGCCACTCCTTCGGGTCGGCGAGCCGGAGTTCCTTCCACCACGTCTCGGAGCGCGACAGCATCCCCGCCCTGCGCGAGCGGACGCTGTCGTAGACGGGCGGGAAGAGCCGGAATGCCTCATCGGCGTCGGTCAGCCTCACGGCCGAGCTCGGCGCCTCGTCATCCCTGAAGGCGAAACGCGCCGGATCGGACTTCGCATAGAGGCCGGGCGCGGCGGGCCCGTAGCCGAAGCGCCCGTAGATCGACGCTTCGGAGGCCCAGAGCGCCGCGATCGGCTCGCCCCAGCCGCGGACGTCGTCGAGCTGGCGGCGCATGAAGTCGCGGAGGATGCCGCGGCGGCGGTGCGACGGGAGCACGCCGACCCACGTCACGCCCGCGCACGGAAGCTGGCCGCCCGGGATCGAGAGGTCGAACGCATACGCGGCGGCGAGGCCGACCGGCCGCCCCCCGTCGTAGGCCGCGAGCGCGCGCCACGGAGGCAGGATCTTCTGCTCCCGCTCCCAGTCCTCGTCGTCGACGTCGTCGCCGAACGCTGCCTCGGCGGCCTCCATCGCCGCCCGAAGCTCTTCCTCGGCCGGGGGCCTGATCTCGATCGTCATGTCGCTGATTAGATCAGGAGGCGCAGCGTGACGTCGCTCGTCGCCGGGGTGCGATGCTCGTCCCGAGGCAAGGACGCAGGGAGCCCGCGGGCTCGTAGCCCGTGGGCGACTGAGGACGCAGCATCGGGGCGAGTAGCGCGACCCGGCGGCTCAGGTGGCGTTGCGCTGCGCCTCCTAGACGATCTTCTCGAGCGGGGCGTAGTCGAGCATCAGCTTCCGCTCGCTGCCGTCGCTCGCGAAGCGGACGGTGACGACACCACCCGGCTCGATCTGCGTGATCACGCCCTCGCCGAGCGTGCCGTGGCGGACGCTGTCGCCGGTGGAGAGCGCGGGCTGGTCGGATCTGGGGGCGATGTCGCGGGTGTGCGAGGGGGCGCCGTAGCTGCGCCAGGACGACGGCCGCAGTCGCTCCCGTTCGACGTGGCGGTCGGGAAGCTCGTCGAGGAATCGCGACGGCAGGTGGCTCGTCGTCCGTCCCCAGAGCAGGCGGGACGATGCGTGCGTCAGGGTCAGCTTCTCCTCGGCGCGCGTCAGCCCGACGTAGAAGAGGCGACGCTCCTCCTCCACGCCCTGCTCCTCGATCGACCGGGCGCTCGGGAAGATCTCCTCCTCGACGCCGACGACGAAGACGGCGCGGAACTCGAGCCCCTTGGCGTTGTGGATCGTCATCAGGGTCACGTTCGACTGCTCCTCGCCGAGCGCGTCCTGATCGGAGTAGAGCGAGATCTCCTGGAGGAAGCCCGAGAGGGTCGGCTCCTGCGTCTCCTGGACGTACTGGCGGGCGCCGTCGACGAACGCCTCGAGGTTCTCGATCCGGCCGCGCGCCTCGATCGTCCGCTCCGCCTCGTAGGCCTCGAGCGTGCCGGAGCGTTCGAGCACGGTCTGGAGCAGCTCCGGGACGTCGTACTCCTGCGTGGCCGAGCGGAGCGAGTCGAGCAGGTTCTTGAGGCTCGTGACCGCCTTGACGGCGGCGGTGCCGAGGCCGGCCTCGAGGGGGCGGTCGAGCGCGTCGAAGAGCGTCAGGCCGTGATTCTCGGCGAAGGAGACGAGCCGCGAGATCGTCGTGTCGCCGATCCCCCGCTTCGGCCGGTTCGCGATCCGCATCAGGCTGACCGCGTCGGCCGGGTTGTCGAGCACCTGCAGGTAGGCGATCGCGTCCTTCACCTCGGCCCGCTCGTAGAAGCGCGGGCCGCCGATCACCTGGTAGCCGATCTGGTGCAGCCGCAACGTTTGCTCGAGCACGCGGGACTGCGCGTTCATCCGGTAGAAGATCGCGATCTCGCTGCCGTTGTAGCCCTCCTCGACGAGGCCCGCGATCTGGGCGGCGACGTAGCGCGACTCGGACTGCTCGTCCTCGACCTCGACCACCCGGACCGGGTCGCCGTCCCCGAGCTCCGACCAGAGCCGCTTCTCCTTCCGCTCCGAGTTGTGCGCGATGACGGCGTTCGCCGACTCGAGGATCGCGTTCGTGGAGCGGTAGTTCTGCTCGAGCGGGATCGTCCGCGTCTCGGGGAAGTCGCGCTCGAATTCGAGGATGTTGCGGATGTCCGCTCCTCTGAAGGCGTAGATCGACTGATCCGGGTCGCCCACGGCACAGATGTTGTGGTGGTGCTCGGCCAGCAGCTGCAGGAGCCGGTACTGCGCGTGGTTCGTGTCCTGGTACTCGTCGACCAGCACGTAGCGGAACGCGTTCTGCCAGTGCTTGCGCGCGTCGGGGAAGCTCTCGAGGATCTGCACGGTCAGCATCAGCATGTCGTCGAAGTCGACCGCGTTCGAGGCGGCCAGCTTCTTCTGGTAGAGCGCGTAGGCCTCGGCGATCGTCTGGTCGTAGAAGGAGCCGATCTGCTCGGCGTAGCGCGCCGGGGTGATCAGCTGGTTCTTCGCGTTCGAGATCTGCGCGTGGACACCGCGGGGCACGAAGCGCTTCGGATCCTTGTCGAGCTCCTCCAGCACCTGCTTGACGAGCCGGACCTGGTCGGCGCTGTCGTAGATCGTGAAGTTCGACTTGTAGCCCAGCCGCTCTGCCTCGCTGCGGAGGATCCGGCCGCAGGCGGCGTGAAACGTGAGGATCCAGATCGCCCGCGCCAGCGGCCCCAGCATGGTCGTCAGGCGCTCGCGCATCTCGCCGGCGGCCTTGTTCGTGAAGGTGATCGCGAGGATCTCGTTCGGCTTGACGCCAACGGCGGTGATCAGGTGGGCGACGCGATGCGTGAGCACCCGCGTCTTCCCGGAGCCGGCGCCGGCGATCACGAGCAGCGGCCCCTCGGTGTGCAGGACCGCCTCCCGCTGGGCGGGATTCAGGTTCGCGAGGTACTGCTCGGGCGAGGCAACCGGCACCCGTTCGATGCTAGCGGGCGCCCCACTCGGAGCGCCCGCGTCGCATCAGGGGAGCTACCGGGTCGCGCGCAGCGTCTGCCGCGCGGTCGAGGTGTTGCCGGCGGCATCGGTGGCGGTGACCACGATCGTGAAGGTCACCGTCCGGCGCGCCGCGAACTCCTTCTTCGCCGCCGTCCGGAAGACGAGGCGGAGCGGAGCGGAGCCGACCAGGTCGGTCGTGACGTCCTTGCCGCTGCCGACGACGCGCGTGCCCGAGAGGATGCGGGCGCTGAGGGTGCAACCCTCGGAGCAGGTGCCGCGGAGGCGGACGCCGGTGCGGAGCAGGGCACCGACCCTCGGCGAGGCAACCGCCCGCGCGAGCGTGACGCTCGGTGCGGCGGTGTCGACGGCGGCGGTTCCGGCTGCAGCGAGCCCACGGAGCGGCGACTTGCCGCCGATGCGGCCGACGAGCGTGGCGGCTCCGGTAGTCAGGTTGACGGTGTAGAGCTGCGACGCACCGCTCTGCCCGACCTGCGCCGAGACGTATGCCACGCCGTCGACGGCCGAGATGTCGAAGCCGGCGTTGTCGCCGATGTCGATCCCGAGCGCGCCCACGGTGACGAGCGTGCCGTTGTTCGGCGGGTTCTGGAGCACGAGCGAGTCGCGGCCGGCATCGAGGTCGAAGAGCTGCGTCGTCGTGGCTCCGGCGACGCTGTTCGTGTAGGCCGACCCGACGATGCGCGGCGTCGCTGCGGCCCCGGCGTCGCCGACCGCGTACGCCAGCGTGCCGTCGACGGCTGCCGTGCCGCCGGTGTCCGGATTGAGCCGGAGGTTCTGGCGGGCATCCGAGGTGACGCGGATCCGGTCGACCGTCGGATTGAAGTCGAAGCCGAAGCTCGTGCCTGCGAGCGGCGGTGCGAACGGCGCGGTCCCGATCACGGTGGCGGCGCCGGTGGCGACGTCGATCCGGTAGAGCCGGCTCGTGCTTCCGAGCGCGATGACCTGCTTGTTGACGGGGCGGACGTCGAGCCCGACGATCTGCTCGCCGCTCGGCAGGCCGGTGAACGCCCTACGGGCGATCGACGTGGGCGTCTGGCCGCTGAAGGTGACGAGACGGTTCTGGGCGTCGACGCCGTGGAAGAGCTCGGCGGCCTGGGCGTCGGCCGCGCGGCCGAGGCCGGCGGCGCAGAGCAGCGCTCCGACGAGGACGAGCGTGCGTGTACGAGACATTTGGGTTCCCTTTCGCTGGTGACGGACGTATTCGCTCAACCCGCGGAAAGAGTTCAGATCTGGTCAAAAGATGGACAAACGCAGCCTGCTCTAGGCAGCGAGCGCATCGTGGATCACGACGCCGAGAGTGACGAGGAAGAGGAACATCAGCCAGACGTTCAGCCCTGCGCCGACCCAGAAGGCGAGTCCTCGCTGCCTGCCCATCCGTCTGACGGCGAACAGGGTCAGGAGGAACGCGAGCGGTGCGAGTACGACGCCGGCACCCCAGGTGAGCACGGCGAGGGAAAGCACCGAGAGCCCCGCCCCGAGCGGCACGAACCGCCATGTGGTCGACCGGTCGGGGAGCTCCTCTGGAGGTCGGCGGCGTCGAAACAGCCGCCAGGCGACGAGCGCCACGAGAGCGGCCTCGAGCAGGTGGAAGAACATCGTCGGAGCCTAGGACGTCCCGAGCGCTCCGGCATGCCTCCTTCCGCGCGAGCTCTCAGCGCACCGTGAGGGGAAACGGCGTCCGCGCGAGGGCGGGCAGCACCTGCGCCGTCACCCAGAGCGGCGTGGTCACATAGCGGGCGTTGTAGCGGTAGCTCCCGTCCAGGCGCAGCATCCGGCCGAGGTAGCGGAACGCAGGAGCTCCGGGCGCGCGGCCCGCGGCGAGGAGCGCCTGGATCGCCCAGGCGGTCGATTGGGTGTCGGAGCCGCGGCCGAGCGTCAATTCAAAGCCGCCGTCGGCGTTCTGGTGGCGGCGGAGGAAGGCGACGCCGCGCTCGATCGGCCGTCCGCTCGCGCCGACTGCGCGAAGGGCCTGGATCGCCGCGGCCGTGTCGTTCGCGTCAGCGGCGCCGCCCGCGAGCCACGACCAGCCGCCGTTGGGGCGCTGCGCTCGTAGGAGGGCGCGGACGAGCGCGGGCGCGACGGGCTCGCCTGCCTGGCGGAGGGCCAGGATCGTCCAGATCGTCGTGTTGACGCGCTTCCCAGGCGTATGGGCGCGGAGGCGCGGGAGCAGGTCGTCGGGCCGGTCGCCCGCGGCGGCGCGCGCGAGGGCGAGGAGCGCGCGGTCGGTCGCCGAGGCGGGCACCTGCTCGGCGAGGTACGCGGCAGCGCGGCCCGTGTCCTTGCCCGCCGCGACGAGCCCGAGCGTCGCCCAGGCGGTGACCTGCGCGTCGCCGAAGCCACCGTCGTCGCGCTGCTGTCCCTGCACGTAGCCGGCGGGCGTGGCGAGCGCGGTCGCGGCCGCGAGCGTCGCCAGCAGCTTCATGCCCACACCACCTCGGTCCGCGAGCGGCGTGCGTACCGCTCGAGCACGCGTCTCAGCTCCGGCCCCGCCACCAGCGCGAGCACGACGTTGCCGGCCGCGTGCGCGACGTTGAACGGAACGCCGGCGGCGAGTCGTGCGAGCAACGCCGCCTCCGTGTGCGGGTAGAAGGCGAGCCAGAGCCAGACATCCATCACCGTGCCGAAGGCGACGCCGAGGATCAGCGCGAACGCGGCAAACGCGAGCCGCCGGCGGAGGAGCGGGCGCGCGAGTCCGGCGAGCAGCCCGCAGCCGCCCCAGGCGAGCATTTGCCACGGCGTGTGCGGGCCCTGGCCGAGGAAGAAGTTCGACGCGATCGCGGCGAGCGCGCCGACCGCGAAGCCGCGTCGCGGCCCGAGCGCGACCCCGGCCGCGGCGACGATGACGGTCACTGGCTGGACGCTCGGGATCGGCGCGAAGAGCACGCGGCCGGCGGCGGCGAGACCACCGAGCGTCGCGACGAGCGTCAGGTCGCGCGCCGACACCGTCCCGCCCTCGAGCCACGCAAAGCCGGCCACGAGCACGGCGAACGCGGCGAGCAGGGTCGCGATTCCGCCCCTGCCCGGGTCGAGCGCGGCCCAGGCCGCGAGCGCGAGCGCCCCGCCGGCCGCGAGGATGGCGACCCTAGACGGCAACGCGGCTCCCGAGAGGAGATTGTGTTGAATCAACACTAAGTCCGATTCGGCGATGCGCCGGGAGATCGCGGTCGTGTGTCGCGACCAGCACGGCCTTTCCGGACGCTGCGTAGTCCTGCAGCCAGGCGCCGAGAACCGCCTTCCGGTCTGGGTCGAGGCCGCGCGTGGGCTCGTCCAGAACGAGCAGGTCCGGCTCGGCCACCGCGACCGAGGCGAGCGCGAGCCGCTCCCGCTCGCCGCTGGACAGGTCGCGCGGGTGCCGCAGTGCCGCCCAGCCGAGGCCGACCTGAGCGAGCGCAGCACGAGCCCGCTGTTGATCGCGATTCACGGCCAAGCCGACTTCGTCCAGCACCGTCTCCTTGACCAGGTAGCGACCCGGATCCTGGGCGAGGTACCCGGCGCGACCCCACAAGCGGGAACTGCCGCCCTGGGGCTCGAGCAAGCCCGCGGCGATCCGTGCGAGCGTGGTCTTTCCGGACCCGTTCGGCCCCTCCAGCGCGACGATCTCGCCGCGCCGCAGCTCGAGGTCGATCCCGTCCAGGATGGGCATGGCCGCGCGGTACGCAAACGAGACGCCGCGGAGCTCGAGAACGAGAGCGCCCAATCGAGCTTGTGTTGATTCAACACAAGCGCTCGTCCACCCCGGGCGTTCGTCGGCGAGCCACTTGAGCGCGCTGTCACGCGACGCGTCGAGAAGAAGCCGGCCGTCTTCGACGAAGAGGACGCGCGTGGCGAGCTCGAGTGCGCGGGCGACCCTGTGCTCGGAGAGGACGACCGTCGCCCCCAGCCGATCGACCGCTTCGAGGAAGAGGGCCGCAGCCTCGGGATCGAGCTGCGACGTCGGCTCGTCGAGCAGCAGCAGCTGGGGCTCGAGCGCCAGCGCCGAGGCGAGGCAGACTCGCTGCAGCTCGCCGCCAGAGAGCTCGACCGTCTTCCGGCCCCAGAGGTGGAGCGCGTCGACGGATGCGAGCGCGTGCTCGACTCGGAGCCAGATCTCCGCAGGCGCGACCCCGAGGTTCTCGAGCCCGAAGGCGACCTCGTTCGCGACGATCGTCATCACGACCTGGTCCTCCGGATCCTGGAAGACGGAAGCGACCGTTCCCGCGAGCTCGGCCGGCCGCACGACCCGCGTGTCGAGTCCGGCGACGACGACCCGGCCGGAGAACCGTCCGCCGTGAAAGTGCGGGACGAGCCCGGCGAGCGCCCGCAGCAAGCTCGACTTCCCGGAGCCGGACGGGCCGAGCAACGCCACGACGTCGCCCGGATCGAGGTCGAACGAGACGTCTCGGAGAGCCGGCGGGGCCGCCGGATAGGAGAACGAGAGCTGGGTGACGGACGCTAGAGCCACAGCGCCGCCACGACCACGAGCAGGCACGCAGCCGGAAGCGCGAGCCGGTCACGGGTGCTCCACGGTGCCCGCGGTGCCCGCGTCGTTCCCGGTCGGCCGAAGCCGCGCGCCTCCATTGCCTCGGCGAGGCTCGTCGCCCGCTCGAGCGAGCCGGAGACGAGCGGCGAGAGCAACGTCGCGTAACCGCGCGCACCCTGCAGCCGCACGCCTCTTCCCCGCAGGGACTCGGCCAGCCCGGCGGCGTCGCGCTCGAGCGAGGGAACGAGCCGCGTCGCGAGCGCGACTGCCAGCGCCGACCGGCGGGCCGCGCCTGCGGCGGCGACGAGCCGGTCGTGGTCGAGCAAGAGAGCGTACGCGGCGAACGCCAGCCCGAGCGCCGCCAGGCGGAGTGCGTTCAGCGCGGCTTCGGCGAGCTCGGTCGTCGTCACGTCGACCGGGCCGAGCACCGGGATCGTCGGCCCCTCCCACAGCAGCTTTCCGTCGGGCGCCGACCAGAGGAACGGCGAGAGGAAGAGCACGCCGAGCGCGCTCGAGAGCGCCCCGAACAGATAGACCGAGCGTCGCTCCGCCGGCGCGCGCAGGCAGACCGCCAGCAGGATCACGGTCAGCGCGGAGACGGCCCAGATCCGGTCCGTCAGGAGCGCCGCGACACCGGCGGCGGCGAGCAGCGCGGCTGCAGGTCCCGGGCTCATCGCACCTGATACCTGCGGGTCAGCTCGGGCTCGCCGCTGAGCACGACCTTGACGGGATCGCCGGCCGTCTGGCCGAGCAGCTCCGCGACTGCCCGCTTCGGCCCCTCTCGGATCTCGAGGACGTTCGTCCCCACGGGAACGGGCGTTCCGAGCGGCTCGATCGAGTCCGCGCCGATCCGCCGAGCGAGGCGCGTGGCGCGCGTCCGGGAGCCCTCGAAGCGCACGACAGCCTGTCGCGTCCGCCCGGCGTAGCCATGCAGAAACGGCTCCGGGAAGGCGCCGACGACGACGCGCGCCTCTCCCTCCCGCTCCCACTCGCGATAGTCGAGCCAGGCGACGTCGCCGTCCCGCAGCCGGTATGCCGTCGCGCTGCGGTCGCCCTCATAGCCGTTGACGAACCAGAACCAGTCGCGCTGCCGGTCGAGGCTGCCTGCGAGCCCCTCGATCGACTGGACGTAGCGTCCGCCGTAGCGCGTCTCGAGCTCGACCTCGCCCGCCAGCGCCCGCATCAGGGTCTGCCCGGCGTCGACCTTGACGTCGACCAGCACTTCAGCGCCGCGGTCGCGGGTCACCCACAGCGTCGCCGACCCCTCCTCCCCACCGGCGCCGCCGCAGCCGGCGAGGAGGACGAGGACGACGAGCGCGGCGAGCGCCCGCCGGATCACGGCTGTGCGTTCGAGCGGACGGCGCCGGGCGCTGTCGCCCGGACGAGCCCGGCGTGCTTGCCGATGCAGGCGCGGCCGTTCGTGGCCCTGAAGCGCTTGCCGTCGACGACGAGCGTCGCGGTCGCGGCACGCGTTCGCCTGCCGGCGTCCGTGACCGACTGGACGACGTAGCAGTTGGCAGGAAGCCGCTGCAGCTCGAGCGTCGGAGGGCCACCGGCGGTACCGAAGGTCGCGTAGTACCAGAGCACGACATCGCCGTCCTTCAGCGTCACCTTGTCGGCGCCGACGGGCGGCGAGATCCCGTTCACCTTGAAGACCCAGCCCGTGCTGGCCGAGGCCGGGTACTTGCCGATCTGGCTGACGTAGTCGCCGAAGCTCGACGTCGTCATCCCGTAGTAGAACTCGCCGGCCGTGCTGGCTGCGTCGAGCGCCTGAAGCGCGTTGTCGGCGGTGACGGTCGGCTGAGCGGGGCCGAAGATCGTCGTCGTCCTGCCTTCGACGCGGATCTTGACATTGGCGGCCAGCGCGGCGGGCGCGAGCACCACCAGGAAAAGCACCGAGAGAGCAACGAGTCTGCGAAGCACGAATCCTCCTTCCGCGAGGGGTTCGAATTGAGAGCGCGGCAGGTCTTCTGACTCGGGGCTCCCCCTGCGCGGCCTTCCCGGCCTCTCGGCCAGTGGCACGTCCACGTCGGGCGTCTCCCCTCACAGCGGCGGGACCGTCCCGGACTTGCACCGGGTTCCCTCACCGTGCTCCGTATGTGGGGCGGGAGCCTACCATGGCCGCGTGCCGCCGACCTCCACCGCGCTGCGCCTGTGGGCGCCGGTCGTCCTCTGGGCGGCCGTGATCTTCGCCCTCTCGTCCGTCTCCGACCTCGGCACGGGGCTGGGGACCTGGGATCTCGTGCTGCGGAAGCTCGCGCACGCCTGCGAGTTCGCGCTCCTCGGCGCGCTGCTGCTGCGCGCCCTGCGCGACGAGCGCGGCGCGCTGGCGGCGGGAGTCGCCTACGCGATCTCGGACGAGGCGCACCAGCACTTCGTCCCCGGACGTGTCGGTTCGCCCTTCGACGTCGCGATCGACTCGGTCGGCGTCGCGCTCGGCGTCGCGCTCTGGCGGCGATACGGGCGATGATCGCGATCGAGCTCGACGCCCTCGGCGACACGAGGCAGCTGTGGCGAGACTGGCTCGCGGACGTCGCGCGCGTCCTCGACGTGGAGGGCCTGCCGGAGGACCGTGCCGCCGCCGCCGTGGAGCTCGATGCGCGCGGCGCGGGCAACTGGCGGACGCTGCTCGAACGCTTCGCCGAGGACCGGGCGCCGGTCTACCTCCGGCCCGCCGCGGAGGTGAGCGCGATCCTCCGCGCGCTCCACGCCGACGGGGAGCAGCTGGTCGTCTTCACCGACGCGCCGCTCGAGCTCGCCCGGGTCGCGCTGGCCCAGCTCGGCGCGACGCGGCGGGTGAGGCGCCTCGAGACCGGCGCCCCGACCGATGCGGCCGTCGTGGTCAGGTCGCGGGCGGAGCTGCTCCGGCTGCGTAGATCCGCCTGACGATCTCCTCGATCTCCGTCTCCTCGATCGCGAGGTCGAGCAGCCGGGCCCGCGCCGGCGACCGCGGCGATCAGCTCGGCGGCGCTCGTCTCGTCGCGGCGGAACGCGAGCCACTGACGCGGGCCTTCCACCCTGACGACCGCGCGTCCCGGCCAGCTCGAGCGGCGGCGCCGGCTCCTCCAGGTCGACGACGAGCGTCCGCTCGCGACCGTAGCGCCCGCTTCAGCTCGTCGAGGCCGCCGTCCCAGATCAGCCGGCCGTGGTCGATGATCAGCAGCCGCGAGCAGAGCCGCTCGATGTCGGCGAGGTCGTGCGTCGTCAGCAGGACGGTGACGCCGCGCTCGCGGTTGACCTCGGCGAGGAACTCGCGGACCGCCGCCTTGGCGACGACGTCGAGCCCGATCGTCGGCTCGTCGAGGAAGACGATCTCGGGATCGTGCAGCAGCGCCGCGGTCAGCTCGCCGCGCATGCGCTGGCCGAGCGAGAGCTGGCGCACCGGGGTGTCGACAGGAAGGCGTCGAGCTCGAGCACCTCGCGTGAAGCTGCGCGAGGTTCTCCCGGTGCCGGGCCGCCGGCACGCGGTAGATGTGGCGCAGCAGGTCGAACGAGTCGGCGAGCGGCAGGTCCCACCAGAGCTGCGAGCGCTGGCCGAAGACGACGCCGATCCGCCGCGCGAGCTCGATCCGCTGCCGGGACGGATCGAGGCCGGCGACCCGGATCTCGCCCGCCGCTCGGGACGAGGATCCCGGTCAGCATCTTCACCGTCGTCGACTTGCCGGCTCCGTTCGGGCCGAGGTAGCCGACCATCGCGCCACGCTCGAGCTCGAACGAGATCCCGTCGACGGCCCGCACCTCGCGCCGCTCGCGGCGCAGCCGGCCCGTCTTCGCGCGGACGACGAAGTGCTTGTGCACGTCGCGCGAGCGCGATCATCCGCCGGCGCTCCGGTAGTGCCGGACCGCATTGCGCCAGACGGCTCCGGCGACGAGCGCCGCGGCGACCGCGACCACGGGCGAGGCGAAGCGAAACGCCTCGGGAAGGCCGAGCTCGTCCTCCTTCCCGAGCACGTACAGCGCCGGGAAGTAGGCGACGAAGGCGAGCGGGACCACGAAGACGACGAGCCCGCGCAGCCACCGGGCGAAGATTCCGATCGGGTACTGCGAGAGGAAGCTGCCGCCGTAGGTGAACGCGTTCACGAGCTCGATCGCGTCGACGATCCAGAACGCGATCGTGGCGAGCGCGACCCAGACCGCCGCGTAGATGACGGCGCCCGAGACGATCGCCAGCGGGATCGCGAGCACGCGGCCCGGCGTCCAGTCGATCGTCGACCGTAACGAGCACGTACGCGAGCACGGCCAGCCCCTGCAGCACTCTTCCCGACTCGCCGCAGCGGCGAAGTCGGACGCGACCACCTGGAAGAGCGACGGCAGCGGTCGGACGAGGATCTGGTCGAACGTGCCTTCCCGGATCATCTGCGGGAAGAGATCGAGGTGGCCGATCGCGATGTCCGTCAGGGCGAACGAGATCGTCGCGAGCGCGTAGAGGAGCGCCACCTCGCCCAGGCTCCAGTCGCCGAGCGACGGGACGTTCGCGAAGATCAGGGCGATCGCAACGAAGTCGACCGCGGTCAGGAGCGCGGTGCCGACGAGCTGCAGCGCGACCGAGACGCGGTACTCGAGCTGGGAGCGGATCCGCGCGCCGACGAGCCGCACGTAGATCCCGGCGAGCGCTCGAGCCTCAGCCACCCTGCACCACCAGCTTGCGCGTGCCCGCGGCGAGCACGAGCCGCCCCGCGGCGTAGAGGACGAGCACCCAGAAGACCTGCAACGCGAGCACGAGCGCGATGCTGCCGCCGATCGGCGCGCCGACGTAGACGTCGATCGGAGCCTGGAGCAAGGACGCGAACGGCGTCAGGCGCGCCGACCGTGTCGAGCCAGCCGGGGAAGAACGCGAGCGGCATGACCGCGCCGGACAGCAGCAGGTTGACAGCGATCGCGAGCAGCACCGGGCCGCGGTAGTCGAGCAGCCAGAACGAGGCGAGGTTGACGAGGAAGCGGATCCCGAAGCTGACGAGGACGGCGAGCGCGACGCTGAGCGCGAACACGAGCCAGCGGCCCGGCTCGCCCGGGATCGTGATCTCGAAGAGCAGCGCGCCGAGCACGAACTGGCGGCACCGCCCGCCAGAGGGCCTGGTAGCCGGCGCGGCCGAGATCCTGCGCGAGCTCGGCGCGCTGCACGTCGAGCGGCCGCTGGAGGTCGGTCGCGACGTCGCCCGTCTGCACTCGGCGCGCGAGCTCGAACCAGCTCGCGCCGAAGAGCCCGACGACGGTGAGCAGCCCCTGCGAGATCCAGACGTATGCGATCGCGTCCCGGACGTCGTAGCCGCCGATCACGTCGGCTCGCTCGTAGACCGCGAGCAGGATGTACGCGATCAGGAAGCCGAAGACCAGGTTCGTGAAGAGCCCGGCCCAGGTCGCGCCGGGATACGCGGCGTAGCGGCGGTAGCCGCGGCGGGCGAGCTCCCAGTCGAGGCGCACGCGCTAGATTCTGCGCATGGACGCGAAGGAGATGCCCGACCGCCAGTTCGAGGCGGTGCTGGAGCGGCTCGACCGGATCGCGGACGAGCTCGCCCGCCTCAACCGCCACGCCGAGAACGCCGAGGGCTTCCAGCTGATGGCGCGGGAACTGCGGAACCTGAACGAGTCGCTGAACGCGCTCGCCTACGCCGCGCTCGGCCAGAGCCCGCGCGTCAGGCGCGCGAAGTGATCCGGGCCGCGTAGCGCGCCGCGGAGCGGCGCACGACCTCGTTGCCGTCACTCGGCACGAGGCGGCTCCACCAGGCGCCGAGGATCCGGTCGAACCGCCACGGCTCGAGCGCGGCCGCGATCCGCTCGACGTCCGCGATCGGCAGCGGGATCAGGTTCGGGTAGCTCCACATGAAGCCGACGAAGCGCCGGTCCGGGATCACCTGCACGATGTCGCCGGAGAGGAGCGTGCTCGTGCCCGCGTCGTGGAGCACGGTCCCGCCCGGGTAGTGGCCGCCGAGGCGGAGGAGCGTCAGGCCGCCCCACAGTTCCTTCACGTCGCCCGACCAGAGCTCGATCCGCGGGTCGGGCCGCATGATCCACTCGCGATCGGCCTCGTGGAGGAGGATCGGGACGCCCCCGAGGGCGTCGCTCCACTCGACCATTCCGGAGTAGTAGTGCGGATGGGAGATCGCGATCGCCCGCACCTCGCCGCGCGCCTGCACGGCCTCGACCGCCTCAGCGTCGACGAGCGGGATCATGTCCCAGAGCACGTTTCCCCCGGCCGACTCGGCCAGCAGCAGCCGCTGGCCGATCGCCAGCTCGGGGGCGACGCCGACGCCGAGGTAGCCGGAGTCGTCCCGCACGTCGCAGCGATACGCCGCGCGCAGCTCCTCGAGCGTCAGCCACTGCTGGCCGTCCGGCCCGACGTACTGGCGCTCGTCCTCGCAGATCGCGCACCGCTCCGGCTCGCCGGCGTGGTGCGTCGCGCAGGTGCGGCAGATGATCAGGGCGTCAGGCGGTAGATCGTGCCGCCGTGCGAGACGGCGTAGAGCTCGCCCGCGTTGTCCTGGCCGAACGAGCTGAGATTGGCGATCTTGAACGCGCTCGCGGCGGAGCCCGGTCGCCTTGCCGCCCGCGAGCTTGAAGCTCCAGACGATCCCGCTGCAGTAGTCGCCGTAGATGTAGCGGCCGCGCAGGGCCGCGTTCGAGCCGCGGTAGACGTAGCCGCCCGTGACCGAGCAGCCGTCGTCGTGCGTGTACTGGGCCACCGGCTGGACGAGCTTGCCCGGCCCGAGCCCCTTGTCCTCGAACTTCGAGCGCCCCTCGTAGACGTCCCAGCCGTAGTTCTCGAGCCCGTTGCTGCCCGCGGGCGAGTACGAGATCTCCTCGATCTCGCCCTGGCCGACGTCGCCGAGGTAGAGATCGCCGTTGGCGCGGTCGAACGAGAAGCGCCAGGCGTTCCGGAGCCCGAGCGCCTCGATCTTGACGCCCTTCGTGGCGACGTTGAGCGAGAGGAGCTTGCCGAAGAGCGAGCGCATGTTCTGGGAGCGGTTCTCGGGATCGCCGCCGCGCCGCCGTCGCCCATCGTGAAGTAGAGGCGGCCGTTGGGGCCGAACGCGAGCATGCCGCCGTTGTGGTTCCCGTACGGGTCGCGACTGGAGAAGAGCTGGCGCGGCGCGGCGGCGCGGGTCCCGTTCGTGCTGTACTCGACCACCTTCGTGGAGCCGTCGCGCGCGGTGTACTGGACGTAGAGCTTGCGCACCTTCGGGTAGGACGGGTGGAAGGCGAGCCCGAGCAGGCCCTGCTCGCCGCCCGCGGTGACGAGGGCTCGAATGTCGAGCAGCGGCGTCGCCCGGCGCTTGCCGTTCTGGAGCACCCGGATCGTGCCGCCCTGCTCGAGCACGTACAGCCGCCCTGCTTCGCCCTTGGCGCTCGTGACGAAGACGGGCTCCGAGAACCCACTCGCGAGCGCTCGCGGCTTGAACGCGGTGCGATCGGCCTGTTGCGGTGACGCGCCGGCCGCGCACGCCGCGCCGAGGGCGCCGATGCAGGCGAGTGCGAGCAGCGACCTCATCCGGGCCACGATAGCCACAGGAAGCGGCGTCGCCGCGCAGTAACCTCCCCCGGTGAAGATCTTCGTCATCGGCGCCGGCCAGGTCGGCGCGACGGTCGTCGAGGCGCTGCACGACGAGCACGACCTGACTGTGATCGACCTCGACGAGGAGCGGCTCGCCGCGGTCTCGCAACGGTACGACGTCGCCACGCTCGAAGGGAACGGGGCCAGCCGGCGCGTTCTCTCGGCGGCCGGAATCACCGAGGCCGATCTCCTGATCGCGTGCACGTCCCGGGACGAGTCGAACATCGTCGCCGCGATGATCTCGAAGGCCTGCTCGCCGCGGACGACGACCGTTGTCCGTACCACCAACCCGGAGTACCTCGACGTCTGGCGGGAAGGGCAGCTCGACGTCGACTTCATCGTCTCGTCCGAGGTCGAGACCGCGTACGCGATCTCGCGCACGATCGGCGTTCCGACAGCGCGGCAGACGGACGTCTTCGCGGACGGGCAGGTGCAGATGGCGGAGTTCGACGTGACCCACAAGGCCGATCCCGTCCTGCTCGACGTGCCGCTGCGCGAGGCGAAGATCCCGCCGGACTCCCGCGTCGCCGCGATCATCCGCGGCGACGGGGTCGTGATCCCGCGCGGCGACGAGACGATCAAGCACGGCGACCGGATCGTCGTGATCGGCTCGCCGCAGGCGACTCAGGCGTGGAGCCAACTGATCGTGCCCGGCACCGACAAGGTCACGGACGTCGTCATCTTCGGCGCGGGCCGGGCCGGGACGGCGATCGCGCGGCTCCTGCTCGAGCAGGAGATCGGCGTGCGGCTGATCGAGGTGTCGCGCGAGCGGGCGAGGATCGTCGCGGCGGAGCTGGGCGACGCTCGCGTCTACCACGCCACCGGCTTCGACCCCGACTTTCTCGACCGGGAGCGCATCGCCGACGCGCAGGTCGCCATCTTCGCGATGCGCGACGACATGAAGAACCACTTCGCGGCGACGCTGGCGAAAGTGCACGGGGCGCGCTTCGCGGTCGCGATCGTCCACGAGTCGACCTCGGTCGAGGTCTTCGAGCATGCGGGGATCGACGTGACCGTGAACCCGCGCCAGATCACGGCCGAGGAGATCGTCCGCTTCGCCCACGATCCGCGCACTCAGCAGGTCGTCATGCTCGAGGGCGACCGCTTCGAGGTGCTGGACATCATGATCCGCCCCGGCAGCGAGTACGCGGGCATGCGCTTCAAGGAGATGCCGATCCGGGGCGCCCTGATCGGGGCGATCGTGCGCGACGGGCAGGCCGTCTTCCCGCGCGGTGACGACGTCCTCCGCGCCGGCGACCGGGCGATCATCTTCACCGAGTCGCGGCGCGTGCCCGAGGTCGAGAAGGCACTGTGAGCCCGTCCGAGCGCGGGCGGGGCGCACGGCGGGCGCCGCTTCTGGCCGTCGACGTCGTCGGGGCGCTCCACGTCGTCGGGACGCTGCTCGCCTATCTGAGCCTCTCCGTTCTGATCCCGGCTGCCGTCGCGGTCGGCTACGGCGAGCAGGTCTGGCCGTTCCTCGTCGCCGGGGCGATCACCGGAGGAGTCGCCGCCGGCGTCGCCTTCACGACCCGCGGCGAGCACCGGCTCGGCATCCGCGAGGGCTTCCTCGTGGTCGCGCTGACGTGGCTCGCCGCAGCCGCGCTCGGCGCTCTCCCCTACGTCCTCTCCGGCGACCCGCAGCTCGACCGGCCCGTCGACGCCTTCTTCGAGGGGATGTCGGGCTTCAGCACCACCGGCGGCAGCGTCGTCACGCAGATCGAGGAGCTGCCGCGCAGCCTGGCGCTCTGGCGCCAGTTCACGCAGTGGTTGGGCGGGATCGGGATCATCGTGCTCGCCCTCGCCGTGCTCCCGCGCCTGCGCGTCGGCGGCCGTCAGCTGCTGGAGCACGAGATGCCGGGGCCGGAGATCGAGACCCTGAGCACCCGGATCCGCGACACCGCGCAGCGCGTCTGGGTCCTCTACATCGCGCTGACCGCAGTCCTCTTCGCGATCCTGCTCGGGCTCTGGGCGACCGGCATCGACGAGCGGATGTCGCCGTTCCACGCGCTCGCGCACGCGCTGACGACGATCCCGACCGCCGGCTTCTCGACGAAGGCGGACTCGATCGAGAGCTTCGCGCCGGCGACGCAGTGGGTGCTCGTCCTCTTCATGGTCCTCGGCGGCTTCAACTTCGCGCTCATGTACCGCACCTTCGTCCGGCGCCAGCCCCGCGCCCTCCTGCGGGACGGCGAGGCGCGGCTGTACATGGCGCTGCTCGTGCTCGGCTCCGCGATCGTCGTCGCCGAGATCTGGACGGAAGACGTCCTCGGCGGCAGCGATGCGATCCGCGCCGGCATCTTCACAGCGGTCTCGACGATGACGACGACCGGCTTCTCGGTCGCCGACTACAACCTCTGGCCGGCGCTCGCGATGATGACGATCGTCGGGCTGATGTTCGTCGGCGGCTCGGCCGGCTCGACCACGGGCTCGGTCAAGGTGGTGCGCCACCTGCTGCTCGGCAAGATCCTCCGCCGCGAGATCGACCAGACGCTCCATCCCGAGATCGTCCTCCCGGTGCGGCTGAACCGTCGCGTCGTCGACGAGAGGACGCTCCGCGCCGTGTCGTCGTTCATCCTGCTCTACATCGGCATCTTCATCCTCGGCGCGGCCGCGCTTGCGATCGACGCGGCGCGGACCGGTCTCGACCTGTCTCCGTTCGACGCCGTCTCCGTCTCGGCCAGCATGCTCTCGAACGTCGGCCCTGCCTTCGGCGTCGGCGGCCCGCTCGGCTCCTTCGAGCCGTTCAGCGACTTCTCGACGCTGCTGATGACGGGACTGATGTGGCTCGGCCGCCTCGAGATCGTCCCGATCGTGGTACTGGCGTCACGGCACTACTGGCGGAACGCCTGACGACTCCGCGAGCGAGGCACTTGGGCCGCGAAGCGGCCCCTTCAGGGGTCTTGGCGCGCTAACTGAGCAGGATCTTGCGGAGCTCGTCCTCTTTCCCGGGCTCGAGCACCGCGAGCACCTGGTCGCCCGGGCGGATCACGGTCGAGTCCTCGGCCAGCTCGGAGCGGCCCTGCCGCATCACCGAGATCAGGCGCGTCCCCTCCGGGAGCCGCAGGCCTGCGACGCGCTTGCCCGCTGCCGGCGAGTTGCGCTCGATCTGCAGCTCGACGATCTCCAGATTCTCCTTCCGCAGCTCGAGCAGGTGGACGATCCCGTGCTCGGGCACCTCGTGCTCGACGAGCCCGAGCACGTTCGAGGTCGCGCAGACGGTCTGGTTGATCCCGAGCAGGTCGAAGTGCTCCTGGTTGCGCGGGTCGTTGACGCGCGCGATCACCTTCGGGACGCGGTAGCCCTCGGTCGCGATCTGGCAGATGATCAGGTTGTCCTCGTCGTCGCCCGTGACGCCGAGCACGAGCTCGGGCGGGCGGGCGATCCCGGCGCGCTCGAGCACGTGCAGCTCGGTGGCGTCGCCGAGCAGGACCTGATGCTCGAATTCCTCCTGGAGCTGGTCGAACCGGTACGGTCGCTGCTCGATCAGCGTCACCTCGTGCCCCATCTTGAGCAGCGAGCGGGCGACGTTGGCGCCGACCTTCCCGCCGCCGGCGACGATCGAATACATCAGGCGTTCGCCTCCTGGGCCTGCTTCGACTCCTTGCGTACTGCCGTGGTCAGCGCCGAGATCGCCGTCTGCGTCGGGCAGATCGTGCGCATCCCGCGGGCGGCATAGAAGTCGGCGCGGGCGGGGTCGAGCACCCGAACGACGACGCACGGCACGGCCCAGCGCTTCTCGACCACCTGCGCGATCACGAGGTTCGTGTTGTCGCCGCTCGTCGCGACGACGACCGCGTCGGCATCGGGCACACCGGAGCGACGGAGGATCTCGGCGTCCATGCCGTGCCCGACGATGAACCCGCCGGCCCAGCGCGCGCCGAGCCGCGCGAGCGCCTCCTCCTTCTCGTCGACCGCGGTCACGTCCCAGCCGTCCTCGGCCAGGTCGCGCGCGACGGCCGAGCCGACCCTTCCGCATCCGATCACGACGAGTTTCATGGTCTCAGGGTACGTCTTCGAGGACACCCTGCGGGAACGCGACGACGAGCACCTCGCAGGGAGCGCTGCGCAGCACGTAGTCCACCGTCGGCGAGAAGAAGGTGGACTGGCGGCGCCAGCGCGGCGACGAGCCGAGGACGATCAGGTCGGAACCGCGCGTCGACCGCCTGCTCGACGATCGCGCGGCCGAGCGAGCGGGCACGAACGGTCACGGGCTCGACGCGAACGCCGTTCTCCTCGCCGAGGAGGACGGCTTCCGCGAGCGAGGCGGTCGCCTGCTCCTCCTGCTCGAACAGCGGCGCGTCCAGCTCCTTGTCGAGCGGACACGACGATCACGAAGAGCGCGTCGACGCGGGCGCCGCGCTCCTTCGCCAGCGCGACCGCAGTCGCAACCATCTCCTCCCCGATCGGCCCGAGCTTCATCGGCACGAGCACGCGCCTGAACTCGGCACCGGCGGGCAGCTCCAGGGCCGGAGAAGCTTCCGCCAGGAGCCCGATGTGCGCGCGGCGGCGGACGACGAGGTAAAGAGCGAGGCCGAGCGCCAGCCAGACCGGCCCGGCATAGCGCGCGGCCGGGTGCGTGACGATCGCGACGAGCCAGAACGCGATCGCGAGCGGCGCCCCGATCAGCGGCGCCGCGAGCGGCGCCCGGAACGGCCGTGGCAGGTCGGGCTCGGTGAAGCGGAGGCGGATCACCGCGAGCTGCGCGGCCGCGAAGGCGAGGAGGACCCCGAACGAGTAGAGGCTCGCGAGGAAGGCGACGTCGTCGGTCATCAGTCCGGTGGCGATCACGAGGCCGATCGAGACGCGTCGCGACGGCGACGATCGCCTGCGGCGAGACGAGCGTGCGCCGGTTGAGCCGCCCGAAGCTCGCCGGCAGCTGCCGGTGCTCCCCGAGAGAGTGCGCCAGCCGCGTGAAGCCCGACATCGACGTCGTCGCTGCGGCCAGCAGGACGAGCGCGCCGGTGAGGCCGACGTACATGACGAGCGCGTCGCCGACGAGGTCGGGAACATGCACGCTGAGTGCTTCGACGATCCCCGCGAGCGGCGCCTTCAGCCACTCCTCGCCGAGCGCCGTCTCACCGTTCTCGACCGGGAACGCCGAGAGCCCGACCGCAGCGACACCCGCGGTGAGGAGCACGACGAGGCCGATCGCGGAGAAGAGGCTGCGAGGGAGCGTCCGGCCGGGCTCGCGCGTCTCCTCGGCGAGGTTCGCGACCGTCTCGAGCCCGGTGTACGCGAGCATCGCCAGCGGCAGGGCGAACGCGAGGTCGTCCCAGCTCGGCGAGACGCCGAGGTTCGTTCCCTGCGTGAGCGCGTCCGGGGAGACGAGCAGGGCGAGCCCGAGCAGCAGGAGCAGGAGTTGCGTCGCGAGGTCGAGACCGGCGACGACGAGGCCGGCGGAGTGAAGCTGCGAGCGGCGGACGAGCCGGACGGTCGCGATCGCCAGGATCACCGTGACCGCGACGACGAGATCCCACGGCGACTCGCGCAGCGCCTCGACGCCGAGCGCGGTGCCGAGGTAGTGAGGCAGGAACACCGCCGAGAGCGCGATCACGATCAGGTAGTCGAGGAACAGCGCCCAGCCGGTGAGGAAGCCGTAGACGTCGTTGTAGGCGCGCCGGACGAAGGTCGCCGCGCCGCCCGTCTCCGGCAGCGCCGCCGTTCCCTCGGCGTACGAGAGCGAGACGAGCAGGAAGAAGATGCCCGCGCCGAGGAGGACGAGCGGCGTGAAGCCGAGCGCGTACGCGGCGACGATCCCAAGCGCGAAGTAGAGCGACGAGGCGATCTCCCCGTAGGCGACGGAGAACAGCGCCGGGGCGTCGAGCACCCGCTGGAAGCCGCTCAGCTTGCGGGCCACCTAGCGGCCGCCCTTCCGCAGCAGCGTCAGCCGGCCGACTCCGAGCGCGATGAAGAGGCCGCCGAGGAGGAAGCCGAGGACGCCGCCGCCGTGCGCCGCCGTGACCGCGAGCATCGCGACGCCGATCCCGATGAACGTGACCGCGAGCACGGCGACGGCAACGCGGTACGCGTTCACCCCGAGCCCTTGACCGCGGTCACGAGCACGCGGCAGGTCGCGTTCTTGAGCACGTGGTCGACGGTGCGGCCGAAGATCGCGCGCGTGCGGCTCGTCTGATCCCTGCGGGGGGCGCCGATGACGATGATCTCGCTCGCGCGCCGCTCGGCCTCCCGCACGATCGCGGCGCCCGCGTTGCGGGCGCGGACGAGTCGCGGGATCACGGTGACGCCGTACGACTCGCCGATCGCGCGCGCCTCGTCGAGCTCCCGGTTCGCCAACGCCTCCTCGGCCGGCATCTCCGCGGACAGGGGCTGATCGAGCGGGATCTCGACGACGTAGACGGCGGTGATCTGCGCGCCGCGCTCGGCGGCGAGCCCGGCGGCGATGTCGAACGCCTCATCGGACGCCCGACCGCTCAGCACCGGCACGAGCAGCCGCCGGTACTCGAGGGCCAGCGCCGGCCCGTACGCCGGCGGCGCCTTGACCGTGTCCGTCAGCGCCGCCTGCACGAACCGGCGCCGGTAGACGATGTAGAAGACCAGGCCGGCCACGATCCAGCCGACGCCGGCCCAGCGCGTCGTCGGGTTCTGGACGACGATCACGGCGAACGAGACGCCGGTCGCGATCCCGCCGAAGAGCGCGAAGAGCGGCCAGTCGATCGCGCCGATCCGCAGGTTCGGCCGAGAGCGGTAGAGCAGCTCCTCCTTCGGGGACGTCATCCGCATCCGCACGAGCGAGGCGTGCGCGATCGTGAACGAGAGCGTGGCGCCGAACGAGTAGAGCGTGCCGACGAAGTTGACGTCTCCGGGGAGGATGACGAGGATCGGCAGGATCCCCGCGAAGAGGACGATCGAGAGCCAGGGTGTCTTGAAGCGCGGATGCAGCCGCCGGAAGACCTCCGGGATCTGCCGGTAGGTCGCCATCGAGTACGTGATCCGCGAGGCGCCGATCACGCCCGCGTTCGTGGCGATGAAGAGGATCGTCGCGGCCAGGACGCCGACGTAGATCTCGAGCGCCTCGAGCAGGGCGCCCTCGACGCCGAGGTTCTGGACGACGCCGAGGATCGGGTCGTTCGCGTAACCCCCCTCCTCCGGCGGCAGCGCCAGCAGCGTCGTCAGCTCGCCGCCGATCTCGACCACCGGCAGCGCCGAGAGCGCCACCAGCGGCAGCGTGAAGTAGATCGCGAAGACCGCGATTGCAACGAGCTTGTAGGCGTCGGGGACGTTCTTGACCGGGTCGCGCACCTCCTCGGCGAGGTTGGAGACGGTCTCCACCCCCGTGTAGGCGAGCATCGCCACCGGAATCGCGATCGCGAGGTTCCCCCAGGTCGGCGCGACGCCCCAGTGGATGTTGTCGACGAGGATCTCGGGGCTGAAGACGAGCACGAAGCCGAGCGCGACGAGCAGTACCTGCGTCGCGAAGTCGATCACCGCCAGCGTGATCGAGAGCCGCGCCGCCTCCTGGACACCGACGATGTTGAGGACGACGAGCGCGACGATCACGACGACCCCGCCGACCACGTCCCAGGGGTTCTCGCGCAGCGGCTCCCAGAAGATCGAGAGGTAGTGCGGGACGAAGAACGCCGAGGTGGCGACGGTGACGACGTAGACGAGCATCTGCGCCCAGGCGGCGCCGAAGGAAACGAGCTCGTTGAAGGCGTGGCGGGCGAAGCTGGACGAGCCGCCGGCCTCCGGGAAGCGCACCGTTCCCTCGGCGTAGGTGGCGGCGGTGGCGGCGAAGATGATCCCCGCGGCAACGAAGACGAGCGGCGTCAGCCCGAGTGCGTAGACAGCGGTGAGGCCGAGCGCGTAGTAGATCGAGGAGCCGACGTTGCCGTAGGCGGTGGCGAAGAGGGCCGGAGTGCCGAGAACGCGCTCGAGCTCGACCTGCCGTCGTCGTCGGCTGGGCACCGGCGGAGTCTAAAGAGACGAGAGGCCCCCGTTGCCGGGGGCCTCTCGTCGTGCTTCAGGTCAGCTCGATCAGCCGTCGATGCGGACGATCGTGCTGCCGTGCTCCGTCGTGCCCTCGAGGTACGCGACCTGGCCGAGGTACTTCGTACCCGCGGTCAGACCCGTCCACGTGAGGTTGATCGTGGCGGTGCCGCCGATTGTCGCGGTCGCCGGGCCGGTCGCCGTCATGTTGCCGGCGTCCGTGTTGCCGAGCAGCCAGTGGAACAGCGTGTAGTTCGCGCTGGGGCCGTCGGTCTGCCAGCCGTGCACCGACACGACGTAGTTCCCGGCAGCCGGGTTGACGAGGTTGACCTCTTCGGCGGAGGTTCCTCCACCACTCGCTCCGACCAGTGCGCCCGCGCTGTCGTGGACGTACAGGTCGAGGTCGTCGTCACCGTCGGTGAACTCGTTGAAGAGCGAGAACCGTGCGTACCGCGTGCCCGCAGCGATCGTGACCGCGTGCGTCGTGACGCCCGGACCACCGACATGGAACTCGTTCGCCGGATCGTCCAGCACGGTTCCGGGCGTCGTCGTGGCCGCGAGCAGACCGCGCTCGGCCAGGTTGAGCGCGCCGGCCCAGCCGGTCTTGATCGTCCACGACGTCGAGCCGCTCGTGCCGGCACCGTTGAACTGCGTCGGGGCCGAGACGGGAGTCGCTGCAACGATGATCGGGCTGCGGACGCTGTGCGTTCCGTCAGACCAGACCAGCTGACCCGCACGGCGGGTGCCGTAGGGCGCATCCGTGCGGGTGAACGCCACCGTGTATGTCTGGTTGGCGCCCGGGGCGATCGTGAACGAGCTCGGGCTGACCACGGCGGTGAAGCCTGCCGGCGCCGTCATGGCCGCCGTGTACGTCGCCGTGGCGGAACCGACGTTCGTCACCGTCCGGGTGACGGTCTGCGCGCCTGCCAGGCCGCCGATCGCGATCGACGGCTGGTTCAGGTCGCTCGCGTCGATTGCCGTGGCCGGTGCGTCACCGAAGCAGAAGTTGCAGAGCAGCTGCCCCTTCAGGAAGTTCCGGTAGTCGTTGAACCCGGCGTCGTAGACGAGGCCCGGATCGAGCGACTTCGTCGGGTTGACCTGACCCGAGCCGGTGTTGAAGATCGCCGCCGCTGCAGAACCGGCAACCGGATCGGCCGTCGTGGCGAGCGCGGAGCGCATCGCGGCGGGCGACCAGTTCGGATGCGCCTGCGTCAACAGGGCGCCGAAGCCGGCCACGTGCGGGCTCGCCATCGACGTTCCGCTGAGCATGTCGAAGCTGCGACCGTGGTTCCCCTCGGGCGCGACCGCGGCGAGGATGTCCTCACCGGGTGCCATGAAGTCGGGCTTCATGATGTCCTCGGCGCCCCCGAGAGCCGGGCCCCGCGACGAGAACGCCGCGACGACCGGAGCCGGCTGGTTGTAGACGATCGTGCCCTTCGAGATCGACGCAGTCGCTCCCGGGTTCGCCGTCAGATACGTGCGGATCGTATTGCCGGTGACGTCGTCGACATGGATCGACGGCACGAAGTGAAGGTCGGCGTTGACCGAGTTCACGCTCGTGTTCGCCAGGATCATGCCGATGCCCCCGCCGTTCTTGACCTCGAGGCTCTTGTCGATCCGGGCGTTGACGCCGCGATCGCAGAAAACGATCTTGCCGGCCACCTTGGCCGGATCGAGCGAGCCGAGGAAGCAGAGCCGCGCCTCTGTGGGATCGGCGCCGGCCTTGGCCGCCGCCGTCGAGAGGATCGTCGGGCCGGTCACCGCGGAGGCGGCGGCCGAACGTCCGTTGTGGGTGACACCGCCGACGGTCACGGTGCCGAGACCGGTGCGGTTGTGCGTGCCGGCGGCCACCGAAGCGAGCCACGGGCTGACGTGCGCAACGGTGAAGTTGCCGGGGCCGCTGTTTCCGGCCGACGTCGCAACGAACACGCCTGCGTCGGCGGCGAACAGGAAGGCGACCTCGACCGCGTCGAGGAAGTTCGTGCTCGTACCGCTGATCGAGAAGTTGAGCACGTCGACGCCGTCGGCGACGGCCTTGTCGATCGCGGCGACGCTGTCCGAGTTGGCACAACCGCCGTCGCCCACTTCCTCTTCCCAGCAGACCTTGTACGCGGCGATCCGCGCACGGGGCGCCATGCCGCTGATCTTGCCGAACGGTGTCGCGTCCCCGGTTGCCTGGACGCCGTTGTTACCGCCGGCGGTCGAGGCGGTGTGGCTGCCATGGCCGTTCCAGTCGCGCGGCGAGAGGAAGTCCCGCTCCGCGATCCGGTCGACGCCGAAGCCCTGGTAGAAGAACTGGGCTCCGATCAGCTTCCGGTTGCAGTCTCCGGTGCCCCAACCCTCGCCGGGGGTACAGCGATTGGCCCGGACCCAGTTGCCCGGAGTCGGGCCATAGGCCGGAAGCGCCCTGAACCGCGGGTTCCGGTCCGAGAAGCTCGGATGGTTGGGCGTGATCCCGGTGTCGATGATGCCGATGATCACGTTCTCGCCCGCGACACCGACGCCGCCGAGCTTGGCCCACGCCCCGTTCGAGCCCGTGAGGCCCATGAAGTCGGGCGTGCTCGAGGTGTCGGGCTGGGCAAGCGCGTCCTTCTCGACGCTCAGCACGGCCGAATCCTTCTCGAGCGCCTTGGCCTGGCCGTCCGTCATCTCGGCCGCGAAGCCGTTGTAGGCGTAGCTGTAGTCGTGCACCTTCTTCAGCCCGACCTTCTGCGCGAGCGCCGAGTGCCGGCCCGTGAGGTAGGCCGCGTAGCGCTTCACGTTGGCGGCTTCCTCGTCGAGCTTCTGGCCCGCTGCGGGCTTCGTCGCCTCGATGCCCGCAACGCCGCCCGTGTAGGCGGCAACGGGCTGCTCGAGCATGCGGACGATGTACGTCTCCTTGCTGGAGCTCGGAGCTCCGTAGGCGCCAGACGCCACTGTCAGCAGTGACGCCATGACCGCGAGCGCGCCGAGCGCGCCCAACGAACGCAATCTCATTATGTGTCTCTCCCCTGTATCGATACATCCGAAAGCCGCCCGGATGGACGGCTCTCACTTCCCCAAGCGCAGCCGATGGTATTCGGTCTCGGAGAGACCCGCAAGGGCAGTTTCACCAGCGTTACGGGTAGGTTCGCCGGAGCCGGGCGGGGCCCGGCTCCGGCTCGAATGCGGGACTTTTCCGCGCTAGCCGTGGATCGAGACGAGCAGCGGAATGATCAGGATCGCGACGATGTTCGCGATCTTGATCATCGGGTTGATCGCGGGGCCGGCGGTGTCCTTGTAGGGGTCGCCGACCGTGTCGCCCGTGACGGACGCAGCGTGGGCCTCGGAGCCCTTGCCGCCGTAGGCACCGTCCTCGATCAGCTTCTTCGCGTTGTCCCAGGCGCCGCCGCCGGAGGTCATCGAGATCGCGAGGAAGATGCCCGTGACGATCGTGCCGATCAGGAGGCCGCCGAGCATCTCCGGCTTGATGATCCCGACGGCGATCGGGATCGCGACCGGGATCAACGCCGGCAGCAACATCTTGTTGATCGCCGACTTGGCGACGATGTCGACGGCGCGACTGTAGTCGGGACGCTGGGTTCCCTCCATGATCCCGGGCATCTCCTTGAACTGACGCCGCACCTCGAGGACGACCTCGCCGCCGACGCGGCCGACGGCGGTCATCGCGAGTGCCGCGAAGAGGAACGGCATCATCCCGCCGATGAAGAGACCGGCGATCACATAGGGGTTGCCGAGCGCGAACGTCGTGTCCAGTCCCTCCTCGTCGAGCCCGCGTGTGTACTCGTCGAAGAGGACGAGCGCGGCGAGGCCGGCGGAGCCGATCGCGTAGCCCTTCGTGACCGCCTTCGTCGTGTTGCCGACTGCGTCGAGCGGGTCCGTGATCGCGCGGACGGACTCGTCGAGCCCGGCCATCTCGGCGATCCCGCCGGCGTTGTCGGTCACCGGGCCGAAGGCATCGAGCGCGACGATCAGGCCGCACATCGAGAGCTGGGCCATGACGGCGACGCCGATCCCGTAGAGGCCCGCGATCTCGTACGCGGCGATGATCCCGGCCGCGATCACGATCACCGGGGCGGCGGTCGCGCGCATGCCGACGGCGAGGCCTTCGATGATGTTCGTGGCGTGGCCGGTCTGCGACGCCTTCGAGATCGACTTGACCGGGTTCCAGCGCGAGCCGGTGTAGAACTCGGTGATCGCGACCAGCAGGAAGGTGATCGCGAGCCCGACGAGCGCGGAGCCGTAGAGCTCGCCGAAGCTGAAGCGGCCGTCGTCGAACGCCATCGTGACGGGGATGAAGCCGATCGCGGAGAGAACGGTGGCGACGAGGACGCTCTTGTAGAGCGCGTTGATGATCGAGCCGCCCTTGCCGATCCGGGCGAAGTAGATCCCGATCACCGAGGCGAGGATCGAGACGCCGCCGAGCGCCAGCGGGAAGAGAGGCAGGTTCCCGAGCGGGAAGGCCGTCCCCAGCAGCATCACGGCGACAGCGGTGACCGCGTAGGTCTCGAACAGGTCCGCCGCCATGCCGGCGCAGTCGCCGACGTTGTCGCCGACGTTGTCGGCGATCACGGCCGGGTTGCGCGGGTCGTCCTCCGGAATGCCGGCCTCGATCTTGCCGACGAGGTCGGCGCCGACGTCGGCGGCCTTCGTGAAGATGCCGCCGCCGAGGCGCGCGAAGACCGAGATCAGGGAGCCGCCGAAGGCGAGCCCGATCAGGGCGTCGATCGCAGATTCCTGGCTCTTGTCGGCGAGCTCGGTGAGGACGCCGTAGTAGCCGGCGACGCCGAGCAACCCGAGGCCGACGACGAGCAGCCCGGCCACCGACCCGGCCTTGAACGCCACGTCGAACGCGGGTCGCAGGCCCTGCTTCGCAGCCTCGGCCGTGCGCACGTTCGAGCGGACGGCGACGTTCATGCCGATGAATCCCGCAGCAGCAGACAGGATCGCTCCGATCGCGAACCCGAACGCCGCCGACCAGCCGAGCTCCGGGTAGAGCCCGATCGCGAGGAACGGCACGAGCGCCACGGCCGCGATCGTCGTGTACTGGCGGCGCAGGTACGCGGCGGCGCCCTCCTGGATCGCGCGGGCGATCTCCTGCATCCGCTCGCTCCCGGCCGGCTGCTGCAGCAGCCACCAGGTGAAGTAGAGCCCGAAACCGACCGCGACGCCCGCGCAGACGAGGGCGAACGCAACCGCGTGGTCATTGAAGAAATCCATCAAGCCTCCGTCTGAATCTAGCCCGTCACAAAGTGAGCGCCGAGGGTTCTCGGCGCGGCGGATTATGTATCACAAGCGGCGGCGGGTGCCCCGGTTCAAGAGGCGGGTTGCACGGCCGACGCGTAGGCGAGCTGGAGGTTCGCGATCACCTGCTCGAAGTCGCGCGTCAGCTCGGGTGGAACGGCCCCGGCAAGCACCGGCACGAGCGCGCGAAGAGCCTCGATCGCGAGCCGCGCCTGCTCGAGGTCGCGATGCTCCTCGGCCAGGCGGTGGTAGGCGAGCGAGGCGACGGTGGAGAGCGTCTGCACGAGCAGGTCCGACACCTTGAGCTGGCGCAGGGCGTCGGCGAGCTCCTGCTCGGTGACCTCGTCCTCGGAGCTCATTTCAGAATGACGCTTCGCCGTCGGGGTGCGATGGGTGGTGCGAGCGCAAGGACGCAGGGAGCCGCGATCGTTCCGCCCAGCGCGGCCCGACGGCTCAAGGCTTCGTTCTGAAAGGAGCTCTTAGCCACGAACCGGTACGCCGGCTTGCTCGGCGTAGATCTCCTCGAGCGTCGCGCCTTCCTCGAAGCGGGCGATCTGCCGTTCGGCGGCATTTCGCTCGGGGATCGCGAGGTACGGTGCCGCACCGATCTCCTCGGCGACCGGAGCGATCCACTCGAGCAGGCGCTCGAGGCGCCCCCGCGTCGGCAGGACGTCGCCGCGCTCGAGGTCGATCAGCTCACCGGAGAGGCCGTAGCGGATCGCGCGCCAGATGTTCTCCTCGATCAACCGGTGCGGCTGGTCGGCGACCGGCTCGCCCTCGTCGTGCGCTCGCGCGATCCTCGCCGCGATCGAGGCGCCGAAGGCCGCGAGCGCCTGCGCTTCGGCGAGGTCGGGCTGGCCGTCCGCGATCCGGATCTCGACGGTCGGGAAGCCGAGGTGCGGGCGGACGCTCCACCAGAGCTGCGTGTGCTCGGTCATCGAGCCGGTCTCGTAGAGGAAGCGAACGTAGTCCTCGTACTGCTGCCAGGACGAGAACGCGTCGGGGACGCCACAGCGGGGGAAGAAGCGCGTGAAGATCTGCGTCCTCGCCGAGTGCAGCCCCGTGTTGACGTTCTCGACGAACGGCGAGCTCGCCGAGAGCGCGAGAATCTCGGGGAGGAAATTGCGGAGCCCGTTCGTGACCGCGATCGCGCGGTCGGCGCCGCGGATGCCGACGTGCACGTGCAACCCGAAGGTGTTGTTGCGCCAGACGACGTAGCGGAGCAGCTGATCGTTGCGCCGGTAGTGCGGCGTGTCGATGATCCGCTGGTCCTTCCAGTCGGCCCAAGGGTGCGTGCCCGTCGCGGCGAGGCCGATTCCGAGCGTCTCGACGAGCGCGTCCAGCTGTGCCCGCCGCTCGGTCATCGCAGCCGGGATGTCGGCGAACGACTCGCACCGGCCGGTCTTGATCTCGACCTCGGACGCGATCAGCTCACCGACGAGGTTCGGCTCGAGGGGGGTTCCCTTGGCGGCCGCTTGCACGTCCTCGAAGCGGTTGACGAGGTCGAGCGAGCCGGGGTCGAGCAGCGCGAACTCTTCCTCGACGGCGATCGTGAAGTCGGTGCCGCTCTCGAAGCCCTCGCGCGCCGCAGCGAGGAGCTCCGCGTAGCCAAGCCGTTGCTCGTCACCCATCGGCCTGAGGGTAGACGAAGGGCTCGAGCAACCGGTGTGCGACACCGGCCCAGCTCCAGCGGCTCACGGTCGCGGCCCGGGCTGCGGCGCGGACCGCGATCCGGTCGGCCTGAGGCAGCGCGAGCAACTCGCTCAGCTTCGCCGCCAGCTCGGCGGCGCTCCCGGTCTCGAAGCTCGCGAGGTGGCGTAGGTGGGGCGGGTACTCCTCCTCCAGCCCGTCGGCGATCTCGGCCAGGCCGGAGTGACGGGCGACGAGCGGCGGCGAGCCCGCGGCGGCGGCCTCAGCCGCGACCATCCCGAACGCCTCCGGGAAGATCGAGGGAACGACGGTCGCGTCGGCCAGCGCGAGCAGATGGACGAGGTGGCGGTGCTCGAGCGGGCCGGTGAAGAGGATGCGCCGGCCGGCACTCGCCTCCAGCGTCCCGCGGTAGTCGCCGAAGCCGACGATCACGGCGCGGGCGTCGACGTCCTGCAGCGCCTCGAGCAGGACGTGGACGCCCTTGTTGTAGAGGAGCTTCCCGAAGTAGACGACGACCGGCTCGTCGCCCGCGAGGAACGCGGCCAGGCGCTCGGCGTTGCCTTCGTCGGGGAGCCGCTCGTCCGCGTTGCCGGGGTTCGGCGGATCCCGGCGCGCCTCCTCGAGCAGCCCGGCAAGCGCCTCGTCGCGCGGACGAGGACGCCAGTCGTCGACGTCGACTCCCGGCGGCACCTCGCGCACCCGGTCGGTGTGGCCGACGACGTCCTCCAGCACCTCGCGGATGTGGGCCGAGCCGACGAAGACAGCCTCCGCCTCTGCGAGGGTCTCCCGGCCCCAGGCCGACAGCGCGTCGTTGCCGCGCATCGAGTACTCGAGCTCCGAGCCGTGCGCCTTGACCGCGAAGGGGGCACCGCTCGCGACGCCGACCGGCGCTCCGAGAAGGACGTGATTGGTGAAGACGAGGTCGGCGGGCAGGTGCGCACGCAGGGCGGCCGCGTTCCGCTCGACCCAGGCGTCGAGCTCCGCACGGGTGCAGTCCTGGACGAGCTTCACCTCGTAGCCCTCGTAGCGGTCGAGCACGAACACGGGCAGCAATCCACCCACGTCCGGTCGTACCGTCCTCGCGCCGCCGAGGTCGTAGCGCTCGGGCTCCGGCTCCTGGCTGAAGACGGTGACGTCGTGGCCGGCGCGCGTCCATTCGCGGGCGAGCGCCCGGGTGTAGACGTTCGAGCCCGTCCCGCCGAGCAGATACCCGTGCCAGAGCAGGATCTTCACGACGAATGCAACCCGCAGATCGAGGGATTCGCCATCGCCGCATCCTGCCGATACCGACCCCATGCTGCGCGCGTTTCTCGTCCTCCTGAACCTCGTCGTCGCCCTTTCCTGGGCGGCAGCGGCGTCCAGCACGGTCACGCCGACCATCTTCCAGGCCGCGCCGCTCTGCGAGGACGCCGAGGCCGGCTGCGAGGACGACGAGCTCGGCTTCGACGAGGAGTCGTTCGACGACGAGACGTTCGAGGACGAGGACGGCCTCGACCTCGACGGCGACGGCTCGGACGACTCCGAGGACTTCGACGACGACGGGGACGAGATCGAGGACTTCGAGGACTTCGACGACGACAACGACGGCGTCGACGACGCCGAGGATCACGACTCCGACGACGACGGCGAGGACGACACCAAGGATCGCGACGACGACGACGATGGCGTCGCCGATGCGAAGGACTGCGACCGTGACAACGACGGCCGAGTCGACTCGAAGGATCCCGACGACGACGGCGACGGCATCGCCGACGCGAAGGACCTCGACGACGACAACGACGGGCTCGCCGACCGCAGGGACTTCGACGACGACAACGATGGCATCGCCGACCGCGTGGACGCCGACAACGAGAACGACGGCGTCGGCGACCTGAAGGACGCGGACGACGACAACGACTCGGTGGCCGACCTGCGCGACCTCGACTTCGACAACGACGGAGTCGCGGGCGCGAAGGACGCCGATGACGACGGCGACGGGCTCGCCGACGCAAAGGATTCCGACGACGACAACGACGGTCTCGCCGACCGCTCCGACGCGGACGACGACAACGACGGCGTCCCGGACAGGCGCGAAGCCGCCGCCAAGAACTTGCGCCGCTGACCGTTCCGGACACGTCCGGGGTCAGACCCCGGCCAGGTCCCTTTCGGGCGGCGAACCCGGCGCGAAAAGCCTCGCGCCAGTGACCGTTGCGGACATGAGGGGTCCTGGCCCCGACGTGTCCGCTGCGGACAGGGCCTGGCGCTCCGGGAGGCGGCGCCGGCGGTCCGTCAGGTCAGGTGGAAGTAGAGCGCGTAGAGCAGCTCGACGGCGGGGTTCGAAGCGTGGACGGCGACGTCCGCAGGCACGTCGAGGAGCGCCTCCGAGTAGTTGAAGACGATCTTCACGCCGGCGTCGATCAGGTCGTCGGCGGCTTGCTGGGCGCTGCTCGCCGGCACGGCGATCACGCCGACGATGATGTTGTTGTCGCGCACCGCCTCCCGTAGCTGCGCGTACGGCTGCACGGCGAGGTTGCCGATCGAGCGGCCCGCCTTGTCGGGGTCGGTGTCGAGGACGGCGGCGATGTTGATCCCGTGCTCGGCGAAGATCGGCGAGCTCGCGATCGCCTGGCCGAGGCGGCCGGCGCCGACGAGCGCGATGTTGTGCTGGCCCTGCGTCCGCAGGATCTTGCGGATCTCACCCAGCAGTCCGTCGATGTTGTAGCCCACGCCGCGCTTGCCGAACTTGCCGAAGCTGGAGAGGTCGCGGCGGATCTGGGTGGCGTTGATGTTCGTGTAGTCCGAGATCTCCTGCGAGGAGATCCGGTCCTTGCCCATCTTCTTTGCCTGCGTCAAGACCTGCAAGTAGCGAGAGAGACGCGCTGCAACCCCTACAGTCAACCGATCCGCCAACTCGTCCCCTTCGTCTGCTTGTAACAGCCTTCGTGACATTGTGCCCGCGGTCTCCAGCAGGCGCAGAAGGAACCGTCAGCGGCAGGCCTTCAGCCGCTGCCGGAGCGCGTCGGGGTGGACGAAGAACGTGAAGGCTCGCTCGCCGTCGATTTCGACGACCGGAATCGACTCGCGATACGCCCGCTCGAGCTCGGGGACTCCGCCGATGTCGACGCGCTCGAAGGCGCCCGCGCAGACCTGCTCGACCACCTCGAGCGCCCGCTCGCAGAGGTGGCAGCCCGCGGCGGTGTAGAGCACGACTCTAGGGATAGAGACCCCGTGTCACGGTCGCCTCGGCGACGCGGCGAACTCCCAGCCCGTAGGCGGCCATCCGCATGCTCGTTCCGTGCTGCTTCTGGGTCGCCAACGTCTCCTGGTAGGCGCGGGTGACGATGTCGTCGAGCCGCTGGTTGACCTCCTGCTCCTTCCAGAAGTACTCCTGCAGCCCTTGCACCCACTCGAAGTAGGAGACGACGACCCCGCCCGCGTTGGCAAGGACGTCCGGGAGGACGAGGATGCCGCGATCCTCGAGGATCTCGTCCGCTGCAGGCGTCACCGGCCCGTTCGCCCCTTCGCAGACGATTCGAGTCTTCACGTTCGACGCGTTCTCGGCGCTGATCACCTGCTCGAGCGCGCACGGTGCGAGCACGTCGCACTCGAGGACGAGCAGCTCCTCGTTCGTGATCGCGTCGGCGGCCGGGTACGCCTCCAGCGTCCCGTGCTCGGCCTTCCAGGCCAGGACCGACGGAATGTCGAGCCCGGCCGGGGCGTGCAGGCCGCCGCTGGAGTCGGAGACGGCAAGCACGATGGCGCCCTTCTCGTGCAGCAGGCGTGCGAGATTGCGGCCGACGTTGCCGAAGCCCTGGACGGCCACGCGGAGCCCTTCGATCGCCTTGTCCTCCTCCGCGAGCGCGTCCGCGATCACATAGAGGGCGCCGCGTGCCGTCGCCTCTTCGCGGCCGAGCGAACCACCGATTGCGAGCGGCTTGCCGGTGACGACGCCGAGCACGGAATGTCCCTTGTTCATCGAGTAGGTGTCGAAGATCCACGCCATCACGCTCGCGTCGGTGCCGACGTCGGGCGCGGGGATGTCCTTCTCCGGGCCGATCTCGTTGATGATCTCGCTCGTGTAGCGGCGCGTCAGGCGCTCGAGCTCGCCGCGCGAGAGCTGCTTCGGGTCGCAGACGACTCCACCTTTCGCGCCGCCGAACGGGAGCCCCATCAGCGCGCACTTCCATGTCATCCACATCGCGAGCGCCTTCACCTCGTCGCGCGTGACCGCCGGGTGGTAGCGGATGCCGCCCTTCGAGGGCCCGCGAGCGATGTTGTGGGTGACCCGGTGGCCCCGGAAGACACCCACCGAGCCGTCGTCCATCGTCACCGGGATCGAGACCTCGACCGCCTTCTTGCACTTCTCGAGCACGGCGATCAGGTTCGGGTCGATCGCGAAGGTCCGCCCGACGCTGCGGAGCTGCTGGCGTGCGAGCTCGAGCGGATTCTCGCGCAGATGTGTGCGGGCTTCGGCGGTGGACAAGGCCGCGCGGGAGTCTACCCCGCCTCGTCAGCGAATCCGGAAGGTGACGGTCTCGGCTTCGGACGGCCCGTCGGGCGGCACGGCGAGCACCCGTAGGCGGTAGGCGCCCTTCGCGAGCGCGCCCCCGCGCGGGCCGCGGCCGGTAAGGCCGAAGGCATACCGCCCGGGCAGGACGTCTCGCAAGCGCGCCACCAGACCGACTTGCCTGCCGCCCCGCCAGAGCTCGACGTCGAGCCGGGAGACGGGTCGGAGCTGGCGCCGTCCCGCAAGGTCGCGCACCTGTCCTGCCTGAACGGTCAGCACGGCCGGCGCCCGGTCGGAGGCGCGGAAGGAGCGGGTCGAGAGGCTGACGTTGCCGATCAGCGCCGAGCCCTGGAAAGGCAGCGCAACCGCCCACGGGACGACGACGCGGCCGCCGCCCGCGACCTCGAGTCGGGCCCGGCCCTGAATCGCGCCGACGCGCCGCGGTAGGAAGGTCAGACGCGCGGTCAGCTTCACCCGGGCGCTCGCGCCGGGAGCGAGGCGCACGCGGGCGGGAGTGGCCGTGACGGAGACGCCTGCGATCGCTTCCGTCGCGGCTGCGACGCCGACGCTGATCCGCCGCGAGGAGACGTTCCGGATCGTGATCCGTCGCACAGCGTTCCAGCCCGCCTTGTCGGCGGCGCCGAAGCCCACGGTCGCCGGGTCCGAGACGACCTCTGCGGCGGCGGCAGCAAGTGAATCGAGCGCGCCGGCGCCCTGGGCGGCAACCGGGCTGCCCGCCGCGGGGACGCTAGTCCCGACGAGGGCGCCCTTCAGCGCGGTCGCGTCGAGCTCGGGACGCGCCTGCGCCAGCGCGACGGCTGCGCCTCCGGCCAGCGCGGTGGCGGCACTCGTGCCGCTGATCGTGGCGTAGCGCGCGGTGCGATCGGCGTTCCGGCCGGGGTCGGCCGTGACGAGCTCGACTCCCGGCGCGGCCACCTCGGGCTTGATCCCGCCTCCGAACGCGAGCCCCTGCGACGAGAACGGAGCGATCGACGCTCGGCGCTCGTTCGTCCGCCGACCCGGTGCGCCCAGCGAGACGTGCACGTCGGTGCCGCGGGCGAGCGCGGAGCGCACCGCCGCCGCGGCCTCCCGCGGGATCCCGATCACGGGAACGTCGAGCCGGTCGTCGAGCCCGAGCGCGCCGGCAGGGACGACGCCGTCAACGAGGATCGCGGCGGTCCCGGCAAGCGCGGCCGAGCGCGCCTCGTCGACCGGCGCAGAGGTGCGCGCGAGGAGCGTCGCCCGGCCCGCGACGAGGCTGTAGCCCTCGTCGTCGAAGTAGCGGGCGAGTGGCGTCCCGCGCGGCCCGTCGGCCGCGTCGCGTCGTGGTCGAACAACTGTCAAGGCCAGGGGTCCGCGCGGCGCGGCGGAACCCGCCAACGCGACCTCACGGTCGAGCAGCATCTGCAGGCCGGCCCGCACGATCACGCGAACGGTGGCGGTGTCGTCGCGAAGGTCCGCCGCGGCGACTGTGAGCGCGTCCGGGGCGCCGCCGGGGCCGCCGATGCTGCCGTAGTTCGGGCCGGCCGGCCCCTCGTTGCCCGCGGGCACGACGACGAGCGTGTCCAGCTGCGCCGCACCCTCGACCGCCCGCGCGATCGGCCCGTCCGGGAACGACGCGAACGGCTCGGTCACGCCGACGACGGCCACACGGGCGCCGTCGAGCACATCGCCGTCCGCGTCGGGATCGACGGCGCGCTCGATCCCCGCGAGGAGCTGGTCGGTGCGGCCATAGGTGGCGAATCCGCCCTCGGCGCTGGGCTGCCACCCGGCGACGCGAATCGGCAGGATCGTCGCGGCCGGGACGACACCGTGGGTTCCACCCGGCCCGCCGCTGCCCGCGATCAGGCCGGCCAGCTGAGTGCCGTGCCGCTCGAGCCGGGTCGGCTCGTCCGGATGGGCGCGCGCGATCGCACGCCGCTCCGGGTCGAGCATGTCGAGACCTTCGAGCAGCCGCTCGCGGATGAAGGGATGCGTGATGTCGACGCCGGTGTCGAGGAGCGCGACCGTGATCCCGCTGCCGTCGAAGCCCGGGATTCCCAGCTCGGCCCGCCGGCCCGCACCCGGAGCGAACGCGGCCCCGCGCAGCTCCGCCGCCGAGAGAGCGGCCGGGTAGGCCGCCCGGACCGGGTAGACGCCGAGAACATCCACGTCCCGCTCCAGGAGCGCGAGCGCGCGCGCGTCGATCGCCGCGGCGAAGCCGTTGAACGTGCGCGTATAGACGAAGTCCGGCACGAGCTGGATCCCCTCGCGGGAGAGCCGCGCGGCGATCTGCTTCTGGGCCGCGAGCGCTCCCGCGGTCCACTGCCGCATAGCCGACTCGGTCGCCGTACCGCCCGCCTCGGCCATTCGGTCGGCGAGCGATGCGCTCTTGAGTACGACGATCATCCGCTGCCCGATCGCAATCGGGGCGCGATCGCCGTCGACGAACCCGCGCCACGCGGCTGCGCCCTCCTCGGGGGCGGCCGGCGGCTGCGCCCCCTGGCCGCCGCCGGCTGCCAGCAGCGCGACCGCGATCGCCAGGCCCGCGGCCAAGCTGCGGCGGTCAGGCCCGCGATGCATACGCGTCGAGATCAAGGTAACGAGGATAGGGAAGGCGCCTGCCGTAGCGGCCCGCTGACGCGATCATCGCCGCATTGTCCGTGCACAGCTCGAGCGGGGCGAAGCGCGCGCCCGGAAGCGACTCGCGCAGCTCGGAGTTCGCTGCGACGCCGCCGACGACCGCGATCTGCTCGTGATTCTCCTGCTCTGCCGCCGCCCGGGTCCGCTCCACGAGCGCGCGAACGATCGCGCGCTGATACGAGGCGGCCAGGTCCGCCTTGCGCGCCTCGGCCTCGTCGCCGAGGTCGCGGAGGGTGTAGAGGAGCGCGGTCTTCACGCCCGAGAACGAGAAGTCGAGCCCGTCGAGGCGCGCGACCGGGAAGGAAAACGCGTCGGGGTCGCCTTCGCGCGCGAGCCGGTCGATCTCGCGGCCACCCGGGTAGCCGAGCCCGAGGAGGCGCGCACCCTTGTCGAACGCCTCCCCCGCAGCGTCGTCGATGGAGGTGCCGAGGACCGTGTAGCTCCCGTGCTCGCGGACATCGAGCAGGAGCGTGTGCCCGCCGCTCGCGAGCAGGCAGAGAAAGGGCGGCTCGACCGGGTCGGGCCCGAGGAAGAGCGAGGCGACGTGGCCGTGCAGGTGGTCGACCGGCGCGAGCGGGAGCCCGCGGGCCCACGCGAGCGCCTTCGCGGCCGAAACGCCGACGAGGAGCGCACCGATCAGGCCGGGCCCCTGCGTGACCGCGATCGTGTCGACGTCGTCGAGCGTCGCGCCCGCGTCGCCGAGCGCCTCGCGCACGACGGGCGAGACGAGCTCGAGGTGCCGCCGGGACGCGACCTCGGGGACGACGCCGCCGTAGCGGGCGTGGAGGTCGGCCTGCGAGGAGACGACGTTCGCGCGGATCTCGCCCGTTTCGGTGACCAGCGCCGCCGCGGTCTCGTCGCACGACGTCTCGAGGCCCAGGATCATCCGGCCTCGGCCTGCTCGTGCTCTGCTTTCTGATCGGGGACGGGGTCGCGCCACATGATCAGCGCGTCCTCGCGGTTGTCCGTGTAGTAGCCGCGCCGAACGCCGCGGGCGACGAAGCCGAGTCCTTCGTAGAGCTTGATCGCTCCCTCGTTCGAGACGCGCACCTCGAGCGTGTAGCCGCGCCGCTCGTCCGCCGAGGTCACGTCGAACAGCTGCTCGAGCAGCGCCTTCGCGATCCCGCGGCGGCGATACGCGGACGTGACTGCGACGTTCATCACGTGCCACGCGTCCACGTAGCGCGAGATCACGAGGTAGCCGACGAGGACGCCCGTTCCGCGGTCGAAGGCGCCGAGCGAGAGGGAGCTCGGCTTGGCCAGCTCGCCCGCGAACATCGAACGCGACCAGGGCGTCGGATACGACTCGCGCTCGATCCGCTCGATCTCGTTCAGGTCGTGCAGCTCGAGCTTGCGCAGCTCGAGGTCGGTGCTCACCGCGACGCCTCGACGGCGTCCGGGACGCGGACGTAGAGCGGCTCGACGAGCTCGACGGGACCGAAGGCGGTTGCGAGATCGGCATGAAACCGCGCCCGTGGCAGGTGGCGCTCGTCGTCGTCCGGCGGCACCTCCGCCCCGGCCTGCTCGAAGACGTCGCGGTACCGGATCGCTCCGTCGCCGACGTAGATCGAACCCAGCTCGACCTCCAGCTCGGCCGGAGCGATCGCGCTCGGGCCGAGAACGAACACCTCGCGGCGCTTTGCGTCGATAACCGGGATCGCGCCGGGAGCGCCCGCCGCGAGGGCGTCGAGCGTGGAAACGCCCGCGGCGGGAACGTCGAGCGCGAGCGCGAGCCCGCGCGCGACGGCGAGCCCGATCCTGATCCCGGTGAAGCTGCCGGGCCCGATCCCGACCGCGAGCGCAGCGACGTCGCGGGGTTGCGCGCTCGCCTGACGGATCAGCGCGTCCACGTCGGCGAGCAGCGTCGATGCCCGCGACACCCGCTCGCCGAGCACCTCCCCGTCGTCGACGAGGGCGCTCGTGGCGTGGTCAGTCGCGGTGTCGAAGGCCAGGATCAGCGGCATCACCCAAGGTTACGTCGCCTTCGATCACGACTCGCCGGCTTTGCTCGTCGACGTGCTCGAGGCGGACTGCGGCTCGCACCGGCGGCAGCCCCGCACCCGCCGCTTCGGGCCACTCGACGAAGACGATCGCATCCTCGAAGTACGGCTCCAGGTCACCCCATTCAGCGGCCGAGACGGCGGTGAACCGGTACAGGTCGAGGTGGGACACGCTCGGATCGCCCTCGTAGCGGTGGCCGATCGTGTAGGTGGGGCTCGTCACCGGAGCGGTGACGCCGAGCGCGCGGCAGGCGCCGCGGACGAAGGTCGTCTTCCCGGCGCCGAGCTCGCCGGAGACCGTGACGAGATCGCCCGGCGCGAGCGTGCGTCCAAGCCGCGCGCCGATCTCCTCCGTCTCGTCAGAAGAGGCCGAGCTGAACAGCAAGCTCCGGCACCTCGATCGGCTCCGCCTCGACCGGGCGCTCCGGCTCGACGTGCTCCGGAACGACGGTCGTCCGCCCGAGCAGCTCCGGAACGCGGGCGAAGTCCTCCTCCAGGACCGACAGCATCGAGCGCGTGTACAGAGCGGCAGCTGGGTGGTAGAGCGGATAGAGCGTCACCTCGTTGCCACCGAGCGTCACCTGCTGCGGGATTCCGTGGACACGCGTGATCCCGGTCGGCTTGCCGGAGAGGAGCTTGGTCGCGAAGTTGCCGAGCGTCGCGACCAGCGTCGGCCGGATCAGCTCGATCTGGCGGAAGAGGTGCGACTCGCAGGCCTCGATCTCCTCCGGCTGCGGGTCGCGGTTTCCAGGCGGCCTGCACTTGAGCACGTTCGCGATGTAGACGTCGGCACGGGAGAGGCCGATCCCGTTCAGCAGCGTCTCGAGGAGCTTCCCGGCCTGCCCGACGAAGGGGACGCCGTTCTTGTCCTCGTGGAAGCCGGGCGCCTCGCCGACGAACATCAGCTCCGCGTTCGGGTCGCCGGAGCCGAAGACGACCTGCGTCCGCGTCGCCGCGAGCGGGCAGCGGGTGCAGGTGCTCGTCGCTTCTTCGTAGGAGAGCAGGAGGTCGCTCACGGCGGTGAGTCTACGCCCGGGGCAGGACGGTCAACCGCAGCCGCAGCCGCCGCCGCAACACCCGCCGCCCCCGCCGAACTTGGGCTGGGCGCTGCTGCCTGCAACCGCAAAGCTGGAGAACTGCTTGAGGACGTTCCCGGCCCCGCATTCGGGACATGCAACCGCCTGCTCCGCGTTCCGGACGAGCTCCTCGAAGTGCGACTCGCACTCCATGCACGCGTACTCGTAGATCGGCATGCTCAGAAGTCTAGTGACCTGGACGACACCGACGCTCAGCGGCGAGCTCGTGCGGCTCGAGCCGATCTCGCTCGCGCACGAGGACGGGCTCTGGGAGGCGTCTCGGGATCCGCGGACGTGGCAGTGGCTCAGCGTCCACCAGCCACGAACGCGCGAGCAGATGCGTGCCTATCTCGACGACGCGCTTGCGAACCAGGCGGACGGGACGGAGCTGCCGCTCGTCACCGTCCGCCGAGAGGACGGACGCGTCGTCGGCAGCACCCGCTACCTCGCGCTGCGCCCCGAGCATCGAAGCGTCGAGATCGGCTGGACGTGGCTTACCCCGGAGACCTGGGGCTCGGGCATCAACGTCGAAGCGAAGCTGCTGATGCTCGAGCACGCGTTCGAAACGCTCGGGTGTCTCCGCGTCGAGCTGAAGACGGACGCGCGCAACGAGCGGTCGCGTGGCGCGATGGCCGCGCTGCCGGCGCAGTTCGAGGGCGTCCACCGGAAGTCGATGCTCGTCCGGGGCGGCCAGCGGCGCGACTCGGCCTGGTACAGCGTGATCGACGACGAGTGGCCGGAGGTGCGGGCGAACCTCCTACGCCGGCTCGGGCGCTGAAAACAGGAATTCTCGTACCAGCTCGATCGCGTCGGGCGCGTCTCGGAAGATCCCGTGGCCGACGTCCGGGAACGTGCGGAACGTCAGGAGCTCTGACGGCAGCGCGGCGGCGAGCTCCTCGCCGCCGGGGAGGCCGGAATCGGGATCGCGCTCGCCGATGAGGAGCAGCGTCGGGCAGCGCACGTTGGCCGCCTCGGCACGAACGTCGTAATCCCGCCGGCCGCTCCCGTCCCAGAACGCGCTCAGGGCGGAGTTCATCGCGACCCGGGCGAGCGAGTTGGCCGGAATCCCCTCGCGCGTGTAGAGCGGCAGACAGACCCGCATGTACTCGGAGAAGGTCGCCTCGCTCGGATCGGCGAAGTAGCGCGCGGCCACCTCGCCGGCCTCCGGGCCGCCCAGACGGTCGAAGTTGGCGATCACGCGGGTGTGGACGTACCGTGCCACGGTGCTGACGAGCACGAGGCGGTCGACCCGCTCCGGCCGTCGCGCCGCATAGAGCAGCGCAACCACGCCGCCGAGGCCCGTTCCCAGGAACATTGGCCGTCCGAGCTCGAGCGCGTCGCAGAATTGGGCGAGATCCTCGACCCAGGTCTCGAGTGTCCAGTGCTCTTCGGAGCTCCAGTCGCTGCGCCCGGCGCCGCGCTGGTCGAGGTAGACGACCTGCGCATCCTGCGCGAGCGCGGGGCCGGTGAGCTCCTTGTAGAACGAGTGGTCGAGACCGGGTCCCGTGTGCATGAGGACGAGCGTCGGTCGCTCGCGCATCCACGGGCCTTCCGCGACGAGCTTCGTGCCCTCGACGTCGAAGAAGAGGTCGACGCCGTTCGCCGCGACCTTCACGGCCGGCTCGGCTCGAGCTCGTCGAGGAAGCTCCACAGCGCGCCGGCTGCAGCCGGAACGTCGCGGATGACAGAGTGGCGCGCGCCGGCCACCGCGTGGTATTGGGTTCCCGCAGGCAGCAGGTCCGCCACTTCGCGCGTCGACTCGAGCGGCGCCCAGGCGTCGTCCTCGCCGGCGAGGACGATCGTCGGAGCGCGCACGAGCGGCAGCGACGCACGCAGGTCGAGCTCCTTCGCCTCCCCCCGCATCCAGTTGATCAGCACCTCCGGGCTCCAGTGAGCGCGCACGATCACGTCGTCGATCCGATCGTGCCTGGAGAGGAGCGGGAAACAGACGCGCACGAAGTCGACGAAGGCGCGCTCGTCCATCTCGCCGTAGAAGCGCGCCGCGATCTCGGCGGCCTCGGCGCCGCCCAGCCGCTCGTAGACGGCGATCGAGCGGTCGGGGACGATCCGCGCGACCGGCGCGATCAGCACCAGCGCGCCGGGATGATCGGGATACCTGGCTGCGTAGTCCAGCGCCACGACCGCCCCGAAGCCGAGCCCGAGCACGATCGGCCGCTCGATGTGCAGGGCGGAACAGAACGCGTGGACGTCGTCCGCCCACCGCGCCAGCCGGTGATCCTCCGGCCGGCCCGGATCGCTCCGGCCGGCGCCGCGCATGTCGAGGTAGATCACCTGCGCCCGCTGGGCGAGCAGCGGGCCGATCTGCACCTTGAACGGACCGTGGTCGAATCCCGGTCCCGGATGGAGCAGGACGACGGTCTGGCGCTCGCGCATCCACGGGCCCTCAGCCAGGAGCTTCGTACCCTGGACGTCGAAGAAAAGCCGCACGTCGCCGACCTGGATCCGCATGGTTCTAGACTACGCAGAGCTACACTACTTTCGGCCCGGTATCCCGTTGGAACTGGAGCCATACAGATGATCGAGAGAGCTCATGTGATCGGCGCAGGACGCGTCGGCTCGGCGATGGCCGAGCGGCTGCGCGAGCGCGGACTCGAGCTGACGCCGGAGGATCCGGAGCTCGTGCTGCTGTGCGTTCCCGACCAGGCGATCGCAGAGGTCGCAGCCGGCGTCGCTCCCGGCCCGTGGGTCGCGCACGTCAGCGGTGCAACGCCGCTCGCCGCGCTCGATCCGCACGAGCGGCGGTTCGGGCTCCATCCGCTGCAGACATTCACGCGCGGACGGGGCGCAGAGCAGCTCGACGGCGCCTTCGCGGCCGTCACCGCCGAGAGCGCCGAGGGGAGCGAGGTCGGTGCCTGGCTGGCACGGACGCTCGGGCTGACGCCGTTCGCGCTCGCAGACGGCAAGCGCGCCACCTACCACGCGGGCGCCGCGATCGCCTCCAACTATCTCGTCACCCTGCGGCGCGCGGCCGGCTCGCTGCTCGAGGCCGCGGGCGCCCCGCCGGAGGCGCTCGACCCGCTGATGCGCCGCACGATCGAGAACGGCTTCGAGCTGACAGGGCCGATCGCGCGCGGCGACTGGACGACGGTCGACGCCCACGTCGCTGCGATCCGCGCCGAGCGGCCGGAGCTGGAGCCGATGTACGTCACCCTCGCCGAGACGACGAAGGCACTGCTGTGAGGATCGTCCGCCGCATCGCCGACCTCCACCCGCTCGCCGGGGACGTCGGGCTCGTCCCGACCATGGGCGCCCTCCACGCCGGGCACGAGGCCCTGATCCGCGCCGCCCGCGCCGCGAACGACACCGTCGTCGTCAGCGTCTTCGTCAACCCGGCGCAGTTCGACGATGCCGGCGACCTCGCCGCGTACCCGCGGGACGAGGCCGAGGACGCCCGCTTCGCCGAGGCGGCGGGCGCCGATGTCCTCTTCAGCCCGACCGTGGACGAGATGTACCCGCCGGGCTTCCAGACCTGGGTCGAGGTGGAGGAGCTCGCGCGCGTGCTCGAGGGCGAGCACCGGCCGGGACATTTCCGCGGCGTCGCCACCGTCTGCCTGAAGCTGTTCAACATCGTCCGGCCCCGCTCCGCGTACTTCGGGCAGAAGGACGCCCAGCAGCTGGCGGTGCTCCGCCGGCTGGTGCGCGACCTCGACCTGGACGTGACGATCACGTCGGTGCCGACCGTCCGTGACGCCGACGGGCTCGCCTTCTCCTCCCGGAACGCGCGTCTGTCACCCTCGGAGCGAGAGACCGCGCTCGCCCTCCCGCGCGCACTCGCGACCCGCGACCTCGCCGCGGCCAGGGCAGCGCTCGCCGGACTCGACGTCGACTACGTCGAGATCGCCGACTTCGACCCACCCGTCCTCGCCGCCGCCGTCCGCGTCGGCTCCACCCGCCTGATCGACAACGTCGTCCTCGAGAAGGAGAAACAATGACCACCCGCCCCCGCACCCCCGCCCCCAACACACCCGCACCCGGAAAGCTCGCGCTACCCGAGCTCGCTGAGCTGAAGGCACGCCGGCAGCCGATCGCGATGGTGACTGCCTACGACGCTCCTTCCGGCCGGCTGGCCGACGCCGCCGGCGCCGACCTGATTCTCGTCGGCGACTCGGCCGCGATGACGGTGCTCGGCCACGACTCGACGGTGCCGGCGACGATGGACGAGATGATCGTCCTGACCCGCGCCGTCACCCGCGGCGCGCGCCGGCCGCTCGTCGTCGCGGACATGCCCTTCGGCTCCTTCCAGGTGTCCGACGAGGAAGCGCTGCGCAACGCGATCCGCTTCCTCAAGGAGGGGGGCGCGGATGCGGTCAAGCTCGAAGGCGGGGGCCCGATGCTCCCGCGCGTTCGGGCGCTCGTCGGCGGTGGGATCCCGGTGATGGGCCATCTCGGGCTGACACCGCAGTCGGCGACGATGCTCGGGGGATTCAAGGCGCAGGGGCGGACGGCGGCGAAGGCCCTGCGCCTCTACGAGGATGCACTGGCGCTCGAGGCGGCCGGCTGCTTCGCGATCGTGCTGGAGGCCGTCCCGGCTCCGGTGGCGGCCCGGATCACGGAGGCGCTTCACGTGCCGACGATCGGCATCGGCGCGGGCGCCGCAACCGACGGGCAGGTTCTCGTCTGGCACGACCTGCTCGGGCTCTACGAGGGCCACGCCCCGCGGTTCGTCAAGCAGTACGCCGACCTCGCCACGACGATCAAGGACGCCGTCGGCGCGTACGTCGAGGACGTGCGCGAGCGCCGCTTCCCCGAGGAGCAGCACACGTACTCGATGCCGGAGGGGGAGCTCGCGCTCTTCGAGGAGGCGCTAGAACACGATCGAGAACGCCGCTAGGAAGAGAGCGACGAGGCCGAGCGCGGCGAACGAGCGCCCCCAGCTCCAGCCGTGCACGGCGCGGACGCCGACCACGAGCAGGACGCCTGCCCACAGGGCAAAGCCCAGCGCGGCCCCGTAGAAGACGTCGCCCGCGGCGCCGGAGTCGGAGCCGCCGCGCTTGAAGAGGTCGGTGCCGAAGATCGCGAGGCCGAGCGGCCAGAGTAGGAGCGCCGAGAGCGACAACGGCGCGACCGCGAACCCGAGCACATGGCGCGCGCGGCGGAAGGTGCCCTCGCTGCCGAGCCCGCGGGCGCCGAGGTAGAGCGCGCCGCCGACGATGAAGTAGCCGACGAACGCGACGAAGCCGCCGGCGAGCACGGTCCAGACCGCCAGCGTCAGCGGGTCGTAGAGCGGGTCGTCGTAGAGCTTGCGCGCCGTCCCCGTACCGAGCGCGACCGCGACTCCCGCAAGCAGCGTCAGCGCGAGCACGGGCTCGGCGCGGGCCTCGACGTCCTCCTGCTCCTCGGCTCGCAAGGCTGCGAAGACCGACCGGGGCGAGAGCAGCACTGCAGGCACGCGCAGCCACCACTCGCGATCGGGATCCATGCCCCGAGGGTAGTGGCTAGCCGGTCGGCGAAGGCAGCTTGACCGGCTTGTTCGCGCTCGCGAGCCGGTAGCGCAGGTCGATCTCGATGCTCTTGCCCTCCGCCGAGATCGCGAAGCTGATGAACGCCGTGTCGAGCAGGCGCGTCCGCTCGTCGATCGTGAGCACCGCGTGGATGTCCCCGATCTCGATCCCAAGCTTGGAGAAGTCGAGATCGACGCTCTCCGCCAGCGGGCCGAGCTTCGTCGCCGCCTCGAGCAGGCCGCGCGTGTCGATCTCACCCGCGATCGTCGTCACCGGCTTGCCCTGGATCACCTGATGCTCGGTCACGCGCACGTCCTTGACGTAGCGCGCGAGCTCCTGGAAGGCCGTCGCGCTCAGGGTCCCGTTCGAGCCGATCCCGGCCGGAGCAGGCGTCGACTGCCAGCGCCCACCCGTGTTCGTCCAGGCGCGGCCGCCGCGGACGAGCACCTGCATCTCGACGTCGCCCCCGCCCGGCACCCCGGACGTCCGCATCGAGAACCACTCGCCGGCCTTCGAGGTCGCGCCGTTGAAGATCATCCTGAAGCTCGTCCCGTCCGCCGAGACGCCGACGCTGCCGTCGAAGCTCGAGGAGCGAAGCTCGGCCTGCGCGGCTTCCGCCTGTTGCAGCAACGTCTGCGCGCGCCTGCCCTCTTCCGTGCTGCAGCCGGAGAGCAGCAGCGCAGCTGCCAACAAGGCGAGGAGTCGGACGATCACGATCGCCACATCGGCGCAGCGGGCGTCTGGCTCCATCCCCCACTTGGTAGGTTCGCGCCGTGGACGAGGAGCTGACGCGGGGTGTGCGAGCGGCGATGCCGTACGCGGAGACCCTGGGGCTGGAGCTGCTCGAGGCCTCGGTCGACGAGGTGCGTGGGCGGATCACGTGGGAGGAGCGGCTGACGACGGCGGCCGGGCTGCTCCACGGCGGCGTCCTGATGGGGCTCGCCGACACGGTCGGCGCCTACTGTGCCTATCTGAACCTGCCGGAAGGATCGAGCGCGACGGCGACGATCGAGTCGAAGACGAACTTCTTCGCGGCGGTACGCTCGGGCGTCGTCGAGGCGCGCTCGCGTCCCCTCCATCGCGGCAGCCGCACGATCGTCGTCGAGACCGATCTCTTCGACGAGGCGGGCAAGCACGTCGCCCGCGTCATGCAGACCCAGGCGGTGCTCTGACGCGCGCGCTCGCCGGACTCCCGCTCCTCTTGCTCGCAAGCGCGTGTGCGGGAGGGAACGGCGAAGCGACGCAGACCGTGACCGTCACGACGGCGACCACGGTGACGGAGACGGAGACGGAGACGGAGACGACGGTCGAGGTGCCGTCGTCGGAGGCGCTGCCCGTGGACGCCTTCAACACGCGCGCCGAGAGCGTCGACGAGCCCTGGGAGCGCGACCTGGCGAAGACGACCGAGGAGTTTCTCGCGCTCGGCGACCAGGAGAACGCCACCCGCTCGTTCCAGTCGACCTCCAGCGGCGGCACCGCGAATGCGTCACTCGTGATCGACGGCCTGGCCGACGACTCGATCCGGGCACGCAGCTACGAGCTGACGTTCACCAGGCGAGAGGACGGCACCTGGCGGATCGACACCGCGACCTGGACGCAGCGCTGCCAGCCGGGGCGCGGGCACCAGACGTTCTCCGCCGAGCCCTGCGTCTAGAGCACGCGCTCGAGAGCCGACGTGCCGCCGCCGAGCACCGGCGCGCCGTGCGAGACGAGCACGTGCTCGACGGGCAGCTCGAGCAGCGGCCGCAACGACGCCCGGAGGTCGTCGTGCGTGGACTTGCCCAGCCAGCGCTCGGGACAGAGGCGGAGCGGCTCGTCGGTGGCGCGAGGCTTCGCGCCGGCGCCGAGCAGGACATCGCCGACCACGACCGCCCGCTGCTCCGGCAGCCAGTAGACGGCCTCTGCGGCGCGGGCGGTCTGGAACGAGCGGATCCCGCCCGGGAGGCCGCCTGCCGCGTCCTCGGCCTCGACGCCGCGGTTGGCGAGCGGCCGCACCGAGCGCGAAGGGGCCCAGACGCGAGCCTTCAGATCCGGCGTCGCGCGGGCGTGCCAGTAGACGGTCACGAGCACGTGCGCCGGCGCGCCGAGCTCTGCCGGCGGCTCGAGCGGATCGATCACGACGAGGCCGTCCGCGGTGTCCACCGCGACCGAGCCGACCTGCTCCTCCCAGTGGTCGTGCCACGACGTCCAGCGGTGGAGGCCCGGTGCGATCTTCTGCATCTCAGGCGGCGACGGGCTCGCCGCGCCGCGCGAGCACCTGGCGGAGGAACTGCCCCGTGAACGAGCCCTCCGTCTCGGCCACCTGCTCGGGCGTGCCGGCCGCGATCAGCTCGCCGCCCGCCTCGCCGCCCTCGGGCCCGAGGTCGACGACCCAGTCGGCCTGCTTGATCACGTCGAGGTTGTGCTCGATCACGAGCACGGTGTTGCCTGCGTCGACGAGCCGCTGCAGCACCTCGAGCAGCTTCTCGATGTCCGCGAAGTGGAGCCCGGTCGTCGGCTCGTCGAGGATGTACAGCGTCCGGCCGGTCGCGACCTTGCAGAGCTCGGCGGCGAGCTTCACCCGCTGCGCCTCGCCGCCGGAGAGCGTCGTCGCCGGCTGGCCGAGCTTGATGTAGTCGAGGCCGACGTCGTGCAGCGTCTGCAGCCGACGGCGCAGCTTCGGGATCTTGGCGAAGAACGTCAGCGCCTCCTCGACCGACATCTCGAGCACGTCGGCGATCGACTTGCCCTTGAAGCGCACCTCCAGCGTCTCCTTGTTGTACCGGTGCCCGTGGCAGGTCTCGCACTGGACGTAGACGTCCGGCAGGAAGTGCATCTCGATCTTGATCGTGCCGTCGCCCTTGCAGGTCTCGCAGCGGCCGCCGCGGACGTTGAAGGAGAAACGGCCCGGCTTGTAGCCGCGCACCTTCGCCTCGGGCGTGAGCGAGTAGAGCTCGCGGATGTGCGTGAAGAGGTCGATGTAGGTCGCCGGGTTCGAGCGCGGTGTCCGGCCGATCGGCTTCTGGTCGATGTCGATCACCTTGTCGAAGACGTCGATCCCCTCGACCGTGTCGTGGTCTCCCGGCTTGACGCGCATCCGGTTGAGCCGGTTCGCGAGCGCCTTGTAGACGATCTCGTTCACGAGCGTCGACTTGCCCGAGCCGGACACGCCCGTCACCGTCACGAACTTGCCGACCGGGAACTCGACGTCGATCCCCTTCAGGTTGTGCATCGCCGCGCCGCGGACGGTGAAGTGCCCGTTGTCGTCCTCGCGCCGCGGCGGGATCGCGATCGTCCGCCCGCCGGAGAGGAACTGGCCCGTGACCGACGCCTTGTTCCGCATCACGTCCTTGGCCGTTCCCTCGGCGACGACGTAGCCGCCGTGCTCGCCCGCGCCTGGGCCCATGTCGACGAGGTGGTCGGCGGTACGCATCATCTGCTCGTCGTGCTCGACGACGAGGACGGTGTTGCCGAGCGCTTTCAGCCGCTGCAGCGTCCCGATCAGCTTGTCGTTGTCGCGCTGGTGCAGGCCGATCGACGGCTCGTCGAGGATGTAGAGCACGCCGACGAGCTGCGAGCCGATCTGCGTCGCCAGTCGCAGCCGCTGCGCTTCGCCGCCCGACAGCGTCTTTGCGGCGCGGTCGAGCTGGAGGTAGCCGACGCCGACGTTGTCGAGGAAGGTCAGGCGCTCGCGGATCTCTTTCACGATCCGGTGGCCGATCAGCTCCTCGGTCGGCGTCAGCCCGAGCTCGTCCAGGAACGCCAGCGAGCGCGTCACCGACATCCGCGTGAACTCGTGGATCGACTTCGAGCCGACGGTGACCGCCAGCACCTCCGGCTTGAGCCGCGCCCCGTTGCAGGTGCCGCAGGGCCGGAAGCTCATGTACTCCTCGATCCGCTCGCGCTGCTGAGCCGAGTCGGTCTCCTTGTAGCGGCGCTGGAGCGAGGCGACGATCCCCTCGAACGCCATCGTGTACGAGCGCCGCCGGCCCATCCGGTTGCGGTACTGGACGTAGAGCTTGTCGCCCTTTGTGCCGTGGAGGAAGAGATCCTGCTGCTCCGTGGTCAGATCGCGCCAGGACGTGTCGGGGTCGATCTCGTAGCGGTCGCAGATCGCCTGCACGATCGAGTCGTAGAAGCCGCCGTTGCCGACCGACCAGGGAACGAGCGCGCCGTCGCCGATCGTGACGCTCGTGTCGGGGACGATCAGGTCGGGGTCGATCTCGAGCTGCGACCCGAGCCCGGTGCAGCGCGGGCAGGCGCCGTGCGGCGAGTTGAAGGAGAAGATCCGCGGCTGCAGCTCGGGCAGCGAGACGCCGTGCTCGGGGCACGCGAACTTCTCGCTGAACAGCATCGGCTCTCCGTCGACGATGTCCACGGCCACGAGCCCGTCGGCGAGCGCAGCGGCTGTCTCGACCGACTGCGTCAGCCGCTGGCGCAGGTCGGGCTTGAGCACGAGCCGGTCGACGACGACCTCGATCTCGTGCTTGAACTTCTTGTCGAGGACGATCTCCTCCTCGAGCAGCCGCGTCTCGCCGTCGACCTTGACCCGGGTGAAGCCGTCGGCGCGGAGCTCCTCGAGCACGTCGCGGAACTCGCCCTTGCGGTCGCGGACGACCGGCGCGTTGACCGTGAAGCGCGTCCCCTCCGGGAGCGCCAGGATCTGCTCGACGATCTGGTCGAGGCTCTGGCCGGCGATCGGGCGGCCGCAGACGGGGCAGTGCGGCCGGCCGACGCGCGCGTAGAGCAGGCGCAGGTAGTCGTAGATCTCGGTGACCGTGCCGACCGTCGAGCGCGGGTTGCGCGAGGTCGTCTTCTGGTCGATCGAGATCGCCGGCGAGAGCCCGTCGATCGAGTCGACGTCGGGCTTCTCCATCATCTGCAGGAACTGGCGCGCGTAGGCGGAGAGGCTCTCGACGTAGCGGCGCTGGCCCTCGGCGTAGATGGTGTCGAAGGCAAGGCTCGACTTGCCGGAGCCTGAGAGCCCGGTGATGCAGACGAGGGCGTTCCGCGGCAGCCGGACGTCGATGTCCTTGAGGTTGTGCTCGCGGGCCCCGTGGACGATCAGCTCGTCGGTGGCCATTCGGCGACCATTCTAGCGCGCGAACGTATGTTCGTCCAGGAGCGGTCGAGTAGCGTCCTCCCGTGTCTCCCCGCTCCCGAGCCCGTGCCACCGACATCGCCGTCGCGGCAGCGTTCGCGGCGGCGGCCGCCGCCCTCTTCGTCGCCGGCGACGACCGCGGCGGCTCGCTGCCGTTCTTCCTCGCGTGGCTCGGCGTCCACGTGCTCTACGGGATCGCGGCCGGCTCCTTCTGGGGGCTGCTGATCGTCGTCGCCTGCCCGCCCCTGTTCGTGGCGTCGACCTCGGGCAACGGGGACGAGACGCCGCTCTGGCTGCAGGCCTTCTTCGTCGAGGCGTTCTACGGGGTGCCGTTCACGTTCATGGGCATCGTCGGCCGCCGCCTCTGGCGGCTGCGACGCGTGGAGTTACCGGAACGACCAGGCGGGGAAGACCCCCGGGAGTGAAGGAAACCGCCAAGAGGGCTGCGGTCGCGACCCTCGTGGTCGGGAGCATCGTCCTGCTCGCGCTTGCGCTCTGGAAGCTGAAGCTCCTTGCGGCTCTGCTCTTCTTCGCCTTCATCCTCGCTGCGGCGATGAGGCCGACGATCGAGAAGCTGGCGAAGCGCGGCGTGCCCCGCGGCGCCGGGATCGCGGTGCACTATCTCGTCCTGATCGGGATGATCGCCGGCTTCCTCTGGGCCGTCGTGCCGCGGGCGATCGACCAGATCGATGCTGCCGTCGGCGATCTGCCGCAGACGCGCTCCGAGCTCGGCCAGGAGGCGCAGCAGTCGACCGGGATCAGGCACGACATCCTCGTAGGCGTGCAGCAGCGCCTCGACGATCTTCCCTCCGGCGAGAGCCTCGTCGACCCGGCGGTCGAGGTGACGCTGACCGTCTTCGAGGTCGGACTCGGGATCTTCTTCGTGCTCGCCAGCGCCGCCTACTGGATCTTCGAGCGCGACCGGGCCGAGAACCTCCTCTGCTCGCTCTTACCGAGGCCGAGGCGGAAGAAGGTCCGCGACACGTGGAACCTGATCGACGCCAAGCTCGGCGCCTACGTGCGCGGGCAGGCGGTCCTGATCGTGCTCGTCGGCGTGGTCCTGTCGCTGGCGTTCTGGGCGATCGGTCTGCCGTACTGGATCCTGATCGGCGCCTTCGCGGGCGTCGTCGAGATCGTGCCGGTGGTCGGGCCACTCGCGGCCGGCGCGCTTGCTGTCGGCGTCGGGCTGACCGTCTCCTGGCAGACAGCGCTCGCCGCCGGGCTCGCGGTCCTCGTCGTCCGTCTGCTGGAGGACTATCTCGTCATCCCCCGCGTGCTCGGCGACGCGGTCGGGCTGACACCGCTCGTCGTCCTCGTCGCGGTCACGGCGTGCGGCCTGCTCTTCGGCGGCTTCGCAGTGATCCTCGCGATCCCGCTCGCGGCGGTGATCGCGACGCTGATCGACGTGATCGTGCGGGACAAGGACCCGGCCGAGGAGGACGTCCCGGCGGTGATCTTCTCGGCCAAGGACGCCGAAACCGGCTGACGACCGCCGCCCTCGCAACGGGCCGGAGGCCGTCAGCTCGTCAGGCCTTTCGCCATCTCCCAAAAATCAAGCCGCCGAGGGTGAAGCCGAGGCCGAACGTGCCGACGGCGAACGCGCCGACGGCGATCGTCCTGCGTGCCATCGAGAGCCGTTTCCAGCGCCCGAGCGCCTCCTGCTCCTCGGTGGTCAGCGGCTCGCCGCGACGCTGCTTGCGCAGCGCGCCGCCGGCCCTCAGACCGAGGTAGAGATCGTCGAAGATCTCGGGGGACTCTGTCCCGGAATCGGTGTCTGAACCGCTGTCGGCCATGGTCGAACTGTATAGCCTCCTTCGACTGTGGCTACCCGTGTCCTGCACGTTTCAGACCTCCACTTCGGCCGAAACGACAAGCCGGAGTCGCTCGAGGCGCTCGGCCACCTCGTCGAGCAGGCGCGCCCGGAGCTCGTGATCGCGAGCGGCGATCTCACGCACCGCGGCCTGCGTACCCAGCACGAGCGCGCCGCGGACTTCCTGCGCGGGCTCGAGCTCCCGCTCGTGACGATCCCCGGCAACCACGACATCCCCTACACCTTTCCGAAGCGGTTCACGCAGCCGTGGCACGAGTTCGAGCGGCTCTGGGAGACGACCGAGCAGACGTACCGCTCGGACACGCTCGTCGTCGCGGGGCTGAACTCGGTTCGGCCGTGGCGGCACCAGTCCGGCAGGGTCCGCGACGACCAGGTCCGCAAGGCGGCCGACACCTTCGCGGGCATCCCCGAGCGCGCCTTCCGGATCGTCACCTTCCACCACCACCTGCTCGGGCCGCCGTGGCGGTCGCGGAAGAAGCCCGTGGCGAAGCGCAATCGCGTGCTCGCCGGGCTCGTCGAGGCGGGCGCCGATCTGATCCTCGCCGGCCACATCCACCAGAGCACCGTCGCCGAACGGCGCGAGTTCGAGCTCTCGACCCCGGGCGGCGAGCACGCGGTCGTCGTCTCGATCGCACCCGGGTTCGGCCAGCCCCGGCCGAACCGCCGCGGCGAGGCTCGCGGGCTCCACGTCTACGAGATCGAGGAGCGGGCGTTGCGGATCCTCACCTACATCTGGCGCGAGGACGGCTGGGGGCTCACGGCCGTACGCATCTTCCCGCGCGGCCGTGAGCCCCTCGCCTTCGAGTCGCGGAGCTAGGTCAGACCGTGGCCCTGGAGCCGCCGCGGCCGGCGACCGCCCGGTAGATCACGAGCAGCAGGATCGCTCCGACGATCGCGGTCAACCAGCTGCTCAGGTCCCAGAACTCGTCCATCGGGTCGGCGTTGAAGAGCGCAGCGGCGAGAAAGCCGCCCAGGATCGCGCCGACGATTCCGACGATCGTCGTGATGATGAACCCGCCCGGGTCGTCCCCCGGCAGCAGCGCCTTGGCGATCGCCCCAGCGATGGCGCCAAGAATGATGAACGCGATGATTCCCATCGAACCTCCAGATTTGGGTACGTGCTTCAGGCGGGACAATCCCCAGCCGCGGGCTCGGGCAAACGCGAACCGATGCCGGATCGCGAATCGTCTAGAGTCAGGCGACCGCGAGCCGAGGAGACACGACCGATGAACGAGCGCTTTGCCGAGCTGAAAACCCGCCTGGCCGAGATCCACGATCTCCGCCGCGCCCTGGAAGTGCTCTTCTGGGACCAGACCGTGATGATGCCGCCGGGCGGCGGCGCCGTCCGCGGGCAGCAGCTGACGACGCTCGACCGGATCGCGCACGAGAAGTTCGTCGCGGACGACATCGGCAAGCTTCTGGACGACCTCGCCGAGCACGAGCAGCAGCTCGACTACGACTCCGACGACGCCTCGCTGCTCCGGACCACGCGCCGCGACTACGAGAAGCTGCGCCGCGTCCCCGCCGAGCTCGCCGCCGAGATGACGGGCGCAGCCGCGGATGCCCATGACGTCTGGGCGAAGGCGCGCGAGGAGAACGACTTCGAGCTCTTCCTCCCCCACCTCGAGCGTGCCGTCGAGCTCAAGCGCCGCTACATCGAGTGCTTCGACGGCTACGACGAGCCGTACGACGTGCTCCTCGACGATTTCGAGCCCGGGATGAAGACGGCGGAGGTCCGAGCCGTCTTCGACGACCTCAAGGCCGAGCTCGTGCCCCTGATCGCCGAGATCGGCTCGGTCGACGGCGACGACGCCTTCATGTCGGGTCCGTGGCCGGTCGAGGCGCAGCACGCGTACTCGCTCGACATCATCAGGCGCTTCGGCTTCGACGAGTCGTTCGCGCGGCTCGACCTGACGGTGCACCCGTTCGCGGCCAGCTCGGGCACGCAGGACATCCGCCTGACGACGCGCTACTCCGACGACGACATCACGTCGATCTTCACGGCGATGCACGAGTGCGGGCACGGGCTCTACGAGCACGGCGTCTCGCCCACGCTCGAGCGCACGCCCCTCTGCCACGGCGTCTCCTCGGCGCTGCACGAGTCGCAGAGCCGCCTGTGGGAGAA